>CAZYWZ010000100.1:0-9042 GCA_964651705.1 uncultured Verrucomicrobiales bacterium
AGGGCGAAGGCCCTTCGCTACGGGCGCGCGGGCAGCGTGGGTCCCCGTGGGCCCCATCCGTCGTAGCGAAGCCCCTTCGGGCTTCGGCGCCGGCCCTGCCCCGCCGGCCGAAGGGCCGGAAGGCCCTTCGCTACGGGCGCACGCGCACGAGCGGGCAGCGGGAGGCCCTTTGGCACGCGCGGCGCTACCGTCTCCACCGCGGCCAGTTTTTCCCTTCGATTTCCGGTTAAATTATTCTTGCAATCGCTTTTATGGGACGCACCATTGAAAACATGTTCGGGCAACGTATCGGGCAATGGCGCATCGCGGCGTGCGCGGGCCTTCTGGCCTTCACTCAAACCACGTCTTTCTGCGACGGATATGCGGGCGCATCGGGCACGGATCCGGTGGCATTCCGCAAGGCCGTTCAGGACGAGAAAACGCGCCGCATGGATCTGGTGATCGAGTCGCAGCGCGCGCTCTCCGAGGGCGCGAAACTTTACGCCGCGCGCGAGTACACCGCCTCGGCCACGCGTTTCCGCTGGGTGCTGGACAACCTGCCGATGAGCCCGAACACCTACAGCACCCTGCAAAATGCGGCCGTCGGCCTCGTCAGCGCCAACATGCACCTCGCCGAGGAGGCCGTCGCCAAGGGCGACTGGGAGCGCGCCAAGGCGCTCGCCCTCGAGGGCCTCGAATTCGACCCCGAGAACCGCAGGCTCAAGGAGATCCTGGAACTGTCCTCCAAGGCGCTCGACCCCTACAGCGGCATCCCCGCCTACCAGATCAACACCGCGATGACCCCCGAGTTCATCCGCGCCATCCACCGCGTCCAAGAACTCCTCTACGAGGGCGACCGCCTCCGCGACACCGGTCAGGTGGACAAGGCCGTCGACCGCTACCGACAGGTCCTCGTCATCGACCCCTATAACGAATTGGCCCGCGAGAGCCTCCAGCGCATGGCGATGGTCAAGAAGGAATACTACGACGTCGCCCGCCTCCACACCCGCGAGGAGGCCCTCCTGCAGGTCGAGGAGACCTGGAGCACCCCGATCAAGCGCTCCGTCCTCAAGGAGGCCGGCATCGAGACCGCCATCCCCACCTACCTCAGCAACATCGCCAAGCTCACCGAGAAGCTCAACGGCATCACCATCGACAAGATCCAGCTCGAGGAGGCCACCGTCCCCGAGGCCATCGACTTCCTGCGCGCCAAGTCCAAGGCCCTCGACTCCGAGGGCAAGGGCATCAACTTCGTGCTCAAGTCCTCCTCCATGGCCACCAGCGGCGAGGGCGCCGAGGCGACCATGGCCATCACCGACGCGCTGGCCGACAAGAAGATCACCCTCACCCTCGAGGCGCTCCCGCTCTACAACGTGCTGGAACTCGTCGCCAAGCAGGCCGACCTGAAATTCAAGGTCGAGGAGCACGCGATCGTCATCGCCCCCGCCGTCGAGAACCTCGACACCCTCGTCACCCGCGAGTTCCGCGTCCCGCCCGACTTCGTCAGCACCAAGATCGAGGTCGGCACCGAGACCGGCGGCGCACTCGACGCCGACGTCAAATTCTTCCGCGAGGAGGTCCGCAAGAAATTGGAGAGCTTCGGCGTGCAGTTCCCGCCGGGCGCCACCGCGGTCCTGCTCCCCTCCGGCAACAAGCTCGTCGTCCGCAATAGCCCCGCCAACCTCGACCTCATCGAGGAGGCCCTCCGCGGCCAGGAGGAGGTCGTCCCGCAGGTCGAGGTCGAGGCGAAATTCATGGAGATCAACCAGGACGACATCGACGAGCTCTCCTTCCGCTGGAACATCAACAAGAACGACCGCGGCCAGTCCCAGCCCACCGATACCCCGGGGCTCCGCACATCCCTGCCGAGCATCTATAACAATGCGGTCCCGCCCGAACTTCAGATCGCCAACAATGCGGTGTCCCTCGGATCATTGGATAGCATCCTCGCCCGCGCCGCCTCGATCGCGGCCGGCCCCATCGGCAACACGCTCCAGACCGCGATGACCATCTCCCCCTGGGACATGGAGGTCCTCGTCTACGCGCTGTCGCAGAAGACCCAGCACGACCTCATGGCCGCGCCGAAGGTCACCGTCAAGAGCGGCCAGGAGGCCGAGATCAAGGTCATCCGCCAGTTCTTCTACCCCGAGGAGTTCGAGGAGCCCGAGATCGAGTCCACCCGCTCGCTGCTGCCGAACTCGGGGCTAGGATTCGCCCCCTTCCGCAACGTGACGCCCTCGACCCCGACGAGCTTCGAGAAGGAGGAGATCGGCGTGGCGCTCACCGTCAACCCCGCCGTCGGCCCCGACAACCTCACCATCGACCTCACCCTCGTCCCCCGCATCGTCGAGTTCGATGGCTTCATCAACTATGGCACGCCGATCTATTCGCTTGACCTCGGCAACCCAGACAATACGCGGAATCAGATCCTCCTGACTGACAATTTCATCAACAAGCCGGTCTTCTCGGTCCGCCAGGTGGAGACCAAGGTGCAGGTGACCGATGGCCAGACCGTCGTCCTCGGCGGCCTCATCACCGAGCAGATGCAGAAGGTCGATGACAAGATCCCGTTCTTCGGGGACATCCCGCTGGTCGGGCGCCTCTTCCGCTCGAAGATCGAGCAGAGCCTCAAGAAGAACCTGCTGGTCTTCGTGACCTGCAACCTCGTCAAGCCCGACGGGGAGCCCTTCAACCGGAAGTTCTTCGATGACCCCAACAGCTTCAAGAATTGGCCGACGTTCTGCGAGATCGAGCGGGCGCAGCCGCTCCGGCGCCAGCCGGTGGCGTTTGAGCCGGGCCCGGACAAGAAGATGGTGGACGATGCGGCGGCGATGGGTTCGAAGTGAGCCGAGGAGGAATGCGATCGTGAGGGCGAGTCATAGCGTGTTGGTGGTGGTCGCGGCGGCGTGCGCCGGCGTGGCGCGCGCGGGCGAGTATGGCGGCGCGGCGGCCTCCGAGATCTTGGCGGCCGAGCAGAAGCTCGTGCAGGCCCACAAGGCCTCGCAGGAGTCGATCAACCGGATGCAGCAGAATGTCATCCGCGCGAACGCCGTCCTCGACGAGGCGGACGCGGCGTTCCAGGCGAAGACGTACGACGTCGCGCTCAAGAAGTACCGCGAGATCACCGCCCTGCTGCCGAACCCGGCCCCGGCGGTCGCCTCGATCCAGAACCGCGCCTACGATGGCATCGCCGCCTGCCTGCTGATCCTGGCCCGCGTCGATGTCGAGGCCGGGCGCCTCGACGACGCCCGCGCCAAGTGCGACGAGGCCCTCGCCTACGCGCCCCGCGACGAGCGCGTCCGCAACGAGCGCCGCGACATCTACGCGATCATGGGGATCGAGCTGGACGAGTATGGCCGCCCCATCATCGAGGACAACCCGGCCGTCACGCCGAAGTTCCTGAAGGATGTCGTGGACGTGCGCCGCCTGCTCCAGGAGGGCAACGATTACCTCGCCACCGGCCAGTACGACGCCGCCGAGGCGAAATACAAGAATGTCCTCGGGATCGACCCCTACAACAAGGAGGCGCGCGAGATGATGCGGGAGGTCGTGGGACACAAGATGCGCTACGCGACCAAGGCCCGAGAGTCCACCCGCGCCGAGGCGATGGTCGAGGTCGATTCGAAGTGGGAGATGCCGGTCCTCCGCGATGTCGAGGCCACCACCGAGGCCATCGAGGGCGGGCCCATCAGCCGCTCCAACGTCGCGGATATCGAGGGGCGCCTCCGCCGCCTGATCGTCCCCCGCGTGAATTTCGAGGGCGCCCAGATCGACGAGGTCGCCATGTTCCTGCGCCAGCAGGTCACCCAGCTCGAACCCGGCCGCACCCCCATCAATTTCATCCCCCGCATCGAGGCCGGCACGCCGAAATCCGAGGTCTCCCTGAGCCTCGAGAACGTGCCGATGTACGACGTGGTCAAGTACGCCGCCCAGGTCTCCAACCTCAAGTTCCGGATCGAGGAGTTCGCCGTCCTCTTCCTCCCATTGACGGAGACCGGCGACCAGCTCATCAGCCGCGAATACCGCCTCCAGCCCAGCTTCCTCTCGGCCGCGGTCAGCGCCGACCAGGCCACCGCCGCCGCCACCCGTGGGCGAAGCACCGCCACCCGCCGCTCCCTCATCGACCGCGTCACGATCGCCCGCGATACGGACATCAAGGCCTACCTCGAGGGCAAGGGCGTCGTATTCCCGCCCGGATCCCAGATCGTCTATAGCCCGATATCCAACAAGCTGATCGTCCGCAACACGCCCGAGAATCTGGAGCTGATCGACCTCTTGGTCGGTGGCGCCGAGGCCATACCCCAGGTCGAGATCGCCACGAAATTCGTCGAATTCAATCAGGAGGACCTCGACGAGTTGTCCATCGCGATGAATATCGTGAAAGAGGGGGGATCCGAAACCGACGGGAACTACACTTCCCCTTATCCGGATCAATCGCAGTCGTATTCGTGGAATACGGCCAACGGCGGCATCAACCACAACAACATGGACGGCCTGAACAACCTCGACGGTCTCCGCAGCTCTGCCGATCTCAAGCGTGGGGGACTGGACGCCTTCCTACAGGCGAATAATGGCGGCTTTCAGCCGCCTCAGCCCAACAACTTCAATTTTATGGCCACCGTGTTCAATTACAAGGTGGACACCATGATCCGCACGCTGGCCCAGAAGAAGGGCACCGATCTCCTCTCGGCGCCCAAGGTCGTCGCCCGCAGTGGCGAGAATGCCAAGATCAAGGTCATCCGCCGCTTCTGGTACCCGACCGCATTCGAGGCGCCCGAATTGCCCTCGGAACAGGGCGGGAGCACGCTGACGCGGACGACCGCGACGGCACCCGTGGTTACGCCCGCGAACCCCACCGATTTCGAGGAGCAGGAGCTCGGCGTCATCCTCGATGTCCGACCCCAGGTCGGACCAGACAATTACACGATCGACATGGACCTCGTCCCCCGCGTCGTCGAATTCGAGGGATTCGTCAACTACGGCACGCCGATGCAGATCCGGTTTGAGGATGATTCGCAGAGAACCATCCGGCTGTCCGACAACTTCATCAACCAGCCGGTGTTCAACAGCCGCGAGATCAAGACCAGCGTCAAGGTCTACGACGGCCAGACCCTCATCCTCGGCGGCCTCATCCGCGAGGACACCCAGGTCCTCGACGACAAGGTCCCCTTCTTCGGTGATCTCCCGCTGGTCGGGCGCCTCTTCCGCTCCAAGGTGGAACAGGCCCTCAAGAAGAACCTCATGATTTTCGTCACGCCGACCCTGGTCACACCGGGCGGCGAATTGGTTAACCCGCCAGAGCCGATCGTCCTCCCGGACAAGGCCGCGGCGCAGAGATAGTGCATGATGACAAATTGGCTGCGAGGGTGTTCTATGAAGAAGTATAGCGTGCTGATGGGTGTGTTGGTTGGTTTAATGGGCCTCGTTCCTAGGGGAGCGATGGCGCAGTCCGGCGCTAGGACCTCCGACGTCATCGGAACCTACTACGGCGCGATACAATGTGTTTTGGATACGGATAATGGCAGGACAGCAGACCACAATTTTCCCGAGTTCGTGTTGACGGGGCTCCTCTCGTTCTTTTTGGGTTGGAATAATGTGGGATTCCATCAGGGCGCGCAGGGAACGCTTGGGTACAACGGGCAGACAACCGGCGGGATCTTCTTTCTTGAGGGATTGCCCTATTCCGTAAACGGAGATTTCCTGGTGGTTCCTTTTGCAAGCCCTGGGGACCAGAACGGTGGGAAGAATAATACGGATGTGGATTATCAGCTCGATATCAGTTCGCTGGCGAATATCGGACTCGGCTCGCCCGTTGGCGACATCGAGAACGTGCTCATCGCAGGGAAACTCAAGCCATCGGATCGAAGTCTACCTAAGGATTGGGATTCTATCACGGATTCAGGCGCCACCAACTCTTGGAGCCTTGGCTATTACCTTGAGTCCGGGCGCGGGAATCGCAAAGTGCGGTATCGTGACACGGATCGAGATCCGATCAAGGGAGACACAGTCATATGGCTGTCGGGTGGCTCGGGCAGCGCGACACAAAATCGGTATGACGAGTGGGGTGCCCCGCAGGGCGCCGCGACAGGCACGTCGAGAATGGAACAATTCCTTTTTGAGGCTGCGCGGATCTCTAAGACCCCTGGGGATCAGGCGTTCGGGGACAAGGTCAGGGTCCGACGTTGAGCGGTATCGGTGGGTTCGTCCTGCGAACCCGCGCGACGGTTTGTTCCTTAGGATCGATGCGTGGATTCACGGTGATGGAATTGATGGTCGTGATGGCCATCGTCGCTGTGCTCGCCGCGATCGGGTATCCAGCAGTGATTCACGGCTCGCGCCAGTTCGCCCTGATTCAATGCCTAGGCCAGGTCAAGCGCGTCGGTCAGGGGACGCTCCAGTTTTTTGAGGATGGCGCCCCATCCGCACCGTACAAGATGTCGCCATCCCAGTGGGTCAGCACGCTTGAGCGTTACGGTGTCCGACCGTCGAGTTTTATCTGTCCGACCCATCGGCGCTCCGATCCTGAGGCGGATCCAAGAGATGGTTTGGACTACATGTATACCGGGATTAGCCCCAAGACGATCTTAGAAGGCGTCAGCCTTGGGGCGAGGTACGTCTGGGTGGAAAAGCTGCCCACCCACAGCGGTTTGCACAGTTGTTTTATGGCGGACGGCCGGGCGATTCCGCAGGACCTCACGAAGATCGGGCGGTAGCCAATTCGGAAGCATCCTAGGGTTCGGTTGCCGACTTCGGCGGTTGCAGGGTGGCGGGTTTGATAGTGGGGCTTATCGGGGCGATCGCGGGGCCCTGCAGCGTGGAATCAATGGGTGTGATTTCCTGAAAGTCGGTGGTCTGGCATCCGGCCAGGCATGCGGCGAGAGCAGAAGCGAGCGGAAAAGCCTTGAACCGCTTGTGGCGCGGTGGAACCGGTTTGCGTGAGGCCGCTGCGGTTGAGGACGGGGCGGGCGGTTGGGAACTCATATTCAAAGGCTAGCGGCAGAGCATTCTGGCTCAAGCGCGATCGGTTCCGCAAAGACATTTAAAGGCATTGGTAAAAGGCATTGGGGCATTGGGGTCACATCTCAACGGCGTGTTGCCCTGAGGTGAGGCATTGGGGTCACATCTCAACATTCGACATTTGCTTGATATTGGAGGGGGGAGGGATGTAAGGGTGGGGGATGGCGCGGCCGTTGAGGTTTGAGGTGGAGGGGGGATGGTACCACGTGACGGGTCGAGGGGTGGAGCGGCGGGCGATCTTTCGGGGTGATGGGGATCGGGTGAATTTTCTTGGGCGAGTGGGGGGCATGTCGGAACGATTTGAAAGGCATTGGGGTCACATCTCAACATTCGACATTTGCTTGAAATTTGAGGGGGGCGGGATGTAAGGGTGGGGGATGGCGCGGCCGTTGAGGTTTGAGGTGGAGGGGGGATGGTACCACGTGACGGGTCGAGGGGTGGAGCGGCGGGCGATCTTTCGGGGTGATGGGGATCGGGAGAATTTTATGGGGCGTGTCGGGGGCATGTCGGAGCGATTTGGGGTGGATGTGGCGGCGCACGTGCTGATGGGCAATCACTATCACCTTCTGGTTCGAACGCCGGAGGCGAACCTGAGCCGGGCGATCCAGTGGCTTGGCGGTGGCTACGGGGTGTGGTTCAACCGGCGGCATCGGCGTTCCGGGCATTTGTTCGGCGGGCGGTTCAAGGCGGTGCTGATCGCGGATGAGGGGCAATTGATGGAGGTGAGCCGTTACGTGCATCTGAATCCGGTGCGGGTGGCGGGTCTGGGTTTGGGGAAGGAGGCGCGCCGGCGGTTAGCGGCGGGGCTGGGCGATCCGCCGAGCGAGGAGCGGGTGCGGGAGTGGCTGGGGGTGCTGCGTGGGTACCGATGGAGTTCGTATCGTGCGTACGTGGGGGCGGAGGGTGGGCCGGGGTGGTTGCGGGCGGGACTGGTGCTGGGGCGGGCCGGGGGCGCATCGGGGGCGCGGCGACGGGACTGGTATCGGCGCTACGTGGAGGAGGGGGTGCGCCATGGGTTGCCGGAGTGCCCCTGGGATGGTCTGGTGGGTTCGGTGGTGTTGGGGGGCCAGGAGGTGCTGGAGAAGCTGATGCGGGGTTGGCGGGGCGACCGGCGGGAAGTGGCTGGAGCGGGCGGATTGCGTGGCCGCGCGAGTTTTGACGAAATCCGCGCGGTCGTTGCGGCGATCAAGGATGAGCGGTGGGAGGCGTTTGCCGATCGCCGCGGCGACTGGGGTCGTGACCTTGCGCTGTATCTCGGGAGGGAGGAAGGAGGGATGCGGTTGCGGGAACTGGGAGAGGCGGTCGGGGGGATGGATTACAGCGCGGTCTCGGTGGCGATTCGGCGTCTTTGTGAGCGGATGGCGCGCGACAAGGTGTTGCGGCGAACGTGCGAGGCGGCGAGAAGGCGATTGGGACGTCTGTCGGGTGGGAAACTGTCGAATGTTGAGATGTGACCCCAAGTCGTGCTGAGGCAAAGGCGGCGCTGCGGTTGGCGATGCGCCTCGACCCGAGGTCCCCGCGGCTGCACATGGCAGTGAACGAGTGGTTTCGGGATGTCGGAGAGTGTGTCGATGACGGGCATTTCGACAGGGCGGTGACGCTGGCCTCGATGTTTGACCCGGGAGAGTGGGGGGAGGGTCTGAGCGTGCTGAAGACGGCGCGGCTGGCGGCGTCGGATCGCGCGGTGACCCATGGCTGGCATGAGCTGATGGGCCTGAACGTTGTCGGGGCATCGTCGGCGCGTGAGGCGGCGGAGGGGATCTGTCCGGAGAATTCGCGCATCGGGGCGCTGGGCGCGATGCTCCTGGTGATCCAATTGGGTTGTCTGGCTGGCCTGGTTGCGGCGACCTGGATGGTGCTGACGCTGGTGAGGGGCCGGCGCGGGAATTAGGCGGGCCGTCGGCCGAAGGGCGAAGGCCCTTCGCTACGGGGAGGTCGCCGGCCCGGCTGTAGCGAGGCCCCTTCGGGCTTCGGCGTGGGCCCGGGGCGTGGGCCGAAGGGCGAAGGCCCTTCGCTACGGGGAGGTCGCCGGCCCGGCTGTAGCGA
>CAZYWZ010000100.1:9142-12788 GCA_964651705.1 uncultured Verrucomicrobiales bacterium
CTTCGGCGTGGGCCCGGGGCGTGGGCCGAAGGGCGAAGGCCCTTCGCTACGGGGAATGGCTTTGCGGGGGGCGTTGGGCTACGCGAATTTGCCGTCTTTCATGGGGGCGATGCGGGTGGCGTGCTTGGCGGCCTTGGGGTCGTGGGTGACGAGGAGGATGGCGCCGCCATTGCGAGCGAAGTCGGCGAGGTGGGCGAGGACGGCCTCGCCGTTGGCCTCGTCGAGGTTACCGGTGGGTTCGTCGGCGAGGAGGAGTGGGGGATCGTGGAGGAGGGCGCGGGCGAGTGCGGCGCGCTGGCGTTCGCCGGTGCTGAGGGCGGCGGGGACGTGGTGGAGGCGGTGGTTGAGGCCGAAGCGGTCGATGAGGGAGATGGCCTTGGCGCGGCCGTCGGGGAGTGGGAGGGCGACGGTGGGGGCGAGGACGTTGTCGAGGACATCGAGGTAGGGGATGAGGTGGAATTGCTGGAAGACGAAGCCGACTTTGGCGGCGCGGCATTTGGCGCGCTGGTCGGGGGAGAGGGCATAGAGGTCCTGGCCGTCGAGGGCGATGGTGCCGGCGGTTGGGGCGAGGAGGCCGCCGGCGGCGAGGAGGAGGGTGCTTTTGCCGCAGCCGCTGGGGCCCTGGACGGCGACGAAATCGCCTTTCGCTAGCGTGAGGGAGACGTCCTCGACGGCACCGACCGTCCCCCTGGGTCCGGCGTAGGTCTTGGTGAGGTTCTGGATCTGGAGGATGGGGTGGCTCATTCTTCGCGGAGGACGACGGCGGGGTCTTGCTGTGCGGCGAGTAGCGCGGGGATCCACGCGGCGATGAGGGCGAGGAGGGGGGCCAGGAGGATGGACATGGCGAGGAGGTTTGGATCGAACAGGCTGGCGGGGGTGGCGCCCTCGCCCCAGGCGGCGCCCGTCAGGAAACCGGCGGCATAGCCGACGAGGCCGCCGGCGATGCCGATGAGGGCCGCCTTGCCCAAGAAGACTGCCAGGATTTGCCCGGAGCGGACGCCGAGGGCGCGGAGCACGCCGATCTCGGTGCGGCGGTCGCGGACGTTGCCGAAGGTGGAGAGCCCGATCCACGCCATGCAGCCGACGAAGGCGACGGGCACGAGCATGGCGGCGAAGCTCTCGCGGGTGGCGCGCAGCTTGGCGCGCTGTTCTTTTTCGGCCTCGACGGCGGTGACGGCGGCCTCGGCGGCGCGGCGGCGGGCCTCGGCTCGGGCGATGACCTGGGAGCGAAATTCGACGACCTGGGTGTCGGGGAGGATGCGGGCGATATCGGCGCGGATCTTGTCGAGGCTATCGGCGGCGCAGACGCACTCCAGGGCGAGGATGCCGTTGATCTGGCCGGGGCGCGCAAAGATCTCCTGCGCCTCGCGGAGGTTGATCCAGGCGGTGATGTCATCCTTGTTGCCGCGCTCGCCGTGGCATTTGGCTACCTTGAGGCGGCGGCCCATGAAGGCGATCGTGTCGCCGGCCTTGGCGCCCGCGCCGCGGTGCAGCTCGTAGCCGAGGACGATGGTGCCGGGATCGACGGGTTGCAGGATGGGTTCCTTGATGGTGCGCTGCGCGTAGGGGACCTCGCCGCGGGTGCCGATGACGATCATGGTGCGATCGCCCTGCTCGGGCCATCGGGCCTTCTGCTGGAGGCTGGGGAGGAGGTGCTGGACGGTGACGATGTCGGAATTCGCCAACCGGTCCACGTAGGCCTCGGGCATGTATTTCGAGGCGAAGTCATCGGCGTAGAGGTCGGCGAGGTTCTGGTCTTTGGGGAGTATGAGGACGTTGAATCCGAGCTCTTTCATGATCTTGCGGTAGTCGTCCTCCATGTTGGCCATCTCGGCGCGGGTGGCGGCCTCCTTGGCGGCGACGATTTGCTCGGTATGGAGGTCGTGGGCGCGGAGCAGGGTGAGGGCGCCGGCGAGCGTGGCGACGGCGATGGCGACGGAGAGGAGGCCGAGGGCGAAACCGAGTTTTCGGTGGGCCAGCTCGCGGAGGATGAGGCGCCAGACGGTCATCGGGGCATCAGGATTTCTTGGGGCGCAGGATAATCAGGGAGGCGATGGCAAGCAAGGCGACAGCGGTGACGACGATGGCGACGACGGCGCGGGTGAGGGAGCCGCGGTCGGGTTCGCCGGGTTCGCCGGGGACCAGCTGGGCGAGGTTGGTGAGGGTGGCGGGCGGGGCTGGCGGCGAGGGTTCGGTCGGCGCCCCGGGGGCGGCGGGGGTCGTCGCGGCGGCTCCGGCGAAATCGGCGAAGCCCTTGAGTTCGGGCATCTCGTGTGGGCCGGCGAGTTCGCCGACGATGAGGGCGTCCCATTGGGCGCGGGCGAGGAGGTCGTAGCCCGGGTTCATCTCCTTCATCTGGCAGGAACAGGGGCCGCAGAGCATGGCCGAGGCCTCGACGATGACGTCCTCGTTGAGGTCATCGCCGCCGACGCCGCCGAGCACCCGGGTGCGGCCGAACGCAACGAAGGCCAGGGGGCCCTTCTCCTCCTTCAGCGAGGGCTGTCCCGCGAGCAGCATGTCGATGAAGACGCGCTCGGCGGGGTCGTCCCTGGCGATCCGGATCGTGGAGAATCGGATTTTGAGGGGGATTTCAGAATAGAGCTCGGAACCGGGCTCGCCGATGCCGGGGGGGAGTTGCATCTCCTCCTCGAGCATCTTGGTCTTTTCGGCGATGATCTTGGCGGCCCGGTTGTCGGCTTTCTTGTTGCCGCTGGCGATGAGGAGCCAGACGGCGGAGTCACCGGAGACGAGGCGTTTGACGAGCTGTTTTCTGGCGGGGGAGTCGAGCAGGAGTGCGGGGTCGGCGGCGGACAGGGGGCCGGCCCAGACGCTGACCGGCTGATCGCGGCGGAGTGGGCCGAGCAGGACGGCCCAGGGCAGGGCGGCGTCCTTCTGGCCCTGGCGGCCCCAGAGCTCGCGGAGGGATGCCGGGGTGGCGTCATCGGCGAGGTTGGCGTCGGTGACCTCGAAGTTGCAGTGGCCGGAGGTCGAGATCGATTCCGCGCGGAGCGCGTCCACCTTCGCCTGATCGGGCGGGGAGAGCGGGCCGCGGTGGAAAACCACGAGCTGGTAGAGGTCGGATTGCCAGCGCTCGAGGGCATAGCGGAAGACGGGGACGTTGCAGGCGGGGGAGGTGGCGGCCGATGCCAGCGCCAAGGCGATGGCGACGAGCCCGTGGCGGATGCGGGGCGTGCTCATGCGAATCCACAAAGGTGGACGGGTTGGGGGATTTTTCAATCGGGGGCGGTTCGGGCGGTGGGCCGGGTGCGCGCCGAAGCCCGGAGGGGCTTCGCTACGCGGGGGGAGCGTGGGCCGGGTGGGCGCCGAAGCCCGAAGGGGCTTCGCTACGGGGGGGAGCGTCGGCGGTAGCGAAGGGCCCTCGGCCCTTCGGGCGGTGGGCCGGGTGCGCGCCGAAGCCCGGAGGGGCTTCGCTACGGGGGGAGCGTGGGCCCGGTGCGCGCCGAAGCCCGGAGGGGCTTCGCTACGCGGGGGGAGAGCGGGCCGGGTGGGCGCCGAAGCCCGAAGGGGCTTCGCTACGCGGGGGGAGCGTGGGCCGGGTGGGCGCCGAAGCCCGAAGGGGCTTCGCTACGGGGGGGAGCGTCGGCGGTAGCGAAGGGCCCTCGGCCCTTCGGGCGGTGGGCCGGGT
>CAZYWZ010000100.1:12888-24821 GCA_964651705.1 uncultured Verrucomicrobiales bacterium
GGGGAGCGTCGGCGGTAGCGAAGGGCCCTCGGCCCTTCGGGCGGTGGGCCGGGTGGGCGCCGAAGCCCGAAGGGGCTTCGCTACGGGGGGAGCGTCGGCGGTAGCGAAGGGCCCTCGGCCCTTCGGGCGGTGGGCCGGGTGCGCGCCGAAGCCCGGAGGGGCTTCGCTACGGGGGGAGCGTGGGCCCGGTGCGGGCCGAAGCCCGGAGGGGCTTCGCTACGCGGGGGAGCGTCGGCGGTAGCGAAGGGCCCTCGGCCCTTCGGGCGGTGGGCCGGGTGCGCGCCGAAGCCCGGAGGGGCTTCGCTACGGGGGGAGCGTGGGCCCGGTGCGCGCCGAAGCCCGGAGGGGCTTCGCTACTGGGGGAAGCGTGGGATTCTGTTCCCGCTTGCGCGCGTGGTGGGGCGGCAGCAGACTGCGCGGCATGAGCACGGATCTGGGACGTCGGGATTTTCTTTCCATGGTGGGGCTGGCGGGGCTGCTGCCGGCGGGGGCCGCCGGGGCGCCCGCGGCGGCGGTGGAGGGCGGGATGCGCTATTGGGTGAACGACAAGCTGGCGGCGTCGTCTGGCAAGCCCTGGCGGAAAATACACTTAGATTTTCACAATTCGCAGCATCAGCCGAAGATCGGGGAGAAGTTCGACGCGGGGGAGTTCGGGGATCGGCTATTGGCCGGGAACGTGGATGCGGTGGTGGTGTTTGCGAAGGACATGCACGGGTATTTCTATTATCCGTCAGAGCACGGGCCGGTGCATCCGGGGCTATCGTTCGATCTGCTGGGGGCGCAGGTGAAGGCGTGCCGGGAGCGGAAGATCCAGGTGCTGGCGTATTACTGCACGACGTGGGACCACCACATGGCCAACGCGCATCCGGAGTGGCTGGTGATCCGGAGGGACGGGGGGAACTATCTGCCGAAGAAGGGGCAAACGCCGGGGTGGACCGCGCTGTGTCCGGCGCACGAGGCATTCGTGGGGGTGATGTGCGAGCACACGAAGGAGTTCATGTCGCGGTACGAGTTGGACGGGCCATTTTTCGACATGTCGGAGCCGAAGGATCCGGAGTGCCATTGCCCGGAGTGCGTGCGGCAGCTGAAGGCGCGCGGGGCGGACCCGAAGGACGCGGCGGCGCAGCGGGCGCACAAGCACGAGTTGCACCTCGCGCTGTTGAAGCGGCTGTACGAGGCGAGCAAGGGGGCGCGGCCGGGGTGCCAGGTGGATTTCAACAACATCGGGTTGAGCCGGGTGAGCGAGCGGCTGGCGTATCTGGACAACGTGGATGTGGAGGCGCTGCCGACGGGGGGATGGGGGTACTGGTATTTCCCGTTGCAGGGGAGGTACAATCGGGCGTTCGGGGTGACGACGTACGGGATGACGGGGCGGTTCAACACGGCCTGGGCGGACTTCGGGGGGCTCAAGCTTCCGGCGCAGCTGGACGTGGAGCTGGCGAGCATCGTGGGGTTGGGGTGCCGCTGCGACGTGGGGGACCAGATGCCGCCGACGGGGCGGCTGGATCCGGCGGTGTATCACGTCATCGGGAAGTCTTACGGGCGGATCAAGGCGCTGGAGCCGTATCTGGAGGGGGCGGCGCCGGTGGCGGAGGCGGCGATGCTGGTGACGGCGGAGCCGCTGCATCTGCTCAAGGACGAGGACGGCTATGGCATCACGAAGCTGATGGTGGAGTCGCGGCTACAGTTTGACGTGTGCGAGGCCGATGGTGCGTGGGAGCGCTACGGGCTGGTCGTGATTCCGGACGGGCTGCGGGTGGGGGCCGCGGTGGCGGAGCGGCTGAGGCGATTCGTGGCTGGGGGAGGGGCGGTGCTCGCGTGCCACGAGGGGGGGCTGCTGGCGGGGGAGGAGAAGGGTTGGCTCGAAGGGTTTGGGCTCACGTATGCGGGGATGTCGCCCTACAAGCCGGCGTACCTGGTCCCGGAGGAAAATTTCACCGGCGAGATCCCGAAGTACGAGTACGCGCTCTACGAGGGGGCGTCGCAGTGGAAGGCGGCGTCGCCGGCCCGGGTGGTGGCGCGGCTGGGGGAGCCGCTGTTCCAGCGGAGCGCGGAGCGCTACACGAGCCACCGGCAATCGCCGTTTGACCATCTGACGGAGTACGCGGCCGTGGCGGTGAGCGGGCGCGTGGGGCTGTTCGGTTTCCCGCTGGGGAAGGGGTATTTCTCGCAGGGGTATTGGGTGTATCGGGAGGCCTTCCGGCACGTGCTGGGGGCGGTGCTGCCGCGGCGGCTGGTGTGGACCGACGCGCCGCTGAGCACGGAGGTGTCGCTGACGCGGCAGGCGGCGGGCGGGGGCCGTCCGGAGCGGTGGCTGGCGCACGTGATCAATTTCTCGGCGACGCGCGGGACGCCGAAGCATCCGGTGCTGCACGAGGATCCGATCCCGCTGGTGGATGTGACCGTGCGGCTGGGGGCGCCGGCGCAGTTCGCGCGGGCGCGGGCCGTCGTATCGGGGCAGGCGCTGCCGATGCGCGCGGCGCCCGGCGGCGGTGTCGAGGTGACGGTACCGCGGGTGCCGATCCACGAGATCGTGAGTTTTGAGGTCGGCTGAGTTTCGTGCATGGAGATCGAGGGTCGAGCGCGTGATTCGGGCGGGCCCCGGCCCGTGGTGATGTTCCACGTGGGGCGGTCTGGCAGCCGGGTGGTGGGGGACCTGTTGGACCAGCACAGTGCGGTCACCTGGGAGGGCGAGATCTATCGCAAGGCGATGCGGTATCGGCGCAAGGGGATCCCGGACAAGGTGAAGGGGGAGTGGCCCGTGGATGCGGAGGGACTGCTGGTGGCGCGGTTGCGGGAATGCCGGGAGGCCCACTATGGCCTAGAGGTGAAGTTCCAGCATCTGCAGAGGCTGGGGCTGGGCACGGGGGACTTTCTGGCGCTGTTGGCACGCTTTGGCTGCCGCCATCTCGTGGTGCTCCGGCGCGAGAATCTGCTGCGGAAGATTGTCTCCAGCCGGGTGGGCGCCACCCGGGGCAAGTACCATATGCACCGGACGCCGGATGCGCCGACTCGGGTGCGGATCGATACGGAGCGCACCCCGGTCGATGGGGTCGACCGAGGACTCATCGAGGCCATCGAGATGTTCGAGGCGCAGTTCGCGGAACTGGAACGCCTGCTGGGGAGTCGGGCGCATCTGGCGCTGACATATGAGCGGGATGTGGCGACGGACCCGCGCGATGCGGCCCGGAAGATCTGCGGGTTTCTGGGAATCCCGGAGGAACCCATGGTCGTGAAGTACGCGCGATCCAACCCATTCCCGCTGTCGGCGATCATCGAGAATTTTGACGAGGTGCGTGGCTGCCTGCGGGGGACGCGGTTCGAGTGGATGTTGGAAGAGGGGGAGCATCAGGGGTGATGCGGCAGCCTGATCGCCGCGAGCGATTGGCGCGGGGGCGCTGGTGAAGCGAAGCCCGGACGGGCTTCGCTACGGGGAGGCGCGGGTAGCGAAGGGCCTGCGCCCTTCGTGTGGGGCGCCGAAGCCCGGACGGGCTTCGCTACGGGGAGGCGGTGGTGGCGAAGGGCCTGCGCCCTTCGTGTGGGGCGCCGAAGCCCGAAGGGGCTTCGCTACGGGGAGGCGGTGGTGGCGAAGGGCCTGCGCCCTTCGTGTGGGGCGCCGAAGCCCGAAGGGGCTTCGCTACGGGGGGCGGTGGTGGCGAAGGGCCTGCGCCCTTCGGCGGGGGCTGCGCCGAAGCCCGGAGGGGCTTCGCTACGGGGAGGCGGGGGAGACGTCGCGCCATCTGGCCCGGGGTGACGCCGAGCACGTGTTTGAAGGTGCGGGAGAAGCTGTAGATGGAGGCAAAGCCGCAGGCGGCGGCGACCTCGGCGATGGCGCGGTCCCCGCGCTGCAGTTCCAGCGCGGCGAGGCGACAGCGGGTCTCTCTCGCGTAGCGGCCGAGGCTGATGCCGTATCGCCGGCGGAACAGGGCGCGGAGGTGGCTCTCGGAGAGACCGAGGGAGCGGGCGATCGCCGCGAGGCGGGTCGGCGTGTCGGGGTGGGAGGCGAGCCAGTCGTGGATCCGCGCGGCGAGGGTCGCTTGGCCCGCGGCGTCCGGGGAGGGCGCGGGGGCGCGGGCGGCGCGGCGCAGGGCCAACAATAGCAGGGCGAGTTGCGCCGCGAGGCGCGCGGATGCCGCGGCGTCGGAGGGGCCCGAGTTCCATCGGGCGACGATATCGCCGAGGATCGCGCGCGATTCTTGCGTCAAGCGCCCGAGGGAGGGTTTGACCGAGCGGGCGTCGCCCGAAGGCAGCTCGAAGGTGACGAAGAGCCAGCGGATCGCGCCCCGGGAGACGTTCTCATAGCGGTGCAATCGGAGGGGTGGGATCAGGAGGATCGAGCCGGGCGCCAGGGGATAGGACGCGCCGTCCACCAGCGCCGTGCCGCGGCCCCTGAGGGGCGCCACGAGAAGCCACCGGTGATGGAAGTGGGGCTGGAGGGTCCCGTCGCGGAGTTCGGCCGCCGAGGCCCTGCCGAATAGCAGGATGTTGTCCGGGATCTCCATGGGCGGGCGGCGACGGCCCAAGAAATAGTCGTCCGGGACCGGGAGATGGGCGGCGTCGGCGGCGAGGGAGCGAAGGGTGGTTGCTGGCCCGCATGGCTCACAAACCGAGGGAAAAGCATGGCGCGCTGGAAGCGCGCCCTCCTCGCTGGCGGCGGGTCCGTGAACAATGCGGGTTAAGAATCGACGACATTTCATAATCGGTTTTGATAAAACTTTCGCCGGGGGGGAGGTGGCGGGTCAAGGGCGGAGGTGGGAGATTATCCCGCATGAAATTCACCGCGCCGCTGGATGCCGGGTTTCGGCCGGCCGTATTGTTTGACCGTGAGTACGCGTCGAGGGCGCGCGGGGGCGTGCCGCTGGTGATCGGTTTGGAGCGGGAGGGGGGGTTGGTGTCGCGGCACGAGGTGCGGGTGTTGCCTGGCGGGTCGGGGGAGACGCTGCGTTACGCGGAGCGACTGGTGAAGTTTCTGCTGTGGGCGCGTGGGGGGTGGCGGATCCATGTGGGGGGGCCGGCGGAGGTCGGGGAGCATCTGCGGGCGGCGTATGGGTCGGGCGGGATGCGGGCGTTCGACGCGGAACTGATGGCGAAGGTGTACGAGCGTCCCGTGGAGGTGGTGGTGTGCGGGGCGGGGGACGTGCCGGCGGCGCACGAGGTCGCGCAGGAGGTTGGCGGGCACCTGGACGGGTGCCGGATCGGTTTTGATCTTGGGGCGAGCGATTACAAGGTGGCGGCGGTCCGGGAGGGCGAGGTGGTGTTCAGCGAGGAGTTCCCGTGGAATCCGCGGGTGGAGGCGGATCCGGAGTACCATTACCGGCATCTGAGCCAGGGGGTGCGGGTGGCGGCGTCGCACCTGCCGCGGGTGGACGCGATCGGTGGGAGTTCGGCCGGGGTGATCGTCGGCAACAAGATCATGGTGGCATCGCTGTTGCGCTCGGTGCCGCCGGAGAAGTTCGATGCGGGGAAGAACCTATTTTTGCGATTGCGGGAGGAGTGGGGGGTGCCGCTGGAGGTGGCGAACGACGGGGACGTGACGGCGCTGGCGGGGGCGATGTCGCTGGGGGAGGACGGGGTGCTCGGGGTGGCGATGGGCTCCAGCGAGGCGGCGGGATTCATCGATCGGAAGGGGCACATCCTGGGGTGGCTGAACGAATTGGCGTTCGCGCCGATCGATTATAACGGCGAGGCGCCGGCGGAGGAGTGGTCGGGCGACCGTGGCGTGGGGGCGCTATATTTCTCGCAGCAGGCGGTGAACAAGCTATTGCCGGCGGCGGGGATCGCGGTCCCGTCCGGGATGGGTCTGCCGGAGCGCCTGAAAGAGGTGCAGGGGCTGATGGCGAAGGGCGATCCGCGGGCGGCGAAGATCTACGAGACCATCGGCGTCTATCTGGGCTACGGGGCGGCGCACTATGCCGATTTCTACGATTTCCGCCACATGCTGATACTGGGCCGGGTGACGACCGGCGAGGGGGGGAACATCCTCTTGGCGCGCGCCAAGGCGGTGCTCGAGGGCGAGTTTCCGGATCTGGCGGGGCGGATCGCGCTGCATCTGCCGGACGAGAAGAGCCGGCGGGTGGGGCAGGCGGTCGCGGCGGCCAGCCTGCCGGAGATCAGGAGGTGAAGCGATGAAATTGCGTAACGAGACGGCGGAGATCTTTGTCCCGGACGGGGTGCCGGTGCGGGACGCCCTGGCGCGGGTGACGCACGTGGGGATCGGGGCGCACCAGGACGATCTGGAGTTCATGGCCTTCCACGGGATCATGGAGTGCTTCCACAGCCGGGAGGCGTGGTTCGGGGGGATCACCTGCACCAACGGGGCGGGGAGCGCGAGGACGGGCGCGTACGCGTCGTTCAGCGACGCGGAGATGCGCGGGGTGCGCCGCGAGGAGCAGCGCTCGGCGGCAATCGTGGGCCGGTACGGGGTGATGGCGCAGTTGGATTACCCGAGTGCCGCGGTGAAGGATCCGGCGGCGGGGGATCTGAAGGCGGACATCCTGGCGCTGGTGGGGCAGACGCGGGCGACGGCGGTGTACACCCACAACCTGGCCGACAAGCACGACACGCACATCGGGGTGGCCGTGGCGGTGATCGAGGCCCTGCGCGAACTGCCGGCGGCAAAGCGCCCGGCGGGGGTCTACGGTTGCGAGGTCTGGCGCGACCTGGATTGGATGCCGGACGCCGAGAAGGTGGTCCACGACGTCAGCGGGCACGGGCATCTCGCCGGCGCGCTCAACGGGGTTTTCGATTCGCAGATCGCCGGCGGCAAGCGCTACGACCTGGCGGTGCTGGGCCGCCGGCGCTCGAACGCGACCTTCTTCGAATCCCACGCCACGGACAAGTCCGAGGAGATCGCGTACGCGATGGATCTGACGCCGCTGGTCAAGGACCCGTCGATGGACATCCTCGAATACGTGTGCGATTTCATCGCGCGTTTCGAGTCGGACGTGCGCGTGCGGCTGGGGAAGCGGCTGGCGCGGTAGGCTGGCGCGACAATCTCGTGGCGAAGGGCCTTCGCCCTTCGGTCGCGGCAAACCAAAGCGGCGCCGGTGATGCCGCCAAGTCCGAAAGATCGGCGGCCATGCCGGGGCGGAGAAGTGTAGCCCATCTGGTGACAGATGGGCCACGCGGCGGGGGTCCACGGCCTCACGGCCGTGGCTGCGTCGGGAATTTTCGAGTCACCTTTCAAAAGGGAAGACCAGATCCCGTGCCCAGCACGCGGGGCACCACCGGGGCGGAAAATGGTAGGCTGCGCCTTGGCGCACGCTGCCGAATCGAATGTCCGCATGCGCCAAGGCGCAGCCTACATCGCGACCCAATTTTCGAGTCAGCGGCCCCGCTGCGTGGGGCGTCCGGGATCAGGGGCGGAACTCTTCCCATTCGGGTTCGTTCGCGAAGATCCAGCGGTAGTAGTCGGTGCCCTTGAGCTGGGCGGCGGCGGCCTCGTCGACGATGACGGTGCAACGCTCGTGGAGCTGGAGTGCGGAGGCGGTGATGGAGGAGGTGATGGGGCCCTCGACGGCCCTGGCGACGATGTCGGCCTTGGCGGGCCCGGTGGCGAGGACGAGGCAGCGGCCGCTATCGAGGATGGTGCCGACGCCCATGGTGATGGCGCGGCGGGGGACGCGCGTGGGATCGCCGCCGAACATGGGGGCATTCTGGGCGATGGTCTCCGGGGTGAGCGCCTTGTCCCGGGTGCGGGAGCGGAGCGCGGAGAGTGGCTCGTTGAAGCCGATGTGGCCGCTGCGCCCGATGCCGAGGAGCTGGAGGTCGACGCCGCCGCAGTCGCGGATGAGATCCTCGTAGCGGGCGCATTCGGCCTTGATGTCTTTGGCGAGTCCGTCGGGGAGGTGGGTGTTGCGCGGGTCGATGTTGACGCGCCCGAAGAGGTGGCGGTTCATGTAGAACCGGTAGGACTGGGGATCGTCGGGGGCGAGGCCGATGTACTCGTCGAGGTTGAAGGTGGTGCAGAGGGAGAAATCGAGGCCCTCGTCTTGGTGCATGGCGGAGAGGTGGTCGTAGACGCGCTCCATGGTGCGGCCGGTGGCGAGGCCGAGGACGAGCTGGGGATGGACGCGGAGTTCGCGGGCGATGAGGCGGGCGACGAGGAGGCTCGCGGCGTCCTCGGTGGGTTGGATGATGACTTCCATGGGTGTCTGGCAAGGATCTGTCGGACAAAGTCTGAGAGGTCCCTTGGGTGACGATAGCGATATCGGGGATCGGGTACAGCAGAAGAATTAGAGGGGTGCCGAAGCCCGAAGGGGCTTCGCTACGGGGGGAGGGCGGCGACCCGCAGCAGGGTGGTGGCGCGGGGCGGGACGGGGGCCTCAAAACCGCCTGGGAACTCGCCGATGTCCTCGCGGCGCCAGACGTCGCGGACTCGGGCGGTGGCATCGGGCGCGAGGCCGATCGCCTCCCATCGGACGGCGATGGTGGCCGGGGTTTGGGCTCGGTTGAGGAGCGCGACGGCGCGGGCGCCGTCGTGGAGTTCGCGGGCCCAGACCTCGGAGTCGCCATCATCGCGGACCTTGCGTCCCTGTTTGCCGAGGGGGTCTTGGTCGATGGCGATGGCCTCGGGGTGGGTGAGGAGGGCGAGGGTCTCGGCATCGAGGCGGCGGACGTCGCATCCGGCGATGAGCGGCGCGGCGAGGATGCACCAGAGGGAGAATTGGGCGCGGTACTGCTCGAGGGGGAGGTTCGCGTTGCCGGCCATGAGCATGTCGGGGTCGTTCCACTGGCCTGGGCCGGCGGCCTTTTCGAGGCCGACTTGGCGGTCGAGGATCTGGGCGATGCCGAGGCCCTGTTCTGGGGAGGGCACCTCCCAGGCGTCGAGGACATCGGGGGCGGTGCGCCAGAGGTGGCCGACGGCGCGGCCCCAGCGCCATGGCTCGTTTTTGCCCCACTCGCAGATGTGGAAGACGATGGGCCTGCCGGTCGCGCGCAGGGCATCGCGCATCGTGGTGTAGGCGGCGCGGGGATTCTGGCCGCCGTCGTCGCACCAGTCGTATTTGAGGTAGTCGATGCCCCAGCGGGCGTATTGCCGCGCGTCCTGGAACTGGTGGCCGCGGCTGCCGGGGCGCCCCTGGCAGGTCTTGTAGCCGGCGCAGGAATAGATGCCGAATTTCATCCCGAGCGAATGGGCGTGGTCGGCGAGGGCCTTGATGCCGGAGGGAAAGCGCGAGGGATCCGGCAGGATGTTGCCCTCGGCGTCGCGCCCGATCTGCCAGCAATCGTCGACGATGACGTAGGTGTACCCGGCGGCGCGCATGCCGTTGGTGGCCATGGCGCTCGCGGTCTCGAGGATGATCCTCTCGTCGATGTCGCAGCGGAAGTGGCCCCAGGAATTCCAGCCCATGGGCGGCGTTCGGGCGAGGCCGTCATCGACGGCCAGGCAGGGATGGGCGGCGGCCAAGAGCGCGGCCAGCGCGAACGGGGAAAGAAACGAGTCGCGGCGGGGCATTCTGGCTACCTGTTCCCGGGGTGCTACTTGCCCGCGAGGTCTTTGAAGGGATTGAAGATCTTGACGCCCGGGCGACGGAAGTCCTTTTCGTTGCCAGTGACGATCGTGAATCCGTAGCGGCGAGCGGTTGCGGCGATGTAGCCATCCTCCACTGGCATTCGTTTGCCAGCCTCTTCCATCTGGTGTTCCTGTTCGGCCCAGACGTGGGCGACGGCCACGTTGAAGCCGCAAATGCGTCCGCGCATGGCCTCGACGAGACGGGCCAGCCAGGATTGGAGCGCGCGGCGCTGGCGCCCGTCTTTGGTGCGCACCCAATAGGCCAGCTGGGCGATGACGACGGCGCTCGTGTAGCAGCGGTCCTTCTCTTGTTCGAGCCACCTGATAACCCTGGGGTCGCCATTACGCTTGGCGGGTTGGCTCAGGACGTCGGTATCGAGCAACCAGCTCACGAGGCGCGCCTGCGTGGCGGATGGCGACGTCGCGGGGGTACGTCATCCATGCTCAGTGGGCATTCCTTCAACACGCGAAGCCAGTCGGTCCCCGGCGAGATTCGCCGGAAGATGATGGCATCTTCCTCGGGATCAAACCGGGCGTCGAAATAGTCGCCGGGCGATGCCGGCGCCAGCGAGGCTGGCACGGTGAGGCGACGCTTGGCATCGAGTGTCACGACCACGGTGGGATTATCCCACAGGCCGTGCGACTCGTCAAGGCCGCGGGGGTCGCCCCGGCCCGGCGGCGTTTCGACCGCATGTGTCTGGCCGGGGATCGGCCTTGAATCGGCGGCGGGGATCGCATGTACTGATCGCCTAACTTCAAACCGGAGGCATGATATGGGCGCTGGCATGACGGATCGCAGGGGATTTTTGGCGGCGGCAGGTGGGACGGCGGCGCTGGCCGCGATCGGGGGGCGGCTGCGGGCGGAGGAGGAGAAACCGAAGGTGGCGCCATCGGGCCCGAAGGTGAAATTCGGGCTGATCGGTTGCGGGGGTCGCGGGAGGCTGATCGCGAAGCTCTTTGCGGAGCACGGCGGTTTCGAGGTGGTGGCGGGCGCGGACTATTTTCAGGATCGGGTCGACGAACTGGGCAAGCAACTGAACGTGCCGGCGGATCGCCTGTACACGGGCCTGGATGGCTACAAGAGGCTGCTGGAGAGCGATGTCGAGGCGGTGGCGATCGAGACCCCGCCCTATTTTCACCCGCAACAGGCGGCGGATGCGGTCGCCGCGGGCAAGCACGTGTATCTTGCCAAGCCGATCGCGGTCGATGTGCCAGGTTGCCAGTCGGTGGGCGATAGCGGGAAGCAGGCGACGGCCAAGAAGCGGGTGTTCCTCGTGGATTTCCAGACACGCGCGGACGAATTTTTCATCGAGGCGATCAAGCGGGTGCACGCGGGGGCGATCGGGGACATGGCCTTTGGCGAGGCGGTGTACCACGCGGAGTGCCCGTTCAAGCCGATGTACGACAGTCTGGCCAAGGGGAACCCGACGGCGGAAGATCGGCTGCGGGCATGGGGCCTGGATCGGGCGCTCTCCGGGGATATCATCACCGAGCAGAACATCCACACGCTGGACGTGATGAACTGGATCATGGACAACCAGGCGCCGCTCTGGGCCGACGGCACCGGCGGGCGCACGCAGCGGCCGGTGGGGGATTGCTGGGACCATTTCGTCTGCATGTTCCAGTACCCGAAGAACGTGGGGATCACGTTCAGCTCGCGGCAGATGGTGGGCCACGGCACGAAGCCGGACGGCATCCGCAACCGGATGTTCGGCAGCAAGGGCGTGCTGGAGACGCAGTACGCCGGCGCGGTGCTCATCCGCGGGGAGAACTTCTACCGGGGCGGGGAGAACACGAAGCTGTACCGGTCCGGCATCGTGGTGAACATCGAGTCGTTCTACAAGGCGATCACCGGGGGGGATTTCTCGAACCCGACGGTGGTGCCGAGCGTCCAGAGCAACCTGGTCACCATCCTGGGCAGGAAGGCGGCGTATTCGGGGCAGCGGGTGACGTGGGATGCGCTGCTAAAGGATGACGAGCGGCTGGCGTTCGACACGAAGGGGATGAAGGCGTAGCCCGGACCGATCACAAACTTCGCGATCGATCGGAGGGCCGCAGTCCAAAATAGGGTCGCCGTCTCGTCCGCCATCATTCAGGGGGGAACTTTTCCGCGTGGCGCAGGCATTCCCCCGCCTCTGGCGGGGGAATGCCTGCCTTACGGGCCGTCGGCGTAATCCATTCCCAACCTACAAAATGTCCGCGGCATGCCCGATATCCGTGGTTCCAAGTTTCAGGCCAACCCCGCCGGCGGCACGCGGGGCACCACCGGAGCGGAAAACGGTAGGCTGCGCCTTGGCGCACGCCGCCGAATCGACGGTCCGCGTGCGCCAAGGCGCAGCCTACATCGCGACCAATTTTCGAGTCAGATCCCGGGCCCCGCCCGCGGGGCACCACCGGGGATGAAAATTTGCCTATTCCC
>CAZYWZ010000101.1:0-24659 GCA_964651705.1 uncultured Verrucomicrobiales bacterium
ACGAAGTGTTACCTATGTCCTGAACGAAGTGTGTTACCGATGTCCTGACTGCGCCCATTCCCCTACAGCCTCCGGTCTCCAGCCTCCAGCCTCCGGCCTGTTCGACAACATCCGCGCGCGCTCCCTCCCGTCGAGGTGTCGCAAAGCGACCTCGCCAACCTCGCCGCGGCGCGCCCCGCCCCACGGGGCATGGATCCCACGCCAGCCCGCACGTTCGCGATCTGGCGATCCTCTGACGCAAATTGGCGTTGAGGCCCCGCGCGCCAGAGGATAGTCTCGCGCCCGATGCCCGCCTCACCCCGGCCGCAAATCTCGACACCCGCCGCGTTCCCGGGCATTATTTCCCCCCAGCCATGAAAACCCAATACGCCCTCGGGCTCGACTACGGCACGAACTCCGTTCGCGCCCTGATCGTCAACTGCGCCAACGGTCGCGAGATCGCCACCGCTGTATGGAATTTCGCCCACGGCACCCAGGGCGTCATCCTC
The DNA here is from genome assembly GCA_964651705.1 of uncultured Verrucomicrobiales bacterium. Lineage (GTDB taxonomy): Bacteria > Verrucomicrobiota > Verrucomicrobiia > JADLBR01 > JADLBR01 > JADLBR01. The sequence continues at coordinate 489 of CAZYWZ010000101.1, forward strand.
TCCCGCGACCCCAACCTCGCCCGCCAGCACCCCGCCGATTACGTCCTCGGCGCCGAGAAGGTCGTCCGCGCCACCCTCGCCGCCGCGAGGCGCTCGGTGCGCGGCTTCCGTCCCGAGCAGATCGTCGGCATCGGCGTCGATACCACCGGCAGCACCCCCATCCCGGTGGATGCCAACGGCAAGCCCCTCGCCTTCCAGAAACGCTTCGCCAAGAACCCCGCCGCCATGGCCTGGCTCTGGAAGGACCACACCGGCGTCGCCGAGGCCGCCGAGATCACCGCCCTCGCCCGCGAGATCCGGCCCCATTACCTCGCGAAATGCGGCGGCACCTACTCTTCGGAATGGTTCTTTAGCAAGATCCTCCACTGCCTGCGCACCAGCCCCGACGTCTTCGACGCCGCGCACCTCTGGGTCGAGTGCGCCGACTGGATCCCCGCGATGCTCACCGGCACCGAGCACCCCGACAAGCTCTCCATCGGCATCTGCGCCGCCGGCCACAAGGGCATGTTCCACGACGGCTGGGGCGGTTACCCCGACAAGGAGTTCCTCGCGCGCCTCGATCCCAAGATGGCCGAGCTCCGCTCTCGTCTCCGCACCCGCGCCGCCACCATCGACCAGCCCGCCGGTCGGCTGACCCCGGAATGGGCCAAGCGCACCGGCCTCCCCGAGGGCCTCCCCGTCGCCATCGGCGCCTTCGATGCACACCTCGGCGCCGTCGGCTCCGGCATCGCCCCAGGCACCCTCGTGAAGATCATCGGCACCAGCACCTGCGACATGATGGTCGTCCCCGCCGAACAGGCGCTCGCCGACATCCCCGGCCTCTGCGGCATCGTGCCCGGCAGCGTCCTGCCCAACCACTACGGCCTCGAGGCCGGGCAGTCCGCCGTCGGCGATATATTTAATTGGTTTGTGAATTATTTACAACCCGGCGGCAGGGCCGGCACCCACGAGGCGCTCCAGGCCGCCGCGGCGAAAATCAAGGCCGGCGAGTCCGGCCTGCTCGCGCTAGACTGGAACAACGGTAACCGCACGGTCCTGGTGGACCAGCGCCTCACCGGCCTGCTGGTCGGACAGACACTCTATACGACGCCGGCCGAGATTTACCGCACGCTGATCGAGGCCACGGCCTTCGGGGCGCTCACGATCATCAACCGTTTCGAGGAATACGGCGTCAAGGTGGAGCAGGTCGTCAACTGCGGCGGCATCGCCGAGAAGAGTCCGCTCACCATGCAGATCTACGCCGATATCACCGGTCGCCCGATGAAGGTCTCGCGCTCCGCGCAGACCTGCGCGCTCGGCGCGGCCATCGCCGGGGCCGTCGTCGGAGGCGTCCACCCGGATTGCCACGCGGCCCAGGCCGCCATGACCGGCCTGAAACCCCGCGTCTTCAAGCCCGATCCCGCCGCCCATGCCATTTACGCGGAACTCTATGGCCTGTATCGCACGCTCCACGACGCGTTCGGCACCACCGCATGGCAAGGCAACCTCGCCGGCGTCATGAAATCGCTCATCGACATCCGCAACCGCACCCGCGCCTGATGCCACACGACGAACTCAGGCAACGGGTGCTCCGCGCCAACCTCGCCCTCGTCGAAGCGGGCCTCGTCACGCTCACCTGGGGCAACGCCAGCGCCGCGGACCGCCGCGCCGGCATCGTCGCCATCAAGCCCAGCGGCGTCCCCTACGACAGGCTCACCGCGGACGACATCGTCATCGTCTCCCTGCCCGGGGGCCGGACCGTCGAGGGCGCCGCCAAACCCTCCTCAGACACCCCCACGCACCTCCACCTCTACGAGACCTTCCCCGACATCGGCGGCATCGTCCACACCCACTCGACCCACGCCACCGCGTTCGCCCAGGCCGGGCGCGAGATCCCCCCGCTCGGCACCACACACGCCGACCACTTCTATGGCCCCGTCCCCGTCGCGCGGCCCCTCACCGAATCCGAGGTCGCGAAGGACTACGAGCTCCACACCGGCCGCGTCATTGCCGAATGCTTCCGGGGCCGCGGCATCGACCCGATGCAGATCCCGGCCGCCCTCGTCCACGGCCACGGCCCTTTCGCCTGGGGCCAGACCGTGGAACACGCCGTCGAGAACGCCATCGCCCTCGAGCACTGCGCCCAGATGGCCGCCCTCACCTGGCAGCTCGATCCCCCCGCCTGCACCATCCCGCAATACCTGCTGGACAGACACTTTCGCCGCAAGCACGGCCCCGATGCCTATTATGGCCAGCGCTAGCTCCATCGTAGCCACGGTCGTAAGACCGTGGCCGCCCATCTGTTACCAGATGGGCTACGAGATTCGCCCAAACCCTAAAAACCGAACACCATGATCTACCTAGCCGCCACCGCCAACCCCACCATGTCCGGCCTCGATTGGGCCATGATCGGCCTATACTTCTGCGTCATCGGCTTCGTCGCCTGGTGGTACGGCCGCCACCAGAAGGATACCGCCGACTACTTCCTCGCGGGTCGCAATGCCGGCTGGATCGTGATCGGCGCCTCGGTCTTCACATCGAACATCGGCTCCGAGCACATCGTGGGCCTCGCGGGACAGGGCGCCTCCACCGGCATGGCGATGGCCCACTGGGAATTGCACGCCTGGGTCCTGGTCATGCTCGCCTACGTCTTCGTCCCCTTCTATTACCGCGCCGGCGTCTACACGATCCCGGAATTCCTGGAGCGCCGCTTCAGCGCCCGAACCCGATGGATCCTCTCGGTGGTCTCGCTGGTCGCCTACGTCTTCACCAAGGTCAGCGTCACGGTCTACGCCGGCGCCATCGTCTTCCAGGCCCTCCTGCCCGACACCTTCGGCAGCCCCGAGAACGCCTTCTGGGTCGGCGCCTTTGCCACGGTCATCATCACCGGCGTCTACACCGTCTTCGGCGGCATGCGCGCGATCCTCTTCACCGCCACCCCGCAGGCCGTCATCCTGCTCCTCGGGTCGTTCTGCATCACCGGCTTCGGCCTCGCCAAGTTGGGCGGCTGGGGCGAGCTCATCGCCATGTGCAAGGCCAACGCCGACCAGTTCGCCCTCTGGCGGCCCCTCTCGGACCCGGACTTTCCCTGGCTCGGCGTCCTGATCGCCTCGCCCATCGTCGGCATCTGGTACTGGTGCACGGACCAATACATCGTGCAGCGCACGCTCGCCGCGAAGGACCTCACCACCGCGCGCCGCGGCGCCCTGTTCGGTGGCCTGCTCAAGGTATGGCCCGTGCTCATCTTCCTCATCCCCGGCATGATCGGCTGGGCCCTGCACCAGAAGGGCATCCTCGTCATCCCGCCCAAGATCGTCGGCGGCGTCGAGGTCATCAATGGCGACTACGTCTTCCCCACCCTCGTCATCAACCTCCTGCCCTCCGGTCTCCGCGGCCTCATCGTCGCCTGCCTCCTCGCCGCATTGATGAGCTCCCTCGCCTCCCTATTCAACTCCTCGGCCTCCCTCTTCACCGTCGATATCTACGAGAAAATCCGCCCGGGCCAATCCGAGAAACACCTCCTCTTCGTCGGCCGGGTCGCCACCACCGCGGTCGTCGGCCTCGGCATCCTCTGGATCCCCGTCATGGCCCGCATCTCTGGCGGCGGCCTCTACCAGTACCTCCAGAGCGTCCAGGGCTACCTCGCCCCGCCCATCACCGCCGTATTCCTCCTCGGCGTGTTCTGGAAACGCATCAATTCCTCCGGCGCCACCTGGGGCCTCTCCGCCGGCTTCCTCCTCGGCATGGCAAAACTCACCATCCAGGCCTTCTGCGGCAAGGGCAAGATCGAGCACCCCGCACTCCTCGCCGCCATCGGCGACTTCAACTTCCTTTACTTCGCCGGCATCCTCTTCGGCCTCTGCCTCGTCATCGTCATCGTCGCCTCCCTCCTCACCCCGCCTCCCGACGACAAGCGCATCGAGGGCCTCACCTACGCCTCCATCACCCGAGAGGCCGCCGCCGAAATCAAGGCCAGCTGGGACTGGGGCAATCGACTGCTCGCCACCTCCATCCTCCTCGCCGTCCTCGGCATGTACCTCTACTTCTCGTTCTGGCTCGCGTGAAGGGGACTTATGCCACCGGGTGACCCCGGGATGAGCAAGGGGCATGGACACCAACCATATTGATCGTCGAAGATTCTTGGGAACTCTCATCCTCCTCACAGGGGGCAAGTGCGTCGGGCAAGACACAGAAAACGTCACCCTGATCCGTTTGCGACCGTATCATCCCACTTATGTCGTCGCTGCTTTCGGTGAGGGTGGCCAGAAGACCGGCTATACCCGCGTCGGCATGACTCGCGTTGTGCGGGCCATTCAGAACAACCGAGATATCGAGACGGAATTCGTGGAATGTTACGACAGCATCTGCGAGCATTGTGAGCGAAGAAAACCCAGCCCGACCGGCTCCGTTTGGGGGCGACATCACACCTGTCCCAGCGCGGAAGATCCTGCCGTGGTGAACGAAGTCACCGAAGCCAACCGGCAAGTCTTGGACCTTCTGGGCCTGCAGTTCGGCGCTATCATCAGCCTGAAAGAACTCTTGCCGTTGATGCGCGACCGTCTGCCCGACATCGGCAAGAGCGGGATCAAACAGATCGGAGGCGCAGGATTGCAGGCAAGATATGAAAAGGGGCTGAAAGCTCTCTCCGCCCACCTGAATATTTGAATCGGGCCACGAGAGGACAGCCGCCCCACCCACGCCCCGCAGTTGCCGCACCGCCCCCCGGGCCGTTCTTGTCTGGCCGCGACGAACGAACACCCGACCCGTGACATGCCCGACGGCCCCGGGGCCGGGCCCGTCGGGCAAAAAGACAAAACCAGATTCTGCCCGTGGCTCCGCGGTCACGGCCCACATCGAAGCCGCAGGAAATACCTCTCCCCCAACAACAGGGCATTCGTCAAGGTGACCGTCACCTGAAGCTGTGGAGGCTCCCCGGAGTCTAGGACCCCGACGCCTGCCGCATGCGTCTCCCATGCCCCCCCGGGCGGAAGCGTGGCCAAGCCGATCCATTCCCCGGGATCCAGCGACGTCGAACCCTCGACAACGAGGGTGACGTCGGTTGCACCCGCGTTTCGTTGGAAACGGAAGATCAGATCGTCGCCCGGTGCAGCGCACCCGCCCGCCCGATCGAACGCGAAGGGATCCAGGCCCATGGCAAACTCGATGAGGTTGGGGATCCCGTCTCGGTCGGGATCGGCAAGGCGAGCCCCCACGGCGGGGTTTTCGGAGTCCGGTCCAAATTGTGCCGCGCGCCAACCGTCGAGCGCGCGGTCATGGATCGTGGCGGCGGCAGAGTTCGTGGGACCCACGCTGTACGAGTCCCCGCCCATCAAGGAAAGTGTCACCATCTCGTCGCCCTCGGCCAGGTCATCGAGAATGGGAGTCACGACCACATCGGCCGACGAGACGCCGGCCGCCATGAGATGCGCGTTCGTCACCAGCGCGTAATCGACGCCATTGGATGCGCTCCCCCCAATGGAACAGGACACGGTCACCGGGAAGTTCGTCGCGCCGGAACGGGTGATGCGCAACGTCGCGGTGTTTCCGCCGTACTCCCACGCCTCCCCGTCCGGGGCGTCGGCATGGACGGTGGTGCCCTTGAGTATCGTAAAATGGTCCCGGATCGTCCCTCCGGAATCCATGAACCTCCCGTCCAGTCGATCGCCGTCCACGTCGATGAGCATGGACCCGTAGAGCCGGAGCGACTCAACCATCAGCGGGTGAGGGGCGGGATTGGTCGTCGCGGAACTCCCGCCAATCCAGTCCCCGATCCTGGAAGAAGATCCCATCACCACGTAGACCGTGCCCGCATGGCCCGTCCCATCGGGCTTATGGTATGCGCCATCCCCATGCTCGCGCCCTTCGCCAGAGGATTTGACCGTCCCGCCCCCAAGAGTCGTGGGCGTCGCATAGAACCCATCCACGAATCTGGAGCGCTCGTAGACGTGCGAGTGTCCCCCCAGAACGAGGTCGGCGCCCCCGGCCTCGAGAATGGGCAGCACATTCTCCCGCATCTCGATCAGCTCGACCTCCGAGTCCGAATCGTGAGAGCCCTTCGTGTAGGGAGGATGGTGCCAGAAGGCGATGATCCACTTCTGCGTGGTAGAGGCGAGATCGGCCGCGAGCCACTGGAGCATAGGATCGGTGGTCATCCGACCCGAACCCTGTGAATCGAGGCAGACGAAGTGTATGTTCCCGTGGTCGAACGCGTAGTACCTCTCGGTGCCCGAGGGCGAACCGCCAGCCTCGCCCCCAGTTGGCAGAGTGAACGCATCAAAGTATGAAGCGCCATCGGCGGCGTACGAGTCATGGTTGCCGAATGCGACCCACGCCACCGTGTTCCTTAGTATCGAAGGGTACATGTCGAACACCGCCGACTGAAACTCGCCGTCAGAACCGACCTCATAGGCGTTGTCCCCCAGCATCAGCCAGACGTCTGCCGGCCCGGCGCCGGCGACGGCAAGATAGGAGTCGCGGACCGCCCTGGCGTAGTCGTCGGCGGACCCCGAATCCCCGATGGCCCAGATTCGCGTTGGCACCCTCGAACCGACGGGCGGCGCCGTGGCAAAGGTATAACCCTCCCCTCCCGACAGGATGTTGGAGGATGTGCCGATGGCGTAATGGTACCGGGTGGCGGGCGACAGATTAGTTATCGAGACGACATGCTCGTTCGTCATCGCGTGCTGGTACGCCGCAAAGGGCATGTTGGTCGCGTCGCCGCCAAAGATGACGCGGCTGTCAGTCGCGGCATCCGTGCGCCAGCGCACGACCACGGAATTGGTCGTCCCCATCTGCAGGTAGGGGCCGCGCACCACGCTTGGCGTGGTGACCGCAGACAGCCTGGCGTTGAACGAGATGTCCGAGCTATCGGGCAGGACCTGGTGGATTTCAACGGCAAGGCAATTGGTTCCCGGCAGGAGTGCCGCGTCAGGCACCCAGAAGGAGTTCGTCATGCGCTCGTCCGCATTCGCGATGGCGAACGTCGCCATGGTGTCTTTGGTGATCGGCGCCGGGGCCGCCGGCATGTTGTCCCGGAGTATCTCCGTTCCGTTGAGATACGCGACCGCGCCATCGTCCCGCACGATGTCGAGTGCCGCCGCCAAAAAGGGAGACGGGTCCGGCACAACGAAAAGGCGGCGGAAGTACGTCGTGATGAACTTATTGGTCGCCTCGGTCCCATACGAGACGACCGTGGCCTCGTCGCCATCCCCGTATCCGAGCTCGGCCGGCCCCGAGGACCACGAGGCGTCATCGAAGGACGCGGACTTCCAGGACTCCCCGGGGCTGGACCCGTCGTCGAGATAGCGCCACGTGGCGCCGAACGGGATCAGGTTTGTGGCCGCACCCGCATCGAGAACAACGACCGCCATCGCACATGGGATCGCCAGGGTCAGGCCGGCCACCCTCGCCGGTGACCCCCCGCGCGCCACCGCATGCACCCATGGCCACCACCGCACACGGCGCGAGCATTTCTGACCCGAAGGCATCGCAATAAAGATGCGGCTTGGGGCGAGGCCCGCAAGCCTCGCCAGACCCTCGTAGCCCGCCTCAATCTCGAGATCAGAGTCGCCGGATCCGCAGGTCCTTCCAATAGACCCGCTGGCCCGCCCTCCAGTTCTTGCCCCCATGGACCTGCAGACCGATCGAACCCGACCCTTGAACCACCCCCAGCGCCCTGTCCCGATCGAAATCCGGGTGCGTCGTCGTGGCGGCGTTGAATCGGCAGACCTTGAGGTCGTTCACCCAAGTCTCGATCACGGGCAGCGCCCCGCCGGTGCAGCGGATGCGCAGCCGATTCCAGCCATCCGGTTTCCAGGCCGCGAGCCATGCCTCTTGCGTGCAGCATTCTTCGTAGACCCCCTCGCCCCAGTTCTTGGCCCGCGCGTCAGCCGCCATCTCTAGTTTCGGCCTCGCGGGATCGATTCGCGAGAAACCGAACGGCCGGAATGGCACGCTGTACGGCTTTGTCTCTAGGCGGATGTGCCCGACGTTGCCGTGGTCGTGGTGATCCACGTACACCTGCCAGCCACCCCCGCGCTCATCGGCGCGAACGAAAACGCCGCTGTCCGGCCCCCAGTCGGGCCGCAGGGAGAGCTCCATCTCGAATTCGGAAAACTTCTCGTCGGTCAGCAGAAAGCCGCCGTTGCCAGACCCCGGCGGCCCCTGCTCGCCAAAGAGCACGCCATCTCCCGTCACGCCCCAGTTCCCCCCGGTGCCATGCTGCCCGCGCTCCTTCTGGAGATGCCAGCCACCGAGGTCCCTGCCGTTGAACAAGGGCACCCATTCGACCTTCGCCGCCAATCCGACCGCGCACAGCGCTATGGCGAGAATTCTCATCCCCTCCGATCAGCGGCGGCGATAGCGGCCGGCCAACAGGATCCCGCCCCCCACGAAAACCAGCAGCCACGTCGTGGGCTCGGGGATCGCCGTGAACGCGATAGTGAAATCGTGGGAGAACCCGTCGTTGCCGGCCGTGCCCAAACCCGTGCCGGGACCGTCGGTGCCAAACGCCACGAAAACCATGTCGCCCGGCGCGAGATAGCCCAGATCAACCCCTGCGGTCCTCCCCATAACGAGCCGCAAAAGGGCCGTCGCACGGGTCGCTCACGCTCCCCGCTACGCCGCTGTCGCGCTTCACGAGCGAGATCCCGCGGGGGGTAAAATTCCCCGCTTGACGCGACGCCCGCCCGCGCCCACCCTAGCACAAACGTTTGCGCCACCATGCGGAACGCCTCGCCAACACTGAAGGCCATCGCCGCCCGCCTCGGGGTCTCGGTCACGACGGTCTCCCGCTCGATCAACGGGCAGGGCGCGCGGTACCGGATCAGCGAAAAGACGCAGCGCGCGGTGCAGCGCCTGGCCCGGCGCCTAGATTTCTCGCCGAATCCAATCGCGCGCGGCCTGCGGCTGAAGAAGACCGCGACGATCGGGCTGGTGATCCCGGACGTGTCGAATCCTTTCTTCGCGCGGATCGCGCACCGGATCGCGGTGGCCGCGCGGGACCAGCGGCACTCGGTCCTGCTGGCCGACAGCCAGGAGGACACCGATCTGGAACTGGAGGCCATCGGGCTACTGATGCGGCGTCAGGTGGATGGCCTGATCCTGTGCCCCGTCGGCCTGTCCGATGCCCACCTGCGACCGATGGCGCGGGGACGCGTCCCCGTCGTGTTGGTGGACCGCCACTTCCCGAGGCTCCCGCTGCCCGCGGTCACCTCCGATAACGTCGGCGGCGCCCGTCAGGCGACGCGCCACCTGCTGGATGCGGGGCACCGGCGCATCGGCGTGCTCCAAGGCCTGCCGGGCACGTCCACGAATCGCGATCGGATCGCTGGCTTGCGCGTCGCCCTGGCGGCCCGCAGGTTGCCTTTCGATCCGTCGCTGGTCGCCGGGGACACGTTTCTGGAAGACTCGGGCTATCGGGCGACGCGGCGCCTCCTCCGCACCCGGCCGCGCCCGACGGCCCTCTTCGCGATGGGCAACCTCATCGCCCTGGGCGCCCTGCGCGCCGTCGCCGAAGCCGGGCTGCGCCTCCCGGACGACCTGTCCCTCGTGGCGTTCGACGACCATCCCTACGCCCCGCACGTGGCGACCCCCATCACCACCGTCGCGCAAGACGTGGACGCGCTGGGCCGCGTCGCCGCCGAGGTCCTCTTTGCCCGGATCGGCGGGAACACCTCGGCCCCGGTCACGCGGACCATCCCCACGGGCCTCGTCGAGCGGCGCTCTGTCAAAACTCTCGCCACGAATCCAGAAAGGAAGAGACGCGCATGAAACCCATCCTCACCGCCATCCTGTCCATCGGCATCTGCGCCGCCGAGGCACCGGCAGCCACCGCGAACCCAGAACCAAGACCCACGAACCCAGCACCCAGCACCCCGAACCCAATCCCCCTGATCTTCGACACCGACATGGGGAATGACGTGGACGACACCCTGGCCCTCGGCATGATCCATGCCCTCGAGTCCCGGGGTCACTGCCGCCTGATCGCGGTCACCTCCACCAAGGATCACCCGCTCTCCGCGCCATTCATCGAGGCGGTGAATATCTTCTACGGTCGCGGTGATGTCCCCGTGGGCGCCGTCCGCGGCGGCGTCACGCCGGAGAAGGGCAAATACCTCGGCATCATCGAGACCATGGATGGCGGCAAGCCGAGATACCCCCGCAAGCTCAAGAGCGGTGCCGAAGCCCCCGATGCCGTGACGGTCCTGCGCAAGGCCCTGGTCGCCGAGGCCGACGGCTCGGTCGCCGTCGCGCAGGTCGGCTTCTCCTCCAACCTCGCCAGACTGCTCGATTCGCCCCCGGACGCCATCTCGCCCCTGAGTGGGCGCGACCTCGTCGCCAAGAAGGCCCGCGTCCTCTCCCTCATGTTCGGCGCGTTCCAGCCGATCAAGGGCAAGACGCACAAGGAATACAACGTGATCAAAGACATCCCCGCCGCCAAGAAATTGGTTGCCGGGTGGCCCGGGCCGATGATCTTCAGCGGCTTCGAGGTCGGAATCGCCATCCCCTATCCGGCGGATAGTATCCTGCGCGATTACGGTTACGTGGCGAACCATCCCCTCGTCGAGTCGTACATGGTCTACATGCCCCCGCCCCACTGCCGTCCCACGTGGGACCTTACCAGCGTCCTCTACGCCGTCTGGCCCGACCGGGGCTACTTCGGGCTTTCGGGGGAAGGGACCGTCGCCGTCGCCGACGACGGCGTCACCACGTTCGCGCCCGCCGCGGGTGGCGGGCATCGCTACCTCACCGTCACCCCCGAGCAGATCACGCGCGCGACCGAAGCCTTCGTCCAACTCTGCAGCCAACCCCCAACCCCGAGGTAATCCGCCATGTTCGTCCTGCAAAACTACGCCATCGCCGTCATCTTCTGCATCATCACCATGCTCTGCTGGGGCTCCTGGGCCAACACCCAGAAACTCGCCGGCAAGACTTGGCGATTCGAACTCTTCTATTGGGACTACGTCATCGGCGTCCTCCTCGCCTCGCTGCTCTTCGCCTTCACCCTCGGCAGCTTCGGCGACGCGGGTCGGCCCTTCCTCGATGACCTCCGGCAGGCGTCGCCCGAGAACCTGCGCTCGGCGCTGCTCGGCGGCGTCATCTTCAATGCGGCGAATATCCTGCTGGTCGCCGCGATCGCGCTGGCGGGAATGGCCGTCGCCTTCCCGGTGGGCATCGGCATGGCGCTGGTCATCGGTGTCGTGGTGAATTACATCGGCCAACCCGAGGGTCAGCCCGTCATGCTCTTCGCCGGCGTCGCGCTGATCGCCGCCGCGATCGTCCTCGACGCGATGGCCTACCGACGACTCCCCGGCCAGGGTGCCTCGCGCGGCACCCTCGGCCTCGTCCTCGCCATCCTCTGCGGCGTCCTCATGGGCTTTTTCTACCGCTTCGTCGCCGCCGCGATGTCGCCCGAGTTCGTCGAGATGGAACCACAGAAACTCAGCCCGTACACCGCCATGGTGCTGTTCTCGATCGGCATCTTCGTCAGCAACTTCGTCTTCAATACCGCCATCATGCTCAAACCCTTCAAGGGCGAACCCGTCGCGCCCACCGAGTATCTCCGGGGCACCGGCAAGGACCACCTCTGGGGCATCGTGGGCGGCATGATCTGGGCGGTCGGCATGATGTTCTCGATCATCGCCTTCGGCGTCGCCGGCCCGGCGATCTCCTACGGCCTCGGGCAGGGCGCCACCTTGGTCGCCGCGCTCTGGGGCGTGTTCATCTGGAAGGAATTCAAGGATGCCCCCAAGGGCACGGACAAGCTGATCGGCCTGATGTTCGCGGGCTATATCCTCGGCCTGCTGCTCATCATCGCTGCCGGACTATAGCGTACCCTGCCCATCTATTATGTGGAAACCTTGCCGCCCAATCGACACGACAGCCCTGCGACAGGCTAGGGCCATGCCTCTTTTTGGACTGCGGCGTCACAGGCGACGCTTTGGATCGAAACACCGAGCAGGTGTCTTGGGACCTAGCGTTGCGTGGAACCAGGCGGGCCGTGAGGACGAACCCAAAGCGGCGCCTGCGACGCCGCACTCCAAACCCTCATTCTCCCACTCTAGGTCAACTCCCAGCCTGGCCCTCGCCAGCCAAATCTTATGAAACGCCCGAAAATCGTCGTCGTCGGCAGCTCGAACACCGACATGGTCGTGAAATCCCGGCGCATTCCCGCGCCGGGGGAAACTGTCACCGGCGGGACCTTCGTGGTCGCGCCCGGCGGCAAGGGCGCCAACCAGGCCGTCGCCGCGGCTCGCCTCGGCGCGGAGGTCACCTTCGTCGCGCGCGTGGGCGCGGACGCCTTCGGCGACCAGGCCATCGCCGGGTATGAGCGCGACGGCATCCTGACCGACCTCATCGCGAGGGATCCCGAACGCGCCACCGGTGTCGCGCTGATCCTCGTCGATGAGCGAGGCGAGAACGCCATCTCCGTCGCCTCCGGCGCCAACCATGCCCTGACCCCGGAAGACATCGACCGCGCCGCCGACCGCATCCGCGGCGCCGATGTCCTCGTCATGCAGTTGGAGACGCCCCTGTCCGCGGTAACCCGCGCCGCCGAGATCGCCGCGGAAGCCGGGGTGACCGTCATCTTGGACCCCGCGCCCGCACCCGACGAGCCACTCCCCACCGCCTTGCTGCGCCACGTGACCTGCATCAAACCCAACGAGACCGAGGCCGAGCGGCTCACAGGCCTCCCCGTGCGCGACGAGGCCGGCGCCCGCGCCGCCGCGGCCAGATTGCTCGAGGCCGGCCCGCGGTGCGCGATCATCACCCTCGGGGCCAGGGGTGCCCTACTCGCCGAGGCGGGAAGCATGTCCCTCGTGCCCACGATCGAAATTCAGGCGGCCGATTCGACTGCCGCGGGAGACGCCTTCACGGGAGCGCTGGCCTATGGCCTGGGTTCCGGCCTCGCCATGCCGGACGCCGTCCGCCTCGCCTCCCTTGCCGGTGCCCTCTCGGCCACCCGCATGGGCGCCCAACCCTCGCTGCCCACCCGATCGGAACTCGAACAATTCTGCCGCGACCGCGGCATCCCGATGCCATGACCCCGGCAATCCCAAGAATTGGCCCCTCCCCAATCGCGCAGGGAAACGGGGCGCCATCCACCCGGAAGCTTCATGAGGGTTGCGGTTGCTCGCCTCCTCTCAAGGCTGGCGAAGGAGACGGTCCACTTTTGGACTGCGGTGGCAGAGCGCAGCGGCGACACCGCTTTTGGTCCCGGCGGAGCCGGGACCCGCGAACCAAGGCCAACCTTTGACCTTTGCCCTATGAAAGCCCTCCCCCCAATCGCCGTCGCGATACTCGCGACATCGTTCGCCCACACCGCCCCGGTCCCCGTCATCTTCGACACCGACATGGCCAACGATTGCGACGACGCCGGGGCGCTCGCTGTCCTGCACGCCCTCGCCGACCTCGGCGAGGCCGAGATCCTCGCGATCGTCACCAACCGCAAGGACCCCTCCAACGCCTCCGCCGCCGCGGCCGACGCCATCAACACGTGGTACGGGCGCCCCGATATCCCCATCGGCACAGACAAGGATGGCGCAAAGACCACCGGCCGCGTCCCGAGCGCCTACGCGCCCGCCCTCCGGGACGAATTTCCCAACGACGCGAAGGCCGACGACCAGATGCCCGATGCCGTGACGGTCTACCGCCGCGCGCTCGCCGGGCGGCCCGACGCGTCGGTGGTCATCTGCAGCGTCGGCGCGCTCAGCAATCTCGAGGACCTGCTCCGTTCCGCCCCGGATGACATCAGCCCCCTCCCCGGCGCCGAACTCATCCGCCAAAAGGTTCGCCAGACCGTGATCATGGGCGGCGGCTTCCCGAGGACCGCCAACCCGGAAACGAATATCAAGCTCGATCCCGCCGCCGCGGTCACCGTCGTCAACGAATGGCCCGGCCCCATGCTCTGGCAGGGCTACGAGGTCGGCTACGCCCTCATCACCGGCACCGAACTCCTCGCCACGCCAACGACCAACCCCGTGCGCCGCGCCTTCGAACTCCGCCCCCATCACGGGCGCCCCGCGCTCGAGGTCGGCAAGCCCAGCCACGATCAGGCCGCCGTGCTCGCCGCCGTGCGCGGCCCCCAGCCCGATCTCTGGACCGTCGTCGAGAAGGGCCGCATCGTCGTCGATTCCGATGGCCACACCCAATGGAATACCGACTGGGCCAAGAGACACCGCTACCTGAAGATCAAGGGACACCCCGCGGCGCTCACCGCCACCATCGGCGAACTCATGTCGCGCCCGCCAAAAATAGAGGCAGCCAAGAGATGAGACGCCCGTCCGCCCCGACCCTCGCCGCCCCCATCGCGCTCGCCCTCTGCCTCGCGCACGCCGCGCACGCCGCGCCGCAATCCCGCGAGGCGCCCAACGTCATCCTCGTCATCACGGACGATCAGGGATACGGCGAACTCTCCTGCCACGGCAACCCCGCCCTCAAGACGCCAAACCTGGATCGGCTCCACGCCGAGAGCCTGCGATTCACCGACTTCCATGTCGCCCCGATGTGCACGCCCACCCGCGGGCAACTGATGACAGGAGTCGATGCCCTCCGCAACGGCGCGATGAATGTCAGCAGCGGGCGGGCCATCCTGCGCCCCGAATTCCCCACGATGCCCGAGATCTTCGGGGCCTCCGGCTACCGCACGGGCATCTTCGGCAAGTGGCACCTTGGCGACACCTTCCCCTATCGGCCTCAGGACCGCGGATTCCACGAGAGCCTGTGGTTCCCCTCCTCCCACATCGGGTCCGTCCCCGATGCCTGGGAAAATGACTACTTTGACGACACCTACGCCCACAATGGTCGCCGCCAGAAATTCGAGGGCTACACCACCGACGTCTTCTTCCGCGAGGCCATGGCTTGGATGAAGGCCGAGGCGGGGACGGGGCGGCCATTCTTCTGCTATATCGCCACCGCCGCCCCGCACTGGCCCCACTTCGTGCCAGAACGGTTCCGCCCCCCGATACAGGCCGCGCTCGACGCGGCCAAGGCGGATCTCCCCCGCATGCCCCCCGCGCAACGATCGGAGCTCATCAGCTATCTCGCGATGATCGCGAGCATCGATGAGAACGTCGGTGCGCTCGAGCGCTTCCTCCGGGACAGCGGTCTCCGCGATGACACCCTCCTCATCTTTCTCACCGACAACGGCAGCACGTTCGGCCCGAGATACTTCAACGCGGGAATGAAGGGCGGCAAGGTCACCCTCTGGGAGGGCGGCCATCGCGTCCCCTGCTTTTTCCGATGGCCCGCCGGAAACCTCGGGGAACCTCGCGATATAGCGGGTCTCGCCCAGGCCCAGGATATCCTCCCCTCCCTCATCGATCTCTGCGGGCTGCGCTCGCCCGACGGCGCCCGCTTCGATGGGATCAACCTCGCCCCGGCGCTCCGAGGGCGGGCGCCGCTCCCCGAGGACCGCATGCTCGTCATCAATTACAGCCGGATGCCACACGGGATGAATCACTTCGCCCCCGACAGCCCCGCCGTGCCCAGCCGCGAGGGCGCCGCCGTGCTCTGGAAACGATGGCGCCTGATCGAGGACCGCGAACTGTACGATCTCGCGGCCGACCCGACGCAGGCCCACAACGTCATCGGGAAGCACCCCGAGATTCTCGCCCCGATGCGCGCCCACCTCGACAAGTGGTGGCTCGGCGTCCGCGACCGCATCAACGAATTCCAGCCCGCCGTCATCGGCCACGACGCCGAGAATCCCCTAACCCTCACCGCCTGCGAATGGGCCGATGTCTTCGTGGACCAGCAGGCGCAGGTCAGGCGCGGCGACCGGAAGAACGGCTTCTGGCACATCGATGTCGCCCAGCCCGGCAACTACTCCTTTGAATTGCGCCGTTGGCCCCGCGATTCGGCGCTCAAGCTCGCCGACGCCATCGCCGAGACCGCCGCCACCGACGGCACCCTGCCCGCAGGCCCCCCCTTCCCCGTCATCAGGGCCCGGCTGAAAATCGGCGCCTTCGATCAGACCAAGACCGCCGACCCCGCCGCGGACTGTGTCCGGTTCTCCGCGACCCTTCCCGGCGGACGCACCTCGCTGCAAACATGGTTCTATGACGCCTCCGGCGCCGAGATCGCGGGGGCTTATTATGTCTACGCAGAGAGATCACCGTGACCGCCTGCGGTTCCCCCAAGAAGCCCAACGCCAAACCCCAGATTCGCCCCATGAGGACTAACCCATCACCCGCCAGATCTCGCCTCTTCCCGTCGGCCGCCGCGACCCTCCTCGCCGCGATTGCCCAGGCCGCCCCCGCACCCGTCATTTTCGATACCGATATCATGGGCGATGTCGATGACGTCGGGGCGGTCGCCGCGCTCCACGCCCTCGCCGAACGGAATGAAATCAGGATCCTCGCCATGGGCGTCTGCGCAAAGCACCCGGCCTGCGTACCCTGCCTCGATGCTCTCAACACCTACCTCGGGCGCCCCGATATCCCCATCGGCGTGAACAAGGGCCCGGGACGCCTCCGCGACTCCCGGTACGCCGACCAGATCGCCGCGGAGTTCCCCCACGACCTCACATCCGCCGAAGCCGCCCCAGACGCCACGGCGCTATATCGGAAGATCCTCGCCGCACAGCCCGATGGCACCGTCGTGCTGGTCACCATCGGGCAACTGAGCAACGTCAGCGCACTCCTCAGGAGCCCCCCCGATGCCCACTCGCCCCTCCCGGGCCCGGTGCTCGCACAAAAGAAGATCCGCCTCTGGATCTGCATGGGCGGCCGATTCCCCGAGGGACGCGAAGCCAACTTCTACAATCACCCCGATGCCGCACAGCACGCCATCGCCGCATGGCCCGGACCCATCGTCCTCAGCGGCTTCGAGATCGGCGTCGATATCCTGACCGGCGGCAAGCTCGCAACGCTCCCCCACACCGACCCCGTCCGACGCGCCTACGAGTTGTTCAACGGCATCAAACCTCACAAGAGCTGGGACCAGACCGCCGTGCTTTTCGCCGCCCGCGGCTCCGGCGACCTCTGGTCCCTTGAGCAGGGCCGCTGCTCCGTCGCGCCAGATGGCTCCAACACTTGGGCACCCGCCCCCGACGGACCGCACGCACGCCTCATCCCCAAGGCCCCTCCCGCCGCGGTCGCCGCCGCCATCGAGGCATTGATGCTGACTCGAAAATTCGACGTAACTCTCTAGTAGCGAAGGGCCTTCGCCCTTCGGCGGGGAATAGGCAAATTTTCATCCCCGGTGGTGCCCCGCGGGCGGGGCACGGGATCTAGCTCGAAAATAGTGTCGACTCCTTGCCGGATGTCACCGTCACCGCACGGTCGATCCTCAAGAGCACACGGTCACCAGCCCGCGCCGTGGAAAACCACAGCCGCATCTCTCGCAGGCCCTGCCCCGTGAGAATCTCTTGCCGGGCCTCGATGTCATGCATCGCCACGCCCGTCGCCAGCGTCTCCATGATGCAACGCTTCAACGCGCAACCGAGCACGCACACCACCGCACTGCCGCAACCCCCCGGCATCCGCGCGTGCGCGCATTCCAGCACGTCCCCGATCAGCAACCCATCCAACTCGGCCAAGTTCAAACCCACCTGACGCCCCGCCGCCCCGTTCGCCAGCTCGACCCGGATATCCCCACCCACGATCAAGACCGGCGCCCCCAGCCCACGGACAAACTCCCGGATCCCAACCCCCCGGTTTATCTCAAAAAACTCCGCGCAGGCCGCGCATATGCCGTGGGAGACACTCCCGGCCCCGGTTGTCCCCTCGACCGACTCCCCCATCTCGCACCCGCACCAGCCGCACACCGTCCTCACGGCACGCCCCCTTCCAGCCCGGCGCCCCCCACAAATAGTGACGCGGGATGACACACCGGCCGCGGATGGCGCGCCACATGCATGATACTAATACATACTATTATCCTTGATGGCAGACAACCCAGATTTGCTCGCCCGGGCACGGGCACCGACGAAGCGGGGCTTATAGTTCCGCGAAGAGTCGCCGCAAGAACTCGGCGTCGGCAAACCGGGCCCCCTTCCCCTGCCTGACGATGACCAGATCGAGCGAAGGCACAACGTACAGGCGCTGTCCCATGGAGCCGATCGAGACGAAAAGGTCCCCGGGCCCCGCGCGGCACAGGAATGCGCCACGCCATCGCTGATCGCGCCAGTCTTTCTCCAACATCTCTTCGATATCGACGGCATCGCCGTCGCGGGCCCCCCACCGCCGCGATCCCAGATTATTCCACAACCCGAGGCCGAACGATGCGTTTGCCCGGCTGCCGCGGAAACGTTCCCGCAACCCCTGCGCCCGCAGGATCGGTGCGCCGCCCCGCAGCAGGAGCGCCCCGACCTTGGCCCACTCTCGCGCGCTGAGCATGAATCCCGAAGCCAGCAGGGGGTTCCCCGAGGCGTCGGCGAGATAGCGCTGGGGCCCGAGCCCGAGCGGCGCCAGGACGCGTCTCTCCAGATACGCCGTCGGGCTCTCGCCGCGGGGTGCGAGCTTCGCCCCGAGGATCGCGTGAAAGACCTGGAGGGAGCACGGGCCATAGATGAAGTCCCGCCCCGGATCGGACACCAGCGGTCGCCCCACGGCGTGCGCATCCCGGTCCGCAATCGTGTCCCCATGCAGGGCAAAGCTGGGGTCGAGGCCGCTGGTGAAGTCCAGCAGTTGGCGGATCGTGATCCGCGAGCGCCGGGGATCTCCCCGCCAGGTGCCAAGGGTGTCCGCGGCCAGATCCCCCAGATCGAGGAGCCCATCCTCCCCGGCGGCAAGCGCCGCCAGATTCCAGAATAGCTTGGTCCCGCTGTAGATCCTTGCGGCATCGCCCGCCACGGCACCCCCCGAATACTCCTCCCAGATCGTCGCCCCGCCCTGGATGATCAGCAGTGCCGTCCCGCGTTCCGCCACCGAATAGGCGGCGGCGGAACGCATGGCCTCCCGCGAGAGCCGAGGGGACCCGGCCGCGATGGATAGCGGCACGACCGACAGCCACATCAGGGAGATCCAGCCGATCCTCAACGCCCGCCCCTCCCGACGATCGCCACGAAGTTTCGCACGAAACCCACTTCCCCGGTGGCCACGCCCGCGACCCCATCGGCCCAGAATGCGGTCGAAGAACCCCCGTCGAGATTCAGCGCCCTCGAAATCTCGAATCCGGCACACGTCTCCCCTCCGGCCAAGATCGCCGCGAGGTCGGCGAGGCCCACCGGCCCCGTCGCCAGGATCGCCCAGCGATGGTGGCCATCCGTGGCGACCACCGTCCGCCGCTCGCGCTTGCGGTTCTCCAGGCCGACGACCGGCGCGCCACGGTCCACCAAAAAAGGCCCTGCCTGCAAGCCCTCCCGCGTGCGCGGGCCGAACCGATACTCCCCATATCGCAACAGCATCGGCTTCTCGGCTGTCACCGCCAGGACCCCGCTCAGCAACCGGGCCCGCTCCATCCCGTGCACGAGACGGCCCCCGCTCACCAAGAGCCCCAGTGGCGTGCCGTCTGCGTGAAAAAACCCCCCATTGACACCCGCCAGGCAGCGCTCGCGGCGCATCATCTCCTCCAGCGTCGCCCGAGCCCCCGGCGGGTTGTCGATCACCCGGAGCGCATGACGCCGGTCGTCAAACGCCGCCACGCGGACGACCACCCGAAGCCCCCCCGACTCGAACTCTCTCGCCGAGACACGCACTCCCCCCCCGACGTCCACCGCGACCCTCGGCGCCTTGGCCACCCATGCCCCGGATGAGCGCGGCCCAACCAGCACCAAGGAAAGAAAGGCCAGGATCCTGCCACCCATGCCCCTCACGTCACCACCGCCTTCCCGGGGCGCCTCCGCCCCGCATCCCACCAGCACACCGCACAAGCGCACATCACCGCAAGATCGCGGGTCACCCACCACGGGTAGTCCGCCGTGCCGCCCGCGCCACCAAAACAGCCGCAACTGATGTCCAAACCCCGGGCCCACGCCTGCACCAACGCCACGAGAAATATCGCCGACATCGCCCCCGCCCCCAGCGCCGCCCCACGATATGGACGACCCAAAATCAGCGCCGCTCCCGCCACGACCTCGAAATACGGGAGAAAGAAACCCACCGCGACCAGGGGCCACCCATCCACCAGCCGATATCCGGCCACGTCGCGAAGAAATCCCACCGGGTCGGCCACCTTCATCACGCCGGCCATCAGGAATAGGATCCCAACGATCCAGCGACACGCGAGCATCGCCCAACTCATCTCACGCCTCCCGCCGAGCCAAACGCCGAGCGCGCCTCGCGCCAATCACCCCGAAGAAAGGCGACATCCGTCAGGCCGATGGCCACCGTTGCGAGGGCCGCCACCCTGCGCGCGGCCCACGTGTCTCCCGCTTCCGCATAAACCACCACGCGCGTCCCTGGCCGCCACGCGAAAACCAGCGAGGACACCTGCGCCTCCCAGTTCACCTCGTTGAAACTCACCGCGCCCGCCAAGTGCCCCTCCTCATGGGCCTGTTCCCATCGGGCGTCGACCCACAGCACATCCCCGGCCCCCGGTTCCAACACGTCGTCGATCGTCACCCCGCGCACCGCCGCGCACGCCAATCTGACCGCCGGCAGGTCACGGTGCATCAGAAAAGAAATCAGCCCGCAGATGCCCGCCGCACCCGCCAATGCCGCCGCACCGGCGATCCCTTCCCACAGGTTCCGGGTCCGGTGAGTCATGGTTCCCCGCCCTTCCCCTCTCCCCCAAACACCCGCGCGAATACCGGCAAGGACGTCACCGAGCCATCCTCAAATTCCACCGTCACCGCCAAGACGGTCGACCCCGCCCCGCCCCCGGCCGGCGGCCAGACCTCCACCCGATATCGCCCCCCCACCCTCTCCGAAAATACCTCTGCCGCCCACTCCGGATGCGTCGCCCTGGCCCGCACCCCCTTGATCCGGGCGCCTCCCAGCGCATCGACCCAAACGGCCCTCGCCTCGGACCCGCCCCGCCCCGGCCACCACACGAACCGCGGCGCCACCCACACCGTCTCCGGGATGTCCACGACCAAGACTAACTCGTCCACCGGTCGCCCCGGGTCATCCGTCTCGACCCGAATGTACTTCCGCTGCAACCCGCGCCGCGATTCCACCCGGAAAACCACCCGCAACTCCCCCGCCTCCCCCGGCGCCAACTCCCGATCCTCGATCCTCGCCTCCGTGCACCCGCACGATGTCGATATGTGCGTCACCTTCAGCGGCGACCCCCCGTTGACAAATCGAAATGACGTCCGCACCTCCGCCGCCCCGCGCTCCACCCGCAGGCTCTGCCGCATCGACTCCCACCCGATCGATCCCTG
The DNA here is from genome assembly GCA_964651705.1 of uncultured Verrucomicrobiales bacterium. Lineage (GTDB taxonomy): Bacteria > Verrucomicrobiota > Verrucomicrobiia > JADLBR01 > JADLBR01 > JADLBR01. Next base: position 21,739 of record CAZYWZ010000101.1, read on the forward strand.
CGCCGATACCGCCACCAGCCACCCGGCCGCCAATAGCCCCATCTTCCACCTACCACCTCCCATCTCCCACCTCCCATTCCTAAAACCGCCCAAACACCAGGCACGCGTTGATCCCGCCGAATCCGAACGCATTCTTGAGCACCCGGTCCACGCGCCTCTCGATGCCGGCCCCCGGGATACAGAACAGGTCGCATTCCGGATCCTGCCGCTCGAGGTTCAAGGTCGGGGGCAGCCACCCTTCGCGCACCGCGAGGCAACAGATCAAGGACTCGGTCGCCCCGGCCGCGCCGAGCGAATGCCCGTGCGCCGGCTTGGTGCCGCTCACGGCCAACCCCTCCGCGTGCGCGCCGAAGACATCGCGGATGGCGGCGCATTCGGTCGCGTCATTCAGCTTCGTCCCGCTCGCGTGCGCGTTCACGTAGCCGACCTCTTCGGGCGCGACCCCCGCCGACGCAAGCGCGTCCCGCATGCACGCCGCGATCGTCCCCCGATCCGGCCGCGGCGACGACATGTGATAGGCATCGTTGTTCAACGCATAGCCCAGGATCCGAGCGATCGGCTCGGCACCCCGGGACTCCGCGTGCGACTGCGACTCGCACACCAGTGCCGCGGCGCCCTCCCCCATCACGAAACCCCCGCGCCGGACGTCGAAAGGAAACAGTCCCTCGGGGCACATCGTGTCGAGCAATTCGAAGGCCCCGAACGTCAGCGGCGCCAGCGGGGCCTCGGAACCCACGGCCACCATCACGTCACACAGCCCCTCCCGGATCGCGCGAAACGCCTCGCCCACCGCCACCGCCCCCGCCGCGCAGCTGTTGGAATTCGTGGTCGAATATCCCGTCAGCCCAAACTCGATGGCGATCTGGCTGTGCGTCGCCGCCCCAAATACCTGCAACGCGAGCGACGGCGCCACCGCCCCAAGGCCCCCCTCGAGAAAGCGCCGGTGTTGCGCCTCCGCCTGCGAGAATCCCCCCAGCGCCGTACCGCACGACACCCCCCAGCGCGGCCGAAGCGCCCCGTCGCCGACCGCCAACCCCGCGTCCTCAAGTGCCCGCTTGCACGCCACCACCGCAAACTGCGCGCACCGGTCCATCCGCTTGAGCCGATGCCGCGCGACCCATTGCGACGCATCGAAACCCTCTACCTGCGCCGCCAGCTTCACCCGAAACGGCCCCGCATCAAACCGCGTCAGCGGGCCGATCCCCGACCGGCCCTCTCTGAGCGCCGCCATGAGCGTGGCGCGGTCCCCGCCAATCGGCAGCACCGCGCCCAGACCCGTAACGACCACCCCCTCAGCCATGGCCCTCCAGGATCGCCAAGGCCGCTACCATCCGGCCCGTGTTGCCCTGCTCCAGACGGTAGGAGTAGTACCGGTCGAGTCGCGATGCCGTGCACACGCCGCAATCAAGGCACTCCGCAACCCCGAGCGCCTCCGCCTGGCGGCGGATCGTCGCCGCAAAATCCACCTCGTAATGCGGCGGCCGGATGCACGGACCCAGTTGCACCAGCATGTCCCGGGGATCCGAACCGAACGCGCCCCCCATCGCCACGAGAAGCTCGCCCAGCACATTCCTCTCCGTGCCACGCCTCCCGGAATGCGCCAAACCGATCGCGCGCCGCGCCCGGTCCACCACGAATACCGCGCAGCAATCCGCCACCGACACCCCGAGGACCACGCCGGCCTCGTCGGTGCAAAGCGCATCCACCCCCGGCGTCACGCGCGGCGATCCCACGCCCACGACCGCCACCGCGCTCCCGTGCACCTGCTCGCCAAAGCGCCAGTGGCGCCCCCGCATCGGCAGTCCCCCCAGCACCGACTCGTCGTCCGCGTGCCTCCCAGGCACCGCCGAAGTGGCGCGGGTGGTGAACGCGTGCTCGATCCACCCCACCGCCCCGAGCGCCGGAAAGAAATCCAGCCCGTCCCCCATGCGATCAGTTCGTCCGAACCAGCAGGTGTTCCGCGATCGCGCGCAGGGTCTCGCCCCGCCGCCCAAATGCCTTTAGCGCGCCAAGGGCTCGCCCCGTCCATCGGTCGGCCTCCTTCTGCGCCCCGCCGAGTCCCAGCAGCGCCGGATAGGTCGATTTCTGGGACCGCACATCCTTCCCGGCGCTCTTTCCCAGATGCTCCGATGTCTGCGTCACATCCAGGATGTCATCGATGATCTGAAACGCCAGGCCCAGCGCCAGACCGAACTCCGATAGCGCCTTCAGTTTCGCGGCCGGGGCGTTGGCGGACATCCCGCCCAATCTCAACGACGCGCGGATCAGCGCCGCGGTCTTCCGCTCGTGGATGAACCTCAGGTCCGCCAGACCCAGATGATTGCCCTCGCCCTCGAGGTCCGCCACCTGTCCGGCGATCAGATTCAGGCTGCCCGACGCTCCGGCCAGCTCCCGCACCATCGCCCCGTGCGAGTATCGCCTCCCCGCGCGCGCCTTGGCCACCATCTCGAACGCCACCGTCAGCAGCGCGTCGCCGGCCAACACCGCCACCCCTTCCCCAAACACCTTGTGCGACGTCGGCCGACCCCGCCGAAAGTCGTCGTCATCCATGCACGGCAGATCATCGTGGATCAGCGAATACGTGTGGATGCACTCGACCGCGCAGGCCAGCGGCAACGCGTCGGCCACCGATCCCCCGCACGCCTCCGCCGCCGCAAGGCAGAGCACCGGGCGCAAACGCTTTCCCCCGGCGAACATGCTGTACCGCATCGCCTTGTGAATCGTCGGCGGCCGCACCTGCTCCTTGGGCAACAGCCGACCCAGCGCCCGGTCAACCTGCGCGCCCCGCCGCTTGATATATCTCTGTAGATCCATGGTCACACTCACCCTCTAGGGAAACCCGCCCCCCGCGGCAAGTCAGGAGGGCGCGCCCCAAATCCTCGCGTAAGGCACTACCCGGAGGCGCAACACTTGGGAATGTA
>CAZYWZ010000102.1:0-24603 GCA_964651705.1 uncultured Verrucomicrobiales bacterium
TCATTTTTGCGCTAGGGCTTGGCGGGTTGTCCAGGGCACTCGTCCGGCGGGTCGAGCTGGATGAGGCCAACCCGCTCAATCCCCTGGACGAGGAGGCCCTGGATTCGCGCTGAGGCGGCTGGTCTGATTGTGCATCGGTAGCGAGGGCCCGGAGGGAATGCGCCGGGGCCCGTGGGCTAATGGGAGCATGAACCGAGAGGGATTGAAGGATCATCGTATGAGGTCAGCCGTGAGAGCCAGGTCCGAGAGAATGTTTCCGGATGGGGGCGTTCCGGTCCGCGCCCGGGGGCGGCGGCGCGCGGTACTAGCCTTGATTGCGCTGACGGGGGCCGCGGTGCCCGCGTCTCTTGGCCAGTCGGCGGTCACAAACGCAGCGGCCTACGCGACCCCATGGTCCGAGAGTTCCCCGGGCGAATTCACGGTTTCCCTGCAGCAGCTCAATACCAATGTGGCGAACTTCGGCAGCGTCCTGAGCATCGAACTCCGGATGTTCGCGACAAACCTGGCCGACATCACGATCGAGAACTGGGACCCGGCGCGGTCGAACGACGTGCGGGTGACGGTCAGTTCCACAACGTACGGGTCGAACGGCGAGCAGGAGCTGACGGTCTCAAAATCGTACACGCATTTCAGTCCGCTAGCCAGGACGAACCTGGCCCCCAACACGGGCACCAACTGGACCGGGCCCGACACCGTATTCTTCGACAACCTGCAGGTGTCGGGCGCCTCCTCGAACCTGATCACATCTGGGTTTGCCTCCCTCTATTTCGGCGACGGCTCGTTTGAATACCAGATGTACTCCGATGCGAGTTTCGGGCAGAGCGGGACCGCCTCGCTAGGGGCCAGCTATGCGGATCTGCGCTCCATCGGCGTGGTCGAGGTGATCTACACCTACACGCTGGTGCCAGAGCCGGACGCGATCATTTCGGCCGCGTTGGCCTCAGTGGCGCTGGTGGGCTTCGGGCGCCGGGGACGGCGTCGCCGGGCCGCGGCGGCGCTGGGGGGAGGCTGATATGGCCATCGGATACGATCCTGAGATGGGTGAGGCCGCTGAGGGCGGGCGCATGTCCCGCTGGTTGCCTCTGGTGGAGCGGCTGATGATCCTGGTCCTGATGGCGTGGCTCTACCTTGCGGTTGGGATCGTCCTGTTTAGGGAACTCGGGGGTTAGGGGGGCCTGCTGGCGCCAAATGGCGCCGGGGTGCGGGTTACCTCGCTGGCGCGTCTGGCGTGTGGCGGACGAGGCGGACGCGCGCAAAGCGGGGCCCTGGCGGTGGGGAGGGATTGGGATCCATGACGCTGAGCACGTCGAAGGTGTCCTCAGAGCTGACGAGGACCGGGTCATCGACGGCGAGTTCCCAAGAGATCATATCGGAGGAGAACTCGGGGATATACGAGAGATCGGTGGCATCACGGAGTTGGCGGAACTGGATGCAGAGTCTCGCCTGATCCATGGTTGGGCCGGGAGAGATCGCGGCGCGGTCGGAAGCGTCGAGCGGGTTGCCGGCGAACGCGTATTCCTCGAGGTTGCAGCATCCGTCGGTGTCGGGGTCGTCCGAGCATTCCGTGTGACCGGTGGTGTCGAGACCCGAGGAAGAGAGCCAAGAGGCGAAGTCGAGTCCGTTTGCCTCGATCTGAATGGTGATGGTGGTGGGTCCCTCAAGTGCCGCGTTGGCCGCCTGGGCCAAAGATAGCGCGATGGTCTCCTCTCCCTCGCGCTCGCCGTCGTCGATCGGCTCGATCATGACCTCTTTGGGGCCGGTTTCACCCGGGCCCCAGGAGACGGTGGTTGGGGAGATGGCATAGTCGATGTCCGCGATGGCGGTCGCGGTCGTCTCGTCGGTTGCGATTGAGACGGATGCGGGGCCGGATGCGGGCCCTAGGCGTTCGACGGTGATGGCGTGGGGCGCGGATGTCTCAGCCACCGACGATGGCCAGGAGGAGAAGCGGATTCTGCCGGCGGACTCAAGTTGCGCATCCGCGCCCCAGACATTCCCGCAGAGGGTCGATTTGTTGGATGAGAGGCCGACAACCACGCTGAACTGTGCCTGGGCGAAGCCCGGTGCGGAGATGGTGACAGTGTTAGTGCTCCGCGGCAGCAGCGCGGTCAGGGCGTATATCCCGCGATCATCGGAGGTGTCGATGGCCCCGCCCGCCGTGACGGTGGCCCCGGGGATCGGTGCCCCGGTGGTGGCGTCCAGGACCCTGCCGCTGACGATCTCTCCGGCGGCGGAGGGGGATGCGTTGTAGACGATCTTGCGAATCGACGTGTACGTGCGCTGCGCGGTGACGCAGTCGATGGTCGGCAGGGCATACCAGGCATTGTCCATGCCTCCCCATCCCAGGTTGATATGATGGTAGAGGACCGAAGAGGCGTAGCCGTAGCCATCGCAGACGACGGCGTGAGAGCCGCCATCGCGCTGGACACCCAGGATGACCGGCAGGCCGGCGTCGAGGTTTGGGTTCAGGATGGCGGTGACCGTGGCGACGGGGATATTGGCGCCGCCGCTGTAGGCGCTCGAGGCGCCGGCAAATCCGAATGTGTCGACGAGGGCGGCGCGTGTGTCCAGCGTATTGGCGCTGGATGCGGTGGGGCCATAGTCCATGCCGACCGAGAGGCCGGTGTCATGCATCAGGCGGCCGATGGCCTGGCGCTCGAATTCGGTCGAGGTGGCGAGGGGCGAGTCCGGCATGATGTCCCATCGGTATTGGCCGCCCAGGCCGTCGCCTCCCATCAGCGCCCTCTGGGATGATTTCCCGCTGATGTAGATCTCGTAGAGCGCCGTGCCCACCGGCGTCGGCCGGGCGTGATAGCGGAGGATCTGGGCGAGGACCGTGGAGACACAGCCGGTGTAATAGTTGGTGGCGTTTCCCGGCGCGTAGGGCGGGGTGTAGTAGTTGTAGACGGCCACGCCGCCGACGGTTCGCTGGTTCCACCGGGTGCCCAGCAGCTCGGGGACGCGGGTGTCGTCGAGGTCGAAAGTCCCGGTCTCGGTGCCTTCTCCGGCATCGGGGGACTCCTCGGTCAGGAGATCCGCCCAGCGCTTTCGGGTCCACTCGTAGTGGCCGTTTCGCGCGCTGTCGGCGCCGCGATGGCCCTGATCCTCGTCGCGGAGGTCCTGGAGTCTCGCGCCCATGTCGCCCTCGAGGAGGGCCACCAGGGGATTTTCGCGGCTTGGATCAAAGCGTCCCGTGGACGAGAACGCCACGATCGGCGCGATCCTGTCGTCGGCGCTGGCGATGAGAAAGCCGTCCGGCTCGAAGTCCACGGAGTGATACAGAGGGCGACCCTGCGCGTCATGGTGGGTGCGGAGGGAGCGAACGGGTGCCGCGCCGGGGGGTCGCGCTCGCCCGCGGTGGGTCCGGGCCCATGCGGATGAGGCCCGGAGGGCAAGGGCGGCATCGACCGGTTTGGCGTCGGCTGGTGGGGCGAGGCCCTGAAGCGCGGCCAGCAACGGGAGCGCGAGGGCAGCGGTTGTCTTTCGGGTCGTCATCTCTCCCTAGCATTAGCCTTTGGAAAATGCTCGGCTGGCCCGCGGCATCTGCCGGGAATCGGGTTTGGCGGCGCCGGCGGCACATCGCGCGTGCGGGGATGAGGCAATGGGATATGGCCTTTTGGCCGTGTGTCAGCCGCTTGGGCGCCGGCCTCGGGCCTTCGATGTCATGTCGGGGCGGAGGGCATCGAAGATCCTGGAAAGGGCGCTGCCGGCCGAGCCTGAGAGGCGTCTCTCGGCCAGGATATCTTCGAATCTCAGGGGCCTGTGAGGCATCGGTGTGGGCTGTGCGGCGTGCCTCTCGAGTGTGGACCCAGGGCCGGCTGCCACCGACCGGGCCCGGAGGATCACCTTGAAGTCGATATCGCCAATCTGGAGAAGATCGCCGGTCTGGAGGATCGCCTCATCGACGAGGTTGCCGTTGACGCGGGTGGCATCGTGGGAACCGAGGTCCCAGAGGCGGATGAGATCGCCTTCAAGGAGTATGGACGCGTGCCTCTGGCACACCGAATAATGGTCGATCCAGACGTCACTGTCCGGCGACGCGCCGATGATGTATGCGGTTCTGAGGGGATCGTTAAGGGGGTGTTCTTGAGGCATGCGCGCGGGATCTTGGGCCTGCAGGACGAGGTCGTAATGGGTGAGCTTGGGCAGGGCTACGCCCGCCTCGATCGCGATGGCATTATCCCGGGCCTTGGGCGCGCTTCGGCGGTCAGCCGCCGGGCCCCGTCCGCCGCCGGGCAGCAATAACTCCAGTTCGTCAGGCGGGATATGGCAGGTGTGGCGGTAAGGGGTGGCGCCCTGAGACCAGGACGGGACCGTGTTTGTCCAGCCGAGGATTTCGAGCAGGGCGGCCCGATCGCTGCGTCCATGCAGGTCCACGTGGACGACGGTTCCGCTATTCAGATAGACGGTGCCCGCGTACGGCGCTCTGCGAACATCGAGACAGCCAGTCTCGCCCTGCATGGCTAGTTCCTGAAGCGTCTCGCTTGCGTTGCGCTTTAGGGTTTGCATGGATCTCCTTGGTGTCCCGGGGTTCCTTTGTGCGATGGCGACAGCGCGGGCGGGGTGTCCCGCAGGATGAGCAGGTGATCGAACTCGGAGCGGATGCGGCGGATCCACTCTGGGAGCGCGTCGAGGCGGGAGGCTTTGGCCTCCGTTTCGATCCCGGCGCAAAGCCGATGGAGACGGCCGAAACCAAAGCTCCCGGAAGATCCCTTGAGGGAGTGCGCGGCCTGGGCGAGGCTGTTGGAGTCGCCTTGGCGCAGGGCATCTTCCATCGTCTGGATGAGGGCGGAGGCCTCCTCGGCGAAGATGGGCCAGAGTTCCGCGAGCGGGTCTGGCGAGGCGCGAGCCGGCTTCTGGGGTGGGATGCTGGCGCGGGAGCGCGAATACCTTTCTGCGCGGGCCAGGGCGGCGCGCAGCGCTTGGGCTGAGACGGGTTTGCTCAGGTAGTCGTCCATACCTGTGGCGAGGAATCGCTCCCGGTCGCCGTCCATCGCATCGGCGGTCATGGCGACGATATAGGCAGAATGGTCGAGCGCCGGGGAGGCCGGGTCGCGGATGATGGTGGCGACCTGGATCCCGTCCATGGCGGGCATGTGGATGTCCAAGAGGACGGCGTCATAGTTTGAACGGGACAGGCGCGCGATGGCCTCTTGGCCGGAGGAGACGATATCGGCGGCATGGCCGAGCTGGGTGAGCTGGAGTCGCGCGATGGCCTGATTGGTGGGGCTGTCGTCGACGCAGAGGATGTGGAGGGGGCGTGTCGGCGGTTCCTCCAGGGCGGCGGAGGGTGATGCGGTGTCGTCCGGTGCCGGGCGGGCGCGGAGATGGAAGGAGAAGCGGCTCCCGTGGCCCGGCTGGCTCTCGACCCGGATGCAGCCGCCGAGCCGTTCGAGGATCGAGCGACAGATGGCGAGCCCCAGGCCAGAGCCGCCAAAGCGGCGGGCGATAGAATTGTCGGCTTGCTCGAACTCGCGGAAGATGCGTCCCTGCGCCTCGCGCGAGATGCCGATCCCGGTGTCTTCGACACTGCCGTCGATGAGGATCGCCGGACCGTCGGGCCTGGCGGCGAGATGGCAGCGGACGCCTCCAGAATCGGTGAATTTGATCCCGTTCGAGATCAGGTTCTGGAGGATTTGCCGGACGCGGAGCGGGTCGGTGAGAACCCGCCTGGGGATCGAGTTGTCGACCGAGGCGGAGAGGGTGATGCCCTTGGCCGTGGCCGCGGGGGCCTGGAGCGCGACGAGATCGTCCACGAGGCGGTGGAGATCCGTCGGCGCCTCGGCCGTCTCGAATCTGCCGGATTCGATTTTTGAGAAATCGAGCACATCATTGATCGTGGCGAGCAGGCCGTCGGCGCTCTCCCTGGCGATGCGGGCGTGGGCGTGCAGTTCGGGCGGGAGGGTGCCGGTGAGGAGGAAATCCAATATGCCGATGATGCCGTTGAGGGGCGTCCGGATCTCGTGGCTGACCGTCGCGAGGAAGGTGCCCTTGGCGCGGTTGGCATTCTCCGCGACCTCTTTGGCGAGCTTGAGTTCCCTCGTGGCGTGGACGCGGGGTGTGATGTCCTTGACGATGCCCTCCACATAGGCGACGCCCCCGCTCTCGTCGCGAACGACCCGGGCGGACTCCGAGACGAAAACGATGCTGCCGTCGCGGCGGCGCAGGGCGCTCTCGAAATCCACGACGTCTCCCGTGTCAAGGAGCCTGGCGACGAGCGCATCGCGGGTGCCCGGTTCGGCATAGATCTCGCGCGCTATGTCCGTGATCGTGTCCTTGAGTGCCGCCGGACTGTCGAAACCGAGGAGGTTCGCCATGGCGGAGTTGCACGCGAGAAAGCGGCCGTCGTCGGTGCTCTGGTAGATCCCCACGACGGCGTTCTCGAAGATGGCACGGTACCGCTCCTCGGCTTCGCGCAGCCGCGCCTCGGCCCGCTGCCGCTGATCGGAATCCCAGGCGGCACCCACCATGTGGGCGGCGAGCATGGCGAAGTAGACGTCCTCCTGGGCCCAATCCCGAGCACCGGAGGATACCTCGCAGCGCACGACACCGGTGAGGCGGCCGCTTTGCCAGACGGGCGCGTCGATCGATGCGGTCGCGGCCGCCGGAGAGAATTGGGGGGTGTTGGACGACGGCGCGGGGGGATGATCGGGACCGCGCGCGATGACCGCCTGACCCTTGGCGATGGCGGCGGTGTAGGCCGGGTACCCGGAGGCGGGGAGGGTGGATTGGGGCCGGAGGTGCGCGGCGGCCCTGCGGTCGAATAGGTGGCCGCAGTGGAATGAGCCCATGTCGGCGGAGTACTCGATGAGGCAGGCGCGATCTGCGCGCAGGACTTCGGCGGTCCTTTCGAGGATGGTGGCGAGCCGGGTCTCGAAGTTCCGGGCGCTGGCAAACGAGAGCTCCAGCAATGCTTCTTGGCGCCGGAGGATGCGGGTGATCTCGTGGGGCGCCGTGTCCGAGTGGGCCGCCTTTCGGATGAGCGATTCGATGCGGCGGAACTCCTTCTGTTGGAAGAAAGCTCGCTCGGCGTCGCGGGCTGCCGAGATGATCTGGGCGGGCTTGCAAGGCTTGGGGATGTAGCGGAAGAGGCCGGAGCGGTTCATGACGCGCCCGAGCAGATCCGGCGAGGCGTGGCCTGTCATGAGGATCGCCGGGGTCATCGGGCTCAGGGAGCGGGTGCGTGCGATGAGGTCCTCGCCGCTCATGCCGGGCATCCGCTCGTCGGTGAGGAGCGCCACCAGGTCTCCGCCGGCCGCGAGCAGGCGGGTGATCTGGGCGATCGCGTCCTCGGCAGAAGAGGCACCCAGGATCTCCGTGGTGGGCGCCATGGCCCGGCGGAGGACCTTCTGGAGCAGTTCCAGGATCTTGGGCTCATCATCGACACAGAGGATGGCGCCGGTCGGTTGGTTTGGGCGCGGCGGCAGAGGGGCGGGGGTGCGGTTTGAGTGGGGGGTGCCGGCTTCGACGGTACGGCCCGGGCATTGCTCCATCCCGATGGCGCCGTGCAGGAGGTGCCAGGTCTTGCGGTACGAGGATCCCGTGGATTGGAATTGGGGCGGGCGGGTCATTTCTTGATCATGTCTACAGGTCGGTCTGCGAGGGGAGTATTAGCCCACTGGGTGAGCGGGAATGGCGATTTGGACGGGGCGGTTGGCCTACGGGTGATGTGACGCGGGGGTTCTCCGGGCTAATGATCGGCATGAGGCGAGCGGAGCGGTCTGTATTGTATTGTGAGCGGCAAGGAGGGAGGTCGGCTGTGGGGAGTCAGGGCTCTGGCGCTTCTGGCATCTGCGGGTCAAGCGTTTGGGGGGGGCGGCGGAGCGTCGGGATTGGACGAGACACTGTTTTTCGGAGGGTGGATTCAGCGTGGAGATACCTGGGGATTGGGTGCCGATTCTCGAGATGCACATGGTGGCGCTGGCGGAAGGGGCGACGACGCGTTGGGTTGCGGCGGGGGGAACGCCGAATCGTGGGTTCCGGAATGGGTTCCAGCAGGGACCGGTTCAGAAATGGTTTCATCCGCCCTTTGTGACGTTCGACATACGCCGATCGGGTCGCATGCCGTGGCGGGCGCTGGCGGGCCTTCCAAGCGTGGAATCCGGTGCCGCGGTGATCCAGGGCACGAGCTAGGGCGACTACAGCTTCACGTTGGTGGACCGCTGGGTCGTGACCGATGACGCGACCTCCGGGGGTGATCCCGCCAACTTCCATGTGATCTTCGGTGCGGGAGACGTCCTGGAGACACCGACGTTCGTTGGTACGACCGTTTTCGATAGTGCGGGAACGCTGGGGGTTCGCGCCGACTTCCCCCTTTCCGTGGCGCCCGGCAGCACACAGGCGCTCCTGTTCTTCAATCAGGTGAGCCCGACCAACGCGGGCGCCCTGACCGGGGCCTCGACGCTTGACTCGGAGGTCGTCCCGACGGGTGCGCTCTTGGCGAGGCTTACGGCCGACGAGATGAACCAGGTTGTGAATTTCGTGACACCCGAATCGGCGGTCGGCGCCGCCTTGGCGTTGCTCGCCGGGGTCGCTGTGCCAGCCACGCTACGCCGACGGGGGCGGCAGAAAGCCTGATAGACGGGATGCGAGCATCGCCTCGCGCTCCGCGGGCCGAGAGCGGGGCGATTGCCAACTGATGCCGCCATGGGTTTGGCGCGCCTCGCACGTCGATCGAACGGTGGGGTTCCTCCCCTCTTGGCTCAGGTTTGACCTCGGAGGCCGGTCGCCTCGATATGGACAGGAGATGCGCGGGGTCCAGTCGAAAGACATCGCGAAAGTATCTTTATGAGAATGACCTATGATGATTAGGCTGATGACGGGGAGGGAGCTGGTTGATTTTTGGGCGAATATTCTCCTGTACAAAGTAACAAAAGTGTGCATATAAGAACAAAAACGTACTTCGATTTTGCGAGGGTCTGATTGTCGGGTGATCGAGGATTTGGATGAGATCTGGATCGGGGCAACTCCTCCGGGTGGCAGTGCGGGGACGCCGACACGCGACTGTTGGCGACCCCGCCTGCATGGGGGAGGCAGGATGACCGGGGCCTTTAGGCTGACGCCGTTGCTTTGTGGGGGAGTGCTCATGATGGCCTTGGCGGTGCCGCGTTCTGGTGGCGGGGCCGATCCCGCGTGCGCCATGGAGCCTGATGGGCGCGTGTTGGTGCGTTGGGGGAGGGGTACGCTGCTGCTTGCGCGTGACGAGGCGCAAGGCGTGGCGCGCGCGCTGCGGGAAGTTGCCGCGTCGCCCGGGAAGGAGGTCGGTGTTGGGCGCTTTCTCGTTGCTTCCGGGAAGGAACGGGTGTGGCTCGGTGAAGTGGACCAGTCGGGCGAGTGCCGGTGGTCGAGCCGCTGGAGGGTGGATCAGGCGTTACGTGTCGCCGATGGGATCGTGGTTCTCGGCGGTTCGAGGGGTCTCCAATGCGGGTTCGGACCCGTGATCGGATCCGGTGAATCGGCCGAGTACGGCCGACCGAACCTTGACATCGATAGTCTCGCGCAATAAGCCCGCTGTTCTCGTGGCAGAATCCCATCAGACCTGGATGCCCCGGCACGCCCTATGGATCGGTCTATGGGGGTTGCTTTCGCAAATGCCGGTGGTTGCGGAGGAGGTTCCGGCGCGGGAGCTTCTGATGCTTGCGGCGGGCGATGCGGTGGCGCCGCCGCCGATGGATCCGGGGATACGGTTGGAAGGCTACGTGGATGTGTCCTATGCCTACGGCCTCAATGGCGGTGGCACAGATCGGGGACTTGGCGGCGTCGGGCTCAACTATGTCACCGCAGAGGAATCCAACGACTTCAGTGTCAGCGCGGTGCGGGTAGCGCTGGAGCGGCCATTGCCGAAAGAGCCACGGTGGGCCGCCGGGTTTCGTTTCGACCTGTATCTGGGCGAATTCGGCAAGTACATCGCGGATTCTGGGTTAGGGGGCGGGAGCGGCGCACTGCTGCTGGAGAACGCGTACGTGCAGGCGCGGTTGCCCGTCGGCAACGGCCTCGATTTCCAGTTGGGCAAGTGGCAGACGCTCCTGGGGTACGAGAGCGTGGACAGGGCCAAGAATAATCAGGTGACGCTGGGGCTACTGCCGAGGTTCATGGAGCACAGCGCGCACACGGGCCTGCTGTTCCTGTATCAGTTCAGTCCCCGGGTGGGCGCCCGGCTGGGGATCTGCAACGGGAGGAACAACGCCGACAGCGACTTTCTGGATGCGGGGTCGTTCGGGACCGACGCGCCGTCGGATTTTGCCAAGACGATCACGGGGGGCACGATGATGTTCAACCGCGATTTCAACGCCTGGATACGTTTCGTGTTCGCGTATTCCCCCGACGGGGACAAGTGGGCGGGAAACGTCTTCCCCGGGACCGCAGATGGTTCGCACATGGGTCCAGATGGCCGCCCAATGGCGGAGAACGATGGGCTGTTGGCGCTCACCCTCTGCGGCAACTGGCGGCCGAAGTTCGCCACCGGCCGCCTTGAGCTGGCCTTTAACCTCGAGTGTGTCACCGCCGAGGACAACCTGCGGCGGACGGACTGGGGCAATGGCGCGATTGGAGCCGATGCGAACAGCAGCACGATATGGGGCGCGGCGCTCTTCGGGAAGTACAGCGTCCTGCCCTGGCTGCATCTCTCGACGCGGTTCGAGTACCTTCATTCGGACGATGGGACGCTGGGGGCATTTGACCGGATCGTGTTGGCAGGTCCCGGGGCGTCGCTGGACGAGAACGGCGTCTATGTCACGGGCGCCGACCTCTGGTCTGCGGCATTGACGGCGGCGGTGGACGTGGCGGACGGATTGCAGATCAAGCTGGAGTACCGCGCCGACCTGGGCTCCAGCGACGGAGGGGGCGAGGCAGTGTTTAGCGCCTTCGGGACCGGCGACTCGCACCAGCACACATTTGCGGTGCAGGCCGTCTACAAATTCTGGTGAGGGGAGATCGGCTCGGTCGCGTCAGCTCTTGGCCGTCGATGCGTCGATCTTGAGCCTCTCCATCCGGTACTTGAGGATGCGCCGGGTGGTGCCGAGAATCTCTGCGGCACGAGACTGGACTCCGTTAGCCTGCCTGAGGGCGGATTCGATCAGTTGCCGTTCGCATGCATGGACCGCGTCAGAGAAACGGACCGAGCCGCCGGGCAGTGGCTGTGCGGCTTGGCCGGGGTGAAACTCCCGCGGCAGGAACGATGCCTCGATCGTGGCATTGGACCCGTGCACGACGAGGAGGCGCTCCACGACATTGCGCAGCTCCCGGACATTGCCTGGCCAGGCGTACCGGCGCAGCAGGTCCATGGCCTTTGGCTCGAAGTCGCGCGCCGACTCGCGGTCCGGAAGTCTAAGCAGGTTGAGGAAATAGTGCGCGAGGAGGGGGATGTCCTCCTGGCGCTCGCGCAGTGGGGGGATCTGAACGATCTGGTTGCGCGCGCACTCGGCGAGTGCTGGATCGAGTTGCGCGCTGTCCGCGGGTTCCCCGAAGGGTGTTCTCAGGGCAAAGATTAGCCGGCAGTTCGTCTGGATCGGTGTGTGGCCGCCGATCCGTCGGAATTCACCGGCGGTGGACACCTTCGCCAGCGTCTTCTGAAACTCCGGCGTGGCGTTGCCGATGTCGCTGAAGAACAGGGTTCCGGTTCCCGCGATGTCCAGGCTGCCGGGTTGGAGGCGGGCTCCCCGGCTGGCGGGATCGCGCTCCTCGCCGAATAGCAGGGAGGAGAGCTTGGCGTCGGGGGCGTCACTGCGGCGCACCGCAACGAACGGCTCGTCGCGCCTGTCGCTTGAGGCGTGGACCAGCCGTGCGAAGAGTTCTTTCCCCGTGCCGGTCTCGCCCTGGATGAGCGCGGGGCCGGGTTCGTTGGCGAGGCGCATCGCCTCGCCGACGGAACGGCGGAACGACGACGACATGCCGATGATCCCGTGTATGGGGTACTCGCGCGTCACCCTGTCCTCCAGCGCCTCGACGCGCCGACTCAGCGTGCGGGTTTCGAGCGCCCGCGCGACCGTCTGCCGGAGGTCGGTGATGTCAAAGGGCTTTAGGATATAGTCGTGTGCGCCGAGCCGCATCGCGGTGATAACGGATTCGTCGGCGGACGATGCCGTTACCATGATGACCGGGATGTTGGGATAGATTGCCATGGCTTGCTTGAGCAGGCCGAGACCGTCGTGCCTGGGCATCAGGATATCGAGCAGGATCAGATCGACGGGTTCGGCGCGGAGGGTGGCGAGCGCGTGTTCCGCGCCCTCGGCAAGCAACACCCTATACGAGTTTGTGAAGATGGCGCGGAGGGACTCGCGCGTGCCGGCTTCGTCGTCAACTACGAGAATGCTCTTTCTTGTCATGGCGGATCTCCTGGTGGGTTGGATGGGGGATGGTGATTCGAACCGTCGTGCCGCCGGCACCCGTCTGAATGTCGACGGCACCGCCATGGTCTGCGACTGTCCTGCGGATGACTGGGAGACCGAGGCCCAGCCCTCGGCCCTTAGTGGTGCAAAATGGAGAGAAGATCCTGTTTGCGATGTCGTCGGGGATCCCCGGGCCGCTGTCCGAGACGATAAACGTCAAGGCCGTGGCGCGGCCGGCGACGGTGGTGGGCCTCGCCACGACCTTCACTTCGGCGAGAGACATGCCCTCGCAGGCTTCGATGGCGTTGATGACGGCGTGCCCGAGGCAGTCGATCATCGCGCCGCGGTTGCACGCCAGGGGTTGCGCGTCCTCGGCCACGTCGAGGGTGACTCGGGTGGGAGAGCCATCGGTCGCCCGCCTGGCCAATTCCACTGCCCCTGAAACGATGTCGTGGGCGGAGACGGATTCCCGCTGTTCGAAGGCGAGGTTGGCGAACGAGCTGATCTTCTCCACCATGCGGGTGAGGCGGTCGACCTCCCTCGGCACGACGCGCGTGAACTCGGCGAGGAACTCGTCTTCCCTGGAGCGTTCGGGCAGGAGCTGGGTGTAGACGCTGAAGGCGACCAAGGAATTGCGAATCTCCTGCGACAGTCCATTGGCCAGATCCGACCACACCTGGGCCCTCTCCGTCTCCCTGTCCCTTTCATCAGCGATGCGCTCGGCCGTGACGTCCTCGATGAGCGCGACGGCCCCGAGGGGGGTCCCGTCACTGAGGAGAGGGAATGCGCGCACGCGGAAAGCCCGGCCCGCGGACGCATCGCCATGGTCGGCGGCGGCCGGAATGCCATCGCGCAGGGCGCGATGGATGAGATCGGCGATCTTGCTCCCGAACTGAGAGACGGGACAGGCCATCTGCGGCTCTTTAGGCAGGTCCAGGAGTCTGGAGGCGGCGCTGTTGAAATAGTGGACGAGGCCGTCGGTGCCGGCTGCGACGATGCCGGTGGGCAGGGACCGAAGCAGGGTGTCCATGAGTATCTGGCGCACCAGAATCTCCTCGTGCAACAGGGCCCTTTCGAGACCGGAGGCGACCTGGGCGGCGAACGTCACGAGGTCGCCAAGGTCGCTTGCGGTGAACGCCTCGCCGGTGGTCCGTCGCCCGATAAAGAGCCAGCCGAGGAGACGCTCGTGCGAATGAAGGGGCACGGCTGCCTCGGCTCCCCAAGAGGCTAGGGCGCCGCGGAGGAGATTGCGCTCGGAGGGATCGTCGAGTTGGTCGAGGTTGTTCAGGGAGAACATGTGTGCGTTGATGGTCATCCATCGGATGATGGCATCCTGGGGCGCGTACTCGCAGTGCCGGGTGGCAGACATGGCGCGGCATGCCGCGCGCAGCCGGTAGCGGCTGGAGTTTCGGCCCGAGCTGAATACCCCCGCTCGGCTTACCGCCCCGGCATCAACGAGGTGTTTGACCACATCATCGAGGAAGCCGTCGACGGTATCGGTCTTTTGCCCGGACCGCTGTGCGGCGCCAAACAGCAGGCTGGTGAAGGCGCGCTGCTCCTTGGAAGGCGGGTTGCCTCGTGCCCGGAGAATGTCGCTCCTCAGGCTAGCATTCTCGGCCTTCAGCGAGAGGGTCTCGATGGCGCGCCGGATCAGGCCGCGGAGAGTCCTGTGGTCGGCCGCGATCTCCACGATGGCGTGGGCGAATCCATCCACCGCTATGGCGGGGTCGGAGCGCGGGTCGCCAAGGGCGACGAGGATGGAGTTGGGCCATGTCGAATTGGCCTGCTCGAAGAACGTGACGCTGGCCCGGTCTCGGAGATCGATGAGGGCCAGGCCGGGGCCCGCGTCCATGGCTGCGGCCAGAGACTCGAGGGCGGGGTGAGTCTGCACACGAGCCAGGCCGTCCAGGAAGCCCGCGATGCGGGCGCCGAGGCGCGGTTCGCGGGTGTACAGGTGACATGTCAGGGGGGTCTTCATGCTGCCACCGCCTTTCTGTGGGCAGGGAGGGTGATGAGGAAGGTCGTTCCGGAATGCGAGCTCTCGCCACGGATTGCGCCGCCGTGGTCCTGAATGATCCAGTGGACGACCGCCAGACCCAGACCCGTTCCCTCGGCCTTGGTCGTGAAGAAGGCATCGAAAACGTGGTCGATATCACCCTCCGGGATGCCGGGGCCCGTGTCGGAGACGGCAAGCGTCACCGAGGCCGGAGAGGCGGACGACGACGGCCCGGATCGGATGGTGATCTCGCCGCCGCCCGGCATGACTTCGACGGCGTTGAGGATGAGGTTGAGAAGAACTTGGAGGAGTTGATTCGGGTCACCGAAAACGGTGCCTTCCATCCCGTCGATCTCGCAGCGCACCGCGATGCCGCGGGAGCGCAACTGGTGACGCGTGACCTGGATCGCCCGCTCGACGGTATCGCGGATCTCGACCTGACGCATCGGGGCGGTGGTCTTTCGGGAGAAGCTGAGCAATTGGTTGACGATGCTGTCGATTCTCCTGACCTCGTATCCGACCAGTGAGGAGAAAGTCTGGCGGAAATCGGCATCGTCATAGCGTTCGGGCAAGAGATCGGTGAAGGTCTTGATCGCGACGAGGGGATTCTTGATCTCGTGGGCCATCCCGGCGGAGAGCGTGCCGATGCCAGCGAGGCGATCTTGGCGCCGCAGCTGGAGTTCGAGGGCCCGGATCGCGGTCAGGTCGCTGAATACCAAGAGTGCGCCGAGGGGGGACTCCCCGTCACCGAAACATGAGGTCCCCATCCGGATCGGGATCTCCTCGCCGTCGGGTCGGGCGACCTTAGCGTCCCGATCCTTGATGGCTTGGCCGCCGATGGACATCTCTGCGAGGGCATCCCGCAGCGGCGGCGGGAGGGCGTCGATCGGGCGTCGCAAGACCCGTTCGGAAGGAAGTCCCGTGATTCGTTGGGCCTCGCGATTGAAGACAGTGACTGTGCCCTGCCGGTCTATGGCGATCACGCCGCTGACCAGATTATCGAGGAGGACATCGGTGTATATCTTGGCGTCGGTTACCTGGGTGAACAGGCTGGCGTTGTCGAGGGCGAGGCTGAGTTGGTTGCAGAGTAGCTGGAGTGCGTCGAGATCATCATGGGAATAGGCCCGGCCGCTCAGGCGGGCGCCCAGCAGCACCGCGCCACGGAGACCCTGATCTCCGGTGATGCCGAACGCGGCGGTGGCTCCGAACTGGCGCATCTCGCGGTACGCGGCCTCCACCTCGGGCGAGGGCCGCATGCGGGGTATCATCTCGGTCGTTATGGGACCCCCGATCTCGCGCAGGAGGCGTGCCCAGGGCCTGGACTCATCCCAGGGGATGAGGGCCATCACGACGCAGTTCGGGTTAGGCGGGTGTCGGGGTTGGCCTGGGAGCGCGAGCCAGACCCGATCTGTTCCCGCGGCGGCGCAGAGGCTCTTCGAGAGTTCCTCGAAGAGTCTGTGGGTGGTCGATATGCCCCGGAGGAGGAGGTTGGCGCGGGCGACGGCACGGGCGATATCCATGCCCTCGAAGTTGATGAAAAGACGGTTGGCGACGGCGCGCATCCATCCGCTTGCCGGGATGACGGATAGAACAGTGGGAAGGGCAGCCAAGAGGGAAGCCCATGGCTCCGTCGGGAGGCCTAGGCGGGCAAGAGCGCGCGCCGCCAGCCACCACACCCCCACAAAGAGCGCGCAGAGATACGAGCCCAAGAGCATATAAGCGGTGATCCGGCGCAGCAGGGAGGCGATGTCCATCAGGCGCCTAGTAGCGATCCCGTAAGAGATGATGAGGTTCATCAGGATGACCCAGAAGGGGGCGATCTGGACCGGCCGGGAATCGCCGGTGAGTGCGGGCATGACCATGGTCGTGCTGACGCCCAAGACCAAGCAGGCCCCCAATCCGAGAAGCGTGAACTGGAGTTCAGAACGAGCGACGCCCGTCGCGCGGAAAACGTTGCGCAAGAGCAGCGCGAGGATCGCGCCGCACTTGATCAGGACCAGGATGACATACGCCGGGAAGGCGGTGCCGAAGTGGGGCAGGGGTACCGGCGAAGTGCCGTCGCCCCCGGAGATAGAAACTGCGGGAATCAGGAGCGGCGACTGGCAGACAGCGACCATGACGACGTCGAGTGCCAACCAGATCGGCAGCCGGAGGCAGCATGCGCCTGGGCCATCCTCGGGACGAATGATCGAATTGCCGAGGCAGTAGAACGCCGTGAAAAAGACAAATCCGACCGCATGGCATTGCCGGATCCAGAAGATGGCGCTGCCCGGCGTCGTCGAGGAGAAGGCGCTGGCGAGGGAAAGCAGCCAGAGGCCGGCGAGGGCCGACATGACGAAAAAGCTGCGATTCACGGCGCGGCGGGGGTTGCTGACGAGGGCGGCGATCCCGACGAAGAGGTTGAGCAAGAGCGCGGTGAGCGGGACGAGGGAGGTCGGGATCATGGGGATTGCGCGTCGGTGACGACGACACTGCTGTTCCCGCCGCCGATTCCGTGCGCGTTGATGAGGGCGCATTTCAGTTGCATCGCGCGCGGGTGACCCGGCACGTAGTCCAGATCGCACGCCGGGTCCGGATTCTCCAGATTTGCCGTTGGGGGAATCATCCCTTCCCGAAATGCCAGACAGACGGCGGCGGCCTGAATCGCGCCCGCCGCGGCAAGCGGGTTTCCGATGTTTCCCTTGATCGAGGTCACGGGCACCGAATAGGCGCGGGGCCCAAACACCTTCTTGATCATCTCGGTTTCGATCCGGTCAAGCACCGGGTGGCCCGGCCCCCAGGCGGAAACATAGTCGATGTCTTCGGGCAATACGGCTGCATTGGCCATGGCCTGCCGCATCGAGAGCTCGAGTCCGCATGCCGGACGGTTCAGGTCGGGATCGGTACGCATCCCGAATCCGGCGATTTCGATGTAGGGGGCAATGCCTCGTCCCAAGGCGTGCTCTAGGCTCTCTAGAACCAGGAGCCCGGCACCCTCAGCGATAACGCCGGAATCGCGCGCCTCGTCAAAGGGGCGGCTGGCCTTGTCGGGGGTCTCGTTTAACCGGGAGGCGAGCCCCGCGGCGTCAAGACTGGCATAGGGCACTAGGCAGATAGGCGAGTCGGCGCCCCCGGCGATCGCGACGTCCGTCTGCCCGGCCCGAATGGCATTGGCCGCGACCGCGATGGCATCGAGGCCCGCCGCGCAGGCGGTGGAAACCGTGAGTGCTTGAGAAGGCACTCCCATGACCTCGGCGATTGTCGTCGCCACCGCCTGTGGCGCGGCGGAACTGACAACGTAGGGCGTTGCCGCGTTCGAATTGGATCGCAGCAGCAGACGGTGGGCGCTCTCGACGATGTCAAAAGCGGTGGTAGTGACCCCCATGCAGACCAAGACAGGCCCAAGAATGCCGGGACCCTCCTCTGTGGTGAACTCCAGGCCCGCGTCGCTCAGTGCCTCGTGCGCCGCGGCTAGCGCCAGTTGCGTGTGACGCGCCGTCCGCTTCGCCTTAATCGGGAACCCCAGATGGCGACGGGGATCGAAATCGCTCACTTCGCCCGCGATCTGGGCGCGCAACCCCGAGGTGTCGAACAGCGTTATGTTGCGAATCCCGCTCCGCCCCGCTAAGAGGTTGTTCCAGAAGGGACCCTTCCCGATCCCAATCGGAGATACGACGCCAACCCCTGTCACAACTACGCGACCTGTGCCCCTCATCCGCATCAGGAGTTCCCCCCGAACGAGCACGATCCACCGTCGG
The DNA here is from genome assembly GCA_964651705.1 of uncultured Verrucomicrobiales bacterium. Taxonomy (GTDB): domain Bacteria; phylum Verrucomicrobiota; class Verrucomicrobiia; order JADLBR01; family JADLBR01; genus JADLBR01. The sequence continues at coordinate 18,057 of CAZYWZ010000102.1, forward strand.
AACAAAGCCCGTGGATCGAGGGACCTATGACAACAATTTTGTACATCGCGGTGGCGCCCACCTCAAAATAAAACATGCTTCAGGTCGGGTCAAAGCAGATTTGCTCTGCAAGTGTTCGAATTCGACAACTTGACGTGCAAACTTGTACCATATACTGTAAATAGCGTCAATTCTTCATAGCATGGTTGGATCGATCGCAAGCGCAGGGGGGCCGACGACGGCCTCTCGAAGGCCCCCGGGGGAGAGCCTGGTGGGGCGGGTCTTGGTTGTGGATGATGAACGGGGAATCCGGGAAAGCCTGCGTTTGCTGTTGAATGAACGGTATGAAGTGGCGTGTGCGGAATCTGTGGAAGCGGGCCTGAGCCTATGCGCGGGGGATCCCCCGGAGATGGCGCTTGTGGATATTCGTATGCCGGGAAGGGACGGGTTCGAGTGCCTTAGCGAATTGTTGCGGATCGACCCGTCGATGTCGGTGGCGATGATCACGGCGTACGCCTCGGTGGAGGCGGTGCAAGAGGCAATGCGGGTGGGGGCGATGGGCTTCGTGCGGAAGCCGATTCAGGTCGAGGAAGTCCGATCGATGGTGGCGTCGGGGATCGCCCGGTGTGTCCAGGCGAGGGAAGGACTGCGGCGCACCCAACAGCTTGAGGCGTTGAGTCATGATCTGTCGCGCGCGCTAGAGTGCGCCGAGGAAGAGGCCGAACTGAACCGGGCCAGCGCCGGGTTGGTTCACGACCTGGCAAGCCCTTTAACTGCTGTGGAGTTCTCTGTCGAGGCGCTGGAGGCTGAGCTCATAGACTTGCGCGGGCGCTTGGGGGATGCCTGGCCACAGTTGAGCGAGCACCTGCTGACGATCCTCGAAAACTCGCGGCAGTGTGGTAGTCTGTTGCGCGTCTGGCGGCACTTGCGGAAGGGACTTTCGGGGCCGTTGGTGGCAGTGAGAATCTCCGAGGTGATTGAGGAGGTGGTTCGGTCAGTTGCGGGACGGTGCGGGAGCGAGCACGTCGAGGTGGTGACTCGGGCGTTGGGCGAAGAGATGCCGGTCCTCGGGGAGGCAACCCAGATCAGGCGCGTCTTCTTAAATGTGTTGCAGAACGCGATTGACGCCATCGGGGGAGTCGGTGGGCGAGTGCGCATCAATTATTGGACGGATGCGGCGCTGGCGAGGACCGTTGTTGTGGTGGAGGATGATGGTGCGGGAGTCGCTCCAGAGATCCGCGACCGGATCTTTGAGCCGTACTTCACGACGAAGGCGCACGGGGATTCCTCGGGACTGGGTCTGTTCATCGCGAGTCAGATCTTGCGCGGTTTTGGAGCCACGATCGAACTGGTGCCTGATCCGGCGGCGGGTGCCGCATTCCGGATCGAGTTCCCGCTGGCCCAGGGGGGCGCTTTAAAGGTAGCGGGAGAGGCATGAGCGATCAGGCGGTCACGAGTGAGCGGAAGACCGGTGGCTTGGTGACGGCCATGGAGGCGTGGGGCCGAATTCTGGGCGAAGCCCACGTTCTGACAGGGACGGAGCTGGATGCGTTTTTGAAGAATGCGGGCGGATTGACACGGCAGGTTCCCGCCGTGTTGAGGCCGGGCAGCACGGAGGAAGTCCGCGAGGCGATCCGTGTCGCAAACCGGTATCTTGCGCCGGTGTACCCGATCAGCCGGGGGAAGAACTGGGGCTATGGATCGAGGTTGCCGGTCCACGATGGGACTTCGATATTGGATCTGTCGCGGATGGAGCGAATTCGCGAGGTGAACGGCGACCGTTTCTACGCGGTCGTCGAGCCTGGGGTGACGCAACGGCAGATGTTCGAGCGCCTGAGGCAGGACCGCATCGCTGCGGTTTTTAACGTCACCGGGGCGGGGCTGGAGACGAGCCTGATCGGCAACGCGCTGGAGCGGGGTGCCGGGTACATGGGTTCTCGGGCTGGCGATTTCTGTGGGTATGAGGTGGTTCTTGGCAACGGCGATCTGGTGCGTACCGGGTTCGGGCATTTCGAGGGGGCGCTCGCCACCTATCAGTATCCGGCCGGGGTGGGACCCTCGTTGGACGGGCTGTTGGCGCAGTCGAATTTTGGCGTGGTTACAGCGGCGGGAATGGAATTGCTGCCGGTGCCGGAGTGCTGGGCGACGCTCGTCGCTCGATTGGATCGGCCGGAGATTTTCGAGCGATTCATCGATGCGCTGGGGCGCTTGCGCCGGAGGAGGGTCATTGATACGGTTGTGCACATCGGGAACCGGGCGCGGTTCGAGATCACGTTGGCGCCATTGGCTTTCCGCCAACTCGATAGTCCGGCGGTCCGCGACAAGACGGCCTTGCGCGAGCGCGTCGAGGCGCTCGTTCATTCGCTCGCGGCCAGTTCGTGGAGCGCGGTTACCGGGGTGATGGGAACACGCCCTCAGGTGGCTGAGGCACGGCGCATCATCCGGCGCGAACTGCGGGGGATCGCGTCCGTGGCGGTCGTGGACGATGCGCGCGTCGCGCTGCTGCGGGGGATGGTTTCGCCCTTCCGATGGATCCCGGCGATCCGCGACCGGCTGGCGGTGCTTGACGCGATGGGGCCCCTGTTCGGACTGACGCAGGGGGTGCCGACGGATGCGGCCCTGCCGAGCGTCAGTTGGCCTCTGGGGGATGCCATCGGCACTGCAACCGATGATCCGGACCAGGGCCACGCCGGGATACTGTACTGCGCGCCGACCATCCCCGCCGAAGGGCGCACGGCCCGCAACTTGGTGGAGGAGGCGGAGCGGATTTTTGGCCAGGACGGATTCGCGCCTTATATCACGCTGAACCTCGTCACCACTGGCGCCCTCGTCTGCGTCATCAATCTCTCGTTCGATCGGAGGATCGCGTCCCGCGTCACCGACGCCCAGGGCTGTATCGCGCGATTGTACGACAGGTGCATCGAGCTTGGATACATCCCCTACCGGGCCGGCATCCAGTCGATGGGCCACATCGTTCGGGCGGAGGATCCCTACTGGCGCACCGTCGCCAGACTCAAGGACGCACTCGATCCTAACCACATCATAGCCCCGGGAAGATACTGTCCGAACTCCTGAGGCGGCTCGAAACCAATAGCGTTCAGTCGGTGCTCTTTCAGGGATTGAAACTCTCCGGGTACGACGTGACGGCCAAAGCAGACATCGTTTTCCAAGTCGTCCCCACGGCCGGATTTTCGGTGACGGGCACAAACGCCCAGCAGCGGGTGGTCAGATTTTGGCCGCCGTACTGTTGTCCATTGGCCGGGGATGACGCGACGGACGCCAGGCTCAGGCAGATCAATGCGATGTTCTGCAAAGACTTGGTTAAGGGCAGAGCTGGCCGCATTACCGACATCGTCTGGACTGATTCTCTGTTGTTCAGGTTCGAAAAGGCGCGATTGACAGAGGCAAACGGCAAAGCCGAGATCAAGAGCGGCGATAGAATCGAGATTGGCGGGAAGACCTTCTCCGTCGAGGGCGCCGATCTGAAATACGACCAGCCCATGATGATCGGATTCAGGGTTTCTCAATATGTCCCGAGGACGGAGCGCGAGTTTATGAGTGCGCGCGCGGGACAGGTGACGGTTACCGGACCAGGAAGAATGAACTAAGGGATCTGAAGGACGTCCCTCGGCCGCGACACGCAGCGGGCGAGGGTGCCGAGCAAAGGTTTCGATGGCCTGCTCGCGTGTTGGTGCGCTGGACGGCGGTATTGACGGCTGTTTGGCAGTGTCCAAGGCCTTTTGCGCTTTGGCGGCGGATTCTGCATCAGACCCGTCGGCCGGGCGCGGCGGCAATGCGTGCCCGGACCTACTTGGGCCTCGGGTTGTTGAGCGACCTCGGGTCACCGCCGATTCCGCCGGGCCGCAGCCCGGGTCGTTCGGTTGGCCCGCCGTGGGGCGTATCGCACCGCGAGCAGGACGCGCTCGCCCGGAGCGGCCACGTTGCTGGGCGGCGGCGCGGAGGACGATGGCGATCCTCCCGGCGTCGGCCTCCCTCATGTCCGCAACCAGATAGTCCAGAATGGCCTCCATGCGCGGGACAGATGCGTCCCGGTCCGCGGAGACTTCCAGCCCGAGGCGCGACGCGTCCGTCCCATCTGCCGCACTCGGCGATGTCGCTTAGAAACGCGGCGGTGTGGTGGCAGGTGGTCTCCATGGCGATCTCTGGTTTGGGCGTCACGGGGCGCTCCCTTCTGCGGTTCCCAAGTGCGGGAGGCTACCACCGCGCCGGGCCCGGCTGGAGTAAATTTGGCAGGTGCTCGCGCGGTTGACCCGTTGGGGGCGAATGGCCGAGGGCCAGCGCCGATTCCCTGGGCTCGCCGGATTGACGGTCAGCAGGACGATCTGAAACGATAAGATCAGCATTACCAAATTGCTGGAATTGGCCAGAAGAACTCATGCGACTGATCAGGAATCTCGGGTACCTTTTTGGATAGACGGGACAAAGATGAACAAACAGATACAAACCTGGAGATTTTCTGAACACAAATGGGGCGGCGCATTGGTGCCTGCGGCTACAGCTATTTTGGAATAGCAGACCGCGCTCTTGGCCTGTTGGGGGGACCAAGGCCGTTGCGGGTCCCGCTCGTTTTGCCGGAAACAAACCCTTTCGGTCGGGAATCGCCATCATCGATGCTGGGCACGTTCTCAGGAGAAACGGGTTGCTCGGCTCGTGTGCGGTGCTCGTGCTCATCTCCGGCTGCGCGATCCAGAACCAAGGGTTCGTTGCCGGGCGAGTCTGTGACTCAGCGACGGCACGGACGGTGGACATCTATGCCGTGGGACTCGCGCTAAATGCCACGGACTTGGGGGCCACCTGTTCGTTGGGGCTCCGGAGAGACTCTTTTCTCATGGCCCCCACGATACCTACTCGGCCTGGGTCGCGAAAATTCATCTGGTCCCTGCCGGCCGACGTGGATCTCGACGGCGCGGTGGCTCGGGCGAGCCGAGTTCTTGGAGGGGACCTTCACTTCACCGCGGCCGAGAATGGATTGAGCCTTGGCTATTGCGAGCAGATCCTGATCCAGCATGACGTGTCAGGGGCCGGGCGCATCGTCGTTCTGGAATGGGATCCCGGCAGACCCGATGGCGCCTCCGTCGCGGTCTCTGATGTTCCTGGTCAGGGAGAGACACGGAGAAACGGAGAACCAAAGGAGGAACAGAGTGAAGCACAAGTCCGTCATTATTGCTGGAGCAGTCGTCTCGCTGTTGGGCTGCGCCAATAGCCCCCACCTCGTCTACTACAGCAGTCGCGTTCTGGGTGTGGATACAGGCGGCAACCCGTCGCCGACCGGCCCGTCGGGGCACTTTAATCTCGGCTACGAGCGGAAGCTTGCCGCCATCATACCGAAGTCGTCCACGGCAGAGTCAAAGACCAACGGCTATGAGGCGGTCTCGATGCTCGCAAAGTCGGAGATGGACGCCGACTTCTTGACCATCCCAAGAATTCGGCAGCGCGTGGCCACCGGCGAAGCGGCCGTCGCGCTCGCCGGCGATCCGTCGAAAGTGAAAGACTTCATGGATGGCAAGCCGATCGTCGAGCAGTGATGACGCGGACGAGGGTGCGGATACTAACAAAATTCGGGGAATTGCAGGAGGTGATAGATGGACAACAAGTGGATGGTGATCGTCGTCGCGGCGTCAGTCGTTGGTTGCGCGCAGAATACGGCCGTTATCTGGGACGAGGCGGTGCTGGGCATAAAGGTTTCAGCGAATGAGAATCCGGCAAAACCGGTGTACGTGAAAGCGGGTTATGTCGGGGAGACCCTGGTGGTGGTGCCTCCCAAAGAGCCTCTCCACAGTCTCGCCGAGCTGGGGCCCGTCAAGAACGTGCATCATGGCGAGGCGTTGGCACTGTATTCTGACTTTACCGGCGGGAGCACCGACGTCACCCAAAGGGTATATAGCGTGACTTCGAATGGAAACCAGATCGGCGCGGTATTCTCGACGCGGACGCGGGTGGAGCACACCCTGGCGTCCGGAACGGCGGCCGTTCTGTATGCGGCGGGAAAGCGGCAGTAGCATGGTTCATTCGGATTGGTTGGAGGGGGGACGACGGGCGAGCCGGGGGAGGAGTCGGTGCCGCAGATGCTCGCGATGCCCAAGCCAATGCTCTGGTGAGGACTGGCCCGCCACCGCGTCGGGTCCTGGGGCATTGGCGCCTGAGGGCGCGACTGTCACAATGCAGGTCACATCTCCGACAGGCGCCGCCACCACCAGCCCCGGAAGGCGGCACCGAGGCGGGTTGTCTGTCGCGGCGTCACGGTCCCTCCGGGTGCGGCGCCCACCCGGCCCGCGCCGGTCCGGATGCCGGACGGGTGGCGGGCACCCCGGTAGCGCAGGACGACCGCGGAGCGGGGTTTATCGGCGACGGGAATCTGCTTGCGGGCGGGTCGGGAGTCCCCCGTCCAGCTCGACGAGGCACCGAAGGTGAAGTCCCAGAATCGAAGAAAGGAAGCCCGAATGCATCGGTACGTCATAAATCAGAATCAGCAGCCCAGTGGCGATTACGAGGTCCACGACTCGACTGCGGGGTGTGATCATATGCCAAGTCCGGATAACCAGATCGA
>CAZYWZ010000103.1:0-24232 GCA_964651705.1 uncultured Verrucomicrobiales bacterium
TTCGCGCCCTACATCTTCACCCCCGGTGGTGCCCCGCGCGCGGGGCACGGGATCTGACTCGAAAATTCCCGACGTAGCCACGGCCGTGAGGCCGTGGGCCCCCTCCGCGACCGGAGGGGCTACATGGTCACCCGCGGCGGCGCCCGCCGGCGGGGCATGATGTCGGAATTAGGAGATCTTATAGCAGGCCGTATCTGCAAGCCCGCAACGGGGGTCAGGGGCGGCGTCTGACACAGACGCCCCACAACGGATTCCCCCACCCCCGTAACATCCCCCAGCCAACGCACGCAAGGGACCCGCCCATTTTGTTTCATTATTGAACGAACTATGCGCTTTTAGCGTTGACTTCCAGCGGGTTATGTCGTGTTGTGTTCGCAGTAGCCGAAAAGCGCGCCCGAAATCCCTGCAACGTTTCAACGCACCGGGGAGGGCGCGTCGTCTCGACTCGCGAGGAGGATGGAAATGGAACGTTCATACGTGCGGCGTATCGGGGGGTTGGGCGTGATGCTGGGTTGGCTCGCGGCGTCGGCGCCGGGGCAGATCACGACGAACATCTGGGATGGGGAATCCAGCACGGACTGGATGACCGCGGCGAACTGGACCAACAGCACCGCGAACGACGTGGCACTGGCCGACGGGAATGCCGTCGAGTTCTACGCCGTCGGCAACAACCTGAGCACGATCCTCGGCCAGGACTGGATCATCGACCGGCTGATTTTCAACGCGGGCGCCGACAGCGATGTGACCATCGGCGGGGCCAACACGCTGACGATCAGCAACGGGATCATCGTGGACGCGGATTCCGCCGGGGCGCACGCGATCCTGGCCAACGTGGCGCTGGCGCAGAACCAGACGTGGACTATCAACACGAACACATCCACGCTCGGAAACAACCTGTTGGTCGGGGGTGTCATATCCGGGGACGCCACGCTCACCAAGGCGGGAACCGGGAACCTGACGCTCACCAATAGCAACACGTACACCGGTGGCACGCTTGTCAACGCCGGGATCCTCGTGCTCAACCACGACAACGCCGCGGGCGGTGGCGGCATCACCCTCCAGAACACCGCGACCCGACTGCAGTTGGGCGACGGCGTCAACGTCTCCAACAGCCTCATCATCGGCAATACGGGCAACCAGAAGGTCCTGACCGTGGCCGCCGCCACGACCGGGCTCTATTCCGGCACGATCCTCGTCCAGGAAGTTGGCGTGGGCAACTTTGACATCGACGTGGGCGCCGGCGCGATGCTGTCGGTCACGAATACCATCAGCCGGAGCGGTGCGACCGTCATCGCTGGTATCGACAAGCTCGGCTCGGGCACCCTGTTGCTGTCTGGTAACAACACCTATCTGGGCCGGACCGTGATCGGATCGGGCACCACCGGCGGCGGCACGCTGATCGCTGGCCACAATAATGCGCTCAGCCTGAGCAACGTCACCCTGACCGGCAGCGGGTCGGCGCTGCAGGTGGCCGACGGCGTGAGCCTGGCGAACGACATCATCGTGTCGGACAGCGGCAACAACAAGACGGTGGGGTTGGCGAGCGGGGCGACATCGGGCGAGTTCTCCGGCAACATCACGATTAACGAGATCACCGCCGCGAACTTCGACCTGTCCGCCGACGTCGGCGGCACGCTGACGATCTCGGGCACGATCGGGGCGAGCGCCGGGGCGAACATCAACAAGGAGGGGGCGGGGACCGTCGTCCTGACGGGAGCGAACAGCGCCTTCGACCGGAACGTCACCATCAATGCGGGCACGTTGCTCGCATCGAACAACCTGGCCCTTGGGGCGGCCGGCACTGTCACTTTGGCGAATACCGACGCGCGGCTTGACCTCGCGAACGGCATCACGATCACCAACAACCTGACCGTAGGCGGCACGGGCAACAACAAGACCGTCGGGCTCCAGAGCGGGGCGTCGAGCGCCCTCTACGCGGGGGAGATATCGATCGCGGAGACGGGCCAGGGGAATTTCGACGTCTTCGCGGACACGGGGGGCACGCTGACGATCTCGAACGTCATCAGCGGGGGCACCGCGGGCGTCTCGAAGGAAGGCGCCGGCACGGTCGTCCTGAGTGGCGCGAACACCTATGGGGACGGGACCTTCGTCAACGCGGGAACGCTGACGGTCACCGGCGGGGTGGCGATCCCCGACGCGAGCGCGGTCGTGATCGCGGACGTGGCTGGGGCGACGCTGAGCCTGCAGAGCGACGAGACCATCGGCAGCCTGTCGGGCGGCGGCGCGTCGGGCGGCACCGTCGATCTCGGGGCCAACGCCCTGACGGTGGGTGATGCCACGACCACGTTCTTTGGAGGGACCATCACCAACACCGGATCGCTCGTCAAACAGGGGGCCGGCGCACTGGTGCTAATGAACGACAACACCTACACCGGCTCGACGACGGTGCGGGAGGGAGTGTTGCTACTGGGTTCGGCCAACGCCCTGCCTGGCGGCATTGGCGCGACCGGCGGCACCAGCGCGCTGATCCTCACCAACGGGGGCATCATCGGCCTAGCGGCGACCGATTTCCTTCGCGGGACCGGGACCGGCTCCGATCAGGTCCAGTGGGCCGGGGACGGCGGCTTCGCAGCGTTCATGTTCGACCGCAACGTCAATCTCGGTGGCGCGACCGGCACGGTGACTTGGGGCAGTGGGGATTTCGTCCCCACCGGCAACCGTCTGATCCTCGGGGCGGCCGGCGCCAGCAATACGGTGACGATCCTGAACCCGATCGCCTTTGGCGCCTCGGATCGCACGGTGCTCGCGAACGATGGCGCGGCGTTGATCGATGGCCGGCTCAGCGGCGAACTCTCCGGCACGGGCGGCCTCGTCAAGGAGGGTGCCGGCACCCTGGCGCTTGCGACCAGCAACACCTATTCGGGCGACACCCTCGTCGCGGGAGGTGTCCTGCGCATTGAGGACGCCAACGCGCTCCCGGGCGGCGTCGGCGCCAGCGGTGGCACGAGCGCGCTGATCCTCAGCAATAGTGGCGTGATCGGCCTCGCCGCGGGCGACTTTTTCCGCGGCGCGGGCACGGGCGCGGATCAGGTCCAGTGGGCGGGCAGCGGCGGTTTCGCGGCCTACGGCGCCGACCGCGTCGTCAACTTGGGCGGCGCCACCGGCACCGTCACCTGGGGCAGCGGCGGCTTCGTCTCCAACGAGTTCGAGCTGATCCTCGCCACCGCCGAGGCGACCCACACCCTCGATTTCCAGAATCACATCGTCCTGTCGGGCACCAACCTGTTCCGCGCCGATCAGGGGGCCGCCGCCATCGATGGTCGCCTCAGCGGGGACCTCAGCGGCAGCGGTTCCTTCTTCAAGACCGGCCTGGGCGTCATCGAGCTGACCGGCTCCAACACCTACAGCGGCGCGACCGAGGTGCTCGCCGGCGACCTCGTCCTCGGCGGGGCCAATGCCCTCTCGCCAAATACCTGGCTCATCATCTCCAACTTCAACGTGGTCACCCTCGGTGCCGCCGATTTCACCAACGCGCTGGGCAGCGGCACCGCCGGCACCGTCGAGTGGACCGGCAGCGGCGGCTTCGCCGCGCATGGCGCCGACCGCATCGTCAACTTGGGTGGGGCCACGGGCCAAGTCACCTGGGGCAGCGGCTTCTTCGTGCCCGAGGTCGTCGACAACAGCACGCTGGTCCTGGGTTCCGCCTCCGCATCCAACACCGTGGATTTCCTGAACCCCATCGACCTCGGCTTCTCGAACCGCACCGTGCAGGCCAACGACGGTTTCGCCGCGATCGACGGCAAGCTGAGCGGCGTCCTGAGCGGCGCCGCCTTGGCTACCGAGACCAACTTCACCAAGACCGGCGCGGGCACCTTGGCCCTCACCGCCGCCAACACCTACACCGGCCTCACCGTCGTGAGCGCCGGCGCCCTCCGCGCGGTGAACGATGCCGCCTTGGGCCTCACCAACGGCGGCACCATCGTCAACTCTGGCGCGGCGTTGGAAATGGAGGGTGGGATCACCATCGGCGCCGAGGACTTGACCCTCGGCGGCACCGGCATCGGTGGTGCGGGAGCCCTGCGCAACGTGTCGGGCTCCAATGTATTTCAGGGTAACGTGTTCCTGAGCGCCAACACGACCTTCGGTTCGGATGCCGGTATCCTAGTGCTTGACGGGGATGCGATCCTGGGCGCTGAGGGGACGGAGCGGGCCGTGACCTTCAATGGCCCGGGCGATTTCGTCGTCAATAGCCTCGTTAGCAATGCCACCACCTTCAATAAAATCGTGGGGACTGGCACGCTCACTTTGAACGGCGCCAGCCTCCACACCGGCAACACCGTGATCCGCGAGGGCACGTTGAAACTCGGTGCGGACAACGTCCTGCCCGAGAACAGCACCTACGTTGCCAACCTGACCGGGAGTTTCGCCACCCTCGACATCGCGGGCAGGACCGACGCCATTGGGGCGCTGATCCTGGGCCAGAACCCCACGGCCGATGGGTCCACCAATAATGTCATCGATTCCGTCGGCGGCGGCCTGCTGCGGTTGGGGGGCGCTGTCACTTACGACGCTAGCGGGGGCAACTTCACCAACGCGGGTTCCGTCATTTCCGCGAATCTCGACCTCAATAACGCCACGCGGGTCTTCAACGTCGAGGATAGCGCCCTGGCCACGGACGATCTAGTGGTCTCGGGCACGATCACAAATTCCGGCGCGACCGCCTCGGGCATCCGGAAAGATGGCGCGGGCACCCTGGTGTTCTCTGGCTCCAACACCTACGACGGGCTCACCAGCGTCAACGGCGGGACCCTGGTCGCCGCCAACAACCAGGCCTTCGGCAGCGTCGGCTACATCTCGATGACCAACACCGGCGCGCGGCTCGAGCTCGCCGATGGCATCACCATCGACCGGAACATGATCGTCGAGAGTCGCGCGGAGAACAAGACCCTGGCCATCCGCGGTGGCGCGTCGGTCGCGACCTACGCGGGCGACATCACGATCCTAGAGGCGACCGCGAACAATTTCGACATCGCCGCCGACGCGGGCGGGACCCTGACGATCTCGGGCGTCATCGGCGGCGGCGGCGCGGCGGGCGTCGAGAAGGTCGGCGCGGGCACCGTGGTGCTGGCATCGAACAACACCTACACGGGCCAGACGACCATCTCCGAGGGCGTCCTCCAGGTCGGCAACGGCGGCGTCAGCGGCACGCTGGGCGGCGGCGCGGTCACCAACAACTCGGCGCTGGTCTTCAACCGCTCCGACACGATCACCGTGGCCAACGCCATCCGCGGCACCGGCACCCTCACCAACGCGGGCGCGGGCAAGACGATCCTCACCGCCGCAAATAATTTCTCCGGCGGCTCGGTCATCAGCGATGGCGCGCTGGAACTCCGGGCGGCCACCTCCGGCGGCACGGGCGACATCCGGTTGAATGGCGGCGATCTGTGGCTCCTGAACAACAGCGGCACGACCTACGGCAACGACATCTTCGTCGACGTGAACGGCTCCATCTACATGGGCCGCACCACCTTGGGCGCGGCCGTGACGCACACCGTCGGTGACATCACCCTCGGAGCGGGGCGCACGCTAATCGTGCGCGGCACCAACTTGAACAATAACGTCAATTACACCCTGGCCGCCGGCGACCTCATCCTTGCCGGGGACGGGACCCTCGACATCCGGGAAGGACCCGGTTCCGGCGACGGCACCGTCCGGGTAAACAACGTCCTCGCGGGCGGCGCCGGCCAGGACCTCGTCGTCAAGGGCAACGACCCCAATCAGAGCCAGCTCTTCATCAACGACGGCCTCTTCGTCGGCGGCGATCTGATCGTCGGCACCAACGCGCTGGTCCGCACGCCCGACGGCGGCACCAACGTTGCGGGGAACATCAACCTCCGGGGCGGCCTGCTGGGCATCAACATGGACTTCACCCGCGACCTGGGCACGGGGGCTGGACAGGTGCAGCTGACCAGCGACGGCACGCGCCAGTCGGGCTTCAGCGCCTTCGACAATCCCGTGGTCGTCCGCATCGAAGACGGCGGCGGCAACCTGACCAACCTGGTCTGGGGCAGCAGCACGTTTGACCCGGGACAGCTGACGCTCAACCAAGATGACGCCAACAGCACGATCGAGCTCCAGAACAGCATCGACCTCAACGCCGGTTCCGGCTCCGTGGATCGCACCTTCAACGTATACGCCAACGTGGGGACGATCTCAGGGGCGATCAGCAACGGAGGGGCTGGAAGGGCGAACTTCGTCAAGGGCGGCGGGGGCACGCTCTCCCTCACGGGCGCCTCCGATTGGAATGGCCAGACTCGCATCACCGCCGGCACCCTGCGTGTCACCAACGTGACGGCACTCGCCACCTCCTTCGCGTCCAGCAACCTCTTCCTGAACCCCGGCAACGCGATCGGCGTCCTCGAGACGCAGGGCCTGCTGACCAACGCACTGGGCGGCGGCGTCGGCCAGGTGCGCATCGTCGGCGGCGGCAACGCGGGACAGAACGCGCGGCCCGGCTTCAGCGCCTACGGCGGCGACCTGACGATCGACCTCGGCGGTGACGGGACCGGCACCGGCTCGCAGCTCGTCTGGGGCAGCGCCGATTTCAACGTCAGCGGGCCCTCGACCAATAACGGCGCGCTCTTGCTCAATACCGCCAACGCGGATGGCACGGTCCGGCTGATGAACGACATCGACCTCAACGGCCAAGACCTTTTCCTCGCCGGCCCCGATTACCGCCGCATCGAGGTCAACGGCAGCACGGCGGTGCTCGGCGGCGACATCTCCAACGGCGGCACCGATCCCGTCGGCATCCTCAAGCGCGGCGCGGGGACCCTCGTGATGGCCGGCAACAACACCTACGATGGGCTGACGGAAGTGGCCGCCGGCACGCTGCTGGTCAATGGCTCCCACTTCGGCGGCGGCGACTACACCGTCTCCGGCGGCACGACCCTCGGGGGCACCGGGACGATCGGCTCCGCGGTCCTGATCGCCTCCAACGCCGTCATGAGCCCCGGCAACTCGATCGGGACCTTCACCACCACGAACAACTTCACCTTCAGCACCGGCGGCGTGCTCCAGATCGAATTGGATCACGTCCTCGCCGCGAGCGACATGCTGGTGGTCAGCGGCGCGCTGGATATCTCCGGCGCCATCCTGAGCCTGACTAACCTCGGGACGGGCGGCGACCTCGCGTTGCTGGATGACACCTACATCATCGCCCAGTACGGCTCGCTGATCGGCGACACGTTCTTCAACCATGCCGACGTGCTGGGCCTCCTGCCCACGGGCTACGAGATCGAGTACAACTACCTCGGCGGAAACCAGATCGCATTGGTGATCCCGGAGCCGGGGGCGATCGCGGCCCTGCTGCTGGGCGGGGTGGTCGTCGGGGCGCTGGCGCGGCGGCGGCGCGCCACGATGGCGGCGACGGGGGAGGCCCGGCGATGAGGGAAGGCTTTTGTAAGGGACTGGGCGCCGGCGTGGCGCTGGCCTGCGCGCTCGCGTCGGCCCCGGCGCAGCAGACGAATTTTTGGAATGCCAACGCGGGTGGCCAGTGGACCAACGTCAACCTCTGGGCCGATACCGGCTTCTATCCGGACGGCGTGGGCGACGTCGCGCAGTTTACGTTCGACATCGGGGCCAACCGGGCCATCACCCTGAACGACGCGGACGGTTTCATCACGAACGGCCTGCTCATCGTCGGCGATGGCAGCCACGGCTACCGGTTTTCGGTCGGGTCGGGCACCCAGTGGATCTTTGATGACACCGATGACCTGGTGGAGATCCGCGTCACGGCGGCCTCGAACACCGCCGGGCGCAACCACATGATCTTCGGCGCCTTCACCATCAACGACGACCTGCTCGTTGACCACCGGGTCGCGGGCGTCAACCGGGCCTTCCGCATCACGAACTCCATCTTCGAGGGCGCGGCCGGTCTGGATCTCTTCAAGGTCGGCGTGGGACAGCTGAACATCGAGGGGACGGCGGCTTACTCCGGCATGACGAGCGTCGATGGTGGCGTCCTGCAGTTGACCAACGCCGGCGTCTTGAGCGCATCAACGAACATCGTCGTCCACCAGGGGACGCTCGAGATCAACAACGCGGGCAACAACATCGGCGACCGCATCGGCGACGCGGCCGTCATCACCAGCCGGGGTGGCGGGCTGACGTTTTCCCATGACGCCGCCGCGGCGACGGCGTTCTCGGAGACCCTAGACCAACTCGATTTCCGCTCGGGCAATACCCTCATCCAGATGACGGCGGGCGCGGCGGATGGTTCCTCCGCGCTGCTGTTCAGCAATGCGACGACCGCGATCGTGCGGTCGGGGGCCGGCGCCACGGCGCGGATCGAGGCGCCCGGGCTTGGCACCAACGCGCAGAACGAGATCCTGCTGGTCCCGGGCGCGGGCTTGCCCGCCCCGCAGAATGGCATCATCCCCTGGGTCGTGGTCAAGGATGGGGTCGGCGGCACCGGAGCCGACTACAATCTCGCGACCACCAACACCGGCACCGGCGGCCACATCGGGATCACGGCGCTCACCGCCTACCAGCAGAATCCCGAGTCGATCTGGGTCGCCGCCGACAACGTCCGGCCCCTGGGTGACGAGAATCTCTCCGGGAACCGCGCCCTCAACGCCCTGGTGCTCGACGATGGGATCGACATCCGCGGGGATGCCGGCTCGGCCAATGACCGCCGCCTCGATTTCAACACCGCCGGAGGCGCGGCCGCCATCCTGCAGACCGGCGGCACCAGCCTCGTCGAGCGGGGCACCTTCAACGCGAACAACGATGTGATCCTGAACTTTGGCAACAACCAGGGGATCTTCCACACCATCGGCACGCTGCAGATCGCCCGCGCCAACAGCAACGAGCAGATCCGCGGCACCAATGGCTTCGTCAAGGCCGGGCCCGGGACGCTGATCCTGGATTCCGTCAGCTCCAAGGACCCCACCGCCGCCAACGCGATGAGCGGCGATTTCTTCATCAACGAGGGCACCCTGGAACTGCGGCGCGCCGGCTCCGGCGGCGCGACCACCCTCCGCCTCGATGGCGGCGACCTCCGGCTCGCCAGCGGCGCCGACCAGAATTACGGCAACAGCGTCATCGTGGACGAGAGCGGCAGCATCGTCGTCGCCCACACCAACGCCAGCACGGTGGCCCTCGACATGACCCTGAGCAATGTCACCATCGCCGCCGGGCGCACGCTGACGATCAACCGCGACGCGGCGAATTTCTCGGCCGCCAACCAGGCCTATCGGGTGGTCGCGCGGGACGTGTCGCTTCTGGGCGATGCCACGATCGACGTGCGCGCCGGGAAGGGCACCGGCGACGGCACCTTCCAGGTGGATAACGTCAGCGATGGCGGGGGCAACTATGACTTCACTGTCGTCGGCAACAACGTCATCCGCGCCCAGCTGCTGGTGAACAATGCCCTGACCTTGGGCGGGGACCTCGTCGTGGGCAACAACGCCCTGCTGCGCGTCAACGACGGCGCGACGAACGTCGCCGGCAACATCAATCTGTTCGGTGGCCTGCTGGGCCTGAGCATCGACTTCGCCCGCGAGCTGGGCTCCGGCGCGGGCCAGGTCCAGCTCACCGGGGACGCCGGCCTGCAGGCCGGCTTCAGCTCGTTCTCCACGCCCTCGACGGTGCGGATCGAGGACGGCAGCGGCGGGCTCACGAACCTGATCTGGGGTGCCTCCGACACCTTCAACCCCGGCATCCTGACCCTCCAGCAGGATGATGCGGCATCGCAGCTCACGCTCGCCAACAGCATCGATTTCAACGCGGCGGTATCGAACGTGACCCGCACCATCAACGTGCACGCGGACGTCGCGCTGATCCAGGGGACGCTCACGAACTCGGGCGCCTTCGTGACCGATTTCGTCAAGGGCGGCGCCGGCACGCTCTGGCTGACGAACGGATTCCATTGGGATGGGAGCACGCGGGTCGCGGCGGGGATCCTGCGGATCCCGGATGTCGCCAACCTGCCCGGCGGCAACCTGAGCCTGAGCCCCGCCAACGCGGTGGGCGTGCTCGAGAGCACGGGGCTTTTCACCCGGGCGCTGGGCACCAACGCGAACGAGGTGACCATCGTCGGCGGGGGCAATGCGGGCCAGAACTCGCGGCCCGGGTTCAGCGCCTTCGGCGGTGATCTGACGGTGGACATCGGTGGCGATGGCACCGGCTCGGGCCCCCAACTGATCTGGAACTCGGCCGATTTCGATCCCGCCGGACCGTCCACGAACAACGGCGCGCTGCTCCTCAACACCGCCAACGCCACCGGCACCCTGCGCTTCATGAACGACATGGACCTCAACGGCGAAGGGATATTCCTCTCCGGCCCGGAATATCGCCGCATCGAGGTGAACGGCGGCCTGGCCATCCTGGGCGGCGATATCACCAACAGTCAGGCGGGGCTCTACGCGATCGGCCTCCTGAAGCGCGGCGCCGGGATACTCGCGCTGGAGGGGGATAATGCCTACGACGGCCTGACCGAGATCGCCGCGGGCACCCTGCTGGTCAACGGCTCCCAGAGGGCCGGCGGGGCCTTCAGCGTCATCGACAGCGCCACCTTGGGCGGCACCGGCCTCATCAGCGCCCCGGTCTGGGTGACGAACGGCGCCACGGTCGCCCCGGGCAGCCTCGGCATCGGAAACCTCACCGTGCAAGGCGATGTCGATATCGAGGGCATCCTCTCGATCGAGATCGATTCTTCGGGCGGTGGGTTTGTCGACCTGCTCACCGTCACCGGCATCCTCGATATCTCGGCGGCGACCCTCAACTTCGTCACCAATGGCATCACGCTGGACGACACCGCCTACATCTTCGCCAGCTATGGCACCCTCGTCACCAACGACCCGTCCGCGGGATTCGGTGCGGTGAACTTCTTGCCCGATGGCTACCAGTTGGATTATAACTACCTGGGCGGCAACCAGATCGCGCTGGTCATCCCCGAGCCCACGACGTGGGCCCTCCTGCTCCTCGGCGGCCTGTCCCTGCTCGCCGCCTGGCGGCGGCGCTGACTCGAAAATTGGGTCGCGACGTAGGCTGCGCCTTGGCGCACGCGGACATTCGATTCGGCAGCGTGCGCCAAGGCGCAGCCTACCATTTTCCGTTTCGGTGGTGCCCCGCGCGCGGGGCATGGGATCTGCCTCGAAAATTCCAGACGTGGCCACGGTCGCCAGACCGTGGACCCGCGTCGCGCGGCCCCTCCGTTACCGGAGGGGCTACGTCCGACGCCCGGCGAGAGGGGCGTGATCTGAGCGCCTCGCTATAGCCCGGATTCCTTGCAGTAATCCGCGATGTGGTTGCGGATCTCGCGGGCGGTGCGCCAGGCGTCCTCGCTGATGCCGTGCGCGGCGTTGCCCAGGGCGCTGGTGATGGCGCCGACGCCGGCCACCAGGGTCGTTCCCGCGCTGCCCAGGGCGCCGGGCTCGGCGTTGCTGCCCCCCGTCGTGGCGAATGTCAGGAAAGGCTCTTTCTTCGAAAGCGCGAGATCGTAGACGGCGACCTGCGTCTCCATCTTGGTGCCGCCAAGGCCGAAGCCGATCGTCGCCCGGAGCGCGCGGCTGCCCTGATTGACGCGCAGGAAGCGCCCCGTCACTAGCCAGCCGCTGGCGGGCAAGGTGGGCGGCAGCGGCGCCGCGGGCGCGATCTCCGGCAGCCTCTCCACCAGCTTGGACTGTAACATCGCTGCCGTCGCCTGCTGGAACGCGACGAGTTCCTGGCCCTCGCGATCCACGTTGAATTCGGCCCCCCGGGTGTCGAACGGTGCCACGTAGATCATCGGCGGCTTCGCCGTGGGCCGGAAACGCCCGGCCTTCGGATCTTTGACGCTGACGGAGGCGCAACCCATGACACAGAACACGGCCAGCGCCATGGGAAGGAACAGGACGGAACGCCGCATCGGCGGTGAACGTAGCAGCCCGCCGGGCTTTGCCAAGCCCCCCAGGCCGATGGCGCGAAAATTTAGGTCACAGACACCAAGCCCCGGGCGGCGTTGCGCCGACGCGACAGAGAGTGTGGCCCCTCCGGTCACGGAGGGGCCGCGCGGTGGGGGTCCACGGCCTCACGGCCGTGGCTACATCCGAAGCTCTCGAATCCCCCCAAAAAGAAGCCGGGCCGCATTAAATGGGAGGGGGTGCGGCCCGGCTTTGATTGGGCGACCACCTTTGCGGGGTCGCCCGTCTTGGGGGGGTGATCTTTTCTCTACAACCTACA
The DNA here is from genome assembly GCA_964651705.1 of uncultured Verrucomicrobiales bacterium. GTDB lineage: Bacteria > Verrucomicrobiota > Verrucomicrobiia > JADLBR01 > JADLBR01 > JADLBR01. The sequence goes on from CAZYWZ010000103.1 coordinate 12,187, forward strand.
AATCAGTAACTCCCTTTCGAAAATCAACTCTTTTGGCAAGTGATCGTACAACTTAAGGAACAACGCCTCATGTTGCAAGGTTTTTTGTCGCCACCGTTCCCGATCCACTTCCATAGCTTCTTGCCACTTTTCTTTGGGGAAGTCAAGTCCGGCCCAATCGATATCTTCATATCGGGGGATCCAGCCGAGGGGGGATTCGACGGCCATGGCGTGGCCGCGGGCGCGCTCGACGACCCACTTGAGGATGCGCATGTTCTCGCCGAAGCCCGGCCAGACGAATTTCCCGTCGGCGTTCTTGCGGAACCAGTTGACGTGGAAGATCCTAGGCGGGCTATTGAGGCGGCGGCCCATCTTGATCCAGTGGCGGAAGTAGTCGCCGACGTGGTAGCCGCAGAAGGGGAGCATGGCGAAGGGGTCGCGGCGGACCTCGCCGATCTTGCCGGCGGCGGCGGCGGTCATTTCGGAGCCCATGGTGGCGCCGAGGTAGACCCCGTGGTGCCAGTTGAAGGCCTGGAAGACGAGGGGGACATCGGTGCTGCGGCGGCCTCCAAAGATGAACGCGCTGATGGGCACGCCCTTGGGGTCCTCCCAGGCCGGGTCGATGCAGGGGCACTGGGCGGCGGGGGCGGTGAACCGGGCGTTGGGGTGGGCGGCGGGCTTGCCGCAATCGGGGGTCCACTCCTCGCCGAGCCAGCTGGTGAGCTTGGGCGGGGGCTCGGCCGTCATCTCCTGCCACCAGACGTCGCCGTCGGGCGTCAGGGCGCAATTGGTGAAGATGGTGTTCTTCGCGATCGACGCCATCGCGTTGGGGTTGGACTTCATCGAGGTGCCGGGGGCGACGCCGAAGTAGCCGGCCTCCGGGTTGATGGCGTAGAGGCGGCCATCGGGGCCGGGCTTGATCCAGGCGATGTCGTCGCCGACGGTCCACACCTTCCAGCCCTTGTCCTGGAAGGGCTTCGGCGGGATGAGCATGGCGAAGTTGGTCTTGCCGCAGGCGCTGGGGAAGGCGGCGGCGACGTAGGTCTTTTCGCCGTTGGGGGCCTCGACGCCGAGGATGAGCATGTGCTCGGCCATCCAGCCCTCGTCGCGGGCCATGCAGGAGGCGATGCGGAGCGCGAAGCACTTCTTGCCCAGCAGGGCGTTGCCGCCGTAGCCGGAACCGAAGGACCAGATCGCGCGCTCCTCGGGGTAGTGGACGATGTACTTGTGATCCTTGTTGCAGGGCCAGGGCACGTCCTTCTGGCCCTTGGCGAGCGGGGCGCCGACCGAGTGGACGCACGGCACGAACTCGCCACCATTCTTGTCGATGATGTCGAGCACCTTCTGGCCCACGCGGGTCATGATGTGCATGTTGGCCACGACGTAGGGGGAATCGGTGAGCTCCACGCCGATGTGCGCGATGTGCGAGCCGATCGGGCCCATGCTGAAGGGGATGACGTACATCGTGCGTCCCTTCATGCAGCCGGTGAAGAGCTTGTTGAGGGTGGCCTTCATCTCCTTCGGATCGACCCAGTTGTTGGTCGGCCCGGCGTCGTCCTTGCTGACGCTGCAGATGAAGGTCCGGTCCTCGACCCGCGCGACGTCGCCGGGATCCGAGAGGCACAGGTAGCTATTCGGGCGCTTCTGCTCGTTGAGCTTCCGGAAGGTGCCGCCCTTGACCATGATGTCGCACATCAGGTCGTACTCTTGCTTCGAGCCGTCGCACCAGTAGATGGCGTCGGGCTGGGTGAGCTTCGCGATCTCCTCGACCCAGCGGATGAGTTTTTCGCACTTGGTCTTTCCGGGCTTGGTTTCCATGGGTACTCCTGTGGTGTCCGAATGATGTCTGGTGGTGCCGTCATACGAGTAGAGAAGGCTCGGCGACTGTCCAGCGAATTATTCAAGAATCTTATGGCCGGGAGGGCCTTCGAACGGTGATACGAATAGCCGGGGCTGGGGGCACCACCGGGGGTGAAAATGTAGGGCGCGAAATCCCTTTCGCGCCACGGGCAACCGGCAGGGCCCTCGTGGCGCGGATGGGAATCCGCGCCCTACAGGCCGATCCCGTGGCCGATTTTCGAGTCAGCCCCGCCGACACCGCAGGATGCCGGCATCGGTGACGACGAGGTCGAGGGGTTCGTCCCAGGGCTCGGTGGGGATTTCGGCCAGCTGCTGGAGGGAATAGAAGAGGCCGATGCGGCGGGGGCCGGGGCCGGCGCGGTGGAGGAAGCGGTCGTAGTAGCCCGCGGCGCGCCCGAGGCGGGAGCCGCGCGCGTCGAACGCGAGGCCGGGGACGAGGATCAGCGCGAGTTGGGCGGGCTCGGCGCGCCGGGCGGGGTCGGGCTCTGGCTCGGGGATGCCCCAGCGATTGGTCGAGAGAGCCCCGGTGGCGTCGATCCAGAAGCCATCCATGGCGCGCGCGGCGGGATCGATGCGGGGCAAGGCCACGCGCCATCCTTCGCGCCACAGCGCCTCGAGGATCGGGGCGGTGTCGATCTCCTCCGGCATCGATGCGAAGGCCATGCAGTCCCCGGCCCCGGCCATCTCCGGCAGGGAGAGGAGATGCCGTGCCGCGGCGAGCGAGCGGGCCGCGCGCTCCCCGGCGCCGATGCCGGCGAGGCGCGCCCGCATCTCGCGCCGCAGGGCGCGCTTGCACTCGGCGGCGGCGCTCACCGCGCCGCCCCCAGAATTCGGTTTGCAGAAATGCCAGATGCGGATTTCATTGGAAGGGAGAGCCAGCGGGGTGGCGCGATCGCCCCCGCGTGTTTATCGTGACCAGCCGGAAGCGAGTCAAGCATTGGAGCGAGCGGAACTTCATCACCGAAGTCCTGATCCCCTCTATCTTCACCCCGAAATCGGGTCGCCGCAACAAACCCATCTTCCCGGCGGTGCCGCCGGGAAAGATCGCGCTCACCTGGATCGGGCACGCCTCTTTCCTGGTACAGACCGACCGGCACAACATCCTCATCGACCCGAACTGGGCCAACTGGTTGCTCGTGGTCCGGCGCCTGCGCCACGCGGGCATGCACATCGACCACCTGCCGAACATCGATCTGGTCCTGGTGACCCACGCCCATTTCGACCACCTGAACCGTGTCACGCTGCGGCGCGTCGCCAACCGGCAGCCCATCGCGATCCCCTCGGGCGTGCGCTCGCTGGTCGAGGACCTCGGGTTCCACTACATCCACCAGATGGACTGGTGGGACACGTGGAGCTACCGGGGCATCGACATCACTTTCGTGCCCGCCAAACATTGGGGCGCCCGCGTGCTGGCGGACCGGCACCGCGGATACGGCGGTTTTGTCATCCACTACCAGGGCCGATCCATCTACCACGTCGGCGACTCGGCCTATTTCGAGGGCTTCCGCGAGATCGGGCAACGCTGCCATCCCGAGATCGTCCTGATGCCCATCGGCGCCTATGACAATCCCTCCGGGCGCGACGTGCACCTCTCCCCCGAGGAGGGCCTCAGGGCCTTCGAGGACCTGCGCGGGCGCATGCTGGTCCCGATGCACTTCGGCACCTACCGCCTCAGCTACGAACCCATGCACGAGCCCCCCCAGCGCCTCATGGAGGCCGCCGCGCGCCACGGCCTGCTACCGCAGATCCGCGTGCTCACCGAGGGGCTCCCAGAAGTTATCTGACAAGGCATCTGTCGGACACAGTCCGGCAGATGCCTCCTCAGACCCCGCTCACGCCCAGCGGCCTCCCGTATCCGACGAAGCGACCCTTGACCCGCCCCAAGCCCAGCCAGGTGGAATAGCCCCCCGCCGGGGCCTCGGGCTCGAAGGCATAGATATCGGGACCCCCGGTGACTCGCGGATCGCGGCCGGTGCCGTGGGTCTGGGAGCCGGCCATGAGGAGATCGCCGCCGCGGTTGCGCCCGAGATAGACCATGACATGGGTCACGGGCGGATTGCGCTTCGGCTTATAGGTGTGTTCCCAGAAAAGAAGGTCGCCGGGCCGGAGGCGCTGCGCGAGGTAGGCGACGAGGGCGTCGCCCTCCAGGCCCGCGGGGATCCGCCAGGCGAGGCCGCGCTGCTTGAGGAGGTAGTACTGGTCGGATGCGGTGCGGCCGATGTCGATGCCCGCGACGCGGCGGTAGAGATATCGGGAGGTATTGGAGCAATCCATGAGCCAAGGCTCCCGCTCGCCCGGCGGGCGCCAGCGCTGACCGTGCCGGATCCGGTGCTGGGCCAGGGCATCGGCCTCGCGCGCCAGGGCCGCGGCGAGTGCCCCCGCGCGATCGGAGGCGGGCTCTCGCCTCGCACCGGGCGCCGGGGTCTCCGCCGGGGGCGGCGGTGCGACGAACGGCGACGGCACCGCCGGGGGCGTGACCACGGGACGCCCACCGGGCGTGGCGGGCGCCATGGGGGAGGCCTGTCGCCTCTGGGGGATTTGCAAGATCTGGCCGATCTGGAGACTGTTGGATTTCAGCTTGTTCGCCTCGCGGATCTCCTGGACCGACACATCGTGCTGGCGGGCGATGTCCCAGAGCGTGTCGCCCTGACGCACCATATACTGGCCGGGGGCCAGCGTGACCCCGGGCGTCGGCGCCGGCGCCCCGGCGGCCACCTTCTCCTGCTTCGGGGGAATCTTGAGCACATCGCCGATCTGCAGACGGTCCGACTGCATCCCATTCGCCAGGAGAATCGCGTCGACCGATACCCCGAATTTCTTGCCGATCTTCCACAGGGAGTCGCCGCTCTTTACCGTGTACTCCGTGAACTCCCCCACGGGCGCCGCCACCGGCGAGGCCGATACGGCCCCCGCCGCGGGACTCCCCTCCGCCGGCGTCGCCGGCTGATTGGTCGGCACCGTGATCACCATCTGTATCGTCTCCGGCTCCTGCGCCGCAGGCGGCGCCACGGGAGTCGGGGTCACCACGTCGCTCACCGGTTGTGCCCAGCCAAACGACAACCCCGCCATGAGGATACAGGCACTCGTCGTTACCCTTTGCATACCTGCAATTTACCAAATCTGCGGAATTCTGCACCGAAAATTTTGCCTCGAATCGGTTGACGGACCAGCCCCCGCCGGTCCCCGCATTATTCGATTTGCCGCGGCTTGGGCATGGTGGTAGTCTTCGGTGCAATGGAACTGACGCCTTATATGGCCATAGGGATGCCCGGGGGTCCCGAGTGGATGTTTATCATTTTTGTTGTCTTGCTGCTCTTCGGCGCGAAGAAGTTGCCGGAGTTGGCGCGCGGCTTGGGCAAGAGCATTGGCGAGTTCAAGAAAGCGCGCGAAGAATTCGAGGGCGAGATCCATCGCGCCGCCGACGAAGAGGAAAAGCGGAAGATCTCGGCGCCCGAGAAAGAGAAGCAGAAGACGGCTTAGTCGCGCGCGCGACACGGCGTAAGGCGGACACTCCTGTCCGCCGCGTTGGCTGCGTTCGCCGAGAGGGTTCGAATCGGGCATCACGCCCCGCACGCGGGGCGCCACCGGGTTGGAAAATTTGTAGCGAAGCCCCTTCGGGCTTTGGCGCCCCACCGGGCCCCCGCCGAAGGGCCTGCCATGGCGGGTAGACTCCGGCCCTTCGCTACCAGCGAGTTACGTCGTATTTTCGAGCTGGCTGATCCCCAGTTTGAAGTTTTAGCTCAACCCGGCGGCATCCAACTGCCGCGGCACTCGCCGCGGAACACGGCGAACATCGCGACGGCGGTCGCGGCGCATAGCCACCCCAGGCCGCCGATCATCGGTCCCGCGCCGCCCCACGCGAGCAGGCGCCCATCGAGATTGATGGCCACGGCCGACAGGAAGAAGAGGTAGTTCCAGGCGGAGCGCGTGGCGAACACCCTGCCCTGCGAGGCGCCGGGCACGTGCGCCTGAAGCCGGGCGTCAACCGAGATGTTCAGGAGCGCGCCGGCGGCCCCGACGGCCATGCACCCGAGCACGGCGGCGAAAAATGACTTGGCGCCCGAGAAGGCGACGAAGCAAAGGCCCAGTGTCGCGAGCATCACCACGGGCAGGGCACGCCAATGGGCCAGCCGCCAGCAGCGCCCCGACACGAACACGCCCGTGACAAGGCCCAGGGCGAGCGCCATCAGCAGCAAGACCAGCGCCAGCAGACGGACCTCGACGACCGGCTCCTTGAACCCGGCGGAAACCGCCCACCGCGAAAAACCCGCGACCCCCGCCTTCACCGGGGACAGGTCGATGCCATGCGCGGCGTGCTCCAAAACGAACACCAGGAATAGCCCCGCCACGAATTGCGAGACACCGTTGAGCAGGAACATGAGGCGCACGACGGCATCGCGCCAGACCGAGGCCAGCGTAAGGCCGATGTCGGACCACGTCACCCGATCGCCGGGCGAGCCCGCCGCGGCCAGCGGCCTGTCGATCCGCCACACCAGCACCCCCGAGATCGCAAACCCCACGGCCGCGATCAGGAAACTGCTCCGCTCGCCGAAGATCGCCACCAGAAAGCCCGCACAGCCCCCCGCGAGGCTCGCGATCACCCCGATGGTGGTCACCAGCGCGTTCGCCGCCACGATCTGTCGCGGCGAGACCAGCAGCGGGATCGAGGCCTGCCGCGCCGGGATGAAGAGGCCCGTCATCAGGCCCGCCACCGCGATGAGGCCGAAAATCAGCGGGACCGACCGCGTCGCGTACCATGTACCCAGCATCGCCAGCACCAGCGCCGCCCGGGCCAGATCCGCAAAGACCATCACCGCCCGCCGCCCGTGCCGGTCCACGAAGGCCCCGATCCACGGCGTCAGCAAGACGGTCAATATCATCCCGCAGAACAGCACCCGCGCGCTCTCCCGCCCCACGCCGGCACCCTCCTCCGGGCTCAGCTTGAGGACGACGTACAGCAGCGCGAACTGATAAAACCGGTCCCCGATCGAGGCGATGATCTGGCCGATCCAGAGCAGCCGGAAATTCCGGATCGCGAGCACCTCGCGGAATCTGGGGCGTTCCCCGGTCAGGGGGCCCTCCGCGGGTCCGGGATTTCCTCATGCGGCATCGGCACACGATAGGGCAATGCGGTTGGGGCGCACGGCCTTTCTTGATGTCGGACCTTGGGGGGTCCGGCCGCCCTCTCACTGCTGCGCGGGCAGGGCCGCCTTCCATCCCGAGTGGAGGAGATCGGCCATCTCCTTCCGGGCCGCGGCGTAGGCGGGATCGTCGGCCACGTTGCGGGTCTCCCACGGATCCTTTTCCAGATCAAAGAGGGCGGCGCGGACCTCGCCCTTCGCGAATTCCAGATAACTGTACTTCCGGGTGCGGACGACCTGGCTCTTCCCGGAATCCCCTTCGTCCAGGAACACGGCAGATTTCCAGGGCCGGGAGGGATTGGAGAGGAGCGGGGCGAAGCTGGTGCCCTCGAGGTTGGCGGGTGCCTTGAAGCCGCAGAGTTCGGCGACGGTGGGGACCAGGTCGACGAATTCCACAAATTCCGCGCAGGGCTTGCCGTTGCCGGCGGCGCCGGGCACGCGGATGATGAGTGGCGCGCGGTGCGTCGCCTCGAGCATCGAGTACTTGGACCAGAACCCGTGGTCCCCGAGGTGGAAGCCGTGGTCGCCGAGGAACACCACGATGGTCTTGTCGGCCAGGCCCGCCTCCTCGAGGCCGCGGAGGATCATGCCGACGTTCGCGTCGACGAAAGAGCAGCACGCGTAGTAGGCGGCGATCGCCTCGCGGGCCTGCTGCGGGGTGGGTTGCTCGCGCGTGAAGATGTCCGGGTTGCCGCCGCGCGCGCGCCTCATGTAGGGAAATTGCACCAGCGAGTCCGCGGGCGCCGGTGGGTCGGGGATCTTGGCGGGGTCGTACAGGTCCAGATACTCCTTGGGGGCGATCAGGGGCGTGTGCGGGCGACCCTGCGCCACCGACAGAAAGAAACGCTGGCCCCCCTTGGCAAATTCCTTCAACAGCGCGACCGCCGAGACCGCCATCCGGTAATCCCGTTCTTCCTCGGGCCTCAGACCGGAATCGCCGTAGCGATCCGAGCGCCGACGCTTCCACTCGCGGTACTCCTTGCTGTTTTCATCCTTGGGCGCGCGGTCCGGCACCGCCGGGCGGGTCGACGGAGGGAAGACGATGATGGGGCCCGGACCCTTCCAGCCCGTGGGCTTATCGCACATCTCCAGGCGGTCGAATACCGCCATCTGGCGCGGGGCGTAGTCGGTCTTGTGGAAGAGCTTGCCGATGTTGGCCAGGTAGAAGCCCTCCGCCTTGAGCATCTCGGGCAACGTGGGCGTGCCCTCGGGGAGACGCTCGTGCATCACGTCCCCGTTGCTGAAAACACGGGTGGTCTTCGGCCGGAGTCCGGTGAGGAATGACGTGCGCGAGGGGTTGCAGCAGACCGCTTGCACGTACGCGCGGTCGAAGCGCACCGCGCCCTCGCAGAATTTATCGAGATTCGGCGTCTTGCAGATCGGGTTGCCATAGCAGCCCAGCGCCGCCGCGTTGCAGTCCTCGATGTCGATGAGCAGCAGACTCATCCCCGAGGTCTCCATCGCCGCGGCTCGCCCCGCCCCAGTCAACACAAGGGCGGCCAACGCCGCCCGCCCAAGGCCCACCACACAACCCTGTGCCATACCTTCCTATACTATGGCACCCCGAAACCACTTTTGTCCAAAAGGATTTGCGGTTTTGCCGCCGGGGCGGAACGGTGTAGCGCATCGGGTCACCGTTGGGCCGATGTGGGCTGCGGCGTGGCAGCGCCGCTTTGGATGGGAACGTCGGGCCCCCTGTTGGAGAGTCTGGCGTCGGGCGCACGCCGGGCCGTTCGGGGGAATCCAAAGCGGCGCTGCAACGCCGCACTCCACATGATCGGCCGCCTCCTGGCCCGCCCCGCGGGTGGGCAGGCTGTCGGCGGCTACCCCGGAATTCGCAAGCGAAGCCATTGTGAATCACTATCCCAATATCCGCGGCTTGAAGTTCCAGGCAGGGCCCCACTTTTTCCTCGGTTTGTGAGGGATCGGGGCTACATGTGTTGTCGCCCGGTGCGCGACGGATGTGGCGCGGCGTCCGGGCGTCGTTCGGGTGATGGCGCATCGGATATCGAGCTTGTGGTTGGCGTGGGCCGTGGCGTTTGCCCCGTGGCCGGCCTTGGGCCAGGGGCGGTCCCCTTCGCCGCCGCCGCGGCCCGGGCCCACCCCGGCCCTCTCACTGCTGGAGGCGGGGGCGCCGGTGGATCAAGTGGTCGGCGGTCTCCAGTACGTGGACGCGGTCAGCGGCGATGGGAAGGGGAACATCTTTTTTGCGGACGTGCCCTCGGGCAGGATCTTGAGGTGGTCGGTGGCGGGTCGGCTCTCCATTGTCCGGGATGGCGTGGCCTCGCCGATGGGCTCCTGCACGGCACCCAATGGGGAACTCGTGGTCTGCGAGGCGCGGGGCCGCCGGCTGACGGTCATCAATTTCGAGGGCGACGCGCGCACGCTGGTCGATCGCTATCAGGGCAAGAAGCTGAACTCGCCGTGCGGGGTCTGGGTGGATGCGCGGGGCGGGGTGTACTTTTCCGATCCGCGGATGGACCATGGCGAGCCCTTCGAGCAGGAGCGGGAGCGCCTGTACTATCTGTCGCCCGAGGCGGCCGAGCCGGTGCCGGTGGCCGAGGATTTGCGGCGGCCCGACGCCCTGAGCGCCTCTCCCGATGGCCGGACACTCTACGTCGCGGACATCGGGGACAACGGGACGTGGGCTTACGACATCGGTCCCGACGGAAAACTCTCCGGGAAACGCCCGCTCGCCCCGACCGCCGCCCGGGGCCTCGCGGTGGACGAGCGCGGCAATGTCTACCTCATCAGCGGGACGGTCCGGGTCTTCTCCCCGACGGGCACGTTCCTCGAGGAGTTCCGCGGCCCGGGGCCGGCCTCGAGCGGTGCCTTCGGCGGCGAGGATGGGAGGACGTTCTTCCTCTCGTGCAACGTCCAGAAGCCGGTGCTCGGGGGCCCGCCGGGCAAGGTCGAGCCCCAGGGCGGGCTCTACGCCGTCCGGATGAAGGTCCGGGGGCCGCCGCCGATGGCACCGCCGGCGGAACCCTAGCATTTGAATCGCGAGAGAGCTGCCACCGTCCAACCTAACGACCGCCATGAGAGACGAACCGATCTGGCCCCGCATGCCCCTGCTGTTCTGTGCCGTGTTGGGCACGCTGTCGCTTGCCACCTGCGTGAGGGATTCCGCGGGTGACGTCGACAGGGAGGACGGGCACGGCGGCCCGCCCCCGCCCGGCGACGCCGCCGTGGACGTCGCCAAAGAACTGGAGAAGCTCGAGGCCATCGCGAAGAAGTTGGCCGCATCGCACGGGGCGGCCCTCGAGGCGCACGACTGGATCCGGGGGGGGACGACCGCGGCGATGCTCTCCTGCGACCTGCAGGAGAAACTGGCCCGTGGCGATGGCAAGCCCAGCGTGCTGTTCTGCAAGATCATCGACCTCGCCCGCGTGGGAGATGGCTGGCGGATCGACGCCGCGGCCCGGCACGCCGGCCTCACCCTCGCCCTGGGCCTGGCCTGCGACGAGGCCCTCGCCCGGCAAATCCTCGGACAGCGCGAACATCTCGGCGACAACGCCGAGAACGGCTTCGCGATCGTCGCCACGTTCGAGTCCGTCGATCGGCCCTCGTTCGCCATCCGGCCCGCGCTCGACCCCGGACCCTCCGGCGCCGACCTGCGCCTCAATACCGACGAGCGCGTCTTCATCTGCCGCGGCCGCTGTATCGCCATCGAGCACGTCGGCGCCTCGATGCATGTGATGTTCTAGCGGCCCGCCGGACTTGGCAAACCCCCGGGGGCCGGCTACAGATGTGTCTCGCGTGAGTGTGTTCCGGGAGATGGCGATGGCGGACCGTTTTTGGCGATGAGCGCGGCGGACGGTCCCGCGGTCCTACTGGTGGGCGCCCAGGTGCGGGGCGATCGGGCCTCGACGATGGCGCGTTTCGCGCGAATTTTCCACGAGGGGATGTCCGCGCGGGGGATCACGGTGGAGTTCCAGCCCTCGCCGGTTTTCTGGGGCGGGAAGTCGTTCGCCGAGGGCGGCGGGATTTCCTTTGGCGAACTGCTCATGAGTTTTCTGGATTTCCCGAGGAAGCTGCGCCTGCGCGCACGGCGGGCGCGGGCCATGCGCCGACCCTGGGTGGCCCACATCGCCGACCAGACGCACGCTTTCTATGCGAAGTCGCTCGGCATACTCCCGGTGGTCGTGACCTGCCACGACCTGCTCGCGGCGCGCGCGGCCCGGGGCGAATTCCAGGAGGTCCGCGCGGGATGGGCCGAGCGGCTCTTTCACCGCCTGGTGCTCTCGGGCCTGCGGCGGGCCAACTGCGTGGTCTGCGTTTCGGAGACCACCGCGGGCGACGTGCGGCGGCTCGCGGGGATCGACCCGACGAGGCTGCGCGTCATCCCCAGCGGGCTCAATCATCCCTATCGGCCGATGGATCGGGACGAGGCGCAGGCCCGCGCCGCCGCGTTGCTTCCGCCCGGGTGGTCGCGACCCGATCACCTGCTGCTGCATGTCGGGCACAGCGGCTGGTACAAGAATCGCGCGGGAGCGATCCGCATCCTGGCCGAATTGTGCCGGCGCGATCCCGGGGGCGGCTGGCGGCTGGCCCTGGTGGGGAGGGCGGCGACGGCGGAATTGGAGGCACTCGCCCGTGACCTCGGCGTGACGGACCGGATCGCCTCGCTCGTCAACGTGGCCGACGAGGATCTCCGGGGCCTATACTGCGCCGCCGGGGCCCTGCTATTCCCCTCCCTCGCGGAAGGCTTTGGCTGGCCGATCATCGAGGCACAGAGCTGTGGCTGCCCCGTGATCACCAGCGACCGCGCGCCCATGACCGAGGTGGCCGGCGACGCCGCGCTCTTCGTCGATCCCACCGATCCGGTTGCCGCGGCGACCACCATCCTGCGGGGATGGGATGACCTCGGCCGTTTTCGGGCGCTGGGACCCGAGAACGCCCGGCGCTTCAGCACCGGGGCGATGCTGGACCACTACGCGGCGCTGTACCGGGAGCTGGCCGGCGCGCGCGGATGAACGCCGAGTTTTCGAGCTAGATCCCGTGCCCCGCCTGCGGGGCACCACCGGGGGTGAAAATGTAGGGCGCGAAATCCCTTTCGCGCCACG
>CAZYWZ010000104.1:0-23998 GCA_964651705.1 uncultured Verrucomicrobiales bacterium
CTTCGGCCCCCCGCCGAAGGGCGCAAGCCCTTCGCCACCCGCCGCCCCCAACGCCCCCGCGCAACCCGCCCCGATCGGACGGGTTACATGAGAGATGCAGGACACGCACGAGGGCCGACCCCGGATCCACCACCCCGCCCCTTCTCATCCCCGAAAAACGGCATAGCTTTCTAACGCCGCCGTGGAAAAGCAGAAACGCGAGACAGAACGCCGATATCGCGCGACCCGTGTCGCCCTGGCAGGGGTTGGCATACTCGCCTGCGCCATCGTGGGATGGCACATCGGTTCGCGCACCGCAGCCACCCCAAAACCCGCCGAACCACACCCGCAGAAGACCGAGCGCCTGTCCGCGGGTCCCGCCCGCTCTCTGACGGCGCGACGCCCACCCCGTCACACGCCGGAGACCCCCGCGGAAACCACACCCCCCGGCGCGATCCCCGGCGAGGCCGTCCTCCGTTTCTCCTCCGAAGAGGCGCTCCGACAGTTCCTCGCCAACCCCCCGAAGGGGATCCGCGTCCTCGCCTCCGAATCGCGCCTCCGCGCCGCCCGCATCGGCTACGACGACCCCGCGGCGCTGGACGGGCTTCGCGATTCGCCTGAATCCGGCATCGAATACAATCTCATCGTCTCGGTCCCCGAATTGCCCGACCCCGATCAGGTCGCATCCCTGGGCCCGGCCGCGCCCTTTGGCGACACGGCCCTCGAGTGGCTCGGTGCCGCGGATCGCCCGCCGACGTGGGGTGCCAACATCCGGGTGGCGGTCCTCGATTCCGGCGTCCGCTACCATCCGGCGCTGGCCGGCGTCTCGATCCGTTCCATCGATCTCATCGGCGCCGGCGCAAGCGGCGACTACTCCGGCCACGGCACCGCCGTCGCCTCCCTCTTGGCGGGCTCGGCCGGGGGAATCTTTGGCGTCGCACCGGGCGTCGAGATCTTCGACATCCGGGTACTCGACGGCGCCGGCATCGGCGACAGTTTCACCCTCGCCACCGGAATCCTCCGCGCCGCCGACATGGGAGCGCAGGTCATCACCCTCAGCCTGGGAACCTACGGCGACAGCCCCCTGCTCCGAGACGCCATCAACTACGCCCTCTCCAAAAACATCGCGGTCGTCGCCGCCGCGGGCAACGAGGGCTACGCCAACCTCGCCTACCCCGCCCGCTACCCCGGTGTCATCGCCGTCGGCGCCGTCGATGCCACCGGCACCGTCGCCCCGTTCTCCAACTCCGGGGAACCACTCGCCATCGTCGCCCCGGGCACCGCCATCACCGCCGCCTGGCTCGACGGACGCGCCATCGCCTTCAGCGGCACCTCGGCCGCCGTCCCCCTCGTCGGCGGCGCCATCGCCTACGTCTTGGCCGACCAGCGCAACCTCTCCCCCGCCGCCGCCGCGGACATCGTGCTCCAGAATGCCAATGAGACCGGCCCGCCAGGCGCCGACCCCGCCTACGGCCAAGGCATCCTCGACCTCGAGCGCCTGAGCCAGCGCCGCACCATGGGCCTCCACGACCTCGCCGTCGCCAGCCACTGGATCTATGCATCGGATGCCGATGCCCAAGGCGGCATCCCGATCCAGGTGACGGTCCAAAACCGTGGCACCGTCACGGAATCCTATTCGATCCTCACCGTCACCGACGGCAGGTCCACCCTGCGATTCACCCTGCCCAGCCTCGCCCCCGGCACCACCGCCACGAGCGTGTTCCACCTCGACCCATCCGGCGGAGGCAGCCCACCCTTCATCCAGTCGATCGTCTCTCGCCCCGGCGTACAAGACTATCGGCCAGACAACAACACCCGCACCTCTATCCTCTCAACGCCAGGAACCGACACGCCCTGAGAATCTAAAACACCGAAGGCGCGAACCTCCCCCGCAACAGCAGCCCCGCCAGCGCCAGCGCGTACGCCGTCTCGAGCGTCAACGCAAGCGGCAACCGCCGAAACGCCCGGCCCCAGCGCATCACCTCCGCCAGCGCCAGCACCCCCCCCATCACCCACAGATCGGCCCGGATGTCAGGCGCCCGGACCAAAGAAAAAAAGATGCCCGCCCCGGTGACCACGCCGCACCCGAAGAATGCCCCAGACGTAGCCCCGCCCATCGCCTCCTCCAAGGGATTGCGCGCCTGCGCCCAGAGCAAGGCCAGGGAAACCCCCGCAAAGCCCGAAAAGAAAACCGCGTGGCTGAATAGCTCGTCCCAGAAAAATAGCGTCCGGCCCAACCGGGCACCGCCGGCCTTGCCCATGGCGTTGATCGGTTCGTGGACCCCCATCGAAACCGCCACCAGACCCACCCCGATGCCGATCGCAAGCATCGGCCCCCAGGAATCCCTGCGCCCACGCTCCAGCACCCAGACCGCAGCCACCATCAACCCCGCCGCGGCCGGAGTCACCAGCAACAGCGAACACATCTCCCGCCACCGCACGAACTCCCACGCGCCCACCCGCCCCGCCATCGCCGGCACCACAAGATTCAGCCCCGCCACCAACGTCACCGCCGCCTGCGCCGCCGTCAGCCAAAACAACGCCCGGAGATAGCGGGGCTCCTCTTGCGTCCCCATGTTCAGTCCGCCAGGAGGGGTTGGAATCCCATGATGCGAAAGTGCCGGTCGCCTGTCAGCGCATCCTCGATACCCGCCTCCCGCATCACGGCGAACGACGTGCAATCGGTCATGGGGAACGGATGATCCCGGTATTGATGCCATAGGCGCCCCGCCGCCTGAAACTGCTCCGTGGAAGCGGGCACCACCCCGATGGCGTCGGTTCCCCTCAGGAAATCGAAGAGCCTCTCGCCCCAATGCGGTTTGCGCCGGGCCACGAAGAGGTTGACAGTCTCGACCAGGACCCACTCGCTGGTGAGAAATCTCCTGCCGGACTCCCGCACGATCGCGACCGCACGCCCATGCGCGGCATCTGAGGCGTCGGCCCACACGTAGAAGCCGTGCGTGTCAACAAAGATCCGCTTGCCCGCCATAAAGCAGCCGGTCGATTTCCTCGTTGCTCATGCCGCCCATCGGTTCCGCGCACCCCACGAATTCGAATATCGGGTCGCCCGCCGGAATCGGACGGTCTTCGTCCTTCTCCGCAGGCACCAGCGTTGCCACCCGCCTGCCGCGGTAGGTCAGCGCCAGCCTCTCCCCCCGCTCGAGCCGTTTCACCACGTCCCGCCCCCGCGAGCGCAGTTCGAGCATCGAGACCGTCTTCATGCGGTCAAAATGACACTCCGAGTGTCGTTTGTCAATTCGGATGCGAAACGCACCCTCCGCCGCCATTTTCCCTTGTGCGCAAGCGCGCGGACTTCTTGAATCCACGGATGCAACGCACCGCACGCACCCTCTTGGCCATCTTGGGCACCGCAACCCTCGTCCCCACCGCTTTTGCCGAACTCCGCCTCCCCGCCATCATCGGCGACAACATGGTCCTCCAACGCGACATGCCCTGCCGCATCTGGGGCTGGGACGATCCGGGCACGACCGTCACCGTCGAGATCGCCGGCCAGAAGAAATCCGCCAAGGCAGACGCCAAGGGCAAATGGCTGGTCACGCTCGATCCCCTGCCCGTCACCAAACCCGACGCCGCCCCGCTCACGATGAAGATCACCGGCTCCTCCCCCCGCGAGGTGAAAAACGTCCTCGTCGGCGAGGTCTGGATCTGCTCGGGACAATCCAACATGGGCTTCACGGTGGCCAGCTCCCACGACCCCGACCTCGAATCGCTCTCGTCGAAATTCCCCCGCCTGCGCCTGATCTCGGTGCCGCAGGTCGGCACGCAGGAACCCCAGGACGATTTCAAGGGCCAGTGGGATGAGGCCACCGATCCGGAACTGATCAAACAGTTTTCCGCCGTCGGTTTCTTCTACGGGCGCCTGCTGCACCAGATCCTCGACGTGCCGGTCGGCCTCATCGACAACGCCTGGGGCGGTTCCTCCTGCGAGGCCTGGGTCCGCCGCGACATCCTGGAAAAAGATCCGTTCTACAAGACCCTGATGGACGGGTGGCGCGAGAGGGAGAAGACCTACAACCACGCGGCCGAGCTGGAGAAATACAACGCCGCCATGGAGAAGTGGAAGATCGCCGCCGCCGAGGCCAAGGCCAAGGAGATGATGCCGCCGAAGCCGCCCCGCAAGCCCACCGACGCCATGACCGGCCAGCACCGGCCCGGCAACCTCTACTGCGGCGTTCTCTACCCGACCATCGGCTATGGCATCCGCGGCGCCATCTGGTACCAGGGTGAATCCAACGCGGGCCGCGCCTACGAATACCGAAAGCTCTTCCCCCTCATGATCCAACACTGGCGCGACGAGTGGAAACTCCCCGGCGCCGCCAAGGACTTCCCCTTCTATTGGGTCCAGCTCGCCGACTTCATGGCCGAGAAACCCGAACCCGCCGACAGCGGCTGGGCCGAGCTCCGCGAGGCGCAGACCCTCACGATGTCCGCGCTCCCCAACACCGGCCAGGCCGTCATCATCGACCTTGGCGAGGGCAAGGATATCCACCCCAAGAATAAACGCGATGTCGCCGAGCGCCTCGCCCGCTGGGCGCTCGCCAAGGACTACGGCCTGCAGCTCCCCTTCCGCAGCCCGGAATTCAAGGAGATGAAGATTGAGGGCAACAAGGCCCGCGTCACCTTCGATCACGTCGGCAACGGCCTCAAGACCTTCGACGTCGAGGACGTCCGCGGCTTCGCGGTCTGCGGCGAGGACAAGAAATTCGTCAACGCCACCGCCAGGATCGCCAACACCAATACCGTCCTCGTCTCCAGCGACTCCGTCCCCAAGCCCATCGCCGTCCGGTACGCCTGGGCCGATAACCCCATCTGCAACCTCTACAGCGCCGACGATCTCCCCGCCACCCCCTTCCGCACCGACGACTTCCCCATGGTCACCGCGCCGAAAGTCAATTCCCCGTAGCCGCCGACTCCCCCCGCAGCTGCCGACGTGAGGAGGCAGCCCCCGCGCTTCAGGAGGCGGCCCCCGCGGCCCGCCCGCCAAATCGTCCTCTCCTTTCCGAGTGAAAATGCCGAAAGGACAGGCTACCATCCCGCCCCATGGACCCCTGGATGCGCCGCCTCGTGGCCGCCGTCGTTCTCGCCCTGGCGGTGTTCGTCACCTATTCCAATACGCTGACGGTGCCCTTCGTCTTCGACGACATCTGGGCCATCGAGAAGAACCCCAACATCCGCCGGCTCTGGCCGATCACGACGGCCATGACCGGCCCCCTGGACAGCAGCGTCGATGGGCGCCCGCTCGTCTGCCTCACGCTCGCGATCAATTACGCGATCAGCGGGCTCGATACCTGGAGCTACCACGTGGTGAATATTTTGATCCACATCGCCGCGGCCCTCGCCCTGTTCTCGATCGTCCGCCGCGTGCTGCTGCTCCCCGGCTGGGGCGGGCGCTTCGAGAAGGAGGCCTTCTGGATCGCCTGGGCCTGCGCGCTCCTGTGGGCCCTGCACCCGATCCAGACCCAGGCCGTCACCTACGTGGTCCAGCGCACCGGCACCATGATGAGCCTCTTCTACCTCCTGACGGTGCTCTACTTCCTGCGCGCGATCGAGGCGGACCCGAGACATCGCCCCTGGTGGCAGGCCGCCTCCATCATCTCTGCCTACCTCGGCATGACCTGCAAGGAGGACATGGTCACCGCCCCCATCCTCGTCTTGTTCCTCGACATGGTCTTTATATCGAAGTCCGTGATCAGACCCCTGCGCGATCGCCCGATCTATTATGCGGCCCTCTTCTCCTCGATCGGCTTCCTGGCCATCCTCGTCATGACGGCCTCCCGCCTCGATTCGATCAGCCCGGAGATCACCGGCAACAAGACCATCGAGAACCTCAAGATGCAGTCCAACGTGCTGGCCCACTATCTCGGCCTCACGGTCTGGCCGGAGAACCTTCGCGTCGATTACGCATGGCCGCCCGCTCCCCGGCTCCAGGATTTCCTCCCGGCGGCGGCCACGGTATGCACCGCCATCGCCGCCTCGCTCCTCGCGCTCCGCTTCATCCCCGGCCTCGGCTTCCTCGGCTGCGCCTTTTTCGGCATGATGGCGCCCCTCACCCTCGCGCCCGTCATGCGCAACGTCGGCTACGAGCACCGCATCTATCTCCCCATCGCCCCCCTCGTGGTATTGCTCGTCTTCGCCGGGCGCGCCCTCCTCGATGCCACCTGGCGCGCGCTGGCCCACCCCACGCCCCGCGCGCGCGCCTGGCTCGCCGCCGCCGCCATCGCCATCGTCGCCACCGCCTACGGCGCGCGCTCCCTCATCCGCAATGCCGAATACAACGACCCCGTCAAACTCTGGGCCGATGTGCTCCGCGATCAGCCATATAACATACGCGCCCTCAACAACTTGGGTGGCGCCCACTTCAACAACGGCAACCTCGACAAGGCCCTCGAATGCTATCGCCGCCTCCTGAACATCAAAGGGCCCAACGACACCAGCGCGCTCTACAACATCGGCACCACCCTCTCCGTCGCCCAGCGCCCCATCGAGGCCGCCCAATTCCTCGAGCGCTGCGTCCAGATCAAACCCAACAACGTCGAGGCCCTCGTCAACCTCGGCAACGTCTACCTCAATATCAACGAGAAGGAGAAGGCGAATAAAGTCTACCAGCAGGCCATCGCCCTCGCCCCGCGCCATCCGAACGCCCTCTTCAACCTCGCCGTCGTCGCCGCCGACCAGGGCCGCTACGACGAGGCCCTCCAACTCGTCAACCGCTGCCTCCAGAACGACCCCCGCCACGACCGCGCCCCGGGCCTCCGCGCCAGAATCCTCCAGCGAGTCAAGAAAGCGCCGTAACGACACGCTCTTTTGGACTGCGGTGGCAGAGCCCCGCCAGGGGCGGCGACACCGCTTTGGATCCGCGCGCAGCGCGGCGCGGGTCCCGGCTCCGCCGGACGCAAAAGCGGCGTCGCCGCCGCCGCACTCCATAAAACGGGCCCCTTCCTGACCCGCCATGCGGTTGGGCAGGCTCTCGGTGCCTACCGCCGGAGACACAACCAAATAGATTATGATGGACTATTGCCATCATCCCCGTCATCCGCGGATTGAAATTTCAGGTCAGACGGCGGCACGCCCGAGCGCCTCGGCGCGCGGGGCCGCCTCGTGTCGGGCCCAGCGCGCTTGGAATTCGTGCACCTTGCAGGCGGCGTCGTACAACCGGGCGCGGAACGTCACCCGACCCTCGGCGCAGGTCGCCAGCGTTCCTAGGGGAATGCCGCAGCCGCCGCCGATGCCCCGCAGGAAGGCGCGCTCGGTCGCGACCGCATCCCGGGTCGGCGCGTGATCCAGCGCGCCAACCAGCGCCGCGATCCTCGCGTCATCGGCCCGCACCTGCACCCCGAGCGCACCCTGCCCCGGTGCGGGAAGCATCTCCTCGAAAGGGATCGGGGTGACCGCCAGACCGGACACGTCGGGCGAAAGCCTGCCGAGCCCCGCCTCGGCCAAGATGATCGCGTGCCAGCCGCGATTCGCGCGGAGCTTCGCGATGCGGGTATCGACATTGCCACGGATCGGCTCGACCACCGCATCGGGGCGCACACGCAAGATCTCCAGCCTGCGCCGGGGGCTCCCGGTTGCGATGACGGGCGAGGCGGGCAGCTCGCCCAAACTGGCCGGCCCCCGGGTGATCAGCGCGTCGTGCGCCGACGCGCGCCCCGGTATCGCCGCGACCGCGAGGCCGGGCGGGTCGTCGACGGGAAGGTCTTTCAGGCTATGCACCGCGAGGTCGATCGCGCCCCCCGACAGCGCGCGCTCTAATTCCGCCGTGAATAGTCCCTTGGGCAGGGGCTCGGCGAGATCCGCCCCCCCGCGTCGCTGCAGCCGGTCGCCCCGGGTCCGGATGACCTTCAGTTCCACCCGCAAACCCGGGTGCAGCCGCTCCAGTTCGCCCGCCACCCAGCGCGATTGGGTCAGGGCCAGGCCGCTGCCCCGCGTGCCCAAAACAATGTCACCGTCAGCCATGGGCCCTCGCTCCACCGTGATCCCCGCCCGCACCCTCCCCCCGCTGCCGGAGCGACTCCTTCTCCAGCCACGTGACGAATTCTCCCGCGTGACGGTCCAAAATCGCCTCGGCGGTCGCAACCGCGCCCCGTCGCTCGGCCAGATGCCGATCCGCGACGGCCTGGAGGTCGTCCACGTTATACAAATACACCTCGTCGTGCCTCGCCATGCCCGGCTCGATGCCCCGTGGCACCGACAGGTCGATGAGGAACAGCGGGCGGGGCCCCCGCCGCCTCAGCACGTCCGCCAACTCTTCCACCTGCACCACCGCCTGCTCCGCGGCCGTCGCCGCCACCACGATGTCCGCAAAGAGCAACTCCCACCGCCACTCGGAGAGCGGCACCGCCGAGCCGCCCAGGCGATCGGCCAATTCCACCGCCCGCTCGAAGGTCCGGTTCGTCACCACCAGCCCCCGGAGGCCGCGCGAAACCATCGCCTTCGCCGTCTTTTCCCCCGTGTCCCCCGCCCCGATCAACACCACCCGGCACGCATCCAGTGACCCGAAGATCTTCTCGGCCATCTCCACCGCCACCGCCGCCACGGACACCCCGCCCCGCGTCACCTCCGTCTTGTGCCGCACCTCCTTGGCCGCACGGAACGCCGACTGGAACAGGCGGTGCAACACCTTGCACGCGGCCCCGGCCCGGCCCGCTTCCTCGTAGGCCTGCTTCACCTGCCCCAGGATCTCGGTCTCCCCGACCACCATCGACTCCAGACCCGAGGCGACCCGAAACAGGTGCCGGATCACCTCCCCCCCCACCAGCAAGCGCAGGTGGCCGACCTCGTGCGGCGCCGGTCGCTTCAGGAATTCAAACAGCCCGCCGAGCAGCGCCCGGACGTCGATCCCGGGCCTCGCGGCCACGTAGAATTCCGCCCGGTTGCACGTGCAGAGTATGACGGCGCCGGAGACCCCCTCCCTCTCGCTCAGCCAACCCAGCGCCCGCTCCATCTCGCCGGGCGAGAGGGCGAGCCGCTCCCGCACGCTCACGTGCGCGTCATGATGACTCAGGCCAAGGCACACCAATTCCATCGCCACATCACGGGCCGCCGCCCATCCCGCCGCGGGCCATACCCAGCGTCCAGAACGACAGGATCATCGCCGCGAATAACAGCGCCGATAACAGCGCCGTCCGGCGCCCGCTCAGCCGGCCCGTCGCACCCGCCACGAACAGCCCGGCATATACGACCCACATCAGGACGAAGTAGCCCGTCTTGATCTTGCTGGCCCCACCCGGGGTGAAAAATCCCGACACGATCCCGACCGCCATCAGCCCGAGCCCGTAGAGTATCAGGCCGCGATTGACGCGCGCGAGCTGGTGCAAGGAAGGCAGGTTATCGAACCACGCCCGCAACCGCTTCCGGCGGATGCAGTGGTCGTGTATCAGATAGAAGAGTCCCGTGACACAGGCCAGCCCCAGCGCGCCGTACGCCAGCAGGCTGCTGGCCGCATGGAATTCGACCGCCGCGGAAATTTTCTCCCCCGCCGGGCGGAAAGCCTCCCTGGGGGTGGCCAGGGACACCAGCAGCAACAGCGCCACCAGTGGCGCCGTCAGCACCCCCGGTATCGTAAACCGATACACCGGTCCCACCGCGACGTAGGCGAGCGCGAGCGACCACGCCACGAAAACCATGATGTCGCCATAGCTCGTCACCGGACACCGCCCCACCTCCTGCCCGCGGATCATCAGGTACCACGTGTGCAGCGCCAGCGCCCCGGCGAACGCCGCGAACTGTGCCGGGCCCGGCCGGAACAGCCGCGAGCGCATCCGGTACAGACCCATCGCCGCCGCCGCGACATACGCCGCCACGCTCGCAAAGAATAGGATGCCCCCGCTCATGCCAAAAAAACCTCCCGCGCCCCACCCGCCCGGCTCACCGCCCCCCGCCCTCGGGCCGCGGCGCCGGACGCGCCGACTGGAACGCCACCGCCGTCGCCGTGCCCGGCACCACCGGCGGCACCCGCGCCGCCGCCTTGGCCCCCTCCCCTTGCCTCGGTGCGGCCTGCGCCGGCGCGCCCCTGCCGCGCTCCCGCTCCTTCTCCATCCGCGCCTTCGACAGCACCTCGCGCGAATCCAGCGTCACGAAATACGCCTCGCACGCATGATCGATCAGCTTCTCGTTGACCTGCACGGGCACGCCCGTGAACCGGCAGATGTCATCGATGTGATCCAGCACGTCGCGCGCGTAGCATGCCCGCAGCGGCTTGCCCCTCGGGAACACCTGCCGGTAGAGCAGGTAATCCACCATCCTCGGGTCCGACGCGATGCCCCGCGACCGGCACTGCATGTCCCAGATCCGTTTGAAATTGTCCACGGTCGGGCTCAGGATCGGGATCTTGTAGCGGATGCGGCGAAGGAACGCCTCGTCGACGAGATCCTTCGGCTCGAGGTTGGTGGAGAAGATGATGATCGCGTCAAAGGGGATCTCGATCTTGGTGCCCGTGTGCAGGGTGAGGAAGTCCACGCGGCGCTCCAGCGGCACGATCCACCGGTTGAGCAGGGCGCGGGGGTGCTCTTTCTGTCGCCCGAAGTCATCGAGCATGAAGCCCCCCGTGTTCGCCTTGAGCTGGAAGGGCGCCTCGTAAAACTTGGCCTCGTTGTTCCAGATCAGGTCCAGCGAGGCCAGGGTCAGCTCGCCGCCGGTGATGATGAAGGGCCGCCGGATCAATTTCCACCGCAGGTCGTACGGCCGCTCGAGCCGATGGTCCTCCCCGACGGCCACCTGCTCGTGGTTGAACGGATCGAACAGCTGGATGAACTGCCCCTGGACCACCAGGCACGACGGGATGAATATCGCGTCGCCCATCACGCGGACGATCCGCTCGGCGATCGAGGTCTTGCCGTTCCCCGGCGGGCCGTACAGGAAGAGCGATCGCCCGCTGTTGAGCGCCGGGCCCACCTGCGGCAGGATGCTCTCGTCGAAGACGAGGTCGTGGAACGCCTCCTGGACGTCCTCCCAGGTGACGGTGAAGTTGCGAAACGTCTGCGCGTGCACCGAGGCGATGTAATCATCGAGGGACACGGGCGCCGTGCCCGTGTACGTGGTGCTCTCGAAACTCTGCAGCGCCATCGCGCGCCCCATGTCCGTGATCGAGTACGTGTACGAGATCGAGGCCATCTGCCCGCGGGAGATCTCCATGACGCGGCGCTCGCGCATCTGCTCCAGGAGCGGCTCCAGCACGCCGTAGAAGGGCAGGCCCAGGTCCTGCTGCAATTGCTCCCCGGTGATGCTCTGGCGGTGGTAGACCATGCGCAGCACCAGGCGCTCGAGCACCTCGACCGGCACCCGGGCGTCCTCCAGCGTCTGGGGCGGGGGCGGCGTGAATAGCGACACGTGGGAGGCGTTGGCCATCTCAGGTACCAATAAATCTCGCGGTCAGGGCTTCCTCAAGCCTTTTGTGGATCCCCCCGAAGCCGCCGTTGGAAAAAACGATCACGATATCGCCGGGACCCAGGAGGGGCACGGCCTTGGCGACGATGCCCGCCGCGTCCGGCTCGTAGAACGCCCGCCGCCCCGCCGCGGCCACGTCCGCCACGAGCCGTTCCGGATCGAGGCGCTGCTCCGGCGGCAGGTCCTCGAGGCGATCCACCCGGGCCACAAATACCCCGTCGGCCAGCGCCAGGGCCTGCGGCAGCGCCTCCTGAAACACGCGCCGCCGCGTCGTGTTGCTGCGCGGCTCAAAGAGGGCCCAGAGCCGCGCGTCCGGGAACCGCGCCCGAAAGCTCTTCAGCGTCTCGCGGATGGCGGTTGGGTGGTGCCCGAAATCGTCGATCACGGTCACCCCGCCGATCTCCGCCCGCACCTCCTGGCGGCGCCGCACCCCACGGAATCCCGCCATCGCCGCGGCGATCGTGTCCAGGGAAACCTGATAGAAATGCGCCGCCGTCGCGGCCATGGCCGCGTTGCGCACATTGAACTCCCCGTGCATCGGCAGGAAGAACTCGCGCCCCAATAGGTCGAAGCGCACCCCTTCCCGCGAAGGCCTGACGCCGCCGACCCGCACCGCCGCGTTCTGGGAGAACCCCACCTCCGTGATCGGCGCGGGCGACGCCCGCGTCACCGCCACCGCGGCCGGGTCATCCGCGTTGACCAGCACCATCCCCTGCGACGGCACCACCGACACCAGCCTGCGGAACGACGCCTGTATCTCCTCCAGGCTGGCAAAGATATCCGCGTGGTCGAACTCGACGTTGTTGATGATGGCCAGCTCCGGGCAGTAGTGCAGAAACTTCGATCTCTTGTCGAAGAACGCGGTGTCGTATTCGTCGCCCTCCAGGACCCAATACCGGCCGCCCCCCGCCCGGCAGCCCCGCCCGAAATTCGCCGGGAGCCCCCCCACGAGAAAACCCGGCTCCAGCCCCGCCTGATCCAAGATCCACGCCAGCAGCGAGGTCGTCGTCGTCTTGCCGTGGGTGCCGGCCACCACCAGATTGTGGCTCCGGCGCAAGAAGTTCTCCTTCAGGGCCTCCGGCAGCGACTGGTAGTAGAGCTTCCGGTTGAGGATCTCCTCCACCTCCGGGTTGCCCCGGCTCACCGCATTGCCGACCACGCAGAGGTCGGGTTCCGGATCCAGATGGGAGGCGTCGTACCCTTCCAGAAGGCGGACGCCCTGCTCCTCCAAAAAGGTCGACATGGGTGGATACACGCCCCGGTCCGAACCCCGCACCCGAAACCCCGCCCCGGCCATCATGGCCGCCACGTTCCCCATCGCCGTACCGCAGATCCCAACGAAGTGGACCGACTTGACCCGCGCGCCTGACATCGCACCAACATGGCCCCACCCAGATCATCTTGCAATCCGCATCCGGCGGCCCAAATCCGCGCGTAAGAGCTGGCCCTAAATTGCCGGTGCCGGCGGCGCGGCCCGGTGAGACGGGGCTGACTCGCAAATTGGGTCGCGATGTAGGCTGCGCCTTGGCGCACGCGGGCATTCGATCCGGCAGCGTGCGCCAAGGCGCAGCCTACCATTTTCCGCCCCGGTGGTGCCCCGCAGGCGGGCATGCGGGGCATGACCTGAAACTTCAATTTTCGGATCCGGCCGTGCGCACGCACAAATCCTCTCACGCGCAGGCCGTCGCACCCATCGGCCGCAAGGCAGACATTCGCCCGCAAGAGGCCGGCAGGTCGCCTGCCACCGTTGGCCCAGAGTCGCACGCCCACTTTTGTTTAGTCGCTATACAAAATCGGCTTGCCTTCGCCTTGCGTCTCCGCATAAGGGTCGGCGAGACTGTGGCGCGATGAAGAAGTTTCTGGACGACGATTTTCTGTTGGAGGGGAAGGTGGCGCGGGAGCTGTACCACGAGCGCGCGGCGCGGGTGCCGATACTGGATTTTCACTGTCATCTGCCGCCGGAGGATATCGCGCGCGACACGATTTTCCGGAATCTGACGCACGTGTGGCTGGCCGGGGACCATTACAAGTGGCGCGCGCTGCGCTCGAATGGGATCCCGGAGCGACTGGTCACTGGGGACGGGACCGACGAGGAGAAATTTCTGGCGTGGGCGCAGACGGTGCCGAAGACGCTGCGCAACCCGCTGTATCATTGGACGCATCTGGAGTTGCGGCGGTATTTCGGGATCCGGCGGCTGCTGGACGCGGAGAGTGCCCCGGGGATCTGGCATCGCTGCAACGAGATGCTGGCGAGCCCGGGGTTCTCGGCGCGCGAGCTGCTGCGCAAGATGGGCGTCCGCCTGGTCTGCACGACGGATGATCCGGCCGACACCCTCGAGCACCACCGGAAGATCCGCGAGGAGGTGACGGACATCGTGGTGCTGCCGACCTTTCGACCGGACGCGGCCATGGCGCTCGATGACCCGGCCCAATGGAACGCGTACCTGGATCGGCTCGGCAACGTGGCGGGCATCGACATCCGCAGTTACGACTCGCTGCTCGAGGCGCTGGACCGGCGGCACGCCTTCTTCCACGAGATGGGGGGGCGCCTCTCCGACCACGGGCTCGAGGCCGTGCCCGCGGAGGAGTTCACCGCGGGGCAGGTCAAGGAGGCGTTCACCAAACTGCGCCTGCACCAGTCCGTCTCGCCGGGCGAGATCGCGCGGCTCCGCTCGGCCCTATTGCTCGAGCTGGGGCGGATGAACCACGCCCGCGGATGGGCCATGCAGTTGCACATCGGCCCCATCCGGAACAATAACACGCGCTTCTTTCAGGCACTGGGTCGCGATGCGGGGTTCGATTCCATCGGCGACGCCCCGGTCGCCCGACCCCTCGCCCGATTCCTCGATTCGCTCGACTGCGACAACCGCCTCCCCAAGACGATCCTCTACAACATCAACCCCCGCGACAATTATCTCATGGGCACCATGGCCGGGAATTTCCAGGACGGCACCGTCCCGGGCAAGATCCAGTGGGGCGCCTCGTGGTGGTTCCTCGACCAGAAGGAGGGCATCGCGTGGCATTTCAACGCCCTCTCCGCGCTCGGCCTCCTCTCGCGCTTCGTCGGCATGGTCACCGACAGCCGCTCTTTCCTCAGCGGGCCACGCCACGAGTATTTCCGCCGCATATTGTGCAACCTCGTCGGCGCCGACGCCAGGCGCGGCGAGCTGCCGCGCGACATGGACCTGCTCGGGGGGCTCGTGGAAGATGTCTGCTACAACAACGCGAAGGGCTATTTCGGTTTTGAATTGAAAGGAGAATGACATGAACGGATTCGAGGATCTGCAGGGCAAGGTCGCCGCCATGACCGGCGGCGCGGGAATCATCGGCGGGGCCTTCTGCCGGGCGATGTGCTCGGCAGGCATCCGGCTCGCCATCCTGGACCTCGACGGCGACCGCGCCCGCAAGATGGCCGAGGAGATCGCCGCCGACACCGGCGGCCTGTGCATCGGCGTCACCGCCAACGTCCTCGACCGCCCCTCCCTCGAGGCCGCCAAGGCCGAGATCCACGCCCGCTTCGGCCCCGTGGACTTCCTCATCAACGGCGCCGGCGGCAACCACCCCTCCGCCACCACCTCCGTCGAGCAGATGACCCACGCCGACCTCGAGGACCTCCCCAAGACATTCTTCGGCCTCGACCCGGATGGCTTCGACCGCGTCTTCGCCCTCAACTTCAAGGGCACCGTCATCCCCACCATCGTCTTCGCCCAGGACATGACCACCCGCGGCGGCGCCGTGGTCAACATCTCCTCGATGAATTCCTACCGCCCCCTGACCCGCATCCCCGCCTACTCCGCCGCCAAGGCCGCCGTCAATAACTTCACCCAGTGGCTCGCCACCCACCTCGCCAAACTCAACATCCGCGTCAACGCCATCGCCCCGGGCTTCTTCCTCACCCAGCAGAATCGCTTCCTCCTCATCGACGAGAAGACCGGCGAGTTCACCGCCCGAGGCAAGCGCATCATCGACAACACCCCCATGGGACGCTTCGGGGAGGTCGACGAGCTCGCCGGCACCCTCCTGTTCCTCCTCTCCGGCCAGTCGAGATTCGTCACCGGCGTCGTCGTCCCCATCGACGGGGGCTACAGCGCCTTCGGCGGGGTCTGAACGGTTCTGGAATCTCGCCGGGACCCGTGTAGGGTTCGCGCGATGCCTTCCGCCGACGTCCCGAAGCTGGGCCGCTCCTTCCTGTGGTTGAACGCGACCCAGTTCCTGGGCGCGCTGAACGACAACATCTACCGCTTCCTCCTCGCCTTCTGCCTGATCGACGTCATGGGCTCGGGCCAGGCCGATCGGGTCATGAGCCTCTCCGGCGCCATCTTCATGATCCCCTTCATCGTCCTGCTGCCGCTGGCCGGCGTGCTCGCCGACCGCATCAGCAAACAGCGCATCATCGTCGTGACGAAGTTCGCGGAACTGGCCATCATGCTCCTGGGCTGGTGGGCCTTCGGCGCGCGGGCCGCCGCGCCCCTCTACGCCATCCTCTTCCTGATGGCCGCCCAGAGCGCGTTCTTCGGCCCGTCGAAGTACGGCATCATCCCGGAACTCGTCGGCCGCGAGGGGCTATCTCGGGCCAATGGCTACATCGTGGCCCTGACCTTCATGGCGACCATCGGGGGCACCTTCCTCGCCCCCACCATCAGCAAGATGGCGCGCGGCAACTTCGGCGCGGCGGGCGCGACCTGCGTCGCCATCGCCGCGATCGGCATCCTCTGCAGCCTCCGCATCGGCCACACGCCGGCCGCGGGGAGCGACCGCCGCGCCTCGATCTTCTTCCTCAAGGACATCTGGCGGACGCTGCACGGCCTGCGCCACGACCGCCACATGATGCTGACCATCTTCGGCGCGGGATACTTCTTCCTGCTGGGCGCCTTTTTCCAGCTGAGCCTCATCCCCTACGGCATGCAGACCCTCGGCCTCTCGAAAGAGGACAGCGGCTACCTGTACGCCATCGCGGCGATCGGGGTCGGGGCCGGCGGCGTGCTGGCCGGCCGCATCTCGGGCCGCCACATCGAATTCGGCGTGGTCCCCATCGGCGCCTTCCTCATGGCCCTGTCCTCCGGCGGGCTCGGGCTTCTCCCGGTCAACCTCTGGGTCTGCGGGGCGTGGATCGCCCTGCTCGGGCTGGGCTGCGGCATGTTCATCGTCCCGCTCGAGGCCTACATCCAGGACCGGAGCCCGGACAACCGTCGCGGCGAGATCCTCGCCGCCGTCTATTTCGTCCAATGGACCTGCGGCCTCATCGCCGCGCTGCTGCTATTCGTGTTCTCGCAGGTCCTCCGCCTCACCGCGCAGCAGGCCGCCCTGATCATGGCCATCGTCACCCTGTGCCTGACCGCGCTGGCGATCGCGGTCCTGCCCGATTTCCTGGCCCGCTTCGTCGGCGTGGTCCTCACGCGCTTCTGCTACCGCATCCATCCCCACGGCGAGACCCGCGTCCCCCGCTCCGGCCCCGCGCTCCTGGCATCGAATCACGTCTCCTACGTCGATGCCCTGCTGGTCGCCTCCTGCCTCGGGCGGCGCGTCCGCTTCCTCATGGTCCGCCGCATCTACGAGAACCCCTGGCTCAACTGGCTCTTCCGCATCATGCGGGTCATCCCCATCTCGATGGACGAGTCGCCCAAGAAGATCCTCGCCTCGCTCCGCGAGGCGCGCGCCGCCCTAGACGAGGGCCACCTGGTCTGCATCTTCCCCGAGGGCAAGATCTCCACCACCGGCCTCCCCGATGATTTCAAGTCCGGCTTCGAGTACATCCTGCGGGGCGCCGGCCACCCCGTTATCCCCGTCTACCTCGGCGGCGCCTACGGCAGCATCTTCAGCTACTATAGGTCCCCCCCATTCCGCAGGATGCCATCGCGCTTCCCCTACCCCGTCTCCGTCTATTTCGGCGAACCCATGCCGCCGACCACCAGCGCCGCGGAGGCCCGCGCGGCCGTCGTCGCGCTTTCGCGCCGGTTCCTCGACGAGGAACGCGCCAAGGGCCGCCCGCTCCCGGACCACATCCGGGAAATCGATGTCTTCGCCGAGCCGCCTGCGGGAGACGCGTGGCCCATCTGCTGACAGATGGGCCACGCGTTGGAGCACCCACGGTCTGACGACCGTGGCATCTTCGAGCGAAATCCCACGCCCCCGCCGAAGGGCCCGCCATGGCGGGTAGACTCCGGCCCTTCGCCACGCTATCGATGCGCCCCCACAGACAGCGCACCAACTCCTCGAACATGGTGCCCTCGATATCCCGTATAGGATACACGCGCCGCACCTCGGCGCATCGTGTAGGGCGCGGATTCCCATCCGCGCCACGCACGGCCCTGCCGGTTGCCCGTGGCGCGAAAGGGATTTCGCGCCCTACATCGCCGGCCGTTACGCCCTCGGGTACTGCCTTACGCAAGGATTTGGGAGCGCTCGCCCTTGTCGGATACCGGGAATTGCCCCATGTTTTCTCCTTTGGAGGAATAGCCACCCATGCCCGACGAGACCCTGATTCAGATCGATGCCGTGAGGAAGCGCTACGGCCCGGAGGGCGAGGTCCTCCGGGGCGTGGATCTTCGCGTGGCCGCCGGCGAGACAGTCGCCATCGTGGGGCCGTCGGGCTCCGGAAAAAGCACGCTGCTGAATATCATCGGGGCGCTGGACACCGCCGACTCCGGCTCCGTGCGCGTCTGCGGCTGGGACCCATCGACCATGGCGGAACCCGAGCTGGCTGCGGCCCGGGCCAGGGACATCGGGTGGATTTTCCAGGCGCACCACCTCGTCCCGCATTGCACGGTCCTCGAGAACACGCTCCTGCCGGCGCTGGCGACCGGCGCCCGAAACGCGGGCAAGGAGACGGCCGGACGCGCCCGCGAGCTGCTGGAGCGCGTCGGCATCGGGTCACTCGCGCATCGTCGCCCGGGCCAGCTGTCCTCCGGGGAATGCCAGCGGGCCGCGGCGGTCCGCGCCCTCGTCAATCGCCCGCGACTCATACTGGCCGACGAGCCGACGGGCGCGCTCGACGCCGCCAATGCCACCGCCCTCGTCGAGCTTCTCCTCGAGCTAAATCGCGACACGGGCACCGCCCTCGTGATGGTCACCCACGCGCCGGCGATAGCCGCGCGCATGGCACGGACCCTCGGGCTCCGCGACGGTCGCCTCGCGGCGACCGAGACGCCATGAATGCCTGGCGATGGATCCGCGCGAGCCTCTGGTTTAACCGGAGGGTCCATGCCGGGACGGTCTTCGGCGCGGCCATCGCGGCCGCGGCCATCGCGGGCGCCCTGCTCGCCGGCGACGCCGCCGGGCGTAGCCTCCGCGATGCCGCCGAAGCCCGCCTCGGAAAGATCGATATCGCCATCCAATCTGGGAGGCGGCTCCTGAGACAGACCCTCGCCAATGACATCGCCGCGCAGGCCGGCGGCCATTTCGCGCCGGCCCTGACCCTTCGCGCGACGGTCGCACCCACCGCGGGACAGCCCGTGGCGATCCATCTCATCGGTGTCGACCGACCGTTCTGGGCCCTCGCGCAGAAACCGCCCCCCCACCCGCAGGGGGATGGCGCATGGCTCAGCGCACGATTGGCCAAGCGCCTAGGCGTCGCACCCGGCGATTGGCTCACGCTGCGCTTCGTCCCCGAGAGCGGCATCGCCCCAGAGGCCCCGTTCGCGCCCGCCGCCAGCGGCGCCGAACCCGCCCGCATCGCCGTCGCCGGCATCGTCGCGCCAGAGGCCCTCGGAGATTTCTCGCTCGAGCACGGCGCCGTTCCCCCAAACAACGTCTTCGTGCCACTGGATTGGCTCCAGAAGAAGTTTGGCGCCCCCGGCCGCATCAACCTGATCTTGGGCACTGGCCTCGAAGTGAACGCGGCCAACGAGGCCCTCCGCCGCTCATGGAAGATCGAGGACGCCGGCCTCGAATTGCGCGAGGCGAAGGCGACCCGGGAACTGGAACTCCGCAGCCGCGAGATCTTCTTTCCCCCGCCGATCGCCGAGGCCGTCATGCGGGCCGCCCCGGACGGACGGGGCATCCTGACCTACGTGGCCAACGAGATCGCCTGCGGGGAGCGCTCGGTCCCTTACTCCGTCGTCGCCGCAATCGCGCCGCACCCCGGGGGCCCGGTGACCGCGGACACCCCGGCCGACGGCATCCTCGTCAACGACTGGTTGGCCAACGACCTCGGCGCCCGGGCCGGAGACACGATCACCCTCCGGTATTTCGCACCCGGCGACGGCCGTCGCCTGATCGAGCAGTCGACCGATTTCCGCGTCGCGGGCATCGTCCCGATTGCCGGCCGGGCCAAGGATCCCGACCTCATGCCCGATTTCCCGGGGCTGACGGCCGCGGGCGACTGCCGCGAGTGGGATCCCGGCTTCGACGTGGATCTCTCGAAGATCCGCGAGAAAGACGAGGCCTACTGGGACGAGCACCGCGGGACGCCCAAGGCCTTCGTCACCCTAGCACGGGGGCAGGCGATCTGGGGCAATCGCTTCGGCTCGCTCACCGCGATCCGTTTTCCCCACGGAGACCCCGGCGCGCTGCGCGCCAAGATCGCCGCCGCGATCCAACCGGGCTCCCTCGGGATCGCATTCCGCGACGTCCGCGCGGAGGCCGCTCTCGCCGCGCGGGGCTCGGTGGATTTCGGGGGCCTCTTCGTCGGATTCAACATCTTCCTGATCGCTTCGGCGCTGCTGCTCACCGCCCTCCTGTTCGCCTTCACGGTCGAGAGCCGACGTCCGGAGTCCGGCGCGCTCTTGGCCATGGGCTGGCGCCGCGCAGCCGTCCTGCGGCTTCTCGTCGGCGAGGGCGCCATCCTGGCGCTGGTCGGGGTGGTCCCCGGCATCGTCCTGGGCGTGGCCTACATGGTGCTCGCGATCGGTTCCCTCAATCGGATCTGGATCGACGCGATGGGCTCCCCGGCGCTCGGCGTCCACCTCTCGGTGCCCGCCGCGCTGACCGGCGCGGCCATCGGGGTGCTTCTCGCCTGCGCCACCATCGCATGGACCGCCCGCGGGCGATTGCGTGGCCCGATCCGATTGCTCCTGGCCGGTGAGGAGCCTGTCCCGGGGACGGGCGGGATGGGGCGCGGGCGGTTCGCGTGGCTCGCGGCCTCGGTCTTGGGTTTCGCCCTCGCCGCGTTCACGCTCCTTCGCCCGCAGGTGGGCGGCGGCGAGGCCATGGCCATGCGATTCTATGGCGCCGGAGCCGCCCTCCTGCTCGGCACCGTGGCCGCCGCGGCCGCCTGGCTCCGCCACATCGCCGCCACCGAGACGCCCGACCCCGCCGCCTTCGGCCCGGCCCAACTGGCCCGCGCCGGCATCGCCCGCCGCGCCGGACGGAGCACCGCCATCGTCGCGCTCTTGGCCTGCGGCATCTTCATGGTCGCCTCGTCCGGCGCCCACCGCCGCGACCCCCTCGCCGGGGCCGATCGCCGCGACTCCGGCACCGGCGGCTTCGCCCTGCTCGCCGAAGGGACCATCCCCCTGCCCCAGGACCCGCGGGTCAAGGGTGCGCTCGAGGATCTCGGCATCGACCCAAAGACCGCATCGCAGATGCGCCCCGTTCCCGGCCGGACCGGCGACGGCGACGACGCCAGTTGCCTCAACCCCGCCAAGGCCCAATCCCCTCGCCTCCTCGGCTTCGATCCCGCGGAAATGGCCTCCCGAAAGGCCTTCCGCCTCACCAAGGTGGCGCCGCCGCTGGACGCCTCCCAAGGATGGTCCCTCCTCGACGCGACCCGCGAGCCAGATGTCATTCCCGCCTTCGCCGACGAATCCACCGCGCTCTGGGCGCTGGGCCTCGGCATCGGGGCGCGCCTCCCCATGACGGACGGCAGGGGCCGCCCCTTCGAGGTCGAAATCGTCG
The DNA here is from genome assembly GCA_964651705.1 of uncultured Verrucomicrobiales bacterium. Taxonomy (GTDB): domain Bacteria; phylum Verrucomicrobiota; class Verrucomicrobiia; order JADLBR01; family JADLBR01; genus JADLBR01. The sequence goes on from CAZYWZ010000104.1 coordinate 21,220, forward strand.
GCTTCCTCGCGCCCTCCATCCTCCAGGGCTGGATCGTCATCTCGGAACGCGATTTCCTCGAACGCTTCCCCGACGCCTCCGGCTATCGCATGCTGCTCATCGACACCCCACCGGAGTCCCGGGACGCCGCGTCCCGCGAATTGGGCCGCGCGCTCGCGGACATCGGATGGGAAGTCCGCCCCGCCACCTCCCGCCTCGCCGACCTCATGGCCGTCGAGCACACCTACCTCGCCATCTTCCAAGTCACCGGTGGCCTCGGCGTCCTCCTCGGCGCCGCCGGCCTCGGCGCCGTCCTCCTCCGCAACGTCCTCGAACGCCGCCGCGAACTCGCCATGCTCCGCGCCATCGGATTCCCCGCCCACGCCGTCCGCCGCCTCATCCAAAACGAACACGCCCTACTCCTGGCCCTCGGCACCGCCTGCGGCATCCTCCCCAGCGCCCTCGCCACCTGGCCCACCATCCACGCCGCCGCAGGACAACTCCCCCTCCTCAGCCTCCTCGCCACCCTCCTCGGCGTCGTCGCCACCGGCGCCCTCTCCGTCCACTTCGCCGCCCGCCGCGCCCTCGCCGCCGACATCACCCCCGCCCTCCGAAACGAATAGCCAAACAACACGGCGCGCTGCAAGCGCGCCCTCTTTGGACTGCGGTGGCAGAGCGCAGCGGCGACACCGCTTTGGCTTCCGGCGAAGCCGGAACCTACGCCAGGGCCAGCGCCCCCGCTCGCTCACCCGCCAGAGGCGGGTAGGCTGGTCGCCGCTACACCGGAATCTCGCTCGTGAAACGTGGCAGCGGCGTAGCGGGGAGCGTGAGCGACCCGCGCGACGGCCGAGTTACGGCGCGTTCTGAGACCGATATCAGGGCTTGACGTCATCGCGATAGGCATATATATTTCTCACATATATATGTCATTATGACACGCACGACAATCATGCTTCCTGAGGAGGTCAAGGATCGCGCCGAACGGATGGCTCGGGATACGGGTATTTCGTTCTCGGAGTTCGTGCGGCAAGCGATTGCGCGATCGCTGGAGGTCGGCATGGGCGATGCGGCGAGAGTGCGGCGCGCCGCCGATCCCCTGTTTGTGGCGGTCGGGAGGCTCCGGTTGCGGGCGCATCCGTCTCCGGCGGACGGTGCGCTGGCGCACGATGATTACTTGTACGGTGAGGGACGGTCGTGAGGCGGGCGCACCGGGGCATCTTCATCGACACGGGCGCGTTGATCGCGCGCGTGAGTCCCGGAGATCAATTTGAGGCGGCAGCGCTCAGGGGATGGGGATTGCTCCAGGCCAACGCCGCCATCCCCCTGTTCTCATCGGAACCCGTCCTGATAGAGGCGGCAAACTTTCTCGCTCGGTCGCAGGGGGGCGCGTTCGCTGCCGAATGGGTCCGCCATCATCTCGATTCATCGGAGATCCGCTGGCTTCAGCCCGCGCCCGAGGACCTGCGGGCGGCGGCATGCGACATGACGCGTTTCGCGGACCAGCGGATCACCTACACCGATGCCCTCTCGTTCGCCCTCATGCGGCGATTTCAGATCCAGACCGCATTCGGTTTCGACCGACACTTCACCCACGCGGGCTTCGAACTCTGGGCAGGATCCGACTAGAACCGGAACAGCACCTTGCCCGCGCGGCCCGGCTCGCCCGCCCGGCGGATGGCGTCGGCGGCCCGGTCGATGGGGAACGTCGCATCGACCGGCACCCGGATGGTCCCGTCGCGCACCAGCGGGGCAATTTTCTCGAAGAGATCGCGCACCGCCTGGCGCGGCGCCTGCTTCATCCATCGGCTCACCCAAAACCCCCGCAACCGGAGGTCGGAAAAGATCATCTGGGCCGCGCCGACGCTGAAGCCCTGCTTGGACATCCCCCCATAGGTGACCAGCGTCCCGCCGGGTGCCAGGCAACGCAGCAGCCGCCCCGCGCTATCGCCGCCCACGGCGTTGAGACCCAGCCGCGGCTTCGGCCCACCGGTGATGACCGCCACGTCCTTGAAGAACGGCTCATCCTCCAAAACGACGGCGTCCGCGCCGATCGCTTTCAACTCCTCCCTCAGCTCCGCCCGCCGCACGACATTCAGCGTCTTCAACCCGCGGCGCCTGGCGATCTGGATCACGCACCGGCCCACCCCGGAATTCGCCGCATTCTGCACCACCCAGTCACCGGGTTTCAGATCCACGAAGTCCTCGAGCATCCGCCACGCCGTCGGCGGGTTGACCGAGATCATCGCCGCCTGCTCCGGTTCCATCGCGCCGGGCAGCGGGATGCACGCCTCCGCGCTGGCCACCATCGCCTCGCGCCAGCAACCCGACCCCGGCGGCGGGCGCACCCAGGTCCCCGGCGCCAGATCGTCCACGCCCGGACCGCACGCCGCGACCACCCCAACGCCCTCGTTGCCAGGGATCGCGGGCAGTTCCGGCAACGTCCCGTACCTCCCCTCCAGAATGTTGATATCCGCGGGGTTGATCGGCGCCGCCAGCATATCAATCCGCACCTCGCCCGGCCCCGGCGGGGCCAACTCCCGCCCCTCGACGCGAACCACCGACGCGGGCTCGCCAAACTCGCGGAGGCAGATGACGCGGCAGGTCTTTTGTGTTTCCATAGTGCGCTATCTTACTCGCGCGATCGCGAGATGTGAAGGGCGTCTGATTCGAGAATCGGCACGCCGCACACGCGAGCTATGTAGGGCGCGGATTCCCCAACCCCCCACCGGCCAACCGCAGGACCGGTCGTGGGCCGGCTGGGGAACCCCGCCCCACCAGTGGCGGGTTACGCCCCGCAGGG
>CAZYWZ010000105.1:0-23865 GCA_964651705.1 uncultured Verrucomicrobiales bacterium
CCGGGGGCGGGGCTGACCTGAAACTTCCCCCCGGTGGCGTCTGGCACAGACGCCCAACAATTTTTTGTAGGCCGCCTGTGCCAGGCGGAGCGGGAATGAAGTTTCCCCATGAGTAATGCGGCGCTTCCCCGCGCCGGCGGCGGGGTAATAGCCCGAGAATTCAGAGCGTAGCCACGGTCGTCAGAACGTGGATATGCCAACGCGTTGCCCATCTGTGACCAGATGGGCTACAGTACCTGCGCCGGCCCGGTCTGGGCTCAGTGGCCGTTGCGGCGGCCGTTTGGGGCGAGTCCCAGCGCACGTTTCCACCATGGGATCGGCTGGGGGGGGTGCAGCTCGCCGGACAGGTTGCGGGCGAGCGCGGAGACCGCCTTGGAGAGGGGCTTGTTCGGGCAAGACAGCACGAAGGGAACGCCCTTGTTCACCGATTCGATGGCGGTGGCGGGATCGAAGGGGACCACGCACGAGACTGGGACGTTCAGGATACCCGCGGCGTCGGCCATCTGGATCAGGGGTTGGTCGTTCTCGCTTACCAGGACGGTGAGAATCCGGTTCGGGTCGATGCCGTTATCCTGGAGATCCAGGATGAAGGCGGCCCCTTGCTGGAGTCGGATCAGGTCGAAGCCGATAACGACGACGACCGCGTCGGCGACACCGAGCACCGGCCCCACCGATCCGTTGAGGCCCGCCGGGACATCGACGACCGTGAAATCGTGCTGCTCTCGGGTGAAGCCAAGGAGGCGCTGGATGAAGTACGGCGTGAGGCAGTCGCCCCGCAGGGTGCCCGTGCGGGGGGCGGGGATGACATTCACCCCCGTCGAGTGGCGGACCAGGACGTTTCCGATCATCTCTCGCTCGATATCTTCTGCCGCGAGCGCCAGATCACCCACGCTATAGTTTGGATGGATGTCCAGCAGCGGGGCGATGTCGCCGCCCTCGCTGTTGAGATCCACGAGGCAGACCGTCCTGCGACGCGCCGCCAGGGAGACGGCCAGATTCGCCGCCAGGAGGCTGCGGCCGCAGCCGCCGCGGGGCCCCGTCATCGCCACCACGCGGCGCAGGTCCACCACCGGTTCCGGTTGCTGGGGCTTCACCGACTTGCTCGCGATGTGCGTGCGCAGCTTGCGCTGGTGTTCCGTGACGTGCTCGATCTGCTCCAGCAGGCTATCCATCGGCGGCGGATATGTCACGAAACCCGCGATCCCGGCGTGCAGCAGATCCCGCCAGCGGGTGTCCACCCGGATCCACCCGGTGGTCATCAGGATCACCGCCACCTCGGGCAGTTCATCCGCCAGCGTCTCCGCGACCCGCAGCGAGTCCACCACCTGCACGATGTCTTTCAGCAGGATGATGTCGGGTGTATGGCGCCGCGCCAGATTCAGGCATTCCGCCCCATCCCGCGCCACCCCCACCAGCTCCATCGGGATGCGCTGCGACAGCGCCCAGTGCAGACTCGCGCTCTCGTTCCGATCATCGTCCACGATCAGGATCCGCGCCACGTGTACCACGGTGCCCACCGCCGAGCCTGACACGTCAAGCGACCGCGTGTCGACTTGCCGCTTCGGACTCGGCGGGGGCACCGCGGCAGCCTCCACCTCCCCAGGCGGGCCGACTCTGCCGTTGCGCAGTTCGTGGTCAAATAGGGCCGGGATCGTCGCGGTTTCCACCCGCGACGGCGTCGATATACCTCGTCCACCCATATCGCTCTTCCTTCCGCCAGCTCAAACCGTTTGGACGCTCAATGGAACCATCCCTTAAAGCTCGGTGAAATAACGCCCAGAAATGATGCAAGCGCAAGAGAATTTAGTGATTTAACGAACGATTGTGACAGGTAATTGTTTTACGGTTTTTAACAATTAGTTAATGTGGAAGGTGTTCGGGTGGGGTATGGGTAGGAGGCAAAGGGGTGGGGGGTCGGCGTGCGGGGGCCTACGGCACCGCATCATGCCTGGGGAGACTTCCGACTGGGGCGCGGGGCTGGCCTTGGCGGGGGACGCGGCACCTCTGGAAAGCAAAGCGCTGGCGTCGCAACGCTCAGCCTTTCGAATCAGGCGTGATGCCCTGTAGTTCGGGCGCCACCGGTGAGCAAAATGTGGCCCCTCGGGTCACGTGGGGGCCGGGCGGCTTGGGTCCACGGCCTCACGGCGTTGGCCACGTCGGGAATTTTCGACTGGCAGGCTGGCCGGGGGGTTATTGGTTTTCCTTATCGAAGGCGGAATCGAAGGCGATCTTGCTGGGGGCGAAGTCGACATTCTTGACGAAGGCGGCGGCCTCTGCGGCGCCGTGTTCGCGGTCCATGCCACCGTCCTCCCATTCGACGGAGAGAGGGCCATCATAGCCGACCCTATTGAGCCAACGGATGATTTCCTCGAACTTGATGCAGCCGCGGCCGAGGGAGCGGAAGTCCCAGAAGCGGCGGGCGTCGCAAAAGTTGGTGTGGCCGCCGAAAACGCCGGCCTCCGTGGGGAGGGGGGACCAGTAGACGTCCTTCATGTGGACGTGGTAGATGCGGTTGCCGAACTTGCGGATGAAGGCGAGGTAATCGACGCCCTGATAGCCGAGGTGTGAGGGGTCGTAGTTGAAGCCGAACTCGGGGCGACCGTTGACGGCGGCGATGGCGCGTTCGGTGCTGGCGACGTCGAAGGCGATCTCGGTGGGGTGTACCTCGAGGGCGAACCTGACGCCGCATTTTTTAAATTCATCGAGGATGGGGTTCCAGCGTTTCGCGAAATCGGCGAAGCCGTCGTCGATCTGGGTGGGGGTATTGGGGGGGAAGCTGTAGAGGAGGTGCCAGATCGAGGAACCGGTGAAGCCGTTGACGACTTTGACGCCGAGGTTCTTGGCGGCGTGGGCGGTCTTGATCATCTCCTCGGCGGCGCGCTTGCGGACCTCCTCGGGTTTGCCGTCGCCCCAGACGTGCGGGGGGAGGATGGCCTTGTGGCGCTCGTCGATGTTATCGCAGACGGCCTGGCCGATGAGGTGGTTGGAGATGGCCCAGGTCTTGAGGCCGTGTTTCGCCAGCAGGTCGTGCTTGGCGTCGCAGTAGGCCTTGTCCTTGGCGCCCTGGACGACGTCGAAGTGGTCGCCCCAGCAGGCGAGTTCGAGGCCCTCGTAGCCGAAGGATTTCGCCTTTTGGGCGAGGGTGGCGAGGGGGAGATCGGCCCATTGGCCGGTGAAAAGGGTGACGGGGCGTGCCATGGTATTAGCTCCTGGTTGAGTTGGTTCCGACGCGCGAAATCTAAGGGAGGGCCCGGTTCAAGGGAAGGCGGAAATCGTTTCGCCCGAGGCGTGGCTCGGGGGGAGGGGGCGAGTGGGGGCAGGGGGGGGTGGCGGCTCACCACCGATAGTAGCGATAGGGGTCGTCTTCGGCGATGGGCTCCTGGAGGTAGAGGGCTTCGAGCCAGGGTTTGTCGGTGTCGGGTTTTTTGGCGAAGCGGTCGAGGATGGGGCAGGTGGCGCGGGCGCCGAGGTTGGCGAGGAGGCGGGCGACGAGGAAGGTGGTGCGGCGGTGGGTGGTGCGGAGGTAGGGTTTTTTCGCGTGATCGAACATCCATGGGGCGGCCTGGCAGAGGACGATGCGCCCTTTGCCTCGCGCGATGGTGACGAGGGCGGGGTTGGCGGTATCGCCGGGGTCGGAGAGCGACGCGATGCTGGGCTGGCAGCGCCAGTGGAGTTCGGCGGAGGAGATCCCGGCGAGGAGGGGATCGGATGCGCGGAGCGGGGCGGATGTGGCGGGGCCGTCTTGGGCGGGGGCGCTCTCATCGAATGCGGCGGCCAATTCTGCGGCGGAGAGGCCGAGGCACAGGACGCGGGTGCCGCTCGCGATGGCGGCGTCGAGGGCGCGGGCGCGATGGCCTGGGCCGAGAACCAGCAGGGCGTCTGGAGAGGGGGCGTTGCCGTCGAGCCGGGAGGGATCGAGCCCGAGTTTGATCAGGAGGTCGAGACCTTCGGGGTTCCCCGAGAAGACGAGTGGGCGGGAGGGCGGCGGTTTGGCGGCGTCGAGGTGGCGCAGGAGATTCGCGCAGAGGTTCTGGGCGACGGGCTCGTCGTGGGTGCGGGCGGTGACATCGAGCTGGCAGAAGACGATGCGGCCCTTGCCGTGGACGCATTCCAGGAGGGGCGCGTACTGGAGATCGAAGCCGCCATCGACGAGGGGCAGCCAATCGCCGCGGTCTGGTTTCTCGATCAGGACGGTGGCGACCGAGCCTCGGTTGCCGCAGCGCCAGACGCGGGTGTTCTCGAATCCGCACCATGTCCACTTCGGGTCGGAGAGCTCGACGCCGCCGATATCGAGGTGCGGCGGGACGAGCGTCGCGGCGCCACGCCAGTCGCGTAGGAGGTCGGGTCCGATCCCCTCCAGCGCGGGGTGGGCGGGGGTGCGGGTGAACGCGCGCCGGAGCCCGTGGATGTTGACGCGGAATCCGAGGCGGCGTTCGAGGACCTCGGCATCCTGCTCGAATACAAGGACCCGGAGGCCGTCGGCGACGGCAGACAGGTCGGGTCCCGGCGCGCCGAGTGCGAGGGCTTGGCGACCGATGACGAGGATGGCATCTTTGGGCGGCGCCGCCCCTTCGGGCAGCGGCGCGGCCTTGACGCCGAGTTGCCGGAGCATCGGGGTGGCGAGGCCCCTGGGATCCCACAGGAGGACTTTCGACTGCAAATCAAGCGCGGGCGCGGGGGCGATGACATCGATCGGCAAGCGATCGGATTGTGGCGTGCCGTCGCCGAAATCGATGCGCGCCTCGAGGAACGACTGGCCGGGGGCGATGTCCTTTGGCAGCGGGAGGGTGAGTGGGACGCTGGCGGCATCGCCGGGCGGCAGGGTAACCTCGCCCTTGCCGCGGAGGTCACCGGGCGGGAAATGCCATTCGTACCGGGCGGTGGCGGGGCGTCGCGTGTCGTTCAGCAGGACGATCTGCTTGCGCGCGGTTTCCCCGGGGCGGAACACGTGGGATTTCTCCGTGAACTGTTTGGGTTCCCCGCCGAGGAAAGCGCACAGCGGGGTGTTCCATCGGAGGAAGGTCTCGCCCAACGCGGAAGGGCGCATCGCGCGATCGTCGCGGCAATAGATGAACTGCGATGGCGGCGGGATCTGGTCGGGGACGATGCCGGGGGATTGGAGGTTTTGCCATCGTCCGGGTGCTGGGGTTGGGGCGGTCGGGAATTCGCGCGTCTTGCGCCATAGGTTCTCCTGATCCCAGGGAAGCATCGCGGAGATGCCGCGGGTCCGGTGGCTGCGCCAATTGTCCGAGGCGAACAGAGCCTGTATCTCGGTGTAGTTCTCATCCTGCGAGCGGAAGTGCTGGATGAGGCGGGACCAGTGGAATGGCTGGCCCTTGGCCCAGAGATCCTGCTCGAGGCGCGCCGAGGCGAGTTTCGTCTCGGTCATCTGGTAGGCGCGCTCGCCGACGTGCGCGGCGGCGAACTCGCTATCCCAGATCTGCTGGAGCGCGGGGTTGCGCCAGATGAACTGCGGCCCGCGGTAGGACGACCAGCTCGAGACGTGGGGCAGGCCCCATTCCACGAAGAACATGGGTTTCTTGCCGGCGGTGGACCAGTGCTCGAGCCAGTCGGAACGCTCCTGGGGCGGCGCCCAATTCAGGTAGATGTTCACGGTGTACAGGTCGCCGAGGTTACCGGATTGGTGATGGTAGACGGGGCGGCTGGGGTCGAGCGACCTGGCGATGTCGGCGGCGATCTGTGCCTGGGCGCGGTTCTTGGTGCGGGAATCCGGGCTCGCGGGTTTCTTGGGGTCGGAGGATGGCCTCGGCGGGAAGCTGGGCTCGTAGATGCCGTCCATGCGCGCGGGGTTCTGGTCGCCGTAGTAGCCGGTGGCATTGTGGTTCATGGAATAGAGGATGATCGAGGGATGGTTCTGGGCGCGGCGGACGAGCCATTCGCAGAGGTAGCGGTAGCGGGCGGACTGCTCCGGGGTATCCAGTTTCCAGTTGAAATCCTTGGCGTGCGGGAGGGAGAAGGCGGCGAGGGTGCCGGACTCGTCGCACGCGTCGAACAGGGCATCCATGTGGGAGACCTCGCCCGGGCTGAAGTTGTAATTGGCGGTGATGAGGAAGTTGAAACCATGCCGCGCGAGCCGCCGGCACGTGTTGCGGCAGCCCTCTATCGAGGCGATGTCGGCGTCGCCATTGATATTGCGGGTGTGGAGGGCGCGGAGATGGATGCGGGTGCCATTGAGGAGGAAGTCGCGGCCGCGGATGGAGAACTCCCGGAAACCGAAACGCGCCGGGAGCGATTGGTCGAGGGTGTCTCCGCCGGTTGTCTTGAGGGTGACTACGGCCTCGTAGAGGTGGGGCGAATCGGTGTCCCACCGCCTCGCGTCGGGCCACGGGGCGGCGAACGTCGTCCGGCCATTCGCGAGCGCGGCGGGATCGAAGGGCGCGCCCTCGAACGCCTTGACGGGTTTTCCGGCTTCGCGGATTTCCGCGGCCAGGATGCGGTCGCCGGCGCCGGGATTTGCTATCCCTGCCTCGATGGTGATGGTGCCCTCGCGGACGGAGGTGCGGATCTGGACGTCGGTGATCGCATCGGCGGGAGGTTCGGAGACGAGCATGACATCGCCGGTGACGCCCTTGAGATCCACGGTGGCCTTCGAGGTGATGATCCGTTCCGGGGCCATGAAGACATTGGATTCGGGGTCGAGCGGACGGGCGGTGAGGAGGACCGCGAGGTCGTGGCGGGCGCCGGGCCGCACGCGGGAGGTGATATCGAGGCGTCCGCCGGGGAAATAGATCTCTCCGATCTGCGCCCCATCGATCCAGACCGTCGCGCGGGTCTGGATCATCCGGAAGTCGAGGCAGACGCGGCGCCCGGCCCACGTCTCGGGAATGGCGAGGCTCCGCCGGTACCACGCCTGGTCGAAGCCATGACGGATCTCGTCGCCAAAGTTCTCTGGCGCCCACACCTGTTGGGCGGAACCAGGGGACGAGGGCCATACCCCCGGGACTTTGAACCATCCCCATCCGCTGCCCGCGGCGGGCGGCTCGGGTCCGGCCTCCTGTTGGGATGGGAGGAAGCGCCAGAGGCCATTGAGGCAGATCGTCTCCCGGGTGGGCGAGGTCTGGCGCCAGGCCGCCGCGAGATCGCCGGTGTCGGGGGCGCCGGGCGGCAGGGGCAGGTCGGGGATGGGCTGGCCCTTGGCGTGGGCGACTTCTACGGTGATGTCATCAAACTCGACCTTTCCCGCGACGCCGAACATGGCGGGGTTGAGATCGAGGAAGGCGGCACCCCGCGGGATCTTAAAATGGCGCACCAACGTCATCCAGTCGGTGGTCCCCCTGGCGTGAAAGACATTTGGCCAGGGGGAGAGATGCTTGCCGTCGGCATCCTTGAAATCCATGGCGAAGCGGGCGTCCTTCCAACTGTCATCGCCCAAGACCACGCCCGTGGCGCGCATGCGTGCGGCGACGCGCAGGACCAGCCAATCGGGCTCCAGGCGGACGCGCTGGTTAACGGAGGCGGGGCCATCGAGGGCCAGCCATGCGTTCCCGTCCGTTGAGGTGATCGAGACACCCTTTCGCCCCGTGGCCCCCCAGTCGGCAAGGCCGGCGTCAAAGGTGCCATTGCGGGCGAGGTTCGTGGCCGACGGTGCCGGGAGCGCCATGCAGAAGAAGGCCGCGAGGACGGGGGCCGCGGAAGGGAAGGGGATCATTGCGATCAAGGATGGCAGATCGTGCGAGGCGGGGGCAAGCCCGGGCCGCGCGCGGTTTGAAAAATCGGGCTATCGCGTCGCGCCGAGGACGACGTCGTCGAAATAGATCTGCGCGCCGGCCGGGGCGGTGGCGGCGGCGAGGAGGCCGGGGGCGCCGTCGGCGTGTGCCGTGGTGTCGATGGCCTCGATGAGCCAGGTGTGGGGCTCCGCGGTGCCGGTGGGCCATGCGCGGGCGCGGACGAAGGCGGCGCCCTGCGGGCGGGTCTCGATCTGGAGCCGGAGGCGGTACCAGGTGCCCGGTGTCCAGGCGAAATCCACCGCGGGGTTGGATTCCTTTCGGGTGCCGGCGATCTCGATGCGTTGCCAGTTGCCATCGAGGATGAGGGAATAGCGGCGGAGGGTGAGTCCTGCCCTGGCGTCGATGCGTCGACCATCGGCGGCCATGACGCTGGCAGCGAGCGTGTCGGTTGAACTCTCGGGATGGCCAAAGAACGCGATCGCCAACTCGCCCTCCCGCGGCGAGGCCGCCAGGATCTTGTTGCCAGAAAGGTCGCGGGTCTGCCAGGTCTCGCGGGCGGCGATCCAATAAGGGGGAGGCGCGGCACCGCCGGCAGTAGGGATCGGGATGCGCTCGAAGTCTTCGACGCAGGCGGACTTCGGGATGAGGCGGACGCGCAAGATGCCGGCGATGTCACCGCCACGGGCCTCGAATAGACCGGCCCAGGTGCCCGCGGCCGTCGGCACACTGGCCTCGCCATCGTCGGAGATCTGGACGGGTGCGGCGGTGACAGGATCGCCGACGGGAAGGGGACGCCACGTTGGGCGGAGGGCTCCGGCGTAGGTGTTGCCGTTGGCGTCGAGCGCGCGGGTCTGTATCCGGCACACCTCTCCGGGAGAGATATGGAGTTCGCCGGGGACGAACTGGAGCTGTGAGGGCGCGCCGATCTCCCCGGTGGTCCCGCGCTTCGGCCATGGTTCGGGTGCGGGGGCGTCCCGGCGCGGCGACCCGAAACAATAGAGGCGTTGGGTCGTGAGCACGAAGACGCGGCCGCCGCAGATAGCCGGGGCACCGGCGGCGACGCCCGCGAGGGGCACGCGCACGGGTGGGGTTCCCGCGGCGAGATCCACGATGGCGAACTCCGATCGGCCGATCGGGGCGAAGAGCCTATTGTCGGCGGCGGTGGGTGAGGCGGCCGGCCATGCGGGGCCGAGCTTAATCTGGCGGGTCTGCTGGCCATCTTTAGGGCCGAACGGGCGAGCGATGCCATCGAGGCCGCGGTGCCAGATGATGCCTGCGGAAAGCACGGGGGATGCGGAGGGATAGTGCCATGGGACGCCGTGGGAAGCGGGGGCATCGGCGTCGATCTTGGATGCGGGCGCGAGCCAGGACTCGGGCATGGCCGCGCCGGATAGGGGGAGGGCCACGAGATTCTCGGTGGGTCGACCCGATGGCGCGTCATACGCGGCCACCACCAGCAGGCCGGGTGCCACCCGCAGAGGGGAGGCATGCAGCGGGAGGCCGGACAACCGCTTGACCCACAAGACCTGGCCCGAGCGGGAGTCGATCGTGGCGAGGTGACCGCAGCCGGTCCCGGCCACAAGGATGCGGCGGTTGGCCAACCACGCGAATACTGGCGAGGAGTTTGAAGCCTCGCGGGCGGGATGGCCTGGCGACGAGGTCCAGACATGCTCGCCGGAGCGCCGGTCGAAGGCGAGGAACCTGTCGCGGGATTCGGACTCCTCGCCCCACCCGGCGGTAAGGCCATGGACGATGACGAGATCGCCATCGAAGGCGGGTGGCGGTGGCCCGTGGGGGGCGGTGATCCAACCGTGATACTCGGCCAGTGGCCGGCGCCAGACAGGCAGCCCATCCGGGGAGAACATCGCGAGCAGGCCGGAGGAACCCAGCGCGCAGACGTTGCCGGTCTCGGGATCGATGGCGGGACCACCGCGGACGGGATTCGGCACCTGCGGCACGGTTCCCGACAGGGTGGACAGGTCCGCGCGCCACAATTCGCGCCCCTTCCGCGCGTCGAGGCAAACGAGCCATTCCTCGCCGCCGCTCGGTGCCTCGATGCAAAAGACGCGATTTCCCGAGACGACGGGCGAGCCCCTGCCCCGGAGCGCCGTCTCCCAGATCTGGGCATCGCCACCGGGTTTCCACGCCTGAGGCAGTCCGGTCTCGTCCGAGTGACCGTCTTGTCCCGGACCGCGCCACGCGAGCCAACCGTTCACCTCCGTGGCGCGGTGGCGCCCGCACCCCGCAAGCGCGAGCGACGCGAACATGATCGTGGCCCAGGGGTGTCTCAGGGATCGCTGCATCGGTGGCAGAGGGTACAGCGGATGGTTACGGGTGACAAGGGGAGACCCGAGAGGGCGGGGGCGCGGGGATCGTGGCGTGGGTTCACCGCGTGATGGTGGGACGCCTTGCGCGCCTTGACGGCAGCGGGTCGGGGACATTAACGTACCGCAGGTATCTGGGCGGCGGGTGCCAATGGAGAGCAAGAATTCTGTGAAGCCATCAATTCCCGGGCAGGGCGATGCGGTTCCCGCGAATCACGCGGGGGCGTCGGCGGAACTCGAGGAGCTGAGGAAGTCGATTGACGCGATCGACGAGCGGATCGTGGATCTGCTGGCGCAGCGGCACCGGAAGGTGCAGGACGTCGTGGGTCTCAAGCGGGCGCAGCGGCTGCCGGTCTATCATCCCGCCCGCGAGGAGAATCTGATCTCCCATCGCCGGCAGCAGGCGGAGGAGGCGGGCCTGGATCCGGATCACGTGGAGGAGCTCTATCGCTCGATCCTCCGCCAGTCGCGGGCGCGGCAGACGGTGCAGGTGCCTCGCATCGGGGTGCGGCCCGGGGGCAAGGTGTTGCTGGTCGGTGGCGAGGGGCAGATGGGGCAGTATTTCGCCCGATGGTTTGCCTCCGCCCATTACGAGGTCCGCAGGATGGATGCGGGGGACTGGGATCGGGCGGACGAGCTGTGCGCCGGCATAGACCTCGCGTTGGTGGGGGTCCCCATCGAGCGGACGGTCGATGTGATCCGGTTGTTGGGGCCGAGGCTGCCGGCGCGGTGCGTGCTGGCGGACATCACGAGCATCAAGGGTGCGCCGCTGGAGGCGATGCTGGCGTCACACCCGGGGCCCGTCGTCGGATTCCATCCGCTCTTTGGGCCGACGACCTCGACGATGGAGCAGCAGATCGTCGTGGCCGTTCCGGGGCGCTGCGACGAAGAGTGCCAGTGGGTGTCGGATCAGTGGGCCGCGTGGGGCTGCATCGTGCTGCGCGTGGATGCCGAGGAGCACGACAGGCTCATGGCCATCGTCCAGGCCCTCGGGCACTTCGCGACATTCGCGATGGGCGACTTCCTGTGCCGCCGCAACGTGGACATCGGTCGCACGCTGGAGCTTTCCAGCCCGATCTATCGGCTCGAGCTCGGGGTGATCGGTCGCCTGTTTGCCCAGGACCCCTCGCTCTACGCGGAGATCCTCTTCGCGTCTCCCGAGAGGCAGGCGCTGTTGCTCGAATTTGTCGAGGCGCTGGGGCGGCATCGCGCGATGCTGAAATCGGGCGATAAGGAGGCATTCCGGGCGGAGTTCTGCCGGATTGCCGAGTGGTTTGGTCCCTTCTCCGAGCAGGCGATGCGGGAGAGCAATTTCTTGATCGATAAGCTGGTGGGCAGGTTCTGACCGGAAGCTTCGATCCGGCGGTGGCATCTCGCAGAGACGCCCCACAGATTTTGCAGGCCGCCTGTGACAGGCGGCGGCGGGAATGAAGGTTTCCCCTGAATGATGCGGGGCCGTCAGGAGCCGACGGTGCCGCGGCCTTCATCGTGGCGCGCGGATGCGTTTCTTGATGGAGCGGGCGAGTCTGGCGAGGAGGGCGATAAGGGGTCGATGCCGGGCGTCGGATGGCCGGGTTGCGGCGGGCGAACCGCCGCGCGCCTGGCGTGCGTTGGCCTCGCGGCGTTTGAGGCGAACCGTCTGGCGGTGGAGGGCCTGGACCAGGCCGGGGAGGTCGCGCAGTTCCTGGGGGAGGAGATCGGCGTAGCGGCAAGCGATGAACTGGTCGCGGGCGAGGTCCTCGGAACGTTGCTTGCGGGTGGTGGATAGGCTCTGGGGAGTGTGGCGGTAGTGATAGAGCAATTCGGGCACCACCTCGATGCGCTTGCCGGCGAGCCAAGCCCTCCGGAAGAAATCCCGTTCGAACGCGTACCCGCGCGAACCGGTGTAGAATCCGCCGAGTTCGGCAAAGGTATCGCGGCGCACAAGGAAGTTCATGTCTCCGATGCAGTTTTGGAGCAGGCCGATGACGGGGACATTTCCGAGGGGCATCCAGACGTGGTGAGGGGGTGCGGACGGGCGCGGGGGCGCCTCGCCGGAGAAAATGTACCGACCGCAGGTCAGGACATGGGCGCCCGTGGCCATGGCGGCGCGGACGAGGACCGAAAGCTCGTTGGGTTCCGCGACATTGTCGTCATCCATGAATAGGAGAAACTCCCCCGACGCCTGATCGGCGGCGCGGTTTCGCGCGGTGGTGTGAAAAAGATGCGGTTGGCGGATTACGCGCCATCCCCTCGCGGCGAGGCGAGGGACGAGGCGTTCGAGGAGATCGATGGCCTCGGGCTTGTCGCTGCCATCATCGACCAGGATCAGTTGGATGCTGGGATAGTCCTGGGCCTCGATCGATGCCAGGGCCTGCTGGAGGAGAGCGGGGCGATTCCTCGTGACGAGGCAGACGCTGACGAGGGGATCGGGGGGCGGCGGCGGATGGGTCTGGCCGTTGGGTTTCCCGGTTTGTTTCAGGACGATGTCCGTCCATGGGGTGCGCGGGGTCGGGGCAGACGCGACCGCGGGCGGCGGCGATGGCAGACCGTTGGACAGGCAGCGGGACATCAACGGGGCCAGATCCAATGTCGGTGTCTGATCGCTTTCGAGGAAAGGCAGGCCCAACGCCCCGATAATCGAGAAAGCGCACGGCGCGACGTGGGTTCCTGCGGGGAAGACGAACAGGGTTTCCCGGGCAGAGATGAGGGTTGGCAGGGCCCCCGCGGTCAGATCGCCCTCGATGCGCCACGCGAGGCCGAGGTCCTTCAGTCGGCTTTCGAGATACGCGCTGCCTTTGAAGTACCCCACCGTACCGGGGGGACCCCAGAACACGATGTCGGTCCCGACCAACACCCCTCGTGCCGCCATTTGTACCAGCGCGTCGCACACGAGGCGCAGGTTGCCGCACGCCGCGAGGGGTGCGACGAATACGATGCGGTTGAAGCTCTGGGCGTTGGGGAGGGGCCGCGCGGCAACGACGGCGGTCGGCAGGGGATGAGGGGGCAGTGTCTCGGCTCCTGTCGGGGGGAGCCAGCCCGCGGCCGCCAGCCCGCGGCCGCCAGCCATTGCGACAGTTCATGGGACGGCGTGACCACGCGGTCGGCCATCTCGACGCTCCGGCGTTCCATGAAATCCACGGTGAGCTCCTCGATGCTCTCGAGGGGTCGGGCGTCGCGCTCGCGGTGGAAGCGCATCGGGCCGGAGGCATCCACGATGAAGCGCGTGTCCCCGAAGGCGAGATTGGCCTGTCTGGCGAGCAAGGCATAGTAGGCGATGCCGCCGGAGTCGGGCACGACGAGGGCGGGGATCGGGTCGTCCGCCGACAGGTCGCGGAGCCAGCGGTAGAACTCGTGGGCGCGGTCGCGCCGGAAGTGCATGCCCCGGGTCGAGCTATTCCACTCCGGCACCGCAGCAAAGCGCAGGCGAGGCTCCCGTTGGCGGTTCACCCACTCGCGCAGTTGGCGCTCGTGCGGCGCCCCCGGGCGACCGGCGTATGCCATGGCGACGGGGTGGCCGCGGGCGGCCAGCGCGGTCGCCAGCGATGCCCGTGATGCGGCCGTTCCGTCAAACAGGTCGTCTGGGTCGGAATGCTCCCACGCAAAGACAATGGTGCCTCGGCCCTTCAGGCCCGCGGTTGCGGGGTGATGGTCTGTTGGTGATGCGCCCGGCATGTCAGTCTCATTTCGCCATGGGGTGCCTGGGTGTCTCGGGGTGGTCTCCGAGCGCGAGGGTCGCAGGTTGTAGGCCCATGGTCGAGAGATGTTCTCGGATCTCGTCGCGGTAGGCGGGGTTCATCACGATGACCGCGCCGGGCCGGAGCTGGAGCAGCGAGTTCGGGGAATCGACGCGGAGGCCGAGGCGTGGTAGCCAGGAGCCTTGGCGGTGGGGATTGATGTCTATCACCGCATCGGCCGTGGCATCGGGCCCGAGGGCGCCGAGGAAAGCGACGGCCTTGGATCCGCCTCCCCATATTGCGATGCGCTTGCCCCCGGCGCGCCACCGTTGGATCGTGTCCCTCCAGCAGCGCACCGATCGCGCGACGCGGTCCCGGAACCCGTGGGCCAAGGACAGGGTATCGCCGGGATGCCCTGGCCCGGGGCAAAGGACCTTTCCCCCGGCGGTGGCGGGGCGCGCCTCGATCGCGGCATATTGATCCCCGAACTCTAGGCCGAGCCACTCGACGTCGAAGCCCGCGAGCGAGAAGAGCCTCGCGAGGGAGCCGGGGGTGAAATAGTTGCAGTGCTCGTAGTAGATGTCCCAAAAGGCCGCCTCGCGCAACAGGCGGGTGGCATCGGGGACCATGAAAAAGAGGACCGGGCGGTCCGTGTCATCGACGTTGGCCCGGATCAGGCGGAGAAAACCGAGGGGATCGGCGATGTGCTCCAGCGTCATGTTGCAGCAGATGAGATCGGTCTTCAGCCCGGCGTGTTTCGGGCCATAGCTCTCTGCGACGAAATCGGCCCCCGGCATGGAATCGCCACGAGGGACCCAGGCGGGGTCGAATCCGACGCCGGTGTTGTGGCCGAGTCGGCAGAGGCGGCGGAGGAAATCCCCCTTGCCACAGCCGATCTCGATGACGCGCTTTCCGCGCAGTTTATGGCGCGCGATGAGGCGCGAGGCCATCGAGGCCTGAAAGGCCTGGAATCGCGGCGAGAAGCCCTGGGTCTCCTCGTAGTCTGGGCCGAAGCGTTGCGTGGAAGGGTCAAAGAGGGGATTCCAGATGAGGCCGCAGGCCGGGCAGGCGAGGAGGTCCAGGTCGCCGGTCGGGAATGCGTCGGCGCTCGCACGGGTGCGGAGGTTCAGGATGGCGTGCACGGGGATGCCGCGGAGCGCGAAGATGGGTTCCGTTGCGGCGGATGCGCATGCCGGGCACGCGGCGCCAGGGGGGGCATGCCCGACGCTCATTCCGGGTCGTCCCCCTGGCGTCGCGTGAGGATCCTGGGCTCCGGTATCGGGATGATGAACCGGGTTCCGGCGGCGGCGAGATCGGCCAGTTGGGCCATGATCTCCTCCGCGAGGTTCCAGGCAAGGATCAGGAGGAAGGCGGGGGGATCCTCCCGGAGTCGTTCGACGGGGAGGATGGGCAGGCGATTGCCAGGCATGAAGAGCCCGTGTTTGTGGGGGTTCAGGTCCACGACGTAATCGATCAGATTCCGATCGATGCCGCAATAGTGCAAGAGGGTGCAGGCCTTTGCCGCGGCACCGTAGGCGGCGATCGAGCCGCTCGCGCGGCATGATGCCAACGTGTCCAGCAGGCGCTCGCGCAAGGCGCTGACCCGTTTCGCAAAATCGCGATAGTAGGCGGATCCCAGGGCGCCGCGCGCCGTCTCATCCTCGATCTGGAGGTTCAGCCTTCTGCTGGGCTCCCCCGCGCGGCGGATGGTGAGGCGGAGCGAGCCGCCGTTGACCGGAAGGGGTTCGGCGTCGCATAGGGCCAATCCGTGCCTGGAGAAAAGTGTGTCCAGGGAAGCGAGGGAGAAGTAGCAGAGGTGCTGGTGGTACACCGTATCGAACTCGAGGCCCTCGACGAGCGGCACGACATGTGGCACCTCGAGCACGGCGGTCCCCCCATCGTTCAAGAGGTGGCCGATCCCCCGGACAAATCCGTGCAGGTCGGCCACGTGCGCTAGCACGTTGTTTGCCAGGAAGAGATCGCAAGGGCCATGCGCCCCCCGGATCTCTCGGGCCAGGGCCTCGCCGAAGAAGGCGCGTTCTGTGGGGATGCCGGCGCGCCGCGCCACGGAGTCGGGTCCCTGGGCGGGATCGATGCCGAGGCAGCGGGCGCCTGCCGCGGCGAAGTGCTTCAGGAGACACCCGTCATTGCTGCCGGCCTCGACGACGAACGCGCCGTCGCGCAGGGAGGGGATCAGGCGATTCGCGTACGCCTCGAAGTGGGAGCGCAGCGACGGGGAGACCGAAGAATGGTAGGGGTATCGCTCATTGAAGAGCAGTCCGGGGCGAACGGTCTCGCGGAGTTGGAGGAGCGAGCAATCGGGGCAGAAGGCGACGGCCAGCGGCACGCGATGCTCTGGGCGGCCGAGATCGGCGGGGCGAAGCAACTGATCGGCGAGGGGAGAATGGCCCAGGTCGATGACGTCCTGGAGTCGCGTCGATCCGCACAGGCGGCAGCGTTCGATGCGTTCAAAAATGGCGTCGTCTGGGTTCATGAGGCGGCGGGGCGCCCCGCGGGGCGGAAAGACGCGTCGACGAGGCCGGAGGCCTTCTGTGCGAGGAGGTGGTCGACCCGCCGAAACCGGGGCCCCTCGAAATCCTCGACGCGCACGGGCCATCGCCTGAGAGCGCGGACGAGGCCCGAGATGCCAGAGTCGAGGGTGCCCCGCGGCCGGAAATCCGGAAACGTGGATAGGAACAGGCGCCCGTCCACGCGATAGTCGCGGGGGTCTGGGCCGATCTCGCCGGAGAAGTGGACGGCGGAGCCGGGCACGAGGGACTCGACGCGGCGGGCCACCTCGATGACGCGATGGTTTCCCTCCGGGGCGCAGACGTTGAAGATCCGCTGCGCGAGGGCGGGAGCGGGCGCATGGAGGACGGCCAGGATGGCGGCCGCGGCATCGCCGACATCGAGGAGGGGGCGCCACGCGGAGCCATCGCTCTTGAGGTGGACCTTGCCCGTGGCCACCGCCCAGGCCGTCAGGTTATTGACCACGAGATCCATCCGGATGCGTCCCGAGAAGCCGTAGGCGGTGGCGAATCGCAGTGCCACGGGTTCGAAGGATGGGGAGGCTATAGCGAGGATGGCGGTCTCGGCGGCGAGTTTGGCGCGCGCGTAGGCGGTCACCGGATGGCAGGGGGAGGACTCGGTGCACATCGCCCCGGCCGCGCCGTAGACGCTGCAGGTCGAGGCATAGAGAAAGCGGCGGACGCCGCATTCGGCGGCAAGGTGGGCGAGCCGGACGGTGGCGCGGTGGTTGATCTCGTCGGTGAGGGCGGGGTCGATGTCGCCCATGGGGTCGTTGGAGAGGCCGGCGAGATGGATGATGGCATCGGTCCCCTCGAGATCTCGAGCCGTGGCGTCGCGGATGTCCCGCACGATGGTCGGCACCGTCGGCGGGGGGTCGCCGAGCGTCGACCCGGCGAAGAGGAGGGTGTCGAGGCCGGTGACCTCGTGGCGCGAGGCGATGAGCCGCGGGATCAGGCACGACCCGATGTAGCCCGCGTGGCCGGTGACGAGGACTCGCATGGCTACCAGGTTCTCCAGGGTGCCCCGCCGGAGCGCCACAGGGTCTCCAGTCGGTCCCGGTCCGCCGCGGTGTCCATGCATTGCCAGAAACCCTCGTGCCGGAATGCCATGATTTGGTTCTCTCGCGTCAGGCGATCGAGGGGTTCGCGCTCCCATTCGGTGTGGTCGCCCGAGATGTACCCGAGCACCTGGGGCTCGAGCACGAATAGTCCGCCGCTGATCCAGTCGTTGGGATCGACCGGTTTCTCCATGTACCCCGTCACGCGATCACCGTCGAGGGTCAGTCGGCCGAAGCGGGGCGGGGGGTGCACGGCGGTGATGGTCGCCAGCCGTCCGTGCGCCCGGTGGAACGCAAGGGCGGTGCGGGGGTCCACGTTGGCGAGTCCGTCGGACCAGGCCAGCATGAACGTGTCGCGATCCAGGAGGTGCCCGAGCCGTCTGATGCGCCCGCCGGTGCTGGTCCGTGGGCCGGTATCGACGACGCTCACACGCCAGTCCCTGGCCTCCTCCGCGCCCGGGGCGACACCGGCCTTAAGGTTGGCGAAGTATCTCTCGATCATTTCGCCCATGTAGCCGGTGGCGACCACAAAATCCCGGAAGCCGGCGGTGGCGTAGGACATCATGACATGCCAGAGGATAGGCCTGCCGGCGATGGTGACCAGGGGCTTCGGGCGACGGGTCGTCTCCTCCCACAACCGCGAGCCAAGTCCGCCCGCCAGGATGACAACTTTCGTGCCCATGGGAGTCAGCAGCCGGCCGCGCGGCGGGGGGCGACGATCTCCAGCAGGAGCTGGCGCCATCGGGCGCGAGCCCAGGGCCACCGGAGAAGGACACCGAGGCAGCCCAGCGTATCGAGGCAACCAAGCCTGGCCGAGAGGACCGAGCGCCAGTGTTCGAGGTACAGGGTCCAGGCGGTTCGCGGCACGCGGCCGGCATTCGCGGGATCGAACCAGAGGGAGTACTCGTAACGCCGTTTCATGAGCTTCCGGGACATGGCCGGGTGATATCGGTTAAGGAAGAGGATCTCGGGGACCTCGATGAAACGACCCAGCAGCGCCATGCGCCCCAAAAGCACGCGATCGGCCGACATGATCGGCAGGAACATCCCGCTACGCCTGGCGGCCTCGCGGCGCATCAGGCCAAAGATCTGGAAGCACTGGTGCTGGACGCAGGCGACGTCGTAGAATCTCCGGGCCGCCGACGCCGATCCGGCGGTATGCCGCCCGCTGAAGATGTCGTCCTTCAGGGGCTGCCCGTCCTCGTCGATGATCCGCGTCCGGCCGTAAGCCAGCACCGCCCCGGGATCCGCATCGAGCGCGGCGAGGGTCCTCTCGAGGTAATTCGGCAGATGGATATCGTCGTGTGAGGCGAATTTGAAATATCGGCCGCGGGTGCGCTCGAACACCCGGTTGTGATTGGCCGCGGCGCCGATGTTGCTTTCGAGGCGCTCGTAGCGGACCCGCGGGTCTCGCGCGGCAAAGCCGCGGGCGATCTCTGGCGTGTCGTCGGTCGATCCGTTGTCGCTGACGAGGATCTCGAAGTCGGTGCAGGTCTGGGCGAGGAGGCTTTCCAGCGCCTCGGCCAGATAGTTCGCGCCATTGAAGACGGGAACGCCAATGCTCACCACCGGATCATTCATTTGCAGCGTGTCGCGGATCTCCAAACCCGGCGGCCGCCCACTCCAATCCAACCCTCCCACTGGGCGGCAGCCTACGGGACCATCTCGCTTTGGAGGAATTCTGAGGATTACCCGTGCGGCGTCAAGGGCGTTGGGGCCGCCCACGATCCTCGCGTAGAGGCCCTCGGCCGAAATGTCGCGTGGCTCCCGTGTGCCTGCGGGATATCGAGACCCATGTCGCATTTCGCGCGCAGCGCTTTGGAGTGCGGCGGCTACGACGCCGCTTTTGCGCCCGGCGGAGCCGGGACCGGCGCCGCGTTCCAATCGCCAGAGGCGATCAGGCTGCGGATCCAAAGCGGTGTCGCCGCTCCTTGTGGGGCTCTGCCACCGCAGTCCAAGGTTGGGTGACCGCACCTTTTTGGGTGCGGCGCGTCCCCGCGCCGGCTAGGCCCGAGGCGGGCGGGAACGAATTTCTATTTGCTAGCGGCCCATGGGCCTTGGCAAAGTCCGGCAGGCAGCCAGGAGGATTGAGTGCGGAACTGGATCATCGGGATCGTGGTGTTCGTGGGGCTCATGTTGAGCAACCCCAGCGACAAGGAACATCTCAAGGCTCTGGGGATGCTGGTGGACGCGGACGTCGGTGAGACGCGCGGCTCCGAACGCGGGCTCGCGTACGTCAATTATTACGTCTGTTCGGCGATGATGCAGAAGGATAGGGAGACGAAGAAGGAGAGTCTGCTGAGCGTGGGGGCGCTGAAGCTGGTCGTGCCTTTGAAGTAGTTTCAGGTTTCAAGTTTGAAGGTTCGAGGGCTTGAGACCTGAAACCTGAAACTTGAAACTCCCTAGAGCAGATGCCCGAGCTTGCGTTTCTTGGTCGCGAGGTATCGTCGGTTGTGGCGGTTGGAGGGGACTCGGATGGGGACCTGTTCGATGATCTCGAGGCCGTAGCCCTCTAGGCCGACGACCTTCTTGGGGTTGTTGGTGAGGAGGCGGATCTTCCGGACCCCGAGGTCGTGGAGGATCTGGGCACCGATCCCGTATTCGCGGAGGTCGGCGGGGAAGCCGAGTCTCTCGTTTGCCTCGACGGTATCGAGGCCCTGTTCCTGGAGCTTGTAGGCGCGGACTTTGGCGGGGAGGCCGATGCCTCGGCCCTCCTGGCGCATGTAGACGAGGACGCCGCGTCCGGTGGCCTCGATGTGGCGGAGGGCGTCGTGGAGCTGGTTGCCGCAATCGCAGCGCCTGGATCCGAAGACATCGCCGGTGAGGCATTCGCTGTGGACGCGGACGGTGACGGGGCCCGGGGCGTCGACGGCTCCCTTGACGAGGGCGAGGTGATGCTGGCCATCGACGAGGGAGAGGTAGAGGTAGAGGTCGAAGTCGCCGTAGTCGGTGGGGAGCTTCACGACCTCCTCGCGGGCCACGAGGCGCTCCTTGCGGCGGCGGTATTCGATGAGGTCGCTGATGGTGCAGATGCGGAGGCGGTGCGCCCTGGCGAATTTCTTGAGCGCGGGGAGGCGGGCCATGGTGCCGTCGCGATTCATGATCTCGCAGATAACGCCTGCGGGATGGAGCGCGGCGAGGCGGGCGAGATCGACGGCGGCCTCGGTGTGACCGGCGCGCTGGAGGACGCCGCCGGGCTTGGCCTCGAGGGGGAAGATGTGGCCTGGCTGGACGAGGTCATCGGCCCTGGATTTGGGGTTGGCGAGGATGCGGACGGCCTTGGCGCGGTCGGAGGCACTGATGCCGGTGGTGATGCCGCGGGCGGCGTCGACGGGCGCGGTGAAGTTGGTGCCGAAGGCATCGCGGCGGCCGGGGACCATGGGTTTTAGGTCGAGGCGGGCGGCGGTCTCGCGGGTGATGGGGACGCAGATGAGGCCGCGCGCGTGGGTGGCCATGAAGTTGATGGCGCGAGGGGAGGCCTTGTCGGCGGCCATGACGAGGTCTCCCTCATTCTCTCGGTCCTCGTCATCGACGACGATGACCATGCGTCCGGCGCGGATATCGCGAACGACGAGGTCGATATCGCGGCAGAGATGTCCGAAAGGGGAAGCCTTCACACTAAGAGCCTATCAGTTCGCGGGCGCGGCGCAACGCGTCGGGGAGTTTGGCGGGGAGGGTGCCGCCGCCCTGGGCGAAGTCGGGTCTTCCGCCGCCGCGCCCGCCGACGATGGGGGCGATCTCGGCGATGATCTTCCCGGCCTGGAGGGAGGATGTCTTGGTCTTAGGCACCGCGGCGAGCAGGGCGACGCGGTCGCCGGAGGCGGCGCCGAGGACGATGGGGCCATCGAACCTGGGGCGGATGGCGTCGGCGATGGCCTGGAGGGTCTTGCCGTCGGCGTCCTGGATCTCGGACACGATGGCGCCGGAGGGGCCATGTGCCGCGAGGAGATTGGCTGCGGTGGCGGCGGCATGTTTCTGGAGTTCGGCCGCGGCGGATTTCTGGCGCGCCTTCTCCCATTCGCGGACATTCTCCTCGATCTGGGCGAGCTGTTGCTCGCGGCGGGAGAAGGCGGCCCACGCTTCGGCCGGGGAGGGATTGTGGGGCAGGTCGAGCAGCGCGGCGATATCGGCGCGTTTTTTCAGCAACTGGGCGTGGCGTTCCTCCTGCCTGGCGCGCTCGTGCGCGACGTAGTCGACGACCGCGAGGCCGGCGACGGCCTCGATGCGGCGGACGCCGGCGGCGATGGCGCCCTCGGAGATGACTGTCAGGAAACCGATGTCGGTGGTGGAGCGGACGTGGGTGCCGCCGCACAGCTCCTTGGAATAGCCGCCGATATCGACGACCCGGACGCGCTCTCCGTACTTCTCCCCGAAGAACTGGAGGATGGTCCGGTCGCCCCGGACCTCGTCGAAGGCGCGCTCGTACCAGCGCACGGGGTCGGCGGAGGCGACTTTCTCTTGGACGAGGCGCCCGATCTCGGCCAGCTCGTCATCCTTGACGGCCTCTGGATGAGAGAAATCGAAGCGGAGGCGGTCTGGGCCGACGTAGGAGCCCTTCTGCGCGACGGTATCGCCGAGGACTTTGTGGAGGGCCCAATGGAGGAGATGGGTGCCGGAGTGGTGGGCCTCGATGCGCGCGCGGCGGGGGCGGTCGACGGAGAGGTGGAGGCTGGCGCCCGGGGCGACGGTGACGGGCTCGGCGAGGCGGTGCTGGATGACGCCGGCGGCGGAGCGCTGGGTATCCTCGATGGCGATGCGGCGCGCGCCGATCTCTGCGATGGCGGTATCGCCGACCTGGCCGCCCATCTCCGCGTAGCAGGGCGTGGCCTCGGTGATGAGGAGGTGGTCGCGGGCGACGAGGACGCGCGTCTCGAGCTCGAGGGAATCGAATCCCTCGAAGCGGGTCGGCGGGGCGTCTAGGTCCTCGGCCGCGGCGACCTCGATGATCTCTTTCTTCTGTGCGGCGCGCGCGCGTTCGCGCTGGGCATCCATGAGGTGGTCGAAGCCGGCGGCATCGACCGCGAGGCCGTGCTCGCGGGCCATGAGCTCGGTGAGGTCGCGCGGGAAGCCGTAAGTGTCGTAGAGCTTGAAGGCGAAGTCTCCGGAGATGGAGGCGCCGGAGGGGAGCCGCGCGACCTCGGCCTGGAATAGGTCGATGCCGCGGTCGAGGGTGGCCCCGAAATTCTCTTCCTCGGCGGCGATGGTGCGCTCGATGGCGGGGGCCTTTCGGCGGACCTCGGGGAAGGTGTCGCCGAATTGGGTGGCGACGTCTGCGACGAGCTTGTGGAGGAAGGGCTCGTGCACGTCGAGGCGGCGGCCATAGCGGACGGCGCGGCGCAGGATGCGGCGCAGGACGTAGCCGCGGCCCTCATTGGAGGGGAGGATGCCGTCGCCGATGCCGAAGGCCAGGGTGCGGACGTGGTCGGCGATGACGCGCATGGCGACGTCGGTTCTTTCCTGGGGATCGTCGCCGGGGGAGCCGGGCTTCGGGAGGGTGGAGCGATAGGCCTTGCCGCTCAGTGCCTCGACGCGCGCGATCAGCGGGCGAAAGACATCGGTCTCGTAATTCGAGATGCGGGCGCTGGCGAAGTCGCGAAACCCGCGGGTGCCCTGCACGATGGAGCAGACCCGCTCGAAGCCCATGCCGGTGTCGACGTGCTTGGAAGGCAGTGGATCGAAGCGACCGTCGGGGGTCGCGTTGAACTGGATGAAGACGAGGTTCCAGATCTCGATGCAGCGCGGGTCGCCGGCGTTCACGAGCCCGCCTCGCGTGGCACCATCGGCGGTGAGGTCGACATGGACCTCGGAGCAGGGCCCGCAGGGGCCGGTGTCGCCCATCATCCAGAAATTGTCCTTCTTGTTGCCGCCGACGATGTGGGTTTTGGGGTCGATGCCGGCGCGGGAGAAGAGCTCGGCCCAGCAGTCGTGGGCCTCCTGGTCGAAGGCGGCGGGATCGCCGGGTTTGGGGGCGTAGACGGTGGCGTACAGCCGCCGCGGGGGGAAGCCCCACCGGTCGACGAGGAGTTCCCAGGCCCAGGCGATGGCCTCGGCCTTGAAGTAGTCCCCGAAGGACCAGTTGCCCAGCATCTCGAAGAACGTCTGGTGGTAGGTGTCGAGGCCGACGTCCTCGAGGTCGTTGTGTTTGCCGCCGGCGCGGATGCACTTCTGGGTGTCGGCGGCGCGGGTGGGGCGGCCCGCGATCGCGCCGGGCCATCGGTCCACGTCGGGTTGCCGCTCGCCGAGGAAGATCGGGACGAACTGGTTCATCCCGGCGTTGGTGAAGAGCAGGTTGGGTGCGTCGGGCATCAGACTCGAGGAGGGCACGATGGTGTGGCCCTTCTCCCGGAAGAAATCCAGAAAGCCCTGTCGCGTCTCGGGACCGGTCATAGAGCCGAAAAGGGTAGCGGGGGCGGGGGTCGGTTTCAATAGCGGATGGCCAGAAAGGAACAGCCGACGGAAGGCAAGGGGGTCGCATGATTCGCGGGTCGCCTCCTTCGCTGCCCTTGCGAGCAGGGGCGCAACCCAACCAACATGAAGGTTCTGGCTAGCCCCGCCGCCGGCGCGCGGGGGGCGGGTCCAGCCAGAGTCCACCACGCGCCGGATGATTCAGG
>CAZYWZ010000106.1:0-8490 GCA_964651705.1 uncultured Verrucomicrobiales bacterium
GCCGAAGGGCGAAGGCCCTTCGCTACTAGCGAGTTACGTCGTATTTTCGAGTCAGATCCCATGCCCGGGCCGCCCGCCTGACGGCGGACATTCGGGGCACCACCGGGGGTGAAAATTTGCCTATTCCCCGCCGAAGGGCGAAGGCCCTTCGCTACCGCCGGCGCTCTCACCCGTAGCGAAGCCCCTTCGGGCTTCGGCGCCCCACCGGGCCCCCGCCGAAGGGCGAAGGCCCCTCGCTACTAGCGAGTTACGTCGTATTTTCGAGCTAGCGCGGGAGGCGGCGGTTTAGGACGTTGGTGCCGGTGACCTCGCCTGGGGGGATGACGATGAGGGCGGGGTGCGGTGGCGGAGAGCCGTCGCGGCGCATCTCGCTCAGGTCGATCATCGAGGCGCTATGGGAGAGATTTGTTGGGCGGGTCAGGTCGATGGTGAGTGGGCCGGACGGCGCGATGGCGGTGGCATTGGTGGCCGCGAGGCGCAGGGCGGGGGGAATCAGGCGCTCGATGGCGCGGGCGAGTTGCGCGGCGGTCTGCCTGGATGTCAGGGGAGGGCTTCCGAGGGTGCGGCCATCAGGATCGATGAGGACGAGCGCCGGCAATGAGCCGATACCATGGTTGGCGCGTAGCTGGCGGGCGCGTCTCTCGGCGGCGGCATCGGTCGTGAGGCCGGGCGCCGGCACGGTGCCCAGCGCGAGCTGTCGGGCCGCGAACTCGGTGAACGCCGGATCGGCATCGAGATCGGGAAGCAGGTTCTTCCGGCGGGTCGAGGAGGGCGGGGCATCGAAGAGTATCAAAACTGGCCTCTTTCGGGACATGCCGTCGGCGATAGCGGCATCGTAATCCATGGACCATGAGACGGGCGCGATATCGGCGCCCAGCGGCGTGGCGAGGGCGAGGATCAGGGCCAACGGCAGCGCCCCGGATCGAATGGGTGCAGAGAACCGATGCGCCATGGGGGGTGTCAACGTGTCTCCAGCAGAGTCTTGAAAAATTGGGAGAATGCCCCGAGGAGGCCGCGGAGCGAATACGCGACACGTTTGCCGCCATCGACGGTGTGGAGCCAGCCGACGGAAAGGTTGTGCTCCAACTGCCGGTGGATAAAGGCGAGCCAGGTCGCCCGCGCGCCATCGCTCTCGGCAAGATGCGGTCGCGGGACGGCGGCGACATCGTTGATCCGGAGGTACTCGAGGTGGGCCCCGAGCAGGGCCTCGGCGGTATCCGCGGTCATGCATCGCCACAGGCAGACGTCGGGCGCGGTCTTGAGGCCGTAGGGGAGGGGATAGTTCCATGTCATCCAGTGCCGCCCATGCCCGTCCCACGAGGAAACGGCGGAGTAGGTCAACACCCATGGGCCCTGGGAAATCCAGCCGAGGGTGACGAGGTGGCCCTCGTCGGGAGACAGCAGAAAACGGAAAACCTGGCTCGGTTCCCCGGGGCGCAATTCGCAGTCATCGATGATCTCGAACCGCAATTCCTCCCATTCTTTTGAGCGGTCGCGCAACTCGGCGAACTCGGCGGCGTAGGTCAGGGTGGGCGAGAGCTCTCGGCGCCGCGCGACCCGCACCTTCAGCAGGCCATGCGCCATCTGGAGGAGGGGGAACGCGAGCCAGGCGACGGCCGCGATCGCGCCGACCCAGGGGTGGCCGCTGAACCATGCCGCGGCGAGTCCCATGGCCAGCGCAAACGCCGGCGCGGAGAGGCGGCGGGCCCATGCGGATGACGCCTGTCCCAGACCCGCGGCAAACAGGAACATCGCGATCGAGAAGATCGCGCCGCCGGTGGCCCAGACGTCAGCCGCTGGCTCCGCGCCGCTCACTGCGGTGGACCCCCGTTGCGCCCGATGCCCGCGCGCCGGAAAAAGCTCTCCAGTTGCCGGGAGTCGAAATCGGCCAGCACCTGGCCACCGAGATCGATCGTGGGAACGCGGCTCTGGCCTGAGATCCGTTGCATCTCTCGGGCGGCCATCGGGTTCGCCTCGATATCGATGTCCTCGTAATCGAAGCCATGGGTCTCGAGCCAGCGGCGCGCCTCGTGGCACCAGCCACACCAGGACTTTGTGAAAAGCCGGATCGGGGGTTGTCTCACGAGAGGAATATTGCGCCCCCTGCGGATGATGCAACCCAGAAGAGGCCCCGCTACGGGAAGGCCAGGTTCGCCGCCATGTTCCATGTCAGACGTCATGCCCCGCACGCGGGGGGCACCGACGCGCGCGAAATTGTAGCCCGTCCGGTCACGGAGGGGCCGCGCGGCGCGCGTCCACGGCCTCACGGCCGCGGCCACGTCTGGAGTTTCCGAGCTAGATCCCGTGCCCCGCAGGCTGGGCACCACCGGGGGTGAAAATGTAGGGCGCGAAATCCCTTTCGCGCCACGGGCAACCGGCAGGGCCCTCGTGGCGCGGATGGGAATCCGCGCCCTACAGGCCGATCCCGTGGCCGATTTTCGAGTCAGGCAAGGGCGCGCGCCTGGGCGGCCAGCAGGCGCCGGATCCCGCGGCGGGCCAGCGCGAGCATCGCGTCCAACTGTTTCTGGGAGAATGTCGCCTCCTCGCCCGAGCCCTGGATTTCGATGAATTGTCCCCGTCCCGACATGACGACATTGAAATCGACCTCGGCGGCGCTGTCTTCGGCATAATCGAGATCGAGCAACGGGCGGCCCGCGACGATCCCCGCGCTGACCGCGGCGACGGAGTCGCGCAACGGCCATTGCGGGAGGAGGCCCTTCTTCCGGAGCCGCCGGCAGGCGATTGCGAGGGCGACGTAGGTGCCGGTGATGGCGGCGGTGCGCGTGCCACCGTCCGCCTCCAGGACATCGCAGTCGATCCAGAGCGAGCGCGGGCCGAGCTTCTCCAGATCGGCGATGGCGCGCAGGGAACGGCCGACGAGGCGCTGGATCTCCTGGCTCCTGCCATCGGGGCGTCCCTTGGTGATGTCCCGCGCCTTTCTCGGCTCGGTGGAATAGGGGAGCATCGAGTACTCCGCGGTGATCCAGCCGCCGGCGATCTGCTGCTCCTTCATCCACCTCGGCACGGCCTCCTCGACAGACACGGCGCAGATGACCGACGTCTTTCCAAAGGAACAGAGCACCGAGCCGAGGGCGCGCGGGGCGACATCCTTCTGGAACCGGATGGGTCTCAGGGCGTCGGCGCGGCGGCTGTTCGAGCGTTTCAGTCGTGCTGGCATAGGGTGCGGCCACCGTAGCAGATCCGATGATCCACGGCGCGAGAAATCTGGGCGGGAAATTCGATTTGCACCGCGGCGAATTTTCGAGCTAGATCCCGTGCCCCGCAGGCGGGGCACCACCGGGGGTGAAAATGTAGGGCGCGAAATCCCTTTCGCGCCACGGGCAACCGGCAGGGCCCTCGTGGCGCGGATCGGAATCCGCGCCCTACAGGGCGATCCCGTGGCCGATTTTCGAGTCAGCGCGCCCCGGCTCGCACGTAGGGGAGGGATGCCGCGACGCGATCGACATCGGCGGCGTTGTCGAGGAGTTGGGCGATGGGATCCCATTGGCCGGCGAGGAGGGCGGCCCTGGCGGTCTCGCGGATATCGAGCGGGAACGTCTTTCCAGCGATGCGGAGGGACTTCGCCTCGAGGTCGATGGTCAACTCGAGGGCCGGGTCTGCATCGACCATCTTCCCGATGGCGGCGATGTCCTCGCGGGAGGCGCTGACGCAGGGCATGCCGAGCGTCGTGCTGTTGCCGAAGAAGATCTCGGCGAAGCCTTCGGCGACGACCGCCCGGAAGCCCGCCCGGCGGATTGCCTGTGGGGCGTGCTCCCGGGAACTGCCGCAGCCAAAGTTCTTGCCGGAGAGCAGAATCGAGGCGCCCTGGAAGCGGGTGTCGTTGAGGGGGTGGGGCCTCGGCCGTCTCTCCTCGTCGAAGCGGACGTCGTAGAACATGTATTGGCCGAGGCCGTCGAACGTCACGCACTTCATGAAGCGCGCGGGGATGATGCGGTCGGTGTCGATGTCGTCACCGGGGACGGCGACGGCGCGGCCGGCGATTCGGGTGATTTTTTCGAGTGGCATGTTGTGGTCGATGGCAAAGGTTTGGGATGGGATATCAGGATGTCTGGAAGACGTCTCTTGCGTCGGCGACCTTGCCGGTGACGGCGGCGGCGGCAACCATGAGTGGGCTCATGAGGATCGTGCGGCCGGTGGGGCTGCCCTGGCGGCCCTTGAAGTTCCGATTGCTCGAGCTGGCGCAGAGTTCTGGGCCGACGAGCTTGTCGGGGTTCATGGCGAGGCACATCGAGCAGCCCGCATCGCGCCAGTCGAATCCGGCATCCCGGAAAATCTTATCGATCCCCTTCTCGGCGAGCAACTGGCCGACGGCCTGGGATCCGGGCACGGCGATCGCGCGGACGCCGGGGGCGACCTTGCGGCCCTTGATGTACTTGGCGACCTCGACAAAATCGCTGAAGCGCCCGTTGGTGCAGGAGCCGAGGAACGCGACATCGATCGGGATGCCGCGCACGGGCTGTCCGGGCTGGAATTTCATGTGCGCGAGGGCCTCCTCCACCGAGGCCCGGTCGGCATCGGGCACCTGATCGGGGCGGGGGATCGTCTCGTCGATGAAGACCGCCTGGCCCGGATTGATGCCCCAGGTCACCGTCGGGCGAATGTCTCCGGCGGAGAACTCGACGACGTCGTCGTAGGCGCAACCGGGGTCCGAGGCCACGGCGCGCCAGCGCTCGACGGCCCGATCCCAATCGGTGCCCTTCGGGGCGTAGGGGCGGCCCTTGAGGTAGGCGAAGGTCTTTTCGTCGGGATTGACGTAGCCGGCGCGCGCGCCGCCCTCGATGGACATGTTGCAGACCGTCATGCGGTCCTCCATCGAGAAATCCTCGAAGACATCGCCGGCATATTCGTACGCGAAGCCGGTGCCGCCATTGACGCCGAGATTCCGGATGATGTGGAGGATGACGTCCTTCGAATAGACGCCGGGGGCCAGTCGGCCGCCCACATTGATGCGGCGGACCCTGAGGGGCGAGAGGGCCATGGTCTGGGTCGCGAGGATGTCGCGCACCTGGCTCGTGCCGATCCCGAAGGCGATCGCCCCGAAGGCGCCATGGGTGGAGGTGTGCGAATCGCCGCAGGCGATCGTTGTCCCGGGCTGGGTGATCCCCTGCTCGGGGCCGACGATGTGCACGATGCCCTGCCGCCCCGAGGCGATGTCGAAATACGTGATCCCGAATTCCGCGCAGTTTTTCCGGATCGCCTTGATCATCTCGTCGGCGAGGGGATCGGCGAACGGCTCTTCGCGCTGGTCGGTGGGAACGATGTGATCGACGGTGGCGAACGTCCGATGGGGATAGCGGACCTTCAGGCCCAATTCGCGAAGCATCGCGAAGGCCTGCGGGCTGGTGACCTCGTGGATCAGGTGGGTGCCAATGAAGAGCTGGGTCTGGCCGTTGGGGAGCCTGCGCACGGCGTGCGCCTCCCACACCTTCTCGAACAATGTCTTTCCATTAGCGCTCATGATCGGTCCCTCAATTTCGGGGCAGGAAAACTACGGCAGAGAAAGGCGGGGAGCAAATGAAAACTCCCCGGGCCAGACTTCGCTGGACCTGCGGGGTGGCGCGGGTACGTTGGCGGCCATGCGGATCCTGTTCATCGGTGCGGGTGGCAACATCTCTGGCGACTGCGGGTTGGTGCTGCACGGGCTGGGGCACGAGATCCTGGCGCTGACCCGGGGGAATCGCCCGTTGCCGGGGTATTGTCGGGCGGTGCGGGCTGACCGGAAAGACGCGGCGGCGATGCGGGCCGCGGTGGGAGAGGCGCGGCCCGAGGCCGTGGTGAATTTCATTGGCTACGAGGTGGGGGATGTGGCGCTGGACGCGGAGGTGCTCGGGGGGCGGGTGAGGCAGTACGTCTTCATCAGCACGGCGGCGGCGTACGTCAAGCCGCCGCGGCGGCTCCCGATCACGGAGGAGGAGCCCCTGGGGAATCCGTGGTGGGAGTACGCGCAGAAGAAGGAGGCGTGCGAGCGGTGGCTGTTGGGCTGCCGGGATCGGGACGGATTTCCCGTGACGATCGTCAGGCCCTCGCACACGTATTCGGCGCGATGGTTCCCAAATCTGGTGGCGAGCGCCAGCTGCACGCTGGCGGCGAGGCTGGAGGCGGGGCGCCCGGTGTTCGTGCCGGGCGATGGGGAGAACCCGTGGACCCTGACGGCGACGGGCGATTTCGCCTTGGGCCTGGCTGGGCTGGTGGGGAATGACGCGGCGGTTGGCCAGGCATTTCACATCACCTCCGACGAGGCGTTGTCCTGGAACGCGATCATCGAGGGGACGGCGGCGGCGCTGGGCGTGCCGTCGCCAAAGGTGCTGAAGATCCCCGTGGACTGGCTGTGCGAGCACTTCCCGCAGCTGACTGGCCCGCTGAAGGGAGACAAGGCGAACCCCGCGGTTTTCGACAATTCGAAAGTGAAGCGGTTTGTTCCGGGGTTCGAGTGCCGGAAGTCGTTTGCCGCGGGAATCCGGGAGTCTGTGGCATGGTATCGGGACAATCCGGGCGAGCGGAGGGTGGATGCGGAGGCCGACCGGCTGTTTGATCAGGTCGCGGCGACGTGGGGGCTGGCTCGAAAATTTCTTGCCGGCGGGGGGCGGTGCGATTAAGCGGGAGTGATGGAGACACTGGAGGCGATTCGCACGCGGAGGAGCATCAGGAAGTTTGAGGAGCGGCCGGTGCCGCGGGAGGCGCTGGAGTCGTTGCTGCGTGCGGCGATGGCGGCGCCATCCGCGAAGGACGAGCAGCCGTGGCGATTTGTGGCCGTGGCGGATCCCGGGATGGTGAAGCAGGTGGCGGCATTTCACCCTGGGGCGGAGGCGGCGAAGGGGGCGCCCGCGGGCATACTGGTGTGCCATGACCCCAGTCTGGAGCAGATCGAGGGTTACTGGGTTCAGGATCACGCGGCGGCGACGCAGAACATCCTGCTCGCGGCGCACGCGCAGGGTCTCGGCGCCTGCTGGATCGGGGGGCATCCGATCGTGGCGTTCGAGAAGGGCTTCCGGGATCTGTTTGGGTTGCCGGAATCGCTGGTCCCCATGGCCTTCGTGGCGCTGGGTTACCCGGCGGAGTCGCTGCCGGCGAGGGAGACGTACCGCCCGGACCGGGTGACGTGGGTCCGGCCCTAGGAATCTGTCGGACTTTGTCCGACAGGTTGCTAGATCCTGAGGAAGATGCGTTTTCGGTAAAGCCAATAGCAGGCGAGCCAGAGGGCGGCCAGGGTGGCGGCGTGCTGGTAGAGGGGACCCCAGGCGCCGGCGAAGGCATCCGTGCCGAGGTAGATCTTGAGGGATGAGGCGATCCATCCGGAGAGGAGTTGGGACATCAGATAGATGGCGATGGAATTCATGCCGACGACGACGAAGGGGAAGGCCCATTTCTTCCACCCGAGGATCTCAGTCGTGGCGAAGAAGGCGGCGAGGAGGAGGATGACCCAGCCTCCGCTGAACAGGGCGAAGGTGGGGGTCCATAGGCGTTTGACCACGGGACAGAGGCCGAGGCCCAGAGACCATCCGAGCAGGAGGAGCCCGGCGCCGGCGGCAACGAGGCGGACGAGTTTTTCGCGCGGGGAGCGGGGTCCACGGAGCATCTGGCCTGCCATGAGGCCGAGGAGCATCGTGAGGATGGAGGGGAGGAAATTCAGGGTGCAGTAGCCGCCGGGGTGGGCGACGAAGGGTCCGGGTCGCTGGGGGAACAGGTTGAGGAACCAGGCGTCGAAGGCGGTGGCGACGTTGGCGTTCTTGTTCCAGTGGGCGAAGAAGCCGGGTAGGGTGACTTCGCCGACCTCTTTGGCCGGGACGGCGACGGCGGCATAATCGAAGTCGGCGGTCGGGGCGGGGTGGGCGACGAAAAGGAACCACGAGAGGGCGAAGATGCCGGCTGCCGCGGCGATCTGGGCGCGGGGCGGGCGTCCGGTGAGGAGGAAGGCAAAGGGATAGGCGAGGCCGATCTGTGCCAGGGTGTTGGTGAAGGTGACGGCGAACTGCCGCTTGGCCTGACAGGTCAGGAAGACGCCGAGGGCGACCAGCACGAGGGCGCGCCAGAGGGCGTGGCCGAAGGTGCGGGCAAAGGGCTCGCCCTGCTCGCTGCGGCGGGCCAGGGAATAGGGCAGCGCAACGCCGACCATGAAGAGGAACGCGGGCATGATGAGATCCCAGGGGGAGCAGCCGACCCAGGTGACGTGGGAAAGACCCCACGAGAGATGCCGCATGACGGCGCAGTCGGGAAAGTGCTGGGCGACCTTTGGGATGCCGAGGCCCGCGGACGCCATCGCGAGCATGATAAAGCCGCGATAGGCGTCGAGCGCGAGGAGACGGCCGGGAGGAACGACGGGGTCAGCGGGGGACGGCGGGTGGCGCATACAATATTTCCAAGGCGATTCCGCCTGGATGGGGTATATTCAACGCCCGGCAATCAACATTCGACAACCAACATTCGACAACCAACATTCGACAACCGACGTTCGACAACCGACGTTCGACA
>CAZYWZ010000106.1:8590-23488 GCA_964651705.1 uncultured Verrucomicrobiales bacterium
TTCGACAACCGACGTTCGACAACCGACGTTCGACAGGCAACATTCACGGGCTTGTCGGCGGGGACGGGGGGGCTAGAAGGGGTGGATGATCGCGTATCTGGATGGGCGACTGGTGAAGGCGCTGCCGACGCAGGTGGAGGTGGAGGTCGGCGGCATCGGCTACGAGGTGTTCATCCCGATGTCGACCTATGACCAGCTTCCCGCGCCGCCGGCGGGCGTGAGGCTGCTGACGCACCTGGTGGTCCGGGAGGACGCGCACCTGCTGTACGGCTTTGCGAGCGAGGAGGAGCGGTCGCTATTCCGGCTCTTGATCCACTCGGTCTCGGGGGTCGGGCCGAGGCTGGCGCTGGCGGTGTTGAGCGGGATGTCGGTGCGGTCATTCCGGGCGGCGGTGGTCAATAACGACATCGCCTCGATCGCCCGGATCAAGGGGCTTGGTAAGAAGACCGCGGAGAAGATCGTGGTGGAACTGCGCGACAAGGTCGGGGTTTCCGCGGCGTGGGAAGCGGCCTCGGCGGAGCACGCGCCATCGCCCGAGGCGCAGGCCATCAATGACGCGGTGCTCGCCCTGATCGCGCTGGGGTACAGGCAGGCCGAGGCGCACAAGGCCGCCAAGGCCGCGCTGGACGCCGATCCCTCCGCCTCGGTCGAGATCCTGGTGCGCGAGGCGCTCAAGCGGCTGTAGCGAGAGCGACGGGTGGATCGCGCCGGCTCCGTCGCAAGCCAGGGCGGCGCCGGCGTTTCGACCAACTGCCGCAAGTCTTTGCTTTAACCCCGGAGAAATTTGCTCACGCTGTCTCGCGATGAAGCCGCGCCGCGAGGAGCCGGTCGCCTTATTCCGGCGATTGCTGATGGCGTTTTTCGCGCTGGGCCTACCGGTGATCTGCGGTGGCGCCGGAGGGCCGGTGCGCAGCCCATTGATGCGTGGCGGCATGGCGGCGGCACCGCTGGCGCTCGATGTGAGCGGGGCAAAGGAGTTGACGCTCGTCGCCACGGTGGGGCCGGACAACCATGATTTCGACCAGGCGGTGTGGGGGAATCCCCGCGTGCTGCTGGCGGATGGGAAGTGCGTGGATCTGGCGACGCAGGAGCCGCTGTTCGCCGAAGTGGGGCACGGGTCGCTGCGCATCAACAGGGCACACAATGGCGCGTTGCACATTGCCGGTAAGCCGGTGGCGAGCGGGTTCTGGGCGCATGCCCCCTCGGAGCTGACATTCGCGCTGCCGGCGGGCGCTGCGCGGTTCGAGGCGCTGGTGGGATTGACGGCGCCAGAGGGCAAGGGAAGCGTGGTCTTTCAAGCCAGCGCCGGCGAAGGGCTGGCAGAGCGGCGGGCACTGGCGCGCCGTCTGGCGCGGGTGAACATTGAGGCGCTGGAGCGGCTGATCGCGTGGCGGCTGACGCGCGCGCCGGAGCAGCGGGAGCGGCTGCTGGCGGCGCGGGCCCGTCTGGGGGCGATGCGCGAGGGCGCGTTGGACGAAACCAAGGCGTCCGAGGCCGAGGCGCTGACGCGGATGCTGATGCTCGAGACCAATCCGGCGATCGGTTTTGACGAGATCCTCTTCATCCGGCGCCGCGCGGGGCGCTACTTGCCGCAGAATTGGCAGAGCAACTCGGTGTTGCCCAAGGATGGGCACGACAACGTGCTGTGCGCGTTGCGCGTGCGCGGCGAGGGCGCCGGCACGGTGCGGGAGATCCATGCGCCGCCGGACGGCGCCTTCCTCGGCGACGTGGAATTGCACTGGGACGCGGGGCGGCTTCTCTACTCTTCGACCGGCGCCTCCAACGCCTGGCACATATTCGAGCTGCGGCTTTCGGATGGCAACGTGAGGCAGGTGTCTCGCGACAACGAGCCTTGGGTGAACCATTACGACGCGTGCTATCTGCCGGACGGGCGCATCATCTTCTGCTGCACGGCGCTCAAGTACGCGGTGCCGTGCGTCAATGGGAGCTCGCCGGTCGCGAACCTATTCCGCATGCGGGCCGACGGCTCGGAGATGGAGCTGCTGGCGAGCGACCAGGAGCACAGCTGGTGTCCGACGCCCTTGCCGGACGGACGGGTGATGTTCCTGCGTTGGGAGTATGCGGACCTGCCGCACGCCAACTCGCGCATCCTTTTCACCTGCAATCCCGACGGCACCAACCAACGCGCGTTATACGGCAGCAATTCGTTCTGGCCGAATGGCATTTTCTACGCGCGCCCGATCCCCGGCGACCCGCTGCAATGGATCGGCGTGGTGAGCGGGCATCATGGACTGGCGCGCAAGGGCGAGCTGGTGCTGTTCGACGTCCGGCGTGGCACGCAGGAGGCGGAGGGCGCGGTGCAGCGGATTCCCGGATTCGGCAAGCGGGTCGAGGCGCGCGTGCGGGATAGGCTGGCTGACGGTTCCTGGCCACTCTATCTGCACCCGTATCCGCTGGACGAGACGACGTTCCTGGTGGCCATGCAGCCGGACGCCCGGGCCAAGATGGGGCTCTATCTGGTGGACCGCTTCGACAACGCGCTGCCGCTGCTGGAGGATGACGCCTGCGATCTGCTCGAGCCGGTGCCGCTCGTCGCGACGCCGCGGCCGCGCGAGCACCCGGACCGCATGACGAAGGATGATCCCGGGGCGACGGTATACATCGCCGACATCTACGAGGGCCCTGGCCTGCGCGGCGTGCCGAGGGGCGAGGTGGCCAGTTTGCGTCTCTACACCTACACCTACGGTTTTGCGGGGCAGGGGGGGCTGTACGGTTCGATCGGAATGGACGGGCCCTGGGACATGCGGCGCACTCTGGGCAGCGTGCCGGTGAATCCGGATGGTTCCGCGCTCTTCAGGGTGCCTGCCAACACGCCGATTGCGCTGCAGCCGCTCGACGGCGAAGGCAAGGCGCTGCAGGTCATGCGGAGCTGGTTCACCGCGCGGAACGGCGAATATCTCTCCTGCGTTGGTTGCCATGAGCCGGCCTCGTTCACGCCGGAGACCATGCCGGCGAAGGCCGCCGGCAAGCCCGCGCCGATCACGCCGTGGCGCGGCCCGGCCCGAAACTTCGAATTCGCGCGTGAGGTGCAGCCCGTGCTCGACGCATACTGCGTGCGTTGCCACGACCAGCCCGACCCGCCGATGGCCGAGCGTTTCGGCGACAAGCGGTGGAAGCCCGACTTGCGGGGCGATGTCATGATCGCCGACTGGCACACGAGGATGCCGGGCCAGGCGCCCAAGGGCATGGCCGGCAAGTTTTCCGTGGCCTACGCGAACCTGCATCGGTACGTGCGGCGGCCCGGCATCGAGAGCGACATCCATCTTTTCGTGCCCATGGAGTGGCATGCCGATACCACAGAGTTGGTGTTGCTGTTTCAAAAGGGCCATCACGGCGTGCGGCCCTGCGCGGAGGCGTGGGACCGGCTGCTGACCTGGATCGACTTGAACGCGCCGTATCATGGCCGCTGGCAGACGATCGTTGGCGCGGATTCGGCGATCGCGAAGGAGGCACAGCGAGCCGAGATGCGCGCGCGCTACGCGGGCATCGAGGAGAATCACGAGACGATCGGCGCGCCAGCGGCCAAGCTCGCTCCAGTGGTGCAAGCGCCCGAGTCGCCGCCTCCCGCCGGAGACACGTCCTGCGAGGGCTGGCCGTTCGATCCTGGGTCCAAGCCTGCCGCGGCAGCCGGGGCGCTCGATCTGGGCGAGGGTGTTCTGCTCGAGTTGGTGGCCGTGCCGGGCGGCGCGTTTCTCATGGGGTCGGCCTCCGGCTACCGGGATGAGGCGCCCGTGACCCGCGTCGGGGTCGGGTCGTTCCGGATGGGCCGCATCGAGGTGACCAACCGCCAGTTCCGGCGTTTCCGGCCGTTGCACGACAGCCGCCGGGAATCGCGTCACGGGTATCAGTTCGGCGTGACCGGCTACGACGTGGATGGCGACGACCGGCCCGCGGTGCGTGTCTCCTGGCAAGATGCCGTGGCCTTTTGCGAGTGGCTCTCTGGGCAGACCGGGCGCAGGGTGCGCCTGCCGACCGAGGCGCAGTGGGAGTGGGCGGCGCGGGCCGGTTCCGGGCAAGCCTTCTGGTATGGGGGGGTGGAGACCGACTTCGGGCGTCACGCGAATCTGGCGGACGTGACGCTGTCGACATTCAGCGGTGATCCGTATGAGCAAGACCACGTCAAGGCGCGCCACAACAATCCGGAGAACATCTACGACAACTGGATCCCGCAGGTTCCGGGCGTCAACGATGGCGGTTTTCTGACCGAGCCCGCGGGAGGGTGGCTGCCGAACCCGTGGGGTTTGAGCGATCTGCATGGGAACGCGGCCGAGTGGACGCGTTCGAAGTACGCGCCATATCCGTATCGCGACAGCGACGGGCGCAATGATCTGACGGGCGGGGAGAAGAGGGTTGTGCGCGGCGGGTCGTGGAGGGACAGGCCGAAGCACGCGACGGCGTCTTTCCGGCGCGCGTACCGGCCCTACCAGCCGGTCTTCAACGTCGGGTTCCGCGTCGCGGTCGAGGAGTGAGACGCGCCGGATTCCGGGCCGGCTCCGCCGGAAGGCAAAGTCGCACCGATTAATGCGGGTTCCGGGGCGTGCGCGATTCGCGGGGGCAGACAGGACTGTCTGCCTCACGCTGTCGCCTCTAGCCGCGCGCCCTATCGGCGATGGCCTGGGCCTTCATGGAGAGCTCGGCGGCCTTGAAGGCGTGCTCCTGGGTCATGGCGTTCTCGGTGCGATTCAGGACATCCAGGATGAGTTTGCCGAAGAAGGGGAAGCCGATCTTGCCCTGGCATTCGATGACCTCGACTTTTTTGGAATCGATGAGGTAGATGCGCTGGCCGGGGTTGCCTGGCTGGGCGATGTCGATGTATTTCCGGACCTCTAGGGTGCCTGTGGTGCCGAGGACGAAGGTGCGTCCGTCGCCCCAGACGGGGTTGCCATCGGGCGTGAACCAGTCGACGCGGCAGTAGCACGAGGCGCCGGTGTCGGTGGTCA
Source organism: uncultured Verrucomicrobiales bacterium (assembly GCA_964651705.1). Lineage (GTDB taxonomy): Bacteria > Verrucomicrobiota > Verrucomicrobiia > JADLBR01 > JADLBR01 > JADLBR01. Next base: position 13,552 of record CAZYWZ010000106.1, read on the forward strand.
GGAGGGCTTCGCCGAAATCCTCTAGGCCGGGCCTGTCGGGGTTGGCGCGATTTGCCACGCGGGCGAATTCGATCTTGGCGTCTTTCGCGCCGCAGTAGGTGAGGAACTGCTCGAACTGGTGGGAGCCGATGTCGGTCAGGATGCCGCCGTAGCATTCCTTGTCGAAGAACCACGCGGGGCGCGAGGCCTTGGAGAGCCGGTGCGGGGCCATGATGAGAACCTGGAGCACCTCGCCGATCGCGCCGGCGCGGATCAATTCGCCCGCCTGCCAGCCGGCCTCGTTCTGCAAGCGCTCCGAATAGCAGACCGCGTACTTTTTGCCGGTCTCCGCGACCTTGCGCCTGGCGGATTCCAGTTGATCCAAGGTCGTGAAAGGGGACTTGTCCGTGAGGTAATCCTTGCCGGCGTCTAGGACCCGGAGCCCGATATCGCAGCGGCGGTTCGGCACCGCAGCCGCCGTCACCAGTTGGACCTCGGCATCCCCGAGGATCGCCTCGAACGAGGGTGCCGGCTTCGCCTTCGGATACTTTTCCAGGAAGGTCTTCAGGCGCGCCGGATCCGGATCCCACGCCCACTTGCAGACCCCGCCCGCCTCGAGCAAGCCATTGGTCTGGCCGTAGATGTGACCGTGGTCCATGAAGGCCGACGCGAAGACGAACTCACCCGGCTTCACCACCGGTTGCGGTTTCCCCGTCGGCGCATAATCAAAACCTGTTGCCTGCGACATGGTCTAGTTTCTTACCAAAGTCGGGGGTTTGGGGCAATGATCAAGAATGGCGTGCGACAGCGGACATGTTTGAGGTCAGATTCCATGTGCCGTGGGCGGGGCACCACCGTGGGTGAAGATTTGCCTATCCCCCGCCGAAGGGCGAAGGCCCTTCGCTACCGCCGGCGCTCTGACCCGTAGCGAAGCCCCTTCGGGCTTCGGCGCCCCACCGAGCCCCCGCCGAAGGGCGAAGGCCCTTCGCTACCGCCGGCGCTCTCACCCGTAGCGAAGCCCCTTCGGGCTTCGGCGCCCCACCGGCCCCCGCCGAAGGGCCCGCCATGGCGGGTAGACTGCGGCGCTTCGCTACTAGCGAGTCACGTCGTATTTTCGAGTCAGCGGCCGACGCAGAGGAGGTGGCCGTTGGTGAGGGAGAGGAGGCATTGGCCTTGAGGGCCGATGGCGAGTCCCCAGGGGACTGGGGGTGCTGGGAGGGGGTGGGACCAGAGGGGAGAACCATCGGTGAGGCGGAGAGCGGCGAGGGAGTCGGGGTAGGCGACGAGGGCGGCATTGGCGGTTTTGGCGACGGTGACGGCGTTGGAGCAATTTTTCATCCAGAGGGGCGGGGTGTCGGGTTTGAAGGCACCCCATGCCTGTGTGACGTGCTGGGGTTTCTTTTCGTTCGTGACGGAGTTGTTGAGGGCGGCCTGGGAGAGTTTTGGGAAGCAGGCGAGGGTCTGCATATCGGCCCAGATGATGTCGCGGTCATGGGCGTTGGTGGCGTGGAGGAGTTTTTTGGTGACGGTGTGGTCGAAGACGGGGATGTCTGGGTGGGCATAGAAGGGTTTACCGGCGGCGATGACGCGGTCGCCGACGAGGAAGAGCTCCCAGCCGCGCGGGCTGGTGGATTGGCAGAGGGCGAGGGTCGCGGGGTCGTTGAGGCAGCGGCCCGTGTCGGCGTCGTAGATGGCGGGTGAGACGGCGTTGCCGCCGGCGAGGTAGAGGCGATTGCCGACGAGGAGCATGTGGCCCTGGGCGCTGACGCCGGTCGGGGCGTCGGGGTCGAGGTGGCCCGAGGAGTCGTTCTTCCACTTTAGCGCCCCGGTGGCCGCATCGAGGGCATAGACGTAAGTGCCGTCGTAGTTGACGATGCCCGCGGCGACGAAGGCGGTGCCTTTGCCGTCCACGAGGACGCCGCTGGAGGCTGGCCAGGTGGAGATGAGTTGGCCGAAGACGGGGATCTTGCGTTCGATGGGCGCGGCGCGGAATTTCCATAGCAGGCGGCCGGTGGCGGCGTCGCAGGCGTAGGCCCAACCGTCGGCGGAACCGAAGAGAGCGCGGCCCTTCCAGATCGTGGGGGGGATGCGAATCTGGCCGCCGGTGCGGAAGCGCCAGCGCTCTTTGCCGGTGGAGAGGTCCACGGCGCGGACGCAGCCGTGGCCGTCGGCGAGGTAGGCGGAGCCGAGCGCGACGGTGGGGGCGGTGAGTGGCGTGGCGGCGGAGGCGGGGAGTTGGGCTTGCCACAGGGGGGTGATCGAATCCGGGATATCGGCATCGTTGGCGCATGTGCCTTTGGGGTTGGCCCGGAACGTCGGCCATCCCCTACCATCGGCTTCAGGCTCGGATGATGGGGCTGTTCCCCCGGGTCCGACGACGAGCCGGTCGGACGTGGTGGCATCCGGGGTGAAATCGAAATCGCGCGCGGGGCCGAGGCCGACGAAGGCATTGAGGGTGAGCTGGCAGTCGCAGACGTAGGGCGACCAGTAGAGGCTGCCGTTGGCGATGATGACGCCGTTGTGGCATTCGGGGCGCATGGGGGAGATCCACAGGGGACGGCCGACCGCGTCGTTGAATCGGACCGAGCCGCCCATCGCGCGGAAAAAGATGTCCTCCCCGGTTGCGGTGGGCCGGGTGCAGGCGCGGCGCCCGAGTGGCAGCTCCGCGAGCACCTCGCCGGTGAGCGGGGCGAATTTTCTGCTGATGTTCTCGCCCCATTTGCCGCCGCCGATGGCGTAGAGGGCATCGTCGCGGAGGATGAGCTGGAAGTTGTCGTAGGCATCGTGCCAGAGGACTCGCCCATCGTCGGCGGAGAGCACGAGGAGTTTGCCCATCTGCGGGCCGGCGAAGAACAGCGCGCCGTGGCCGTATTTGAGGTAGGAGGCGGTGCGCCAGTTGGTCTGCCAGCCTTGGCGTGGCAGAGGCTGGCCGATCTGTTCGAAGAGGGCGGGGTCGGATTCCGGCGTTTTCTTCCAGAGCGGGTGCCCATTCGTCGCATCGATGCAGGTGAGGTATTCGCCGAAGCGGAAGGCGAAGAGGCGTCCGCCGCCGAGGCAAACGGCGCGGGAATCGGCGGGCGCGGTCTCGTGGTAGTGCCAGATGGGGCGTCCGGAATCGGACTCGAAGGCGAAGAAGTTCTCGCCGAAGCCCCATGCGTTCTCGGGGGTGTTGTAGCCGGGGGAAATCCCGGTCCACGGCCAGCCGTGTGCGGTGCGTTTCCAGCGCTGCTCCGGGTCGGGCGGCTCGCCCTCGCCGGTGAGGGCGTAGAGGATCCCGTCCTCGAGGGCGATCCACTTCCAGAACGTTCCGGCGGTGACATCTTTGGGGGGGCGGATCTCGCCGAGGGTCTGGCCGGTGGCGGCGTCGATGCGGATGCAGGCGGGGTCGTCGGCGACGAAAAGCGCATCGGGTGTGGCGATGAAGGTGTTGCGGTGGACCATCATGCCCTTGGGCAGGGGGCGTTTCCAGAGAAGCGTGCCATTCCATCCGTTGAAGGCGGCTAGGGTGGAGAGGAAGGGCTCCTCTCGCTCGTGCCATGCGACGTGTCCGAAGGCGTGGAAGACGCGCCCGGCGGCCGCGAGCGCCACCTGCGGGGCGGGGGCGTAACGGGGTTCCGCGATGAAGCGCGTGAGGAACGGTGCCCGCGCCACGCGGTCGCGGGACAGGGGGTTATTGTCTGGGCCGTGGTAGGGGTGGGTCCAATCGTCGATGCCCTCGGGGATCGGCTTGGTGATTTCCCGGGCGCCAAGGATGGCCTTGCCTCCGGGCCGCAGGACGCGCAGTGCCTCGCTGTCGGGTGGGGCGGTGGCTGGCCCGGTGGCGATGAGGCCATCGGCGATATCGTCGGCGAGGTGGAGCCGATCCAAGGGGCCGACGTCGATCTGGATGCGGGTCGCATCGAGGGCGTCGGTTTCGGCGGCCTCGCGGGCGCGGTCGGCCGCATCGGGGTCGGCGATCTGGGTGTAGACCAGGGCGCGGCCCGCGGCCGCGGTCTCGATGGCGAGCTTGCCATCGGGGTCGCCGAGGACGACGAGGATGCCCGGGCCGTCGTGAAGGCCGGAGGGTGCCTGTGCGGCGGACTCGGGGAACGGCGTGAGGATCAGGCCGATCGCGACGAGCGGTGCCATTCGGGAAGGAAGGGTGGCTCTGGGGGGATGCGGCGTCGGCATGGGCACAAGATACGCGGGAACGGGCTGGGCGGAAAGGGGGGGAGGGGCACATTCAATAGGGCGCATTCAACGACCAAGGCCAAAGGCGCGGGCGGGGGCGAGACGGGTTGGCCCATGGGCCATGGTGGCAGGGGCCAAACGCCTTGGGTCGTTCGGCTACGGGAATCTGCTATCGGAAGGACTTGCCCATGGCGACTGGGGCGGCGGCGACCCTGGGTTTGCGGAGGTGAGATTTGGCGATGCGGCGGGAGAGGGCGCGTTTGTAGGCGGGGGCGTCGAGGGGGAAGGTGACGTCGCGATTGGTCCAGGTGGAGTAGAGCATGGCGTTGGCGAGTTCGACGGAGCGGGCGCCGTCGCGGGCGGAGCCGATGGGCGGGGTGCCGGAGGCGACGAACTCGGCGAAGTTGCGGATGACATCGGAGTGGCGCGGGGGCGCGGGGGCGAGGGTCTCGCGGACGCGGTCGAATTCCGGGGTGCCGAAGGCGTCGGCTGTGGTGGCGGAGTACTGGGGCAGCGGCTGTTTCAGCGTGGTGACGACGAGCTCGTCGTTATTGAAGACTAGGGTGCCGGAGTCGCCGAAGATCTCGAGGCGATTGACCCCGGGGTGCTCGCCGGTGGAGCCGACGAAGGCGCCGGCGAGGCCGTCGGGGAATTCCATGCAGGCGTTGACCTCGTCCTCGACCTCGATCTTGTGGTATTTGCCCATCGCGCAGTAGGCGCGGAGGCGCTTGGGCAATCCGAACAGCCAGGTGAGGATATCGAGGTTGTGGATGCACTGGTTGAGGAGGGCGCCGCCGGCCTCGCCCTTCCACGTGCCGCGCCAGGGGCTAGAGGTGAAGTAGATATCGGGGCGGAACCAGTTGGTCATGATCCAGGAGAAGCGGCGGACCTTGCCGAGCTTCCCGGAGGCGACGATGTCGCGGATGCGCTCGTAGCGGTTATCGAGGCGCTGGTTGAGCATGACGGCGACCTTGCGCTTGGCCTTCTTGGCGGCGGCCTCGAGGAGGTGGGCATCGGCGACGTGGAGTGCGATGGGCTTCTCGACCAGGACGTGGAGGCCGGCCTTGAGCGCGGCGATCGCGGTGGGGAAGTGATCGAACGATGGCGTGGCGATGAGCGCGGCGTCGGCGCGCTTCGCCTTGACGAGGGCGGGGAGCTTGTCGAAGTGGGGCACGGCATCGAATTCGCCGGGTGGGATGGGGCGGCTTTCGACGATGGCGGCGAGCTCGACCCCTGGGGCCTTGCCGGCGAGGAGGTTCTGGGCGTGCATGCGCCCGATGTTGCCGAGGCCGACGACTGCGAGTTTCATGGTTTTGTCCTTGTTGGTGCCGGGCGCCGATTGGCGAGCGGCGGGTTGGCGAGGAGATGGTCAACGACGAGGGCGATGCAACCGGTAAGGGTGTCGTTCTCCGTGGTGGAGATGGCGATCTTGAGGCAATCGGCGGGCTGGGGGAGGGCGCCGTTTCGGGCGGCGGTCTCGATGTGATCCTTGAGGAAGGGGAGGATGGGCCGGAGCGCGCCGCCGATGACGACCCATTCGGGGTTGAAGAGATTGGCGAGGTTGGCGATCCCGATGGCGAAGGTATCGGCGGAGCGGTCCAGGACCGCGAGGACATCGGGGTCGCGGGCATCGGCGGCGTCGGCGATGGCGGCGAGGTCGAGGCGGTCCCAATGCTGGCCGACCCTGTCGGCGAGGTGGCCCGTGTGGCCGGGTGCGGCGCAGCGCTCGCGGACGCGGCGGAGGGTGGTGTCGATGTTGACCTCGGCGCCCCAGCAGCCGCGCTGGCCGCAGGCGCAGGGCTCGCCGCCGGGGTGGATGCGGGCGTGGCCGGCCTGGCCGGCGAAGCCGCGGGTGCCGCGGAGGATGCGGCCATCGAGCAGGATGCCGGCGGCCATGCCGCCGCCGACGTTGAGGTAGATGAGATTGCGGATGGCCTTGAAGGCGCCGAAATGGGCGAGGCCGATCGCGGCGCAGTTGGCCTGGTTCTCGAGGTGGACGGGGAGTTGGAAGCGCTCCTCGATGAGGCGCTTGAGGGGGACGTGGTGCCATCCGAGGTAGGGGCCGTAGGCCAGTTCGCCGCGCTCGTGGTCGACGAGTCCGGCGAGGGCGAGGCCGATGCCGAGGCAGGGCCTGCCGAGTTTGGCGGCGTGGGCGATGGCCTCGGCGACCAGGCCGTGGCAGATGTCGAGCGCGGCCTCGGGAGTGGCGTGGTGCTTCAATTCGCGCTGGCCGCGCCATAGGGTGGTGGCGTCGAGGTCGGCGAGGACGCCGGTGACGACGCCGATGTCGATCTCGATGCCGATGGCGCAACCGAATGCCGGATCGATCTCGAGGAGGCGGCCGGGGCGGCCGCTGGCGCCCTTGGACCACGCGGTCTCGCGGATGATGCCGGAGCGCTTGAGGACCGCGGTGATATTGGAGATGGTGGCGCGGGTGAGGCCGGTGTGCGTGGCGAGGCGGGCCTTGGAGAGGCCGCCGTGGAGGCGGAGTTCGCGGAGGACGTTGCCGGCGTTGAGGCGGCGAATATCGCCGCGGTCGAAGCCGCGCCGTCCCTGGGATGGTCGGGTCATGGGCATCGTCGTCTCACATCGCAAAGGTGCGGGCGCGGGCCCGGGCTCCCGATCAGACCTTGTCGGGAACCACGTAAGGCTTGCGGTACTCGCGGCTCAGGTGCTTGTTGGCCGCGGCGGCATTCTCGCCGGTGAAGACCTCGCGCTTGGCGTCGTATTGAACCCACTGCCCGAGGATGGCCTTCTTCTCATCGATGTTGATGCCGAGGTCGGCCAGGTGGGATTTCATCCGCTCGAAAGCCTCCATGGCGGGCGCGCAGCCCTTGACCTGCTCGAGGATGGCGGCGGACGGCTGCTCCTTGCCGAGCCTGTAGGAGGTGTTGGCGAGGTGGCAGAGGGTGGTGGAGAGGTGCCCGACCTCGACGTCGCTCTGGGGCGTGAGGAGGTCGCGGGCCTTGACCGCGGCGATGAAATTCGGGAGGTGGAGCTTCCCGTTGTCCAGCGGGAAGGTCTTGAACTTCCTCTTCTCGGGCGTGGACCCTGGCTCCTCGAGTTTCTTGTCGGTGTTGTCGTAGGCGAAGCCGCCGGCGACGTAGCCCTTCTCGCAGTGGGCGACCGCTCCCTCCTTGACGCCCTTGTAGTTGCCGACGGCCTTGACGCCGGGCCTGATGGGAAGATTGGTGAACTCGTGGACGAGCGGGGCGCCGGGGAAGTCATAGAAGATGAACCCGGTGTTCGGCGTCTGCGCGTCGTCGTCGTACAGGAAGCGCCCGGCCACGGTGAGCACGCGCGGCGCGGGGAGCGGGTCGCCGAGGTAGCGGCGGGCAAGGTCGAGCTGGTGCGGGCCATTGTTGCCGATCTCGCCGTTGCCGGTGTTCCAGAACCAGTGCCACTCGTAGTGGAACCTCAGGCGCATGAGGGGCTCTTCGGCGGCGGGACCGAGCCACAGATCATAGTTCAGGGTCGGCGGCAGTTGGAAGGGGGCGGTGGCCTTCCCGAGATCCTCGCGGAGCCGGAAGAACGCGCCCTGGACATGCTTGAGTTTCCCGAGGGCGCCGCTCTTGAGGTATTCGCAGACCTCCTTCTGGCCGAGGTCCGAACGCCGCTGGATCCCGTGGTGGACGACCCTCTTGTACTTGCGGGCGGCCTCGACGAGCTTGCGGCCCTCAAATATGTTGTGCGAAACGGGCTTCTCGACGTAGGCGTCCTTGCCGGCCTGACATGCCCAGATGCCAGCCAGGGCATGCCAGTGGTTGGGAGTGGCCACGATCACCGCGTCCACGTCCTTCTTCTCAAGGAGTTTTCGCAGGTCCTGGTAGGCGGTGACCTTGTGGGGATACTCGGCCTTCTCAAGCGCAGCGATGGCCTTGTCGGTCTGCGCCGTGTCTGGGTCACAGATGGCGACGATCCTGACCCCGGGGAGCTTAGCGGCCTCCTTGAGGTGGGACGAGCCCTTGCCGCCCATTCCTATGATCCCGAGCCGCACGTCGCTGTGGGCACCCGCCGCGCGCAAGTGCGCCGGCCAGGTTGGTAACGCGGCGGCGGTCGCCCAGCCGACGGCCCCGCGGATGAGATCCCTGCGATTCAGTTGTGAGCTCATGTGTGCCTCCTGCCGGGGTCGATGCCCAGGCGCTGTTTAACGTTATATCTACTCTGGGTTATGATTTAAGAGGGCTGGGTTGGAGCGGTCAACTTTTGTTTTATAAATAAACAAACGCTGTGGCGTGGGCGGGTGGAATCAGGCGTGGGGCTTGGGGGTGGCCGGGGTGAGGGTCTGGCCAATTTCTGAGAGGAGCTGGGAGAACCAGGGGGTTTGGGTATTGAAGGGTTTGCCGCCTTTGATGCGTGGGAATTCGATGGCGCGGAGGATGCCGGCGCGATCCTCGTCATGGCCGATGACGCCGGATTCGCCGCGGAGGGCGCAATCGACGGCGAGGTCGACGCAGGATTTGATGATGCGGAGGTCCTCGATATTGGCGGGAGCGGATCGGGAGAAGTAGCCGGATTTCTGGACGAGGGTTTTTTCGGCCTGGATCATGGAGGCGAACTGTTTGCCGAACCATGCGCCCGGGTTGATGGCATCGAGCCTGACGTGGCCGAAGGCATCGCGGGGGACATCCTCGCCCTTGGATTCCATTTCCTGGACGATGGAATCGACGCCGGCGCCCTCGGAGAGGAAGATATTGACGCAGTCGAGGCGATCCATGAGGGCCTTGAGGCGTCTGGCTTCGGCGGCGATATCGATGTGGAGTTCTGGGATAAAGACGGCGTGGACGTCCTTGGCCTCTTGGACGATGCCGAGTTCCGGGAGGAAGTCGCGGCGGGCGAGGCGCTTGTGATACTCGCGGGCGGTGGCGGCGGTGAGCCAGCCGCAGTTGCGTCCCATGACCTCGTGGATGATGAGCATGCGCGGGTTGGCGTCGTGCTCGGCGACGACGTTTTCGAAGAAGATGGCGCCCTGTTCGGCGGCGGTCCAGGCGCCGAGGCTCTGTTTGATGGGGTAGACGTCGTTGTCGATGGTCTTGGGAAGGCCGACGACGGTGAGGGAATAGCCATTTTCGGCGAGGTGGGCGGCGAGGTCGGCGGCGGTGGTGTTGGTGTCGTCGCCGCCGATGGTATGGAGGACGTGTACGTTGTCGCGGGTGAGCTGTTTGGAGGCGACGTCGAGGGGGTTTTCTCCCTCTTTGACGAGGCCGCGCTTCACGCAGTCTTTGACGTTGGTGAGTTTGACGCGGCTATTGCCGATGGGGCTACCGCCGTAGCGGTAGGCGACGCGGATGTGCTCGCGGATGCCCGGGGAGACGAGGATGCTGTCGCCCTGGAGGAGGCCCTGATAGCCGTTGCGATAGCAGAGGATCTCGACCTCGGGGGCCATCTCGGAATAGCGCTCGATGAGGGCGGCGGTGGAAGCGGACAGGCAGGGGGCGAGGCCCCCGGCGGTGAGGATACCGACTCTCTTGACCTTCATGAGGTTTCAGTTGTTAGGGGCGAGGGGTGAGAGAGGCAATCTAATTTGGCGGGGGATGGGGGGTGGGCGCCGGGGGGCGGGAACCGGGCGGAAGTTATGCCTCCTTTGCGTCGGTGTGAAGCTAAGCATCGGATTTTTAACGAGTTGCATGGCATGATTTCCTATCGTTGACGGGTAAATTTCGGGCGGAAGGGCAGGAGAGTGGCCGAGGGGGCGGCGATGGGGGGCCACTGGGGCGGAAAATTTGTAGCGAAGCCGCTTCCGGCTTCGGTGCAGAATCCGGATCCATCGAAGGGCCGATGTGGAGTG
>CAZYWZ010000107.1:0-23079 GCA_964651705.1 uncultured Verrucomicrobiales bacterium
TGCGGGTAATAGGTCATGCGCAGCACAAGATTGCCGATTTCCTGCGTGGCGTTGTTCTCATCCCAAGACCATGGACCCCAGCTTGCCTTCCTCGTGGTCCATTTCCTCGGATCGGGCGTGGCCGCGGCGAACTCATCCGAAAAAGCCGGCTTCAAAACCCACTGGCCCGTCTGACCCAGGGGCCCTGACGCATCCGGTCGGCTTGGATCTGCACGAAGCGCTGCCAGCGCCGCGGGCAGCAAGATGATTGTGAGTGAGTGACGACAGATGTTCACGCTGGAAATTCCGGATGCCGTGGACGTTTACAGCCCAACCTTGATTGTACCGACCGATCGGCCGCATATGCCGGGTCCAGCCGAGTATGTTGGCGAGCGAAAAGCGGCGGGAATTCCCCGATACATGAGAAAAGTTTCTTCTCCGTGCGCACCGAGTCAAGCACCGTCGACGGCGCAATGGTTCACAGATACCCCGCCGCCTTGAAGGAGAACCATCCCTCGGGGTAGGCGGTGGAGGGGGCGCCGATGATGACGTGGTCGAGGAGGGGGACGTCGAGGACCTTGGATGCCTCCTTGAGCGCGCGGGTGATTCGGATGTCGGCCTCCGAGGGGGTGGGATCGCCCGACGGATGGTTGTGCACGAGGACGACGGCGTAGGCCCTGCGGGCTATGGCGGGGGCAAAAACTTCTCTCGCATGCACCAGGGCCTGATCCAATAGCCCGCGGGAGACCTCCTCGACGGCGATGAGGTGGAGCTTGGCGTTGAGCAGGACCACGCGGGCGCTCTCGGAGGGGAGCAGCCGCATCTCGGGGCCGACGAGTTCCGCGATCCGGGAGGCGTCGTCGAACTTGTTCGCCGATGCTCGGCGGCGGGCGAGGCGGACGCCGATCTCGATGGCGGCATGGATCTGGGCGGCCTTGACCTCCCCGACCCCTGGGACCTTCGCCAGTTCCTCGACCGGGGCGCGGGCGATTGCGTGGAGATCGCGGAACCGGGCCATGAGTTCCTCGGCGACCTGGAGGGCGCATGCGCCCTTGGGTCCGGTGGGCAGGAGGACGGCGAGGAGTTCCGCATCGCGGAGGGCACCTGAGCCGCGCTCGAAGAGGCGGGTGCGGGGGCGCTGTTCGTTGGGCATCTCGTGAAGCTTCATGCGGTGAGTGGCAACAGGTGACGTGCCAAGGTGGGGCGGCGGGAACGATTGATGGCACCGCCCTCGGCGCGAGGGACTTGATGGCGCGGAGAATGACGCGAAGGTGGCACGGGACTTTCTCACGGGGCAGACCGTCGCGCCGCTGGACGGATCTGTCCCCCCGCTGAACAGGTCTGTCCTGTCGAGCGACAGGTGAGGCGGGTTACCGGCATCCGCGTTGCAGGTGCGCGCCGTGACCGCCCTGCGATCCAACGCCTTGCCATCTATTCCACCCAACTGCGGCGAGTGGCACGGAACCTGTTGCTACTCTGCCATGAGCAACACACCGATCGGATACGAGATCAGCGCCGAGGCCATCATCGCGGAGGCCCAGCGCCAGGAGGCGGAGAGGGCGAGGGCCGCGATCCATGCCGCCGGTCCGCAGACCTGCGGGCGGTTCAGCTACGACCCCGCGACCAACGCGATCACCGGCCCCGCCGAGTACATGCAGAGCGAGAGCTACGCGCGCCGGATGGCCGCGATCACGGAGGGCCGGGATTCGGTGACGAGCTTCGGATATTCGCACCACGGCGACGCCATCAAGGCGGTGCTGGTGAGCCTGCAGACCGACTACGCCGCGTGGGCGGGGATTCGCGAGATTGAGGCGATGGGGAGGAAGGGGCGCTGATCCCGCGTCCGGGCCGGTCGCGGCCCGGAGGCGGTGCCAGTAACACCGGCCGAAAGGAGCAACGATGAAGCGATTCTACGTGACTGTCTGGACCCCGACCCACGGCGGCGGATTCCACGAGGGCGAGTACCGGAACGCCGAGACCGGGGAAGGCCCGTACACCTACGGGACGTCCCTCGCCGGGGTGGCGATCGCCCTGGAGAACCGGGGGATCCCGGTCTGCAAGATCCAGGAGGTTGAGCGCGGGGACCCCACGCCCGAGGAGATCGACGGGGCGGCGCACAACATGCCCGGTTACCTGGCGGCGGACTGATCCCGCGCCCCCGCCAGCGGATGGGCGGGGAGGCGGGGCCAGTAACCCCGAAACGAAGGAGACACGACAATGGCAGACACCACCAAAACCACCCTGAGCTTCAAGAGGCTCCGGGAGACCAAGAACACCGTACGCTTCGAGGAGCAGACCGAACCCGGCAAGCCGCCGGTCATCGGGACCATCTACATCCAGAAGTGGTTCATCGGCGACGCCGAGGCCATGACCGTCACCGTCACCCCGGAGGGCAAGTAACCATGGACAAGCTCTACTACATCGTCTGCGAGGAGAAGGGGGCGACCCTCTTCGAGGGCAAGTTCCAGGGCCGCACGCGGGGCGCGGCGATCAAGTTCCTGAAAGCCCAGATCGGCCGGCAGAGCCTCGCGGGGGTCGTGTTCACGGTCACCGAGATCCCGGTGCCGCTCATCCGGGAGATCGTGGAGGCGATCATGAAAGGCGAGCCGATCGCGGCACCGACGGCGGCATCGCCCTCCGCGCCGGTCCCGCAGGCCGCGCCCGAGGCGAAGGTCGTGCGGTTCGACGCCTTCGAGAAGCCGGAGGCCCCCGCCAACGGCGATGTCCGCTGGGCGGAGATCCGGCGCTTCTACCGCGAGTGTCGCAGCCCCAAGAAGACCGCGGGGCGCTTCTGCGTCTCGGTCAACACGATCAAGGCGCGCGTGCGGAGGGAGGGCTGGTGATTGCGGAAGCGGATGTCTCGCCCCTCAACTGGCGGCCGGGGTCGGTCGATGAACTGATCGGCCCCGCCCGCCGCGCGGCGGAGGCGCTCGTTGCCAAGGCCCGCCGGCTGCGGGCCGGGGAGCGTGGCACGATGAAGGTGCTGCTCTACGGCCCGCCCGGCGTGGGCAAGACGACGGTGGCCGGCATGGTGGCCGCCGAACTGGCCGGGAGCCCGCTGGCTGTGGACGAGATCAACGGCAAGCTGGTCACGATCGAGGCGGCCAAGGGCTGGATGGGATCGCTGGGCCTCGGGAACCTGTTCTCGCCCTGGTCGGTGCGGATCATCAACGAGCTTGATCGCTGCACCCGCGACGCCCAGGACCTGCTGCTCTCCTACCTCGACGGGCTCCCGCCCGGACGCGCGGTGATCGGCACCAGCAACCTTCAACTCGACCTGCTCACCGAGCGTTTCCAGACCCGCTTCCAGGCGATCAAGCTCCTGCCGCCCGACACCGAGGAGATCGCGGGGCTGCTCGCCTCGCGGTGGGACATCGACGACGCGACCGCCGCGCGGATCGCGGTCGGAAGCGGGGGCTGCGTGCGTGCCGCGCTGGCGGACCTGGAGAGCGCCGTGGATTTCGCGAGGCTGCCGGCATGATCATCCTGCTTGACCTCAACTACACGCTGGTCGCCAACTCCCCCAAGCGGGGAACCACTCCGCCGCCGATGGCCGTGCGGCTGCGCACCGAGCGCTACCGCCGGTGGCTGGTCGAACTCGTCCGGTCCCATCACGTGATCCTCATGACGGCCCGACCAGATCGTTGGCGGGAGGCGACCTTGGGGCGGATCCATGAGATGACAGGATGGCGGCCGCAGGAGGCGTTCTTCGCGGAACGGGGACCCGGGGGCCCGCCAGGCATCAAGCGGCGCATCTTGCTCGCCCACGTCTTCCCCCGCCACGGCCACGATGCCGATTACCTCGCGATCGAGAGCAACCCGCGGACCCGGGCCATGTATGCCCGGTGCGGCATCTTCGCCATACCGGTGCGGAACCTGCCGTGGAAACTGCTTCCGGTCCAATGGGGGCGGGCGGGTATTCCCGCTCGGGCCGCGGGGCCGCGTGCCGCCGCCATCGGTCTTGACGGCCCAAGTGTCCCCGGCGATGCCGCGCGTCGCGCCGGCGGATAAGATTTTCCCGCGGAAGCGAAAAAAAAAAAAATCATTTGCGTTGGCCCCCGGGGACCCGGAGGTTGGCCCCATCATATGGAAGGGACTCGCGCCGCCGGGGCGGATCTTGGGGACGGGGTCTCGACGGGGAGGGATATCGCATGGGCATGACATCGTTTTCTTGGCGCCGCGCCCGGCGTCGGGGGGACATCCTGATGCCGGCGGCGCTGGCGGCCTGCTGGCTTCTGGCCGGGCCGGCCGGGGCGCAGGAGCCGGCGGGGACCAACGCGGTGGCGACCGCGGAGCGACCGAGGGTGGCGAAGCCGCGGCCCCCCGGGGTGGTGCCCCCGGCGCCGGAGACATTCACCGCCAAGGAGCGGGCCGCGTGGGAGGCCCGGTGGGCGCTTCTGCTGGAGAGGATCAAACTCAAGCGGAGCCTGGCCACCGCCACCCCGGCGGAGCGGGAGGCGGCGCTGGAGTCCTGGGAGCGGCAGAGCGCTCCCAGGGCCGAGCAGGTCGCCCAACTGGAGAAAGAGGGGGCGCTGGAGAGGGCGGCGGTGGTCAAGGCGGAGCGGGAGGCGGCGGCGCGGGCTGCGGCCGGGCCGTGAGGCGGTGAGACAAGAGGGCGAGGGAAAGGAGGCCGGGGGATGGCTTGGGACGACGGTGGCCGGGGACGATGGGCGGCGGTGGCCTGCTGGCTCGCGGTTGCCCAAGCCGGCCTGTCGCAGGTGCCGGTGCAGGATTTCACCAACGGGTTGGCCCTGACCAACATGGCCGGCTGGGCCGAGGAGACCGCCGGCCTCGCGAGCCTGCCGGCCGACCCGGACCCGCTCGGGGCGGCCGGGTCGCTGAGGCTCGATCCCACCAATCTGGCGGCGCGGGTGAGCCGGGCGGTGCTGGAGGCCGAGCGCGGCCCCTGGCTCGGTGGGACATCGACGGTGGCCTTCGCGGATTTCTGGGTCAGGCCCGCCGCCGAGCCGCCGACCAACGCGGCCACCCGGCTCGAACTGGACGGGGCGCGGGTGGGCTTCGTGCTCGACGGGGCCTCGGGGCGGGCCTTCGTCTTCGACGGCGACGGCCAGGGGGGCGGGGCGATCGAGGACACCGGCTTCACCTTCCCGGCCGGGGCGGGCGGGGCCTCGAGCAACTGGGTGCGGGTGACGATACGGAGGGATTTCGGGTCGCCGCAATACGACGCGTGGTTCGACGGGGTCCTCTACGCGGCCTCGGTTGGCCCGGACGAGACAAACGCGCAGTCCGCCCCCGCGCTGTTCTGCTTCGAGGCCGGCGAATCGGCCGCGGCCTACCTCGACCTCTACTCGCTGGATCCGGACAACCCGCTCTTCGCCGACTCCGACCGCGACGGGATGCCGGACGCCTTCGAGTCATCGCGCGGGCTAAACCCCGGCTCCGACGACCGGGATGGCGATGCCGACATGGACGGCGCCGGAAACTGGGCCGAGTACGCCATGGGCACCTCGCCCGACGACCCCGGCAGCGCGCCCTCGACCAACGGCCCGGCGCTCCTCTACGTGGACGCGGAGATGGGCGACGACCTCTTCAACGGGCTGGCGTCCCACCCGGGCGCCGGCGGCGGCCCGAAGCGCACCATCGGTGCGGGGATGGGCGCCGCCGCCGGTTTCCCGGAAGTGACCATCTCGATCCGCGGCTCGACCAACGCGTACGCGCAGGGCTCCATCGGCCCCGCCACCAACGCGGTGGTGCTGCGGCCCATCGGCAACGTGAGGATCCAACCCTGAGGACCCAACCATGAAGCACCCAAATCCCGCCAGACTCCCCATGCTCCTCGCCGCGGCCTGCGCGCTCTCGGCCGGCGCGCGCGCCGGCACCATCACCGTGGAGGGCGACCAGGCGGTGGCCGGCAACCAGGGCGTCGGCAGCAACCAGGTGGTCGGGGGCTCCCTGGTGGTGAGCAACGCGTCCGGCGGGGTGGGCCTTGAGGCGGTGGGCCCCGCGGCCCGGGTCGCCGGGACCCGGCTCCTGTCCCTGGGGGCGAACGCGGCGGATCGCTGGATCCGGGTGGCGCGGATCGGAGGGGCCGGGGAGAGCAACGCGCTCTTCGCCGGCCGGGTGCTGGCCGAGGGCGGCGGCGCCGACTACGCCGCGGATTTCGCGTTCCCGGCCGCGCCGCAATCGGGCCCGTACGCGGCGCTGCTTGTCGAGATGGGAGCGGCGACCAATTTCGCCTGGGGGGTGTGGGCCGACGGGGGCTCCAACCACGTGTGGTTCCTGCAGCCGGCCGGCTCGCGCTTCGCCAACTTCCTCTACGCCCAGGAGGGCTGCGCGGAGGACTGGGCCGAGGGCACGCCCACCGGCACCAACGTCTGGTCGGGCGCCTCCGGGGGGCGGGGCACGGTGCGGGCCGGCTCCCTGGGGCTGAGCGGGGCCGGGCTGTGGCTGCCGGACGGCACGCTGCTCGACGCGCGCTCCAACATGACCGCGGCGGCGATCGCGGACGGCACCAACGTGCTGCTCTCGGCCTCCGGGGGCCGGCTGGTGGTCGGCGGGCCGGCGGATTTTTCCGGCGCGGTGACGCTGCCCGAGACGGTCCTGCTGGGCACCAATGGCGTGACCCTCTCGGCCGAGCGATGGGGGATGGTCGACTCGAGCTTCACCAACGGGGCCACCTGGGCCCGGGGGCTGTCGGCCAACCTCGGGGCGACGATCCGCGGCATGGCGGCCGACACCAGCGGCAACCGTTACGTCTACGGCGGCTTCGCGGGCACGATGTCGGTCGGGGCGACCAGCCTGCAGTCGGGCACCGCCAGCGCCGACCCGGACCTGGCCGGCTTCGTCGTCAAGTTCGGGCCGGACGGCTCGGCCCTATGGGCCAAGTCCTTCCCCGCCACCAACCACTCGGCCAACGGCACCCCGGGCCAGTGGCTGGTGGAGTTCGCCGCGGCCGGGACCGACGCGGCCGGCAACCTTTACCTGGGAGGCGCGCTCCGGGCGCCGGCCACCATCGGGGGCTCGACCCGGACGCCCTCCGGCGGGGGCGACGGCCTGGTCCTCTCGCTCGACCCGTCCGGCGGGCTCCGCTGGATCCGGCAGCTGGGCGGATCGCACGCCAACCCCGACTCGATCGCCGACATCGACGTGGACGCCGCGGGTACCAACATCGTCGCCGGCGGCACGGTGTGGGGGCAGAGCACCTATTGCGATCCCTACAGCTACGAGACCTACCACGAGGACGACTCCAACGGCTATGCGGCGCGGCTCAACGGCTCGGGGACCGTCGTGTCGGAGTGGTCCCTGGGCGGATGGGCCGGCGACGGGGGGACCTGGGCCTTCGGGCACGAGTACTCGGAGGAGACCAGCGATCACTGGAACACCGCCGTCGAGCGGGTCTGCGGTTCCGCGGGCGGGGCGGTGGTCTGGTGGACGCATCCGGACGAGGGCGGGCGCATCATCAGAAAGGTCGGCGGGGCGTCGCAGTGGTCGATGGGTCAGGACTGGGCGGTGCGCGACATCCTCCCGCTGCCCGGCGGCGACACGCTGCTGCTGAGGGGCTCGGGGTTTGACTGGAACACCTGGGAGGGCACCCCCGCCTCGGCCACCCGGGTCGGCGCGTCGGGCTCGGTCGCGTGGACCCGGTCCGGCTCGTGGGGGGAGGACCCGAACACCTCCGATCCGGCCGAGACCAGGGCGCTGGTGGATGCCATCCCGGAGGCGGGCGGGGACGCGCTGCTGGCCTGGCGGGATGCCTGGTGGACCTACGAGGACCCCGACTACATCGGGCACGCGCGCGACGTGGTGGAGAGGATCGGTTCCGGGGGTGCGGTCGTCTGGACCAATGCCCTGCCGGAGGGCGCCGCGGTGGCGCGGCTGGACATCGATGGGGCCGGCACGCTGCACGCCTACGGGAGCCACTCCGGGGCGATTGACCTGGGCGCGGCCGGATCGCTGGGCGGCGGCGGCGCGTTCCACCTGCGGTTCTCGGGCGCGACCAGCAACCTGCTGGCCCTCTCGGCGGCCCCGGCCCCGTCCGGGACGCTGGTGGGCCTGGACGCCTCGGGCGAGGCGATCGCGCTGGCCTGCTCCGGGCCGCCCCCGGGCTACATCCACTCGGACCCCGCGGCCACGTCGATCTCGGTGGGCGGGATCCTGGACGCCTCCCGGGGCCTGCGGTTGGCCGACGGCACCGTGCTCACCTCCGCCGGCGACCTGGCCGCCGCCGGGGCGTGGCTGCCCGGCTCGGCGGGCGGTTCGTACTGGTACTCCGGCAACGTGGGGATCGGGACGGCGGATCCCTCGGCGCGGCTGGATGTCTCCGGCGACGCGCGGGTGAGCGGCTCGATCTCCTCGGGCTCCGGGCAGATCAATCTGGGGACCGGCGGGGTCTCGCTGACCGCGGCCCGCTGGGGCGCGCTGGATTCGGGCCTGCAGCTCGGCGGGGAGGCCCGGACCCTCTCGGCCAGCGGGTACGCCTCGATCCGGGGCATGGTCGAGGACGCCTCCGGCAACCGGTACGCCTACGGGGCCTTCGCCGGCACCATGGACCTTGGCGGCGGGACGGTGCTCTCCTCGGCGACCACGCAGAACGACCGGGCGGGCTTCGTGCTGAAGCTCGACCCGCTCGGCTACCTGCTCTGGGCGCAGGCGTTCCCGCTGGTGAATCACTCGGCCAACGGCCAGCAGAACGAGATGCTGGTGGAGATCGCGTCGGGCAAGGTCGATGGATCCGGCAACCTGGTCCTGGGCGGCACCTTCCGGGCGAGGGCGATGTTCGCCGGCACGGACCAGACTCCCCAGGGTGCCGGCGACGCCTTCGCGGTGTGCCTCAAGCCCGACGGCGCGCGGCTCTGGTTTCAAAAGTGGAGCGGCGGGGGCACGGCGGCCGACGGGGTCTCGGACCTGGCGCTGGCCCCGGGCGGGACCAACCTCTGGATCGGGGGCACGTGGGCCAAGTCGGGCGGGTCGGACACCGACGGGATGGTGCGCCGGATAAAGGCCTCCGATGGCAACACCATCACAAACTGGACGCTGGCGGGAAACCCCGGGGACACCAACGCGGCCGACGTGGCCAGCTCGGTGAGCCGGGTCTGCGCCGCGAGCAACGACGTGGCGGTCGCCTGGGAGGCCGGCTCGGCCCGGTCGGTGCGCCGGCTCGGCGGGGCGCCGTGGTGGTGCGCGACGGACTCCGGCTTCCGCAAACTTTTGCCCGGACCCGAGGGGGCGGTCATCGAGTACGGCGACGGGACCGACGGCCTGGGCCGGATCATCGGGAGGGCGGCGGGCACCGGCGAGGAGCAGTGGGCCTACGGGGGCTACTCCGTGCCGTGGGAGGACGAGTACGGCTACGGCGAGGACACCCGCGTGCTGGGCGACGCGGTGGGCGACGGGGCAGGCCACGCCGTGTGCGTCGCATCGTACTCCGGCTGGAGCTACGACTACGAATACTACGATTACTACCAGTACAGCTACCAGCGGCTGGTGCTGCTGGGCACCAACGGGACCGGCCAGACGATCTGGGACCCGCCCTCCACCTCCTGCCGGCTGGCCATCGATTCCGCCGGGAACCTGCACCTGGTCAGCGGCTCGCTCCACGTCCGGTTCCAGGGCATCGGCGGCGGGGTGGCCCTGAGCGAGACCGTGGCCACCGGCGCCGGGGCGCTGGTGGACCTGGTCTCCACCGCGGAGGCCCTCACGCTCGCCTACGACGGGCCGCCGCCCTCGATCGTGCAGAACGCGGCGTGGGAGACGACGCTGGCGGTGGACGGCTACCTCTCGGCCGGGTCCGGCCTGAGGCTGGCCGACGGCACGATGCTCGGTGGCTCCGGGGACATCGTCGCCCTAGGGCCGGTCCAGTTCGGCTCCGGCGGGGCGGCGTACTACTCGGGGGGGAATTTCGGGATCGGGACGGCCAGCCCGACCCACGGCCTGGAGGTCGCCGGCGACGCCCTCATCGGCGGGGCGGTCGTGCTCGGGGACGACCTGACGGTCGTTGGGAGCCTGCGGGCACAGGGCGCCGGGGCGCTGGGGGTGGAGGCCTCGCTCGTGGTGAGCGGCGACATCACCGCCGGCGGCGTCTACCGGGCCGGGACCAACGCCGTGCAGCTCACCGACGCCGACGGGCGCCTGCGGCCCGAGGCCATGGCCAGGCGCGCCATGGGCGACATCCCGATGGGCGCATTCACCAACGGCCCGGCCCAGTAGCCCCCCGCGAGAAGCACCACCGACACCATGGCGTCATCACCACAGCGGCAGGCGGAGGGGCGGGAGGGCCGCGCCGCCCCCCTGGCCATGCTGGCCCTGCCGCTGGTCGGATCGGCCTGCCTGCTGCTGGTCGCGTCACTACGCGCTCAGGTCCCGGACTGGTGGCTGGAGCGCGGGCTGGTCTCCACCAACGCGCCGGTGGAGACCAACGATTTCGCGACAGCCAAGCTGGGCCAGCTCAAGCATGCCGCGAGCCTGGCCGCGGCGGAATTGGAGGCCAATCTCCCGGGCGGGGCTGAGAGCAACATCCTGGACATGGTGGCGGCCTGGACCAACGCCTCCGGGGCCGACGATTTCGCGCCGTTCAACCTCGGCCAGCTCAAGGCCGTGGCCAAGCCCTTCTACGACCGGATCATCGCCTCCGGGGGCTGGACCAACGGCTACCCGTGGACCACCAACACCGTCTCCGACGACGAGGACTTTGCGTTGGCCACCATCGGCCAGCTCAAGTTCGCCTTTGCGTTCGACGTCCTTTCGGTCGGCGATCCGAACGACACCGACGCCGACGGGATGGCCGACGCCTGGGAGCAGGCGCTGGCCGACTCCGACCCCGACGACGGCGTCGCCGGGATCGCCGGGGTGCTGCCGGGGGACGACTTCGACGGCAACGGTATCCCCAACCTGACCGAGTATCGGCTCTCGCTGGGCCTGGGCGCCCGCTGGGCCTTCGACGAGACCTTCGGGGCCGCGGCGGCCGACTCCTCGGGCAACGGGAACACCGGCGCGCTGGTCAACGGCCCGCTCTGGACCAACGGGGTCGACGGCGGGTCGGTGGCCTTCGACGGGGCCTCGGCCCGCGTCGAGGTGCCGCACTCGCCCAGCCTGGGGGTGGGGGCGTCCAACGCGGATTTCAGCGTGGCGTTCTGGATGAACCTGCTCGATGGCGCCACCAACGCCTGGCGGTGCCTCGTGCACAAGGGCGACGCCGACGCGGACCGAACCTTCGCCATCTGGATCCGGGAGAACTACGAGCAGCTCCACGCCCGGGTTTCCAGCACCGTCGGCCCGAACGTCGGTTTTGACGACAGCTCCGAGCTGGCGACCGGGACATGGTCCCACGTGGTGTTCTCCAAGGATGGCGCCGACCTCAAGCTGTACCTGGACGGGCAGACCGACCGGTCAGCGGCCCTCCCAGGGGAGCTGGTGACCAACACCGGGGCGCTGAGGATCGGCGACGATGACATCTTTCCGGGCACCCGGTGTCTGGTGGACGAGATGCGTGTGTACTCCCGGGCCCTGACGGCCGAGGAGATCGCGGCGCTGGCGACCCCGCCGCCGCCCATCCCCACCCGGGGGCTGCTGCTGTGGCTCAGGCCGGGGGAGGGCATCACCACCAACGCGGCGGGCGCCATCGGCGGGTGGGAGGACGCCTCGGTCGCGGGCAACGACGCGGCGCAGGGGACCGAGGCGCTCATGCCGATGCTCTCCACCAACGGGGGGACCTACCCGCCCGCCGAGTTCGACGGGGCCGACGACTTTCTGGCGCTCGGGCCGACCTCGGCGGATTTCTCCGAGGGCTTCAACGCCTTCGCGGTGGCCCGGCCGACCGGGGCCGGGGCGACGCGGCCCATCGTCGAGCTGGGCGACGGCCCGGCGGGGGACCGGCTGGCCTTCGGCCAGGACCAGGCCACCAACGCGCTGGCCTACGGGGTCGTGCTGGCCTCCGGCGCCACCGGGCTGGTGTCCGCGTCCCTGCCGGTCTTCGACGACCGGCTCCAGCTCCTGGAGGCCGAGCAGTCGGCCTCCGGCGCGGTGAGGCTGCGCCAGAGCACCGTGGTGGTGGCCTCGACCAACGCGGTCCCGGTGCCCGCCGCCGGCCCCATGGCGACCAACTGGATCGGGGCCGGGACGGCCGAGGGCTCCACCAACTACGCCGGCGGGCTCACCGAGCTGATCGTCTACAACCGGCGGCTCAACGCCGCGGAGCGCGACCGGGTGCAGCGCTACCTGCGGGACCGCCACAGCCCAGGGGACTCCGACTGGGACGGGATCCCGGACGGCTTGGACCCCTCCCCGTACAGCTGGGACGGGGACGCCAACGGGACGCCGGATTTCCAGGAGGAGGTCGAGGACACCGCCGGGGTCATCGGGCTGGTGGTCTACACGCCGATGGAGAGATGAGGTCGCGACCGGAGATGAGCAGGAGGAGTCATTCGATGTGGGGCGGACTGGCGGTAGGGCCATGGGGACGGGTGCTCTGTGCGGTCGTCTTTGCCGCGGGTTTGATGTTCGGGCCCGTCGGGCGGCTGGGGGCCTCCGGCTGCGGGTCGGGTGGATGCGGCGACGGTGTTGATGTGACGGTGCGCGCGACGTTTTCCGTCGATGGTGACTTCGACGATGAACATGTTACAGGGGCCTACCTCAAAATCAGCGGGGCGGAGGGATGCCAGTTGACCGTGGAGGAAAGCCATCGCTGGGACGAGTTGATGGGCGCCTACTGGCACACCGATCTGTCGGAGACGTGCCGGGTGAGGCAAGAGCCCTGCGCGGATGTCGTGAGAACATTCACGGTGGCCGGCGACCCAGGTTCGGGTCAGGAGGCGTCTGGATTAGCATTCTGGATGACCGTCCCAGAGTGTTTTGCGCTGATCGTCAATCGGACGGTGCCACCCACCGGCGAGGGGCCAGATCACGCGTGGTACTATACGAACTATTGGGGTTCGGTCCCAGGCGATCTCTTCGACCCCGGGCCCAGTACGGTATCAATTCAGGTCGTCCCAAAGGGCTTCATCGAAGGCGGTAGGAACTGGAGGCGGGAGTGCGACAAGTTGAGGGCGTCCGGGGGATCGGGCTCTGGCCCCGGCGGCGGCGGTGGAGCCACATCGGGCACGAGCGCGCCCGCGTTCTCCAGCGAGGAGGCTGGCACCGTGGGTGGCTTCCGCGATTCGATCCCCCTGGGCAGCCTGTCCAACGGGCAGACCGCAGGGCTGATCGAGTGGTCTGTCGACGACCTCGGCGATCCGGACACCTTTACCCCCGCCATCCTGAGGGCCGCCCCGTGGACCAACGTCGTGATTGTGGGGGACAACGACGTGGTCAGCCAAGTCTTCCACCCGGAGGCCGGGTTGGCGAACGTCACGAACGTCGCGGGCGCCTCCTTCGACGTTGAGTTCTATCCGACCAACCAGGTGACCGGCGGGTCGCCCTACGTGCCCTCGGGCTCGCCCTCGGTGGTCTGGCACTTCGGGCGGGAAGTGGATGGTTCGGCGACAAACCTCTGGATCAGCCGCGCCGAGGGCGCGGCGCTCGACGTGAGCCGGGTGTCGGCGACCGGCGGCGGGTGGGTGATCGAGAGCCTGGGCACCAACGCGACGAGCGGGGGTTTCCTGCGCATGGAGACCCGGACCTCGGAGACCCAGATCAACGGCTCGGTTACCGACACGGTGGAGACCGTCTTCGTGGAGGACCTGCGGACCAGCCCGGCCTCCACCAACTCCCACGTGGTGCGCACCTACCGGGATTTCGCGTGGGGCAGGGAGCTGTTGACCGAGGAGCGGTTCCTGGCGGGGGGGTCGGCGAGCGAGGTGACCTCCTACGCCTACGACGCCAACACGGAGAAGCTGCTCTCGGTCCAGTACCCGGACGGCCGGTGGACCAAGCACGTCTACGGCGGCTCGGGCCAGGCGACCACCAACGAGACCTGGGAGCCCTGGCTGGACCTGCCGCTGGCGCAGGCCAACGCCTCCAACTGCCGGAGGACCATCACCTCGTGCGACGGGAGCGGCAGGGTCGCGAGGCGCGAGGTCCTCGTGGAGGGACAGACCGTCGAATTGACCGTTTACCCGACGCCTGGGCTGTCGGGTGAGGTGGAGACACAAGAGGAACACCGGTACACCTCCAGCGGCGCCTCTCTGGTGACGACCACCAAGAAGTACGCCACCGGCGGCTTCGGCGGCCGGCTCCTGTCGGTGACGCACCCCGACGGCCGGATGGAGAGCCACGCCTACGAGACGAACGAGACAGGGGTGGTGGTAGCCGAGATCGTCACCAACGGCACGACGGCCTCGCCGTCGGGCGTCGCGAACCTGACCACCCTCGACCGCAGCGAATTCGCGACCGACGGGCGCCTGCTACTGCGGGAGACCTACGCGCTCTCGTCGTCGGGGTTCGACACCGCCACCCCGATCGAGACCGAGGAGCACCTGTACGATTCCGAGGGGGTCGAGACCAACGTCTTCCGCAACGGCCGGTCGGTCTTCGCGCCCGAGAGCTGGGTGGCGGGCCGGCTGCTGTCGGTCACCGACGAAATGGGCATCACCACGACCTACGGGTACGATGACTTCGGGAGGCGGTACATGGAGACCCGCGGCGGGGTCACGACCACCAACGCGTACGACCTGGAGGGCCGCGTGGTCGCCACGGTCCGGTACGGCGGCGGCCTGGCGCTGGCATCGACCCGCGGCTACGACGCCTCCGGGGAGGTGGCCTGGGAGATCGACGAGCGGGGGCTGACGACGGGATACGCGCGCGGCACCTCCCAGGGCGGCGGCCGGATCGAGACGGTCACCCTGCCCTCGGGCGGGACCCGCGTGACGGAGTATTTCCGGGACGGGCAGGTCAAGAGCGTGTCGGGCGCCGGCGTCGTGGCGGAGCAGCATGCCTATGAGGTCACTTCCGGCGGCCTCCGCGTCGAGACGGTCACCACCGGGCCGGGGACGTCGCGCTACAGGACCACGGTGAGCGACTGGGCCGGGCGCGTTGTGCAGGAGAAGCGCCCCGGATGGGGCGGGGAGCTGACGACCACCTATGGCTACGAGTCCAGCACCGGGAGGCTGATCACGCGCCAGGATCCGGGTCTGGCGACCCGGCACTTCCTCTATGACGACGCCGGGCAACCCGCCGGCGAGGGGCTGGACCTGGACGGCGGCGGGCTGGATCTGGACGGCACCGACCGGATCACCGAGACGCCCCAGACCTACCAGAAGATCGGGGACGACTGGTACCGCGTGACGGCGGCCATCGGTTACCTGACTGACGACGACGGCACCCCCACGACCCTCTCCGAGACGCGCGAGCAGCTCGGCGACATGGGGCCCACCACCCTCTCCCACACGGTCCGGCTAGACGCCTTCGGGGCGGCCACCGACACGACCGTCACCTTCAACCCGGCCACGGGCGAGGTGACCACCACGGTCGACTCGCCCGACTCGGACCTAGATGCCGTGACCGTCAGCCTCGGCGGGCGGGTGCTGTCGCAGACCACCCACACCGTCTCCGAGCCGGTGGAATACGGCTACGATGGCCTCGGGCGCCTCCAGACGGTGACCGACGCGCGGGACGAGACAACGACGTACACCTACTATTCCTCCAGCGGCCAGCTCTACACCGTCACCGACCCGACCGACCGGACCACCACCTACAGCTATCACGGGGACGGGCAGGCGGGCGCCGGGCAGGTCGACACCGTAACCAATCCGGATTCGACGACGCGCGAGTACGCCTACGACCTCATGGGGCGGGTTACCGAAGAATCGGGGACCGGCACGTACCGGGTCGCCTACGACTATGACGACTACGGCCAGATGTACCGGATGGGGACCTACCGGGACGCCGGAGGTTCCCCCGACTACACGGTCTGGGACTACCACGCGGCCACGGGCCTGCTGTCGGCCAAGCGCTACGCGGACAGCAGCGCGACCTCATTCACGTACAACGACCTCGGGCAAGTCGCGGTCAGGACCTGGGCCAGGGGCGTCACGGCGACCTACGGGTACAACGCCGCCGGGGACCTGACCTCCATCGACTATTCCGACTCGACGCCGGACGTGACCTACACCCCCGACCGCGCCGGGCGGCGGGTGGGGATCGGGGACGCGGCCGGAACCCACGCGCTCTCCTACCTTGCCGACGGCACCCTTTCGGGCGACAGCGTGTCGGGGACCGGCCCGCTGGCCGGGATGTCGGTCTCCGGGACCTTCGTGGGCGGGCGGAGGACCGAGCTGGCGGCGCTCAACGGCGCGGCCACCCTGGCCTGGACCGGCTACGGCCACGACAGCCGGGGGCGGCTCCAGTACGTCTTTGCCGACAGCACGTCGGACCGCGCCGATCTGGCGTATCAGAACAATGGCGACAGGCCCCAGCAGGTGGCATATTACGCGGGCGGCCAACAGAAGATGACCCGGACCTACAGCCACGACGATGCCGGGCGGGTGACAGGCGTCCAGAACGGGAGCCTGAGCGGCCACGCCTATGGGCTGGACGCGGGCGGGCGCAGGATCTCGGCCTCCCGCCAGGACGGCTCCTCCTGGGCCTACGGGTACAACGCGCGGGGCGAGGTGGTGGCCGGGACCAATTTCCTATCCGGCGGCGGGGCCATGCCCGGCGGGATCTTCGGCTACGGGTTCGACGACATCGGCAACCGGACCGCCGCGGTGCGGGGCGGGGACCCCTCGGGCGGCGGCACGGTGGCCGAGACCTACGGGGCAGCCAACGAGCTGAACCAGATAGAGACGCGCCAGAACTCCGGGGCCTCCTGGGTGGTCGGGGAGGCGCTTGCCGGTGCCGCGGTGAAGGTGAACGGACAGGCCGCCGGGCGGGTCGGGAGCCTCTTCTGGAAGCGGGTGGACTCGGCCAACGGGTCCGGGCCCGTCGTCCAGGGGGTCGAGACGGCCGCGAGGCTGGCCGGAGGCGGCGGGGACGGCAAGACGCTGGTGGCCCGCGACACCGGGACCCTCCGGGTCCCGCGGGCGACCGAGGCGATCG
Source organism: uncultured Verrucomicrobiales bacterium (assembly GCA_964651705.1). Lineage (GTDB taxonomy): Bacteria > Verrucomicrobiota > Verrucomicrobiia > JADLBR01 > JADLBR01 > JADLBR01. Next base: position 16,909 of record CAZYWZ010000107.1, read on the forward strand.
GATATGACCCCGACGGCAACATGGTCACCAACGGCCTCTGGACCCTCGAGTGGGACGCGGAGAACCGGCTGCGCGCGATCCAGAGCCGGGAGGAGATCCCGACGGAGCACAGGCTCCGGCTGGAGTTCGACTACGACGCCCAGTGGCGCAGGATCGCCAAGCGGGTGTACGCATGGGAGGGGAGCGGCTACGCCTCGACGCCGCAGACCAGCATCCGATTCCTGTATGACGGTTGGAATCTGGTGGCCGAGGTCGACGGCTCCGGCACCGCGATCCGCACCTACCACTGGGGCCTCGATCTCTCAGGCACGATGGGGGGGGCCGGCGGGGTCGGGGGCCTCCTGTTCACCCGGCACCACGGCGCGGGCGGGCCCAAGACCTACTACGCGCTCTACGACGGCAACGGGAACGTCACCGGCCTCGCGGACCCCGCCACAGGCGCGGCCGCCGCGCGCTACGAGTATGGGCCCTTCGGCGAGCCGATGCGGGCCACGGGGCCGGTCGCCGCGACGAACCCGGTTGGGTTTTCCACGAAGTACACCGACGAGGAAACCGGACTCGTCTATTACGGGTACCGGTACTATAACCCGGTCGTGGGGAGGTGGCTGAGTAGAGATCCAGCCGGGCACTGCGATGTGGCCGCCCTGCATGGTTTCGCGCGAAACGACGCGATTACGAAAATCGACGCCCTCGGTAATACGGTGCAGGCTTATGATGGAACCCACACGCCAGCGCCAGAAACGTTAAAGGAGATCACAAAAGTCACTGTGCTCGGAGGACTTAAGGCATCCTTTAAGGTCGATTTTGGTCAGATCGAGAACTATTGGTGTGGTACGTGGCCGTTCTGTTGGAAGAAGGTCATACCTAAAGGCACACCCACTATCATAAAGTTTTGGTATGCCGTCAACGATTTGCCATCACGTCCTGTATGTACTAAGGAATATCGTTGGAATCATGAAATGAAGCACTTGGCCGACTTTAGGGAAAGATGGAACATGATGGCGGACGAAGTGAACAAATGGGAGGGGGCATATTGTAAAAGTGGGTGTGCTGACTTAGCCCGTGATGTGATGATTAAGGCGCATAGTCTGAGATACAGTGAGTATTTAATGTTTTCGTATTTGCGGGATGCTGTGGATTATCCGGCGTGCGGGGCCGTCGACTTCGCTAAGAGTCAGAAATCTAAGTATGATAGCGAAGTTCATGAAGTGAATAGAAGGAGGAAAGAATATGAGGAGGCTCTTAAGGGACTGGAGGAGAAGACTAAGAATAAGCAATGTGACGTTATTTATATGAAGAAATAGAGATCCGATATTTTGAGGTTTCGTATGGGTGGATTCCGATTTTTAGTATTGCTTTGTGTGACAATTGCCTTATGTGGCTGTAGTCGTGCGAGGAGGGTGCATACAGCGGTCTGTGTGGACGAAAAGGGCTATATATATAAGATTTATTCTTATTACTGTGTGGTGGGAACAAACGTGGTGTTAGATGGAGATTTTGTGCAATGGAAACGCATGGGTGTTATGGACGGAAGGGTGTTTCGTGGGGAAATGGAGTATCGCCGATATGAGGATGGTCGTTTGATCTCCGGTTATAGCGGTGCTTCGACTGGTGATTGGACAACGTTCGGCGGAGAGACGTGGACCCCAAAGGACCGTGGTGACATTTGTATTTGGGATCTGGAGCGGTGAGGTTGTGAAGAGTGGTCATGACTTTTTGTCGTTGCGCGCGTCGAAGCCGTCACCCCGAGTTGTGGGTGGTGCATTGCTCTGTTGGGCTCGGGGCGTGACAGAGCATTGTTGTTGTGGTTTGACGGGGGTGTCGGCGCGGGCAGCATAATGAGCATTGGAAGGAATGGCGCGCTCGGGATTCTTGGGATCTGGACGTTATTGGGGTGCTGGCGCGTCGGGTGCCTCGGCGCGGATGCTTGGGTCGAGTCGGACTTTGGGGGCGACGCCTCTCCGCCCGCCGGCTGGCGCGAGGAGGCCCGCGACGGGACGATCTGGGAGGGGGACGCGGAGGCGGTGGGGTGGCGTCTCGGGCGGCAGCATGCGGGGCGGCTCATTTGGATATACGAAGGCATTCCGGCGCCTGCCGGCGAGGCGTACGTCGAGTTGCGTGCGCGAGTCCGGGGGCCGCGCGCTGGCGCGGCGGCGTTTGAACTGGTGGAAGAGGGCGCGAAGGGCCGCGCGCTGTGGCGTGTCGCCTGCGAGGGGACGGGCGATTGGGAGGAGTTGTGCTCGATCGGGAGGATCATCGGCATGGGCCAGCCGCTGGCACTGCGGATGGCGCTGACTGGGCCGGGATCGGTGGCGGTGGACCGGGTGTCGCTGCGGCGGCTGAGCCGGGAGGAGGTGGACGCGGAGTTGGCAAAGCAATATCCCGATGGCGGCCCGGCGAATTTATTCGGGCAGTCGCGGTTCCCGCTGGGGATGCCATCCGATTGGCGGCTGGCCGGCGGGTATTCGCTGGGTGACGCCGTGCAGGTGTCATCCGATCTGACAGCTAGTGGGCCATCGGGGGGCGAGGCGCTGAAAGTCGAGGCCCCGGATGGCGTGGCGCTGCTGACGGGTACGTTCGCGCCCGTGAGATCGCTCGTGCCCCACTCGGCGGGGTTCTCCGCCCGGGGATCGGGGAACTGGAAATGCATTTTGGAGGCCGGGGGGAGACCGGTGGACGGCGCCAGCGTTGATGTGGATCTGGGCGACGCAGGGGAGGGCGCCGATTGGCAAACCGTGTCGGTGCCGTTCCTGCCCGGCGTGGGCGATGGGCCGTATCGGCTGCGCATCGAGGGTTCGGGCGTGCTGTGGATCGATGGCGTGCGAGCCGGGCCGGAGTCGCGTGCCAAGGAACCGCCATCGGCGTGGCCGCAGGAGGTGGCGCTGGGCCTGGCGCCCGGCGACGCGGCGGAGGCGGGCATCGGGTTCACCGACGAACGGGCCGAGGTCCGCTATGTCGCGACCTGCGCGGTGACGGGCGCGGTGCTGTGCGTCGATGCCGAGGCCCCGGGGGGCGAGAAGAGGCGGCTGTTGGATCTGGATCTCGGCAACGGGGGAGGGCGCGAGGGCGCGGTCCGGTACGACCGATTCGGGCGACAGGCGCGTGGGGTCTTCCGCGTGAGCGCCTGGATCGAGGGGCGCGGCGAGGGCGGTGCGGTGCGGCGGCTGGGGCAGGTGACGACGATGGAGATCTGCCGCGTGGACCGGCCCCAGGGCTGGGGCCGGGCGGTGCCCGGCTCGCGATTCGGCGCGATGGTGCCGCCCCTGCGGCAGTCGGTGCTGGCGGCCAAGGCGGCGGGGGTCAATTGGGTTTCGGCTCCCCCGGAGACGACGGGATGGTTCTGGGCGGAGCCAGAGCGGGGGAAGTTGGCATTCCGCGACACGGAGGTGGGGCGCTACCGCGACGGGAAACTGGAGGTGCTGGGCCTGCTGGGCTCGACCCCGCCCTGGGCCGCGTCCGGCGGCACCGATGGCGCGCAGCCGTGGATGCAGCCGGCGGACGAGGAGGCTTGGGCCCGCTACGTGGGCGAGGCGGTGGGGCATTTCCGCGGAAAGGTGCCGGCCTGGCGGGTGTGGCCCGATCCCGGCTCTGCCCGGTACTTCGCCTCGAAGGTTTCGTCGACGGGTCCCCGTGGTCGCGCCCGCTACGAGGCCGGTGGCGACGCGCCGGGCCGATACGCGGCGCTGCTGAAAGCCGCCGATGTCGCTGCCGGGAGGGTGGATCCCTCGGCCCGGCTGGGCGGCTTCGGCTCCTCGAACCGCCGCTCGGGCCCGGAGCTGATGATGGCCTCGTTCCGCCTGGGCGAGGCGGCCCCCGGCCTCGCGGGCTCGGACTGGAGCCTCAAGGTGCTGATGGGCGGCGGGCTGGAGGCCAGCGACTTCTTCTGCTACCATCACCTTGGGGACTTCGCGCGGGGCGCGAGGGACAGGGGCGTGGCCGACCTAGACCCGGTGGCGGCCGGGCTGGCGGAGGCGCTGCGCCCGCTGCGCCGGTATCACCCGGACCGGCCCCTGCCGGTGTGGCTCTTCGACGGGTCCGATCCCTCCGCGCCCGGCAGGCCCTCCGCGGCGCTCGCCCTGAGGGCGCTGGAGAACCGGGTCGAGAGATTCTTCCTCCGCTGGCCGACGGGTGACGCGCCCGCCGGGGCGGTCGCGGGTCGGGAGATCGCGGAGATCTCGGCGATGGCGCGTCGGCTGGAGGGCAAGCGGTTCGTGGAACGGTTCCGGCTGGCGCACGAGGTGTGGGCCGACATCTTCGAGGGCGATGGCCGGTGGGTGGCGGTCGTGGAGGCCGAGCGGCCGCGGTCCGATGGCTCGGGCTGGCGGCTGCCGTGGTTCTGGTTCGTGTCCCGGTGCGACCAACTGGGCAACCGGATGCCGTGGGGCGGGACCTGGGATGGCTCGCGGGCCTATCTGGAGATCGGCCAGATGTGGCGCAACCTGCCGGGGCTGCTGCGCAAGAGGAGCGGGAGGCTTGAGGCGGTCGGGCCGGGGCGGTAGAACGCCGGGCAGGGAATTCGGCAGCCGATGGCAGCAGAGACACAGAGAACGTCCGGCCGACGGGCAGAGGACCGCGGCATCCTGTTGGCCTGGGCCTGTGGCGTTGCGCTCACCCTGGCGGCCTGCGGGCCCGGCCCGGCGGGCCGGATCGAGTGGGAGTGGACCCGGCAGGAGGTTCGGGTGGCGCCGGGCGCCGGCTCGACCGAGGTGAAGTTCCGCTTCCGCAACGCGGGCGACCGCGCCGTCGCGCTGCTGCGTATCGACGCGGACTGCCGCTGCACGGTGGCCGGAGGGAGGCTGCGGGTCTACGAGCCCGGCGAGGACGGGGAGCTGCCGATCCAGATCCACTTCGGCTCCGACTGGGGGCGGCACCGCAAGCGCATCCGGGTGCAGACCGACGAGCCCGGCGGGCCGTGGCACCTGCTGGAGGTCGACGGGCGGGTGGGCGACCCGCTGGCGGTGAGGCCGCAGTTCGTCTGGTGGGCCGTGGGCGCGGCGCCCGAGCCCCGGACGGTCGAGATCGCCGAGGACGGCGGGGCCGCGCTGGAGCTGGATGGCGTCAGGAGCGGCGACCCGCGCATCGCGGTGGCCCACGAGTCCCTCGACGGGGGGCGGCGCCACCGGCTGACCCTGACGCCGGCCAGCACCGGCGAGCCGTTCGGCACGGCGGTCGAGTTTCAGGTGCGGGGCGGGAAGATCGGGCGGGCCTCGCGCCGCGTCCAGGCCGCGGTCAAATGATCGGCTCGTCCAGGGACGCGCGCGGTGCCGCCCTGCTGGCGGCGCTGGCCGTGCTGCCCGCCATCGCGTCTTGGTGGTCGGTCCGCGACGAGCCGGAGTTCCGGCTGGCGGTCGCGCCGGTCCAATGGGTGGGCGCCGATCAGCTTGCTGCGCCTGGGTCGGGAGCGGTCCTGTGGCTGGACGTGCGGGAGGCGGAGAAATTCGGTATCGGGCATCTGCCGGGTGCCCTCATGGTGGGCGGGATGGGGCAGGATGAGCTTGCCGCCGCCATCGCGGCCGCCTGGCGACCGGGCACCCGGGCCGTGGCCTACGGCGAGCCGGGCGAGCGGACGCGGCCCCGGCGCCTGGCGGCCCGGCTGACCCGGGATCTGGGCATCGGGCCGGTGGCCGTCCTGCGGGGAGATTGGAGGAGGATTGGGGACAGCGCGTCAGGGGGGCGACCGTGAAAATCGTGGCCATGCCCTGCCGCCTGCTGCTGGCCGGGGCCTTCCTGTGGGCCGGGATCGCCAAGGCGCGCGACCCTGTCGGCTTCCTCTGGGAGGTCGAGGGCTACGGGCTGGTGTGGGGCGGCGCGGCGGCGGCCCTCGCCCTGTACCTGCCGTGGCTCGAGATCCTGGCGGGGGGCGCGCTGCTGTTCCGGGGCCACCAACGCGGCGCACTCATCGTCGTCTCCGCCCTGCTGGGGGTTTTCCTTGTCGCCCTCGCGCAGGCCTGGGCCCGGGGCCTGGACGTCCGGTGCGGGTGCTTCGGCGCGTCGGGCGCGAGCGGCCAGTACGCCTGGTGGATCGCCAGGGATCTGGCGCTGCTGGGGGCGTGCGGGGTGTGTTGGCGACACACAGGATGATCGGATCTCAGGTGTTACCGACTTTTTTCCCATCGTAGATCTCGCCTTTTTCACATCGTAGGGATTTCGGGGGGTTGGCCGGGCTGGGAT
>CAZYWZ010000108.1:0-22980 GCA_964651705.1 uncultured Verrucomicrobiales bacterium
TGCTGAAAACACAGTTGCTGCGGTGGCAGAGCGCAGCGGCGACACCGCTTTGGCTTCCGGCGGACCCGGAACCCGCGCGCCAGGGCCGACGCCTGCGCTCCTATCGCCGGAGGCGATCAGGCTGCCCGTTCCAAAGCGGTGTCGCCACCCCTGGCGGCCATGTGCGTCACCGCGCAAAAGGCCCCTCGGCCACATCGGAAGTTTCCCCATGAATCATCCGGCGCGTGGTTGACTCAAAACGTAGCCCCCTGGCCACGCAGGGACCACACCCCCATGCGCCGTGAGCTGGGCTGCCCCGCATTCCCATCCCGGAGGGCACGCTTCCAGCGTGCCATGCCTTCGCTCCTACCCGTGAGCCACGCGGCCTGGGGCTCCGCCCCTTAAGCGCCCGTCCGTCTGTCTCTCTCCGAAAAACTCCCAGACGCCCGCGCCGTCGATTCCCGCGCCACCAGCGCCACGGGGAGTTTCACCGCCGCAGACCCCTCCCCGCGCCCCGCCCCACCTTTCTTCTGTCGGCTCAGAAAACAGCTCGCCGCGGCCTCCGCCAGTTCCCGCAACGGTGCCGACAGCGTCGTCAAGGCCACGGGCTGATGCTCCCCGACGCTCAGGTTATCATTCCCCACGACGGAGATGTCCTCCGGCACGCGCAGGCCCATCTCCCGAATCGCGCGCACCACCCCGATCGCCAGAAGGTCGTTGACCGCCACAATGGCCGTCGGCCGCCGGCCATTGCCCGTGCCCAAAAGCGCCTTGGCCGCGCGCGCCGCGCCGTCGCATGTCGGCTCGCACTCCACGAACAGCGACGCGTGAAACCGCAAACCCGCGTCGCGCAGCGCCCCGGCATAGAGCCTCTGCCGCGCCGACACACGCTCCCCCTCCGGCAAACCACACACGAACGCCACCCGCCGATGACCCAGCCCCGCCAGATGCCGCGCCGCCTCCCGCAACCCAGACGCATAGTCCAGATCCACGCAATCCCCGTACCGGTGCCCCCGGCCGCCGACGAATACCAGCGGCAAACCCACCCGCTCGATCGCTTCAAACAACCCCGAAAATCGCTTGTCGGACGACGCCATCACAAAAATACCATCCACGTTCTGCCGCGACAGGTTCTCTAGCGCCATATGCCCCGCCGAAAGCGAAAGCTCCGCGTCCTCGATCACCAGCGAATACCCCTTCCCCGCCAGAACCCGCCGCAGCTCCCTAGCGAAATTCATGTAATGCGGATTGGTCACGTCTTCCACCAGTAACCCCGCGGCCTGGAACTTCCCCAGCCGCAGCCCCCGGGCCGCCGCGTTCGGCTGGTAATTCATCTCCGCCACCACCCGGCGCACCCGCTCGATCGTCTCCTGCGAACACCACAGATCCGTCCGGTTATTCAGGACCCCGGACACCGTCTGTATCGACACTCCCGCCCGACGCGCCACATGCCGCAGCGTCGGCCGCCCTTTCACACCCTTCATGAAAAGTACAAATAACACATCCCATACCCCTCCCGCCATATTTTCTTATACCGATAAGAAAAGTATACAGTCTTCCCCAGCCCCCCTACCGACACCCCCGGGCACCACCGCCGAAGGGCGAAGCCCTTCGCTACGGCCCACCCGCTCCCCGTAGCGAAGCCCCTTCGGGCCTCGGCGCGCCGCCCCGGCCAAAGGGCCAAGGATCCCTTCGCTGCTACCGAGTCACGCCACCATGACCCCGCCCTGGCTCGCATTGCTGACCAGCTTCTGGTAGCGCGCCAGCCAGCCGGATTGTTCTTGCCGCGTGGGCTGCCATGCCCTCCGGCGCTCGGCCAGCTCGGTCTCTGGCACGAGGATATCCATGCGCCGATTGGGAAAATCGATCCGGATCCGGTCGCCCTGGCGCAGCAGGGCGATCGGCCCGCCCTCGGCAGCCTCGGGCGACACGTGCCCGATGCAGGCCCCGGCGGTGCCACCGCTGAAACGACCGTCCGTGACAAGCGCCACCTTGTCCCCCAGCCCCATCCCCACGATATAGCTTGTCGGCGACAGCATCTCCTGCATCCCCGGCCCGCCCCTCGGTCCCTCGTTCCGGATGACGACCACGTCCCCGGCCTTCACCTTCCTGGCGAGAATCCCCTCGCAGGCCTCATCTTGGCTCTCGAAGATCACGCATGGCCCCTCGAAGACAAAGCTCGGCCCGCAGTGAGCCTTGAAGCCCTCGCTGATGCCGGCCGTCTTGACCACACTGCCCTCGGGCGCCAACTGCCCATAGAGGATCGACAGCCCGCCGTCCGCCGAGTGGGCTGTCTCCTTGCTCCGGATGCAATCCTTCGCGTCAAACCGAAAGGCCGGATCGTACGGCATCAGCCCGGCAGACACCGCCTTGGCCACCAGCCCGGGCTTCCGGATCACCTTCGCCCTCGCGATGCGCCCGTCCTTGACCCGCGATGCCTGGATCACCGCGACCGCCTCGCGCCCGCCAGATCTGTCGTACCTCCAGAGCACCAGCGCCGGGCCCTTCCGGAAAGTCGCCAGCTCCTGGCGCAGCATCCCGCGCGATTCGCGGATCGCGCCCTCGATGTGCGCCTGCACCGCCTCGCGCCCGCGAAGCTTCTCGCCGCCCTCGATGTCGATCGCGGGCTTGTCCACGAACGCATCCGTGGCCGCCGCGGCGTCCGCCGCGTTGAACCCCGCCGCCATCCGCCATAGCGCGATCGCCGCCTCGTCCGCGGGAAACGTCATCATCGGCTTCGGAGCCAGATTGCCCGACGCCGTCCTCGCCGCCGGACCCAGCTTGTCATTCGGATCCACCACCAGCGCCGAGCACCCGGACACCCGGATCGCCCGAGCGTGCCCCGAGCACTTCGGGGATCGCACGTCCCACGCGTCGATGTTCTCCCCTATCGGGCGCCCGGTCACGGTCTTGCACTTCAGATTCAAGGCGCCCATCCGCTTCAGCTCGCCGAGGATGGTGTGGATGCCGCCCGCCCGGTGCACGTCCTGCACGTGATAGTCCGACGACGGCGACACCTTGCACAGGCAAGGCACCCGCCGCGAGATCGCGTCAATCCGCTGGATGTCATAGGGGATCCCGGCCTCGCGCGCGATCGCCAGGGTGTGGAGGATCGTGTTGGTCGAGCCTCCCATCGCCACGTCGAGCATCAGCGCGTTGTCAAAAGCCTCGATGGTCGCGATGTCCCGCGGCTTCAGGTCCAGCTCCACCAGCTTCAGGATCTGCCTCGCCGCCCAGCGGTACAGGTGCTCCCGCTCCTTTGACACCGCGAGCACCGTGCCGTTGCCAGGAAGCGCCATCCCCAGGGCCTCGCAAAGGCAATTCATCGAATTCGCCGTGAACATGCCCGAGCACGACCCGCACGTCGGGCAGGCGCTCTGCTCCAGCTTCTTCAGTTGCTCCTCGGTCATCTGACCCGCCTGGAGCGCGCCAACCCCCTTGAAAACGGAGATCAGGTCCGACTTGCCCGCCGCGCCGCGCAGGTGCTCCGGCAGCGCCTCGTCGGCCGCCCGCTCCGCGATCCCGGCCGCCATCGGCCCGCCCGAGACAAAGATCGTCGGGACGTTGAGCCGCATCGTGGCCATCAGCATCCCCGGCACGATCTTGTCGCAGTTCGGGATGCAGATCATCCCGTCGAAACAATGCGCCCGCACCATCGTCTCGACCGTGTCGGCGATCAATTCCCTCGACGGCAGCGAGTACTTCATCCCCCCATGCCCCATGGCGATGCCATCGTCCACCCCGATCGTGTTGAAGATAAAAGGCACCCCGCCCGCCTCGCGCACCAGCCGCTTCACCAGCAGCCCCACCTCGTTCAGGTGCGCGTGCCCAGGGATGCAGTCCGTGTAGCTGTTCGCGATCGCGATGAACGGCTTGTCGAAATCCTCCTCGGATTCGATGCTCCCCGTCGCCCTCAGCAGGCTACGGTGCGGTGCCCGCTCGAATCCCTTCTTGATGGTGTCTGAACGCATGATGCCTCCTGCCTAATCCTTCTTTGGAAAGGTAAATTATACACGCCGAACGCGACATGTCACGCCGCCGCGGCACCCCATCTGGGGGCCGCGGCCATCGCGGCGACCAACCTCGCGGGCGCTCAATTCGACGCGCGGCCCGAGACGCCCTTGGTCCCCTTGCCGATCGCCTTCGCGGCCTCTTTCGGGCGCAGCTCGCGGACCGCCTTGCCCGCACGCCACATCTCGGAATTCCCGATCTCGTCCAGTTCCTTCTGCAGCTGCTTCTGGTAGTTCGGTTTCCCGCAGGCGCTCAGCACGCGCGAGCACTCCTTGCCGCTCTTGACCCGCTTGTAGAGATCCTTGAACACGGGCAGCACCGCCTTCTTGAACTTCGGCTTCCAGTCCAGCGCCCCGCGCTGTGCCGTCGCCGAACAGTTGGCGTACATCCAGTCCATCCCGTTCTCGTCCACCAGCCGGATGAGGCTCTGGGTCAACTCTTCGACGGTCTCGTTGAACGCCTCGCTCGGGGTGTGTCCCCCCGCGCGCAGCACGTCGTACTGCGCCTCCATGATGCCCGCCAGCGCCCCCATCAGCACGCCGCGCTCCCCCGTCAGGTCGCTGAACACCTCGTGCTTGAAGGTCGTCGGGAACAGGTAGCCAGACCCGATGCCGATGCCCACCGCGATGCACCGCTCGATGGCCCGCCCCGTGTGATCCTGCTCGACCGCAAAGCTGGAATTGATCCCGGCCCCCGAAAGGAAATTCCTCCGCACCGAGGTGCCCGAGCCCTTGGGCGCCACCATGATCACGTCCACGTTCTTCGGCGGCACCACCCCGGTCAACTTCCGGTACGCGATCGAAAACCCGTGCGAGAAATATAGCGCGTCACCGGCCTTGAGGTGCCTCTTGACCGAGGGCCAGATCGACCGCTGCGCCGCGTCGGATACCAGCATCTGGATGATCGTCCCGCGCTCGACCGCCTCCTCGATCTCAAAAAGCGTCTTGCCCGGCACCCAGCCATCCTTGATCGCCCGATCCCAGTCCCTCTTGAACTTCTTCGCCTGGCCAACGATCACGTTGAAGCCATTGTCGCGGAGGTTGAGCCCCTGCGCCGGGCCCTGGACACCGTAGCCGATGATCGCGATGGTCTCCTTCTTCAGCACGCTCCGCGCGCGCGCCACGGAAAACTCCTTCCGCGTCACCACCGTCTCAACCGTCCCGCCGAAATTAATCTTGGCCATATCCTTCCTTCTCTACAGTAAGGCGCGCCACGCGCGCCGGGCTTCATCCATCCCGCCCTCGCCTTAGCTCGGGCGGAATGCGAATCGTACGCATGCGGCGCGCATCGTCAAATCGGTTTTTGCCCATCCCGCGAAAGGCTCAGTCGCGGTCGCCTCCCCGCATGGCCTCGCCGAGCGCCTCGCTGCGCCGCGACCACGCCTCCTTGCCCCCGTCCCCCGCGATCGCGACCATCCACGGTGTGGGATCGGGCGCGACTGTCTCGCCGGGGGCGAGCGTCCGTTCCATCGGCCATCGGGCATCGGGATGCTTCGACCCGGCCTCCCCGATCCAGAAACGCACCGACGCGTCACCCGGGGGCGCGACAAAACCCGCGAACGTCCCCCCGGACGCCAGCCACCCATCCTTGGCCAACGCCTTCCAGAGCCGCGGCGGGCGATCCGCCTCCAGCGGCTGCTCCCCCGCGCCCTCGACCGCATCGATCCGGAAGAACAGCGATCCTAGATCCAGCGGCGCCGCGCCAGAATTTCGCAAAGACACACAGGCGATCACGAACGCCTCCCGCCCGGGCACCGGCACGATGCGGCAGGTCGCCTCATAGGGCCCGCCGGGTTGACGCGACTCGCCCGTCAGCACCAGACCGGCGGGTTCACCGCCGTTCCCTCCCTCCACGCGGGCACCGGCGAGCCGCGTCAGACGCGGCCACGTGGCTCGCTGTCCCTCGCGCCGATGGATGCCGAGGCCCAGCATCCCGATCGGCCTATCGCCGAGCAGAATCCGCGCCAGACCCGGCCCACCGACCTTCGCCTCGAGCGTCACCGGACCGGAGCGGGCCAGAAACCGATCCCCGTCCTGACGGCAAGCGTCTCCCTGTCCCACCCCTGAAACCAAGGACTCCCAGCGCGAGACCCTGGCCGGCGGCGCCGGCCGAGCCGGCGGCGGCCTCGGGTCCTTCCGGATGGCCATCGCATCGCGGTGAACCCGGCCCAGCGCCTCGGTCAAGAGCGGGTACGGGTGGTCGTCCTCGTTCACCAGGCCGTAGTTCGTATTCTCGGGAAATGCGGACGAGATACCCAGGGCGGGCTCGTCGACCCACACGAAATAATCATACCCCACCATGAAGGGGATCCCGAGGATGGTGCGCGCGAAGATCTCGGAGGCCCTGGCGCGCTCGCCCTGGGTGCGGAAACGTTGCCCGGCGCCCTTGGTGCACGGGAGGCCGCTGTCAAGGGCCGGGAAAGACCACTCCGTGACCATCATCGGCCGACCGCCCATGCGGTGAAACTCCGCAAACGCCTCCGGCAATGGCACGCTCGTCGCCTGGTTCCTGTGATCCAGCGCGATCTCCCGATCCAGATCGACGGTGCCGTAGTAGTTGAAGGTCAGCATCTCGCAGTGTTTTCCCGCCGAGGCCCAGACGACATCCGACGCCCGCCCCCCCGCAAAGCGGCATCCCAGGATCATGTGGTCGGGGTCGGCGTCGCGCACCGCGCGCGTGAAAATGGAGAAATACCGATCGGCGCACAGCGCGGCGAAGGCCTTCTTGTCGGCGGCCGCCGCATCCGAATCCCGCGCGGGCAATTCCTCCATGGCGAGGATTTCGTCGAGGGACTCCAGCCGCAGCCCCCACGCGCGGTTCAGGGTGGCGACGTCGCCGCCATGCCGCCCCGCCAAGAAGTCCCGCAGCGCCCTCTTCGCCGAATGCCCCGGCCCCTTCTTCATGACGGCATCGAAGAGTCCCGAATCGACATCGCCGCGCCCCCACCAGGCCAACTCGTTATCCAGGAAGTAGCCGAAGAGCCACGGGTCGCCCCGGTGCGGCTCGCACTGCCCCCGGGCGCGATGCCGGCAATACGCCTCGAATCTCGGATGGAACACGTTCGGGAACGCGCTGCACGGTCGGCGCTCGTTCGGGGTGATGTCGAACTCGTCCCCCAGGGCGGCCATCTGCGTGCCGGCGCTCAGCATCACCGCGTGCGCGAGGCCGCGGCGCAGCAACCCGGCCTCCGTGCCGCCCGCCAACAGATTGAACCCCCATGACTTCAGGCGCCCGATGGTCTCGTCCTCCCACGCTTTCACCGACGCGTACCTCGCGTCGTTCTTCTTCCCGTACGGGGCGTAGCCGAGCGCCTCGCAATGCGGCCCACGGTATCGCGCGTGATCGATGCCCAGCGGCACAAAACCCCGCCCCAGTGGATCGATCACCCACGGGCGATCGCCAATCTCCTCCAGATGAAAGAACCCCGTCGCCTTGCCGCGGATGTCCGGCGCCGCCGAGTCACACGCGTACGCGGGAAAGCCGCGCCGGGGCCCCGCTGGCAATGCCCCGCTCCAGGTGGCCTCGAGCCCGGCGAAAGCCGCCTCGCAGCCGACCACCCGCAATGCGGGTCGCCCCGCCATCGCCAGACCGCCGCCCGGGGCATAGGCCCGCCGAAAGATCGTTCGTCCCGCCGCATCCCGAACGGTCCCCTCGACACCAGCGCCCCCGATCACAATGCGCAACCGGTACGCCTCCCCGGCCTTCCAATCATCCCCCGCCACCTCGTTGATTGTCCGCTTCCTGTCGTACTGCGCCGGCCAATGGCCCCCGCGCATCTCGCCCAGTTCGATATGGTGGCGTTTCCCCTTCGCGTCCGGATCCTCGACCAACAGCAATGCCCAGAAATTTTCCGGATCCCTCGCGATCGCCAGCCCCGCCACTTTCCAGCTCTCTTCCCGCGCGGCCCCGAAGCGCACCTCCCCCTCGAATGTCACGTCGGTCGCCACCGGAGCGGCCACGTGGGGCGCGAGGTCCGATCCCGCCGTGCCGCAACGCAACACCCCTCCCCCCGCATCCCAGGCCATCGGATCGCCCCCCCACGCGGACAGCTCCATCGGCAGCGGTTCGCCGCCCGCGATGACGGGACACAGCAGTAAAAAAGCGCCGGCAAGACAAGGCGTGCGTATCATCGGGCGAGCTTGGCGGTGTCCCCGCGGCCCCGCAAGCGGACTCGAACAGCCCGGAATTTGCCGCTGCCGCGCCGCACGCGCGATCAGCCCATCAGCCACATCCCCGCGAGACCTGCCAGCGCGGTCGCCCCGAGTACCGCGAGGATGCGGCCCCGATACCCCTCGCCCCCTAGCGCCACGGCCATCCCGGCCTTGACCAGCGTGTTCGCGACCGCCCCAAGAACCACCGCACGCGAGCCCATCCCCAAGACGACATCCCCCGCCGCCACCTGATTGCCCACCGAAAGCGCGATCGCATCCATGTCGGTCAACCCAGACACGAAGCTCACGGCCATCAGGCCTCCCTCGGTCTGGAAATGCGCCGCGGCCTTCACCAGCAAGGTGACGCCCGCGTACAGCAGCGCGAATTGGATGGCGATCCAGAGCCCCAGGGGATTGGACAGCTTGGGAGCCCCGATGCCCCCGCTCCCGCGCTGCGCCCACCAGAGCCAGAGGCCGAATAGCACCGTCGGACCCGCCATCAGCGCAAGTGCCGGCAGGCATCGCATCGCCACCTCGCGGTTCACCGCGAACAGGAGAACAAGAACCCGCCCCAGCATGACCGTGCATGCGAGCAACACGGCCAGCGCACAGCTGGATGCCAGCGCCGGCTCCTCACGGCTCCGGCGGCTGAAGGCCAGCGTCGTCGCCGTGCTCGACGCCAACCCCCCCACCAGGCCCGTCGCCGCGATCCCCGCCCGCGCACCAAAAAACCGCATCAGGAGGTACCCCACGAAACCCAGCCCCGAGATCAGCACCACCATCATCCAGATCGAATGAGGGTTGAACGCCCCGAAGGGCCCGTACCCGCGATCCGGAAATACCGGCAAGATCACCCCCGTCACCGCCACGAATTGCAGCGCGGAACGCACGTCCTCCGGGGTGAAACGCCTCGTCCACGCGTGCGTCACCTGCTTCGCGCCCAGCACGACCATCGTCCCCGCCGCGATCGCCACCGCCAGCCGCAGCTGCCCCGCGTGCACCAGCCCGCCAGCGACGAATGTCAACAGCGATGCCGCGAACGTCGTGTGACCAAAATGCCCCGCCTCCCCGCGCCGAAATTGCGCCACCGCGAGAAATAGCCCCAGGAGAAATAGCATGATCGCGAAAATCGCACCCCCCGACGCAGCGCCCATCAGCGCCGCCGCGTAGCCCAGCACCGCCCATAGCACAAATGTCCTCAGGCCGGCGAACGCCTCCTCCCCACCCGGCGCATGCTCCTGCTGCTCGCTCCACTGGCGGATCAGCCCCACCAGCGCACCGAGGCAGGCGCTCACCAATAGCCCGACGATGTCCTCCGGCATGCCCTACTCCCCTTTTACGCCCCCGGGCGGAGTCCCGCAAGCGGGAGACGGACCCGAATGGCGCCAGTTTAAACGGTATATCTGGGAGGGCCTGCGGCCACCGCACCCCCGAAAAACGCCCGAAGGCGTCACTACAAACCTCCTCCCACCCTCGTGGTGCCGCGGTAACGCGGCAGCCCGCGATGGCCCTCGAACGCGGCGCGCGCCGGCCTCTCCTTTGCTGCGGCGCCTCCTCGCGCCGATCTCCACCCAGCGCGGTGCGGCACGGATGGACGCCGGTCCGCCCAGCCCACGCAGATCGCCCCCACCACGAATTTTCCGTTCGCCTCCCCGCGCCCCCACCCCCAACGTATCAGCAAACCCCCTCCGCCAATGAAATCCCAAATCCCCACGATCCTCACCGTTCTCCTCGCCCCGCTCGCTTGCCACACCCTCCCCGCCGCGGCGGAGAGACCCAACTTCGTGATCATCTTCTGCGATGACATGGGCTACGGCGACGCCGCATGCTACGGGCACGAGAAGATCAAGACCCCGAACCTCGATCGGATGGCCGCCGAGGGGCAACGATGGACCGACTTCTATGCCGCGGCACCCGTCTGCACCCCAAGCCGCACCGCCATCCTCACCGGCCGCCTCCCCGTCCGCAGCGGGATGTGCTCCGCCAGAAACCGCGTCCTCTTCCCCGACTCGCTCGGCGGCCTTCCCGCCTCGGAGATCACGCTGGCCCGCGCCCTCAAGGAGCGCGGCTACGACACGATGGCCATCGGCAAGTGGCACCTGGGCCACCTCCCGCAATACCTCCCCACCGCCCACGGCTTCGACCACTACTTCGGCGTCCCGTATTCCAACGACATGGACAAGGTCGGCAAGGGCGACAACATCGAGCTCGCCGAGGCCGGCGATTACGAGGCCTACAACGTCCCGCTCATGCGCGATACCAAGATCGTCGAGCGCCCCGCCAACCAGCACACGATCACCCGCCGCTATGCCGAAGAGGCCGTGGCATTCCTCCGCGCCAGGCAACCCGGCAAGCCCTTCTTCCTCTACCTCGCCCACAACATGCCCCACGTCCCCCTGTTCCGCGACAAGCCCTTCGCGAACAAGAGCGCCGGCGGCTTCTACGGCGACGTCATCGAGGAGATCGACTGGTCCGTCGGCCAGGTCCTCGCCGCGCTCAAGGATATGGGCATGGATCAGGACACGCTGGTCTTCTTCTCCTCGGACAACGGCCCCTGGCTCATCTTCAAGCACCATGGCGGGAGCGCCGGACCCCTGCGCGACGGCAAGGGCTGCACCTACGACGGCGGCATGCGCGTCCCGGGCATCTTCCGCTGGCCCGGCAAGATCCGGCCCGCCGTCGTCCGCGACATCGGTTCCACCCTCGACATCTTCCCCACCTTCCTCGCGCTCGCCGGCGGCGACCTGCCCGCCGGCCGCACCTACGACGGCTTCGACCTGCGCGCCCCCCTCCTCGAGGGCAAATCCTCCCCGCGCCACGACATGCCCTTCTATCGCGACGATACCCTCTACGCCTGGCGCCACGGCGACTTCAAGGCTCACTTCACCACCCAGGGCGCCTACGGCGCCGACGCCAAGAGCCGGAAGGCCCACGATCCGCCCCTCCTGCATAACCTCCAAGACGATATCGCCGAACAGACCGACATCGCCCCAATGCACCCCGATGTCATCGCCAAGATCCGCGCCCTCGCTAACGCCCACCGCGCCTCCGTCACCCCCGCCGAAAACCAGTTGGATATCCGGGCGATGAAGAAATCCCAGTGAACGGACCGCGCACGACCCCCGCGGGCGAGGAGGCGACCTTCTTTTGGGCTGTTGCTGCGGCGGTGAAGCGCCGCCTTGGATTGCATGGATTTGGCATCCATACCGCCCATTGCCAGCCGACCCCGCCAAAGCTATCCTTATCCCCTCGCCCATGGCCAACCCGACCAAACGCCCCGCCGCACTGGATTTCGAAACACCCATCCTCGCGATCGAGGAGTCGCTCGAGCGACTCTCCGCGAAGCACGCCCCAGACGACCCAGCCATCACTCGCGAGTTGGCCGCCCTCCAAGAACGCCTCGCCCGGGTGCGGCAGGAGATCTACGCCCGCCTCACGCCGTGGCAGCGCGTGCAGATCGCGCGGCACCCGGAACGCCCCTACACCCTCGACTATGCCGCGCTCTGCCTCGACGAATTCATCGAACTGCGCGGGGACCGCGCGTTCGCCGACGATCGCGCCATGGTGGGCGGCTTCGCCCGCCTCGCCGGCCGCGCGATCATGCTCATCGGCCACCAGAAGGGACGCGACACCAAGGAGCGCGCGGCCCGGAACTTCGGCATGGCCCACCCCGAGGGCTACCGCAAGGCCATCCGCCTGATGCGCCTCGCCTCAAAATTCGGCCTCCCCATCGTCTCCCTCGTCGATACCCCCGGCGCCTATCCCGGCATCGGCGCCGAAGAACGCCACGTCGCCGAGGCAATCGCCGTGAACCTCAGGGAGATGTTTGCCCTCGAGGTCCCCGTGATCGCCGCGGTCATCGGCGAGGGCGGCAGCGGCGGCGCCCTCGGCATCGCCGTCGCCGATCGCGTCCTCATCCTCGAAAACGCCTATTACTCCGTCATCTCCCCGGAAGGTTGCGCCGCCATCCTCTGGAAAGACCGCGCCCGCGCCCCGGAGGCCGCAGACGCCCTCAAACTGTCCCCCGCCGATCTCCTCTCACTCGGCATCGTCGACGGGGTGATCCCCGAGCCCGAGGGCGGCGCCCATCGCGATCCCATCGCCGCCGCCACCGCCCTCAAGTCCGCCCTCGCCAGCCACCTTGACGAATTGACCGCCCTCGACCCCGCCACCCTCCGCCAACGGCGCCATCAGCGCTTCCGCCGCCTCGGCGCCTTCGCCGAGTAAAGCCCTGTTTGGGAGGGCCCGCGGCCTCGCGGGCCGGGTCGGCCGAGACATCCCGCGTGCTGGTGGCCCGCGGACGCCGGGGCCGGCGTCCCTCCCAACTGACGCAGCAGGGCCAAGGAAGGGGGTCAGCCAAGGAAGGGGGTCAGCCCTTGACAGTTGACAGACTGGTGCGAAATCGGTTCGTCAAGGTTGTCCGGGGCGTGCCAGGATTTGCGGAGTCAAGTGTCAAGGGCTGCCCCCCGTGGACCCCCGTAGACATTGTGAAGCCAGAAAACCATCTGCATGAGCAACCTTCCACACCTGCTACTCCCCCTATCGCTGGTCGCGCTGTCGAGCATGGCGTCTGCCGCTGTTCATCGAGTGGAAGCACCTTCCGGCCTTGCGCCAGTTCTTGCGGCTGCCGTTGCTGGAGATGTGGTGTCAGTGGATTGTGACTTGGGGTCATTTTCCATCAAAGGCCGCCATGGGGAAGCAGACAGCCCGATTACAATCAGAGCTGACACGTGGCCGAAACGGAAAATCAAGGGAACCCTTACCATTCAAGATTGCAGCCATCTCCGTGTGGAGGGCTTTATCATCGCGGGATTCACCTCCACGGCCATCAAGATCATCGCCAGCAGCGATTTGTGCATCACGCGCAATCTTTTCGACTTCACCGGTGTCGGAGCGGCAAACGGCATCTACACAAGCTGCCAAGGGGGCAAGGTGGAGAACATCGAGATCAGCCGTAATGAGTTCAATCATCACACGGCTCCCGGCACCTGGGCGGGTAGCTACATCAAGACATGGTTCAACGGCACGGATGTGGCGCGCAAGCTGTGGATTCATCACAACCTGTTCGCGAACATTGCCCCGAAGATCGATAAGCCGGGAACGGCGAACCCGTTTGATGGCGATTCTGACCGCGAGGCCATCATCTTCGGCGAGGGCGACTCCCAGAACGTGGAGACGGAGAACCTCATCGAGAACAACTTCTTCGAGGACTGCGATGGCGAGGACGAAATGGTCTCCTTCAAGACCTCCAAAAACACATTCAGATACAACACGGTGAAAAACTGCATGGGCAGTGTCCACATTCGTTTCGGTCACGGTTCGATCATCCATGGCAACTTCTTCATCGGCGATCCCGTCACGGACTTCTCCGCCGCCGCTTATGCAGATCACGCCAACTATGAATCCTCCGGCGTGGTGATTTATGGAACGGACCACAAGGTGTATAATAACCACTTCCAAAATCTCACTGGAGGGCGCACGTCAAAACACCGTCTTCCCGTTGTGATCGACTCTGGCGATACGGACGAGACCCTTGGCAACAACCATCCGCGCCCGCGGGGTGTCCTCGTCTGCAACAACACCTTTGCCAATTGCCAGTATGGAATCGGCGTGGGCCTGAACTACAAGCTCCCGCCGCAAGATTGCATCGTGGCGAACAACCTCTTCTCAGGCATCAGCGTCATGGTCTTTCGCATGAGTCCCGATTCTGAGGCAGACACGACCTGCCAGTATCAGAACAATCTCGCCTGGATCAGCGGCACGGGAGTTTACGGCACGAAAAAGCCACTCATCAAAGCCGATCCAAAGTTGCAACCGCAACTGTTCAATAGCCATACTCTGGATGTTCCGGGCCCGACCAGCCCAGCCATCGATGCTGCCACGGGCAATCACGTCACCGACGACGTGTTCGGCGGCACCCGCTCAGGCATGCCCGACATCGGCGCAGTCGAGCGAGGTGCCACAACGCACCGCCTGCCGCTGATGCGGCATCAAGTCGGACCACAGATTTCTCCGCAGAATTAAAGGCTTACGTGGCGGCACCGGCCGGACTCGGGCCCTTGGGGCCGATTTTCGACCCGAAATTTGCCCGCGATGGACCGGACCCTCGCAAACGACCGACGAATGCTCTTCCCGTACCGTCTCGACCCCCATGCGATTCGGTAGCATCGTCATCCCCCACCGCATGGATGCAGCGGCGGGGCGACCATCAGCGCCTCGATCACCGTCACGAGGCGTCCCGGGTCACAAGCGATCTTCACGTAGGAGTGTCGCGCGGCAGGATCGGTCACCCATTCGACCAGGCCCTCGGCATCTACGCTGACACGGCCGCCCCTGACGACTTCCCAAAACTCCGGTTCCGCACCGCGGACCGCAAATAGGGCGGCGGCCTGATCGTAGCTGGGTTGTCCGCCCTGGATGGAAGGCCGTTTCTTGTATTGGCGCAACTCGTAGGCGCGACGGACCGGATTGCCGCGCGGCGCCTGCTCGAGTTGCCCGCCGGTGATGATGGCGTTGCCGACCTCGAATCCGTGCCAGACCATTTCGCCAGGCCACTCCGCCGCCACGATCCGGGCCGCCTCCTTGTGTGTCATGATATTGACTTCGCGCACCGTTCTCGCCGGAAACTCGCCTCCCATCACCACGAGCCGGAGCACTTTCCTCCGCACCAGTTCAGGTTCGCGCTGCCATAGTTCGGCGAGATTGGAGAGCGCGCCGACGCTGCAGATCGTCACGCTGCCGTCCGGCTGCGCTTCCAGCGCCCGCCGATAGACATCCAGCGCATCTGGGGCGCGGTCGTCAGGGCCGATGTCGTTGGGGAACTCGTCGCGCAATGCCGCGGCATACGGGCTGGTTCGCTGCAATGCGGTCGGGCCCTGTTTGTCCGTGCCGATCGGGGTGTCGGGGCGCCCGTAATAGGTATTGATGGCGTCCACCGCGGCAGCCGACGCGTTGGTCTTGTCCTTGCGATTGGTCAGCACCGCCAGCAACTCGCATTCGCCGCGGTCGGCCAGCGCATGCAGGAGCGCAAGCGTCCCGGCGTCATCACAATCGCCGGACATGTCGGTGTCGAGGATGAGCCTGACCGGCTCCCGCGCGGCCCGGGATTGATCCGTTGCGCGCAGCCCAACCGGCGCTGCCAGCAGCGGCCCGATGAGGAGGATAAACACTAATGATCTGCATTCGGCATCCCTGCGGCCGCAACCGGTCCCCACCGCCATCCGGGCGGCCGCCAAACCCGTCCGAACCCATCCAACCATGCGATAGCGTGGCGGCTGGGCCACCCGAGGTCGAGCCGGAACCCTCGCCATGACATGCTGTGACCAAGGTTGCGGTCCCCCACGCCATCGCTTTGGGTCTTGGTCTCCCCCGCACCGACGCCGCACCGATAGTCCGAAGCCCGCCGAACTCCCGACGCCTGTCAGCAGCTGTCTGCCTTTCGATGCCGCTTGTCCCCCGCCCCATCCCGTGCCAGACTCCTGGGTTATCCTTATGGAGGACCCGCACATCACCATCACGGGTGCCCGCCAGCACAACCTGAGGGATATCTCTCTCCGGATCCCGAGGGATCGGCTCGTCGTGATCACCGGACCCAGCGGCTCCGGCAAATCCTCCCTCGCCTTCGACACCCTCTTCGCCGAGGGCCAGCGCCGCTACATCGAGAGCCTCTCCGCCTACGCCAGGCAATTCCTCGATCGCCTCCAGAAGCCCGACGTCGACTTCATCGGCGGCCTCTCCCCCGCCATCGCCATCGAGCAGCGCAGCTCCGCCTCCAACCCGCGCTCGACGATCGCCACCACCACCGAGATCTTCGATTTCCTGAGGCTCCTGTTCGCCAGCATCGGCCTCCCGCACAATCCGAAGACCGGAAAGCCCCTCCACCGCATGGGGGTGGACCAGATCGTCGATCGCCTGCTCGCCGAAACCCCTGGCACCCGCCTCATCTTGCTCGCCCCGCTCGTGCGTCGCGGGCGCGGCGAATTCCGCGACGTCATCGAGAAGATCCGCCGCGATGGCTTCGTGCGCGCCCGCATCGACGGGAAGGTCATCGATCTGGAGCCACCCCCGCGCCTCGACAAGGGACGGGCTCACGACATCGAGGCCGTCGTCGATCGGCTGGTCTGCGGCCCCGAGGCTCGCACCCGCCTCACCGACTCCATCGAGATCGCCATCAGCCGCGGCGGCGGTGTCGTCATCGCCCTGCTCGCCCCGCCGGATGCCCCCCACGACACCTGGCGCGAGGCCGCGTTCAGCAACCGCAACTTCGACCCCGATTCCGGAGAATGCTTCGGCGACCTCACCCCGCGCCACTTCTCTTTCAATAGCCCCCTCGGGGCATGCCCCAGGTGCCACGGGCTCGGCTCCATCATGGTCGTCGACGAGGACCTCGTCATCGCCGATCCCGACCGATCCCTCGACAAGGGGGCGATCATCCCGTGGCGCCGCGGCGCCCGCCGCTTGGCCAATTACTATCGCGGCGTGATCCAAGACGTCGCCTCCCATTACGCCGCGCCCCTCGACAGGCCGTGGCGGGACCTCGATCCGGCATTCCGACGCGCCATGCTCCACGGCTCCGGCACGCGAGCCATCCGCTTCGCGCACGCCCGCGCCAGCGCCGAAAAGATCGTCGAAAGACCCTTCGAGGGCGTCATCCCCCAGATGGAGCGCCTCCACGCCGAGAGCGAGAGCGAGGCCACCCGCCGCCGCATCGAATCCTTCATGGCGCGCCGCCCCTGCCCCGACTGCTGCGGTGCCCGATTCAAGCCAGAGATACTGGCCGTCACCGTCGGCGGCCCCTGGAGATCCCGGGGCAAAGAACCCGCCGGCAAGAACATCCACCAGATCTGCCGCCTCTCCGTGGATGAGGCCCTCGCCTTCGTCTCCGGCATCACCCTGGCGGATTTCCAGCGCAAGATCGCCGGCGAGGTGCTGGCCGAGATCGCGCGGCGGCTCCGGTTCCTCAGCGACGTCGGCCTCGGCTACCTGACCCTCGACCGCGAGAGCGGCACGCTGTCGGGCGGCGAGGCCCAGCGCATCCGCCTCGCCACCCAGATCGGCTCGGGCCTCACCGGCGTGCTCTACATCCTCGACGAGCCCAGCATCGGGTTGCACCAGCGCGACAACGACCGCCTCATCCGCACCCTCCGCGGCCTCCGCGATCTCGGCAACTCCGTCCTCGTCGTCGAGCACGACGAGGACACCATACGCGCCGCGGACCATGTCATCGACCTCGGCCCCGGCGCCGGCGTCCTCGGCGGCCGGGTCGTCGCCGAGGGCCCGCCCGACGCCATCGCCTCCCACGAGACCTCCGCGACCGGCGGCTACCTCTCGGGCCGCCGACGGATCTCGGTCCCCCGGCGCCGCTGCGCGGGTTCCGGGCAATGGCTCGTCGTGCGCGGTGCCCATGCCAACAACCTCAAGCACATCAGCGCGCGCTTCCCCCTGGGCACCCTCACCTGCGTCACCGGCGTCAGCGGCTCGGGCAAGAGCACCCTGGTCAACGACGTCCTCTCCCGCGCGCTCTTCCGCCATTTCTATGGCGCCAAGGAACGCCCCGGCGAGCATGCCGGCATCGCGGGGCTCGACGAGATCGACAAGGTCATCACCATCGACCAGTCCCCCCTCGGCCGCACCCCAAGGAGCAATCCCGCCACCTATACCGGGGCATTCAACATCATCCGCGACCTGTTCGCCGGCCTGCCCTCCTCCCGCGTCCGCGGGTACGGCCCCGCCCGGTTCACTTTCAATAGCCACGGCGGGCGCTGCGAGGCCTGCCAGGGCGCCGGCGCCATCCGCATCCCCATGCACTTCCTCCCCGATGTCCTGGTCACCTGCGAGACCTGCGGCGGCCGCCGGTTCAACCGCGAGACCCTGGAGATCACCTACAAAGGACGGAATATCTCCGACATCCTTGACATGACCGTCGAGGAGGCCCGCAGCTTCTTCCGCGCGATTCCCGGCCTCCAGGAAAAACTCGACTCCCTCGCCCAGGTCGGCCTCGGCTACCTCCGGCTCGGCCAGCCCGCCGACACGCTCTCCGGAGGCGAGGCCCAGCGCGTCAAACTCTCCGCGGAACTGGGCCGAAAACAGACGGGTCGCACCCTATACCTCCTCGACGAACCCACCACCGGCCTGCACTTTGCCGACGTGGAATTGCTCGTCGATGTCCTCCTGCGGCTCCGCTCCTCCGGCAACACCGTCATCGTGATCGAGCATAACCTCGACGTGGTCAAGAGCGCCGACCACGTGATCGATCTCGGGCCCGAGGGGGGCGAGGCCGGCGGCCACATCGTGGCCAGCGGCACCCCCGAAGACATCGCCCGCTGCGCCGCAAGCATCACCGGCCGCTTCCTCGCCAAACACCTCCCCGAATCGTCCAACGCCATCCCGAACACCGCCGCCGCATGAATCCCCCGCGCACCCCTCGCCCCGCACGTCTCGCGCGCTTGCGTGAGATATGCGGCCTTGCCCTCGCCTGCCTCGCGCCCGTCGCCGCAACGGCCCAACCCGCCACGCCCCCGGACGAGACGGCCGCCATCGAGGCCGTCGGGCGCATGATCCAGGACCAGATCTTCCCCGTTGCCGAAATCAAGGCCAGCGCCTTCTTGGCCCGTTTCCCGAAAAGCCAGTCGTCCCCCTTGGTCCGGCACTGGCTCGCCGAGGCCCAGCACCGGCAGGGCCGCCACCAGGATGCCCTCGCCACCCTCGAGCCCCACCTCAAAGATTCCCGGCGCCAGAAGCCGGGGCCAGAGACCCTCCGTATCGCCGCCGAGTGCTACGCCGACCTCGGCCGCTTCGCCGAGGCGGAACCCCTCTACCGCGACCTGCTCACCCTCAACCCAGATTACGCCCGCTCCCCGGAGGCCCGCCTCGGCCTCGCCTGGACGCTGCTCAACCTCGGGGGGGAAAAGGCCAAGGAGGGCGAAACCATTCTCGATGTCATCGCGCGCAACCCCGATTCCCCCGAACTCGCCCAGAATGCCCGCCTGGTCCACGCCAGATGGCAGATCCGCGCCGGACGACCCACCGAAGCCGCGCAGACCCTCACCGACCTCCTCGTCTCCCAACCCTCTGCCCCAGCGAGACTCGAGGCCCACTTCTGGCTGGGCGAGATCCTACTCGCCGCCGGCGACTACCCCAAGGCGCTCGGCCACTTCGAGCAGATCACATCCGAAGTCGGCCCCGTCCGCGCCGACCTTCTCATGTTTGCCTCCCTCCGGCGCGGCGAATGCGCCCTCGCCACCGGCGACGCCGCCAAGGCCCTCGAGTCCCTCGAAAAAGTCCTGGTCGGAGGCACCGAGGAAGCCGCGCGCCTCACCGCAGCCAGAAAAATGATCGAGGCCGCGACCAGGGCCGGCTCCCTCCGCGACACCCTCTCCCGCCTCCGGCGCACGGCCGACGAGGAGACCGACGCGCACGTCGCGGGCCCATGCCTCCTTGCCATCGCCGAGGCGGAACTCGCCTCCGGTCAGCACGAGGCCGCCATCACCACCTGGAATGCGATCGCAAAACGCCTCCCGAATACCTCGTGGGCCTCGGCCGCACTCTCCCGCGCCGGAGAGACCATCGCCGCCCGCGGCGACCCCGATCGCGGCCTCGCCCTGCTACGCGCCGCGGCAGAACAGTCCCCAGAGCCCTCCCTGGCCGCCGAATGCCAGTTCCGCGCCGCCGGACTCCTCTTCTCTCTGGCGCGCTGGACCGACGCGCACGATGAGTTTATCGCCATCGCCGCAAAACCCGAGGCCGCCGCCCTCCATGAAAAGGCGCTCTTCAATGCCATGCTCTGCCTCTCCCGCCAGGGCAAGGTCGAACCCCTCGTCGCATTATACGCCCAATTCGCGAAACGCTTCCCGCAAAGCCTCCTCAGGGAAACCGCCATCGCCGAACAGGGGCGCATCGAGAGTCTCCTCGGCAACGAGTCCAAGGCCCGCGCCAGATGGCAGCAGATCCTCGACGCCTTCCCGGACTCCCCCAGGCGCCACGTCCTCCTCTTCGAGGTCGCCAAGTCCCTCATGCGCGAGGGAAAATACGAGGAGGCCCTCGACCAACTCGAGGATCTCGTCTCCCGCTACCCGAACGGCTCCCACATCGCGGAGGCCCACTTCCTGAAACTCGCCTGCCGCCGACAACTCGGCGCCGATTCCCCGGATGCCTCCATCGCCGCCCTCAAAGACCTCCTTCAGAAATTTCCCGACGCCCCCGTCGCCGGAGATATCCTCTTCCGCATCGGCGAGGCCTACTTCACCTCCGAAGACTTCGCCAACGCCCAGACCTGGTTCACGCGATTGGCCCGAAACGCCCAGAAACACGACCTCGCCGACGACGCCCTGTATTTCGCCGGGCTCGCCGCCCTCCGGCGCGACGACCCCGGTCCCGCCATCGCCCTTTTCGAGGAACTCGCCAGGGAGCACCCCAAGTCCCCGCGCCTCGGAGAGGCCAGGGTCGGGCAGGGCCACTCGCTCCGCCTCCAGGCCAAGTTCGAGGAGGCCCTCGCGGTCTACGCCGCCGTCGCCACCATCACCCCGCCCCCGCCCACCGAGGTCTTGGCCATGGCACAGATCGGAGAGGCCGACTGCCACTACCGCCTCGCCTCCTCTGACCCAAAACGCTACGCCCGCGCCGCCGCGATTTACGAGGAGGTCCTCTCCGAAGAGTCCCTCCGCCAGACCCGCCCCGACCTGATCCACGAGGCCGGCTGGAAAAAGGGCCAGACCCTCGAAAAAGCCGGTCGCACGCCGGAGGCTCTCGAGGCCTTCGCCGACATCGTCTATGGACGGCTCATCGCCCAACCCGCGCCGGCACAACCCGCCATCCCGGAGTACCACTGGTTTGGCAAGGCCGCCTCCGATGCCACCCGCCTCCTGGAGGCCCAGGGTGACTGGGCCGGCGCCCTATCCGTCTACCGCCTCGCCGAATCCCTCGGGGGCCCGGACGCCAACGCCTGGCGCACCCGGCGCCTCAAGCTCCAGCGCGAGCACTTCCTCTACGACTGACCTGAAACTGCAAACCGCGGATGACGGGATGGCTCAGATAACTATATGCAACTGGTTTGGTAGCCACCGAGATCGGGAGGTGTCCCATGCCGAATTTATCTCGCGCTGCCAATGGTGCGGCCCAATCTCCGGCGACAGCGAGCCCTCCCGATCGGAATCCGCCGCGGACTCCCGGATCTTGCACAGCTTGAAGTGGACGCGGACGCTTGCCCCCACATCGAAAATCCTCCACCCTCCCAGATAGGGACCCGGGAGAAATGAGACCATTACACTCCCTCCTCTCCATTCTGACCTTGGCCTGGTGCGGCCTATCCCCCGCGGCCCACCGCCCAAACTTCCTGATCATCCTCGCCGACGACTGCACCTTCAATGACCTGCCGGTCTACGGTGGCAAGAATGCCCGCACCCCGAACATCGACCGGCTCGCCACGGATGGCCTCGTCTTCAACCGCGCCTACGTGAGCGAGGCGATGTGCCAGCCCTGTCGCTCGGAACTGTATTCCGGCCAATATCCCATGCGCAATGGATGCGCGTGGAACCACTCCGCAAGCCGCCCGACGACGACCAGCATGCCACACCACCTCGGCGCGCTCGGTTACCGCGTCGGGATCGCCGGAAAGGTCCACGTCACCCCGAAGAAGGCTTTCCCGTTCGAGGCGGTAGACGGCTTTGAGCCCGATTGCGTGAAGAGCCCGACGCGCCCCCACGACACCGGCCCCGCCCTCGCCTTCATGAGGCGCGATGCCGCGCAACCCTTCTGCCTGGTCGTCGCCCTCGTGGAACCCCACGTCCCCTGGGTCATGGGCGATCCTTCCCGATACCCCGCCAACCAGATCGCGCTGCCCCCAAACATCGCCGATACGCCGCGGACCCGCGAGGACTTCGTCCGGTACCTCGCCGAGATCACCTACATGGACGGCCAGGTCGGCGAGGTCCTCGCGGCGCTGAAGTCATCCGGCCGAGAGGGAGATACCCTCGTGCTTTTCAGCTCCGAGCAGGGATCGCAATTTCCCGGCTGCAAATGGACCAACTGGGATACCGGCTTGCACACGGCCCTGCTCGCGCGATGGCCCAGCAGGATTTCCCCGGGAACCCGGACTGACGCGATCGTCCAATACGCCGACGTCCTCCCGACCCTCATCGAGACCGCCGGTGGCGATCCGGCCAAGCACTCGTACGACGGCAGTAGCTTCCTGGCCGTCCTTCTGGGCGAGAGGTCCACGCACCGCCAATATGCCTACGGCCTCCACAACAATATCCCGGAGGGACCCGCGTACCCCATCCGCACCGTCTCCGACGGGCGCTTCCGCTACATCCGCAATCTCACCCCCGAAGAGATCTACATCGAGAAACACCTCATGGGCATCGCCGGCGATGGTTCCCTCAATAATCCCTACTGGGCCTCATGGATCTGGGACTCCGCCAACTCCCCCGGCACCTACAACCTCGTCAAACGCTACACCCGCCGCCCGCCCGAGGAGCTCTACGACACCGCGGCTGATCCCTTCGAATTGAACAACCTCGCCCGCGATGCCGCGCACGCCGCAACCCGGAACCGCCTCGGCGCCAAACTCGACCGCTGGCTCGCCTCCCAGGGTGATCCCGGCGCACCCCAGGACACCCAGGAGGCCATCGCCGCCGCCCGGAAAGGCCAGCACCTCTACATCCCACCAGACGCACCCCAGGTTCCCTAGCTCGAAAATTCCCGTAGCCGAACACCCCAAGGCGTTTGGCCCGTGCCACCAGGGCCCACGCGCCAAACGCTTGCGCGTTCGGCTACATTTTCCGCCCCGGCGGTGCCGCCCTCGGGCGGCACGGGATCTCGCTCGAAAATTCCAGACGTAGCC
>CAZYWZ010000109.1:0-22192 GCA_964651705.1 uncultured Verrucomicrobiales bacterium
ATCCTATCAATCCTGCGACCCTCCGAGAAAATTCTCCCACGATGAAATGTCCGGGTTAGGCGGTCGGGGCGTTCGATCCGGAAGCGACTGCCCGGTCGCCGGCGGGGCCAGGGTTGAGTCAGGTCACGCTGAGGGATTTCCCGTTGTCGCCGGGCCCGAGCGCCAGGAGGAATGGCACGGCGCGGCGGGCCCAGGCGTCTGGTTCTGGGAAAGAACCGGCGCCATCCCCCCAGCACGTGCGCAGCATGTCGGTGTCGATGATGCCGGGGTTGAGGGGGATTGCGGCCATCCCCTCGGGCAATTCTTCCGCGAGTGCCTTGGTCAGGCCCTCGATGGCCCACTTCGACGCGCAGTAGGGCGCCACCTCGGCGGAGACCGAGCGCCCCCATCCCGAGCTGATGTTGACGATGATCCCGCACCCGCGCGACACCATGGCCGGAGCGAAGGCGCGGATCACGTTCGCCACCCCCTTGATGTTGACATCGACGACCGCGGCGAACTCGCTGGCGGGCACCTCCCAGAGGGGGGCATTTCGCGCGATGACCGCGGCGTTGTTGATGAGCAGGTCCGGCGGGCCATGCGTCTCCAGCACGGAGGCACCCCATGCCGCCACAGCCGCCGCATCGGCGACGTCCACCGCATCGAAACGGTGTGCCCCCGATAGCGCCGCCCGCATCGCATCGATGGCGGAGGCGGACCTCCCGCAGCCGATCACGGTGTGCCCCGCGGCGGCGAAACCCTCCGCCAGCGCGCGCCCGCAGCCCCGCGTCGCGCCCGTCAGCACGATGCGCCGTGGCCCTTCGCCCCCCGTCCTCTTCGAAGCCATGCCCGGGTCACTCGCCGATGATTTTGATCAGGACGCGCTTGCGGCGCTTCCCGTCGAACTCGCCGTAGAAGATCTGTTCCCACGGGCCGAGGTCCAGCCGCCCGCCGGTGATGGCGACGACCACCTCGCGGCCCATGATGGTGCGCTTGAGGTGCGCGTCGGCGTTGTCCTCGGCCCCGTTGTGCCGATACTGGGAATACGGCTTTTCCGGGGCGAGCCTCTCCAGCCACACCTCGAAATCGTGGTGCAGCCCGGACTCGTCGTCGTTGATGAAGACGCTCGCGGTGATGTGCATCGCGTTGACGAGGACGAGGCCCTCGGTGACGCCGCTGGCCCGGACGGCCTCCTCGACCTGTGGCGTCACGTTGAGCAAACCGCGGCGCGAGGGCACCTGAAACCAGAGTTCCTTCCGGTACGATCTCATGACCGCCCTTATAGGCTCGCGGCCCGGGGATTCAAACAGTTCCGATTTTGCGCCTGATCTGAGACTTCAAACCGCGGATATCGGATGCCGCAAGTAATTCTCTATAATTGCAGCACTTGCGAATTCGGGGGTGGCGGCCGAGAGCCTTCCCGCCCACGTGGTGGGCCACGAGGCGGCTCTATTTTGGACTGCGGCGCGTCCCCGCGTCGCCGGCGGGGCTAACCCCGACACGCCGTGTCGGCACTCCGTGCGGATTGTTTACTCTGCGCGTGAACAATCCGGGCTAGACCAACGGGCGGGCCGGGGCGAGAATGGATGGCATGGCAGAGGCAATCCGACGCGAGTCATTTCGGGTGGTGGGGCGCCGACCGCTGTCCGGGACCATCCGGCCGCAGGGCAACAAGAACGAGGCGTTGCCCATCCTCGCGGCCAGCCTCCTGACCTCCGAGCCGCTAGTCTTGGACAACGTGCCCGACATCCACGACGTGCGTGTCATGCTCCGGCTGCTGGAGTCGCTCGGCGTCTCGGTCGAGCGGTTCGACGGCAACTCCCGCCTGCGGGTCGCCTGCCGCGCCGCCCCCAGCTCGGATGTCTCGATGGAGCTGGCCGGCAAACTCCGCGGCTCGGTGACCCTGGCGGGGCCGCTGCTGGCGCGGACGGGCCGCGCCCTGCTCCCGAAACCCGGCGGCGACCGCATCGGTCGCCGCCGCCTCGACACGCACCTGCTCGGCTTCGAGGCGCTCGGCGCAAAGATCGAGGTGCTCCCGTTCGGCTTCCTGCTGGAGGCGGACCGCCTCGAGGGCGCCGATATCCTCCTGGATGAGGCCTCGGTCACCGCCACCGAAAACATCGTCGCGGCGGCGGTGTTGGCGAAAGGCGAGACGGTGATCCGCAACGCCGCCAGCGAGCCGCACGTCCAGGGCCTGTGCCACATGCTCGTGCGCATGGGTGCCCGGATCGAGGGCATCGGCACCAACCTGCTCCGCATCCGGGGCGCCGATGGCTTGACCGGCGTGGAGCATCGGGTCGGCCCCGACTATCTGGAGATCGGGAGCTTCATCTCGCTCGCCGCCGTCACCGGCGGGGACCTCGTCATCGAGGACGTCGTGTTCGACGACCTGCGCATGATCCGTTTCAACTACGACCGGCTCGGGATCAAGACCATCGAGCAGGACGGCTCGCTGTACGTCCCGAAGGGCCAGGCGATGGAGGTCAGGCCGGATCACGGGGGGGCGATCCCGGAGTTCGACGACGCCCCGTGGCCGGGATTTCCCGCGGACATGACGTCGGTGGCCCTGGTCACCGCCACCCAGTGCAAGGGGACCGTGCTGATCCACGAGAAGATGTTCGAATCTCGGCTCTTCTTCACCGATAACCTGATCCAGATGGGGGCGCGGATCGTGCTCTGCGACCCGCACCGGGCCGTGGTCATCGGGAAAGAGAGACTGCGGGGCGCCAGGGTGACGAGCCCCGACATCCGGGCGGGGATGGCCATGCTGATCGCGGCGCTGTGCGCCGAAGGGGAGTCGGAGATCCAGAACGTGGACCAGATCGATCGCGGGTTCACCCGGATCGACGAGCGGCTTCGCGCCCTCGGGGCCTCCATCGAACGGCTGGGATAGGGACGGGCACCGTGGCGGCGCACACCGAGAGCTTTGATGTGGCCACCCCGGGGCGCGGGACCCAGGAGATCACCGGCAGGGTCGCCGAGATCGTCCGGCGCAGCGGCATCCGGTCTGGCGTCGCCACGGTCTTCGTCGCGCACACCAGCGCGAGCCTGATCATCTTCGAGAATGCCGACCCCACCGCCCGCGAGGACATCGGTACCTTCCTGGACCGGCTCGTGCCCGATGGCGCCGGCTGGTTTGCCCATGACCTGGAGGGTCCCGACGACATGCCGGCCCACATCCGCATGGCCCTCACCCGCACCTCGGAGAACATCCCCGTCGATCGCGGGAAACTCTGCCTCGGCACCTGGCAGGGCATCTTCCTCTTCGAGCACCGCCGCGCGCCACACCGCCGCACGATCTACGTCTCGGTGGTCGGGGAGGGATCGGCAATATGATTCTTCGGTGAGGGAACAACGCGAGGGGGCGTGATGGCCATGCGATCCGCGGATGTCTTCCGATACCTGCCGGTGAGCGAGCGGACGGCACGCTGGGGCTTGTACCTGACCGGCTGCGGGCACGTGAGCGTGCCGCGGCGAGGGACGCATCCGACGCCGGGTCATCCCGGGCTGTATCGTTTTCGCTGGGAGCAGGGCCGCATCCTGCCCGAGTTCCAATTCATCTACCTGATCCGCGGCGCCGGGGAGTTCGAGTCGGCGGCGACGGGCGCGCGCCCGCTCCGCGCGGGCGATGTCGTCGTCCTTTTTCCCGGCGTGTGGCACCGGTATCGACCGACGAAAGGATCCCCGTGGGAGACGCTCTGGATCGGCGTGGACGGCGACAACGCGCACCGGATGGTCGCGCAAGGATTCCTGTCGGTCGATCGCCCGCTCATCCACGTGGGCGCGGACCGCGGTCTGCGCAAGGCGTACCTCGGGCTGTTGCGGCGCGTCCGCTTGGCCAGGGACGGGAACCCCCTGCTGCTCGCGGCCATGGCCACCGAGATTCTCGCGCACATCCTCGCGCCGCGCGAGCCGGAGGCCCCGCGGCCCGCGACCGCGCCCTTCGCCAAGCCGATGAAAGACCGGCTGGTCGCCGAGGCCGTGCGATGCATCTGGGGCAGCGATCGTCCCGACCTGACCGTCGCCGATGTCGCCGCGCACTTTCCGATCACCCGGCGCTCCCTGGAGCGGCGCTTCCAGCGCGTCCTCGGCCAAACGATCCTCGATGAGATCATCCGCTGCCGGGTGGAGCGCGCGCGACGCCTGCTGGCCGAGACGGACATGCCGCTCAAAGAGCTCGCCTACGCCGCCGGCTTTTCGGGCGCGGCCCACATGAGCAAGGTGTTCCGACGCGTCGAGGGTCTGTCGCCCGCCGAGTTCCGGCGGCGGGGCGCGATCGAAGATTCCATTAGCGAAGGGACGGAGTCTACCCGCCATGGCGGGCCCTTCGGACGACGAGGAGCCTCCCGGTAGCGAAGGGCCTTCGCCCTTCGGCGGTGGCCCGGTGGCGCCGAAGCCCGAAGGAACTTCGCTACGGGTGAGAGCGCCGCATGAATCCGCTTGTCTGCGCCGCCGTCGCCGCATAAGACCCCCTGATGCCACTGGCAGCCGCCAGCCCGAATCAGGCACTGTATTAAAAGGAGTCATCCCATGAACCAACCCATCTCTCATCCGTTGACCCGCCGGGACTTTGTCCGCCTCGGGGCCGCCATCGCCGGCGGCGCGCTCGCGCTGCCGCGTCTCGCCGCGGCCGCGGGCGCGAAGATACCGATCGGCCTCCAGCTCTATTCCGTCCGCCACCAGTGCGAGAAGGATCTGCCCGCGGTCATCAAGGCCGTGGCCGAGATGGGCTACAGGGGGGTCGAGTTCGCGGGGTATTACAAACGGACCGCCGCCGAACTGCGCAAGCTGCTGGACGATCACGGCATCGTCTGCTGCGGCACGCACACCCCGCGCCCATCGATCAATCCCGACCAGCTCGAGGCGACCATCGAGTTCAACAAGACCCTCGGCAACAAGTACCTCGTGGTGCCGAGCATCAAGTGCAAGACCAAGGCCGAGTGGCTCGAGCAGGCAAAATATTTCAACGAGGTCGCGGAGAAGGTGAGGCCGCACGGGATGCTCGTCGGGTATCACGCGCACGGCCACGATTTCGAGCCGATGGAGGGCGAGGTCCCGTGGCACCTGTTCTTCGGCAACACGAAGAAGGAGGTCATCATGCAGTTGGATACCGGCAACTGCATGGGCGGCGGGGCCGACCCCGTCGAGGTATTGAAAAAGTACCCGGGCCGCGCGGTCACCATCCACCTCAAGGAGCACGGCGGGCCGCCGGAGGCCGTCATCGGCGGCGGCGACGTGAAATGGCAGGACGTCTTCGCCTTTTGCGAGAAAGACGGGGGGACGCAATGGTACATCGTCGAGCACGAGCGCAAGCGCCCAGACCCGCTCGCCGAGGTGAGGCGCTGCCTCGAGGCCCTCAAGGGGATGGGCAAATGCTGAACTCCAGGCTCCGCATCGCCTCCATCGGGGCGGGCGGCAAGGGAGCGGGCGACCGCAAGTTCGCGGAGGCCGAGGGGAACGACATTGTCGCGGTGTGCGACGTGGACGCGCGGCGCCTGGCCAGCGCCCAGAAGGATCATCCGGCCGCCAAGTGCTACGCGGATTTCCGGAAGATGCTCGAGGAGATGGGCCAGGGCATCGATGCCGTGATCGTCTCCACGCCCGACCACGCGCACTTCTCCGCCGCGATGATGGCGGTGCAGATGGGCAAACACGTCTGCGTGCAAAAGCCCCTCTGCAACACGATCTGGGAGGCGCGCGAGTTGCACAAGGCCGCGAAGAAGGCTGGCGTCGTGACGCAGATGGGCAACCAGGGGGCAACGGAGGAAGGCCGCAGGCTAATCCAAGAATGGGTCGCCCAGGGCGCCATCGGAAAATTGAAAGAGATCCGCATCTGGACCGATCGCCCCATCTGGCCGCAGGGCGCGCTGGTCAAGAAGGTCGCGCAGAAGCCGGCCGACCTCGATTGGGACCTCTGGCTCTCCCAGGTTCCCCCGATGGAATATTTCGAATACACCGACCGCGAGGGCAAGAAAGGCGAGCTGCACCCGTTCAAATGGCGGGGCTGGTGGGAATTCGGTTCCGGCGCCCTCGGCGACATCGGCTGCCACAGCATGGACCCGAGCTTCCGCGTCCTCGGCGGTCGGTTCCCGTCGAAGGTCGAGGCCCAGTGCTCGCCGGTCACCGGCGAGATCGCGCCCGCGTGGTCCACCGTCCTGTATCACTTCCCCGAGGGCAACGGCCAGCCCGCGTTGACCCTCACCTGGCAGGACGGGCGGTTCCTCAACGGCCAGCAGAATCGGCCCGACCGGCATCCCGCGTTGGACGAGATGCCGGAAAAGGACTGGCGCGCCGCGAAAAACAGCCAGCTCATCATCGGCACCGACGCCGTGATCTTCGGCGGCACCATTTATCCCAAGTCGCGCCGCGAGGACGTGCGGAAGGCCATGGAGTCCGGCGCCATCAAGAAGACCCTCCCGCGCAGCACGCACCCCGGCGAACCGCAGCAGGAGTGGGCCCACGCGATAAAAAACAACCTCCCCACTAGCTCGAACTTCGACCACGCCGCGCCGCTGACCGAATGCGTCCTGCTGGGGAACTTGGCCATCCGCTCCGGCAAGGCCATCGAGTGGGACCGGGAAAAGGGGCTGGTCGCCAACGCCCCCGAGGCAAATCGTTTCATCAGGCGGCCCGCGTACCGGGAGGGGTGGGAATTCAAGGCGTGAGGCCCGCGCGCGGCCGATCCCGTGCGGAAAGGGCGACGTGCGGGCTTGGTCAGGGATGCCCGCGCATGTTATGATTGCATCTGGTGAGACCGACCATGTCCGATGAAAAGCCGAGCCTGTGGGATCTTCTGGCCGAGAAGCTCTCGGGGCAACCCGAGCTGATGGCGGTGGCACGCGCCAATTGTGAGAGGTGGATCCACGAGGGGCACTCGGCTCCGGAACGGTTGCGGGAGTGGGACAACCTGCTTGCCGCAGCCCAGAATACTCAAGCGGGGATGGCTCGGCTGATGGCGGTGCTCGAGGGAGCTAGCGATGAGGCGATCCGAATGCGGGATTTCCATCCTTTCGCCGGAATCCTGACCCGAGAGGAGAGGCGCCTCGCGAGGGAGCTATGCGGCTACAGGCATTGATCCACTTGACCGAGGCGGTGCGGGCACTCTCGGGGAGCCAACGGATCCGCGTCCTGGGATCCAGTGCCCTGCTGGCGCGCTTTCCGGAACTGGGTGAGGGCGGTGGGCCCTTGGAGCTCTCTTTCGATGCGGATCTCTTGGTCGAGCCCTGCGACGAAGACATGGCCGCCCTCTTGCATGAAGCGGTCGGCGAGGGGAGTCTGTTCGCCCGGAGGTCGGGCTATCATGCGGATATCCTGCGGCCCCAAGTCTCCGAGGCACTTCCTCCAGGCTGGGAGCAGCGCGTTATCCCGCTCTCGGGCTCCGGGGAAGTCGCGGCCCTGGCGCCGGAAGACCTCGTCGTGGTCAAGCTCCGCGCGGGCCGACCCAAAGATCTCGACCTCTGCCAGTGCCTGATGCGACGGGGCCTCGTGAATGCGGAAGACATCCGCGCCCGCCTCGATGCCATCCCCATGCCAGATGGCGAGGTGCTCTCGGTATACGCGCGCCTGAAGGAGGTAACCTCGTGACCGCCCCCTCCTCCAATGGAGGCGCCGAGGGCTTCGTCGAGAGACTGCTGGCGCGGACGGGTCGCGGCATCGAGGCGACGATCCCGATCCTCCAGGGCATCCAGAAGGAATATCGCTATCTGCCGGAGCCCGTGTTGCGGCGCGTGAGCGAGGCCGCGGGCATCCGGATCGCGCACCTGCTGGGGGTCGGCACCTTCTACCACCAGTTCCGGCTGAAGCCGACGGGCCGGCACATGGTCCGCGTGTGCCACGGCACCGCGTGCCACGTGAAATCTTCCGTCAGCATCCACGAGGCCATCGAGCGCGAGTTGCGCATCCCCTCGGGCGATGACACCAGCCCCGATCGGGAATTCACCGTGGAGCGGGTGGCGTGCCTGGGCTGCTGCACGCTGGCGCCGGTGGTGCAGATCGACCACACGACCTACGGGCACCTCGCCGCCGACACCGTGGGCATGATGATCGAGGAGTTCCGCCGCACGGGCCACAAGACCGTCGCCGATGTGGATGCGATCCTCTGCCACCGGGATGGAGGCACCGCCGCGCCGGAGATCCGGGTCGGCCTCGGCTCCTGCTGCATGGCCAAGGGCAGCGACGAGTTGTTCCATCTTTTGCGCGAGGGCGTGCGCGGCCACGGCTTCGACGAGGTGGTGGTCAAGCGCGTCGGCTGCGTCGGCATGTGCCACCAGACCCCGATCGTCGAGGTGCGACTGCCCGACCGCCCCGCGTCGATGTACGCGAAGGTCACCCCCGATGACGCCGCCGCGATCGTCCGGCGACACTTCCGCGCGCCCGGATTCGGCCGCCGCATCGGGCGCTGGATCGACCGGCGCATCGACGCTTTCCTCTCGGGCGAGGACGTTGCCGACCGCATCGCGCGCCACGTCATCGACGGGGCCGACCATCCCGTCGAGGCCTTCCTGGGACGGCAGGTCCGCATCGCCACCGAGCACTTCGGCGAGATCGATCCCCTGGATCTGGACGAGTACCTCGGCCACGACGGTTTCAAGGCGCTGGCCATGGCGCGCAACCGCTCGCCCGACGACCTGATCGCCGACATCACCGCCAGCGGCCTGCGCGGGCGCGGCGGCGCGGGGTTCCCGACGGGGGTGAAATGGCGGCGCGTGCGCGACGCGGCTTCCCCCGATGGCGTGAAGTATGTCATCGCCAATGGCGACGAGGGCGATCCGGGCGCGTTCATGGACCGGATGCTCATGGAATCGTTCCCGTTTCGCCTCGTCGAGGGGATGCTGATCGCGGCGCACGCGGTCGGCGCGAAGGACGGGTATATCTATGTCCGGGCGGAATACCCGCGCGCGGTGAGCCGGTTGCGCGAGGCGATCGCGGTGCTGGAATCCCGCGGCTGGCTCGGGAAGGATTTCCGATTGAAGATCTTCGAGGGCGCGGGCGCCTTCGTCTGCGGCGAGGAGACCGCGCTGATCGAATCCATCGAGGGGAAGCGCGGCATCCCGCGCCTGAAGCCCCCGTATCCCGCCGACGAGGGCCTCTGGGGCAGGCCGACGCTCATCAACAACATCGAGACGCTCACGATGCTGCCGTGGATCGTGCGGCGGGGCCCGGGGGCCTTCGCGGCGATGGGCACCGCCAAGAGCAAGGGGACGAAGGTTTTCGCGCTCGCCGGCAAGATCCGTCGCACGGGCCTCATCGAGGTGCCGATGGGCATCACGATCCGGCAGATCGTCGAGGAGATCGGCGGCGGCGTCCCCGATGGCAAGCGGCTCAAGGCCGTGCAGATCGGCGGGCCCTCGGGCGGATGCATCCCGGCCTCGCTCGCCGACACCCCCGTCGATTTCGAGGCGCTCACCGCCGCCGGCGCGATCATGGGCTCGGGCGGTCTCATCGTTTTGGACGAGGACGACTGCATGGTGGACGTGGCGAGGTACTTCATGTCGTTCCTGCGCGACGAATCCTGCGGCGAGTGCACCTTCTGCCGCGTCGGCACGATGCGGATGTGGGAGATCCTCGACCGATTTTGCGAGGGCAGGGCCCGGCCGGGCGACCTGGAGGACCTTGAGGCGCTGACGCGCCTCACGGCACAGGGCAGCATCTGCGGCCTCGGGCGTACGGCGCCCAATCCCATCATCACGACGCTGCGCTATTTCCGCGACGAGTACGAGGCGCACCAGAATGGGCGTTGTCCCTCCGGCAAGTGCAAGGCCCTGATCGACTACGTCGTCCAGGACAATTGCACCGGCTGCACGATCTGCGCGCAGCACTGCCCCGCCGACGCCATACCGGCCACGCCCTTCCGGATCCACCGGATCGATGCCGACAAGTGCACCCGTTGTGACGTCTGCCGCGTCGATTGCCCCGAGGGGGCCATCGCCATCGTCAGCGGGGGGACCAAGTGCCGCGGGCACGCGCCGTCGGAACACAGGGAAAGGATAGTCATCGCACACGAATGAGTGGGACCGTCAGCATCACGATCGATGGCCGGGGCGCGAAAGTCCCGGCGGGCAGCACCGTGCTCGATGCCGCGCGCGGGATGGGGATCCGCATCCCGACGCTCTGTTTTTTGTCCGGCGTCAAGGAGGATCGCCCGTCGTGCATGTGCTGCGTGGTGCGGATCGGCAACGATAGCCGGCTGGTCCCCTCCTGCGCGACGCGCGTCACCGAGGGCATGGTCGTCGCCAGCGATGCCCCGGACGTCCGCGCCGCGCGCAAGGCCGCGCTGGAATTGCTCTTCAGCGACCACCTGGGTGACTGCATCTCGGTCTGCCAGCGGGTGTGCCCGGCGAGGCTACAGATCCCCGAGGTGATCCGCCTCGTCGCGGGGGGGCGGATGCGCGAGGCGATTGCGCTGGTGAAGGAGAACGTGGTGCTCCCGGGTGTCATGGGGCGCATCTGTCGCGCGCCCTGCGAAATGGGGTGCCGCCGCCGGCAGCACGACGGCGCGGTGGCGATCCAATCCATCGAGCGGGAGGTCGCCGAGCAAGACCGGAAGGCCGAGAAGCGCTACGTTCCCGGGCGCGCGCCCGAGACCGGGAAGCGCGTCGCGATCGTGGGCGCCGGGGCCACCGGCCTCTCCGCGGCATTCCACCTGTTGCGCCGCGGGCACGCCGTGACGGTTTTCGACGAGAACCCCGAGCCCGGGGGTCACCTGCGCTATGGCATCGGGGAGGAGTTGCCCAAGGACGTCCTCGATGATGACATCGCGACCATCCGCGCGATCGGGATGGAATTCCGTGGGCGCTCGCGCCTCGGGCGCGACATGCGGTTGGAGGACCTGAGGCGCGATTTCGGCGCGGTCGTTCTCGCGGTTGGCCTGATGAAGCGCGCCGATCCCGCCGCGCTGGGCGTGGCCGCGACCGAGCGGATGGTGAAGGTCAGCGCCGGGAACTTCCAGACGGAGACCCCCGGGGTTTTCGCCGGGGGCACCTGCGTGCGCAGCGCGTGGGACCCCGCCCGCTCCGTCGGCGATGGGCACATCCTCGCCGAATGCGTCGATGCCTTCCTCCACGGCCGCGTCCACCAGATCTCGCCCAAGGAGTTCACCTCGACCATCCCGAAACTCTCCCCAGAGGAGTATCGGCAGCTCGGATGCGGCGCGAACTCTGAACTCAGCGTGCGCGAGCTGGTCACGCAGGCCGAGAAGGCCGCCGGCCGCTGCTGCCACTGCGATTGCCGCGCCGCCAACGACTGCCGCCTGCGCTTCTTCGCCGAAATCTACGATGTGGACCCGCGGGGATTCGCGGGAGAGAGGCGGCGCCCCTTCGCGGTGGTCCGCCAGCCCGGCGGGGTGATCTTCGAGCCCGGCAAGTGCATCTCCTGCGGCATTTGCGTCGAGATCGCCAACCGGGCCAAGGAACCCCTAGGATTGACCTTCATCGGTCGCGGCTTCGATGTCCGCATCGGCGTGCCGCTGGACGCGGGCCTGGGCGAAGGCCTCCAGAAAGTCGGCGAGGAATGCGTCCGCCACTGCCCCACCGGAGCCCTCGCGCTCGAGGATGACGCGCGGACGCGCGAGGTCCGCGCCGGGGTGCTGGCGGACGAGACATAGGACGCGAGCGCCACCGGGCGGAAAAGTGTAGCCCCTCCGGTCACGGAGGGGTCCACGGCCTCACGGCCGTGGCTACATCTGGAATTTTCGAGTCAGCCCCGCCCTTTCGGATCATTCGATCTCGGCCACGAGGTCGAGGATGACGTCGGCGATGTGGGGTTCGCTGCCGATGGGCGGGGTGTACCAGAGGCGGCGGTCGCTTAAATGCCAGGGGCCTCGCGCGAAGTCTTCCTCTTGGAGCGGGGGGTCCGAAGGCCCGCGCAGGCCGAGCGCCGCGGGGATATCCTCGAGGCAGTGCTGCCCGTTGCTGATGAAGAAGGGCACCGCCACGACATCGCCGCGGGCGGTCAGCTCGCGCCAACCCGCAATAGACGGTTCCTGATCGAGAAATGCCGCCCGCACCTCGCCGAACGCCCCGAGGGCAACCAGCGCATCGACCTGCCTGTGGATGGCGGCGCCCGAGTTGGCATCGCGCCCCGTCCCGTGGCCGAGGATCAGCACGCAGGCTGCCGCGGGGTCGCCCTCGGCCCCGAGGGCGGTCAGCGCGCGGTGCCGGAGGGCGCCCGTCATGGAGGGGTGGGAGCCCACGGGTCTGCAGTAATGGATGCGTCGGCCCTCGCGCTCGGTCACCGGCCCCGCCAGCCCGAACTCGCGCGGCAACACCGCGCGCGTGAAGTACCCCTCGCTGATGAAAATCGGGACGATGTACACCTCCGGTGATCGCACCCGGGCCAACACCTCGCCCATCGGCGGCCCCTCCTTCCAGAACGCCGTCACCACCTCGGCGAATAAACCCCGTCCCCGCAGCGCCTCGGCGTGCCGCCTCGTCGGGAGACTCGAACCCGCGCTCCGGCTCGAGCCGTGCGCCGCCAAGATCAGCGCGGCATCCGGTCTGGGACGATGGGCCATCGATGGGAATGTAGCCCATCTTGGCAAAGATGGGATGCCAACCCCCGGGGCCCATCTCTGGTGAGATGGGCCCCGGGGGAATGAGTCGCGCCCTCGGGGGTGTTACTTCTTGGAGACCTTCGCCCGCACGTCGTCGAGTTGCCCGGCCGAGCCGAGCTTCCCGTTCTTGTGCGCGATGAAGTTGGCGTACTCCTCGATGAAGACCTTGCCCGGCGGGCGGAAATCGAA
Organism: uncultured Verrucomicrobiales bacterium; assembly: GCA_964651705.1. GTDB lineage: Bacteria > Verrucomicrobiota > Verrucomicrobiia > JADLBR01 > JADLBR01 > JADLBR01. The sequence continues at coordinate 12,719 of CAZYWZ010000109.1, forward strand.
CTCGGAGGGCTTGTCGCGGAAGAACTCGCGGTGCACGCGGGTCCAGACCAGCCGCCCGTCGGTGTCGATATTCACCTTGGTGACGCCGAGCTTGGCGGCCGGGAGGTACTCGTCCTCGTTCACGCCGCGCGCGCTCGGGTCCAGCTTGCCGCCCGCCGCATTGATCCGCTTGACCTCTTCCTGCGGCACCGACGACGACCCGTGCATCACGATCGGAAAGCCCGGGAGCTTCTTCTGGATGGCGTCGATCACCTCGAAGTGCAGCGATTGCTGGCCCTTGAACTTATAGGCCCCGTGGCTGGTGCCGATCGCCGCCGCGAGCGAATCGCACCCGCTCCGCTTCACGAACTCCTCGACCTCCTCCGGATTGGTCAGGCATGCGTGGCCCTCGTCCACCTTGATGTCCTCCTCGACGCCGCCGAGCATCCCCAGCTCCGCCTCGACCGAGATCCCCTTCGCGTGGGCGCGGTCCACGACGCGTTTGGTGATCTCGACGTTCTTGTCAAAGGGATCGTGCGAGGCGTCGATCATGACCGAGCTGTAAAAGCCCGAATCGATGCAGTCGTAGCAGGTCTCCTCATCGCCGTGGTCGAGGTGCACCGCGAAAATCGCCTCGGGGAAGATCTCCTCGGCCGCCCGGATGATCGCCTCGAGCATCCGCTTGTCGGTGTATTTCCTGGCGCCCTTCGAGATCTGGATGATGAACGGGGCCTTGGACTGGATGCAGCCGCGGAAGAGGCCCATCGCCTGCTCGGCGTTGTTGATGTTGTAGGCGCCGACGGCGTACTTCCCGTAGGCGATCTTGAAGAGCTGGTCTGTCGTGACGATCATGGCGGTGTCTCCTGTGTGTGATGAGTTCCGCGAGACCGTAGGGAGCCGGCGGGGAGAATCAATGCCAAAGTGGGGCGCGATATATCAGTTCTGCTTATGCGCTTTGCCAAGGGGCCCCCGGGCCAAGCCTTGTCGGGCGCCACCGGCGCGGAAGATGTGGCCCATCTGGTGACCGATGGGCCCGGGCGCCCGGCCCGCGCGCCCACGGTCTAACGACCGTGGCTACGCCCGGAGTTTCGAGCCCGGCACCCTCCTACGGCAATTCCTTGACGCGCAGGTTGCGGAAGTAGACCTTGGCGCCGTAGTTGCCGTGGGCGTGGAGGGACAGGTGGCCGGCGGCGTAGCCGAGTCCGGGGTGCTCGTGGCCATCGATGGGTTGAACCTGGTCGAGGTCGGCATCGACGATCACCGCGCCGTTGAGGGTGACCTTGACGCGCCGTCCGTCGCAGACGATCTCCTGCTGGTTCCATTCGCCGGCGGGCTTGAGGTGGCCGGGCTTGGCGGGTACGACGCCGTAGATCGAGCCGTGATGCTGATAGTCTTTCAGGGGCACCCAGTCCTTGGGATCCTTGCCCTCGCGCGGGATCCCGCGGTCGTAGTAGGGATCATCGAGGACCTGGATCTCGTTGCCCTCGAGGTGTGGCTGCTTGCTAACTTTCGTGCGGATGCCGACGCCGTTGTTGCCGCCGGGGTCCATCTTGATCTCGAGGCGAAAGACAAAGTTGGTGAACTCGCGGACGGTGAAGAGGTGGACCTTGCCGGTCTCCTTGCAGATGAGTTGTCCGCCATCGGCGTAATAGCTGCCGGTGTCGCCGCCGAGGCCCTGCCAGCCGTCGAGGTCCTTGCCGTTGAAGATGGGGACGAAGCCCTCTTCGCTGGCGGCCGCGGTGACCGCGGCGAGGGCGAGCGCCGCGGAGAGGATGATGTGGGGGGTGTGACTCATCGGAGTTGGACCGTACCATAAATCGGCCGGGGTGGGAAGTGGTGCGGGGGCCGTGACGCCGAACCGGAAGACGTAGCCCATCTGGTAACAGATGGGCCTCCGACGGCGCAAAGCGGTGCGGGGACGCACCGCACTCCAAAGCGCTGGGCGCGAAATCGCGCATCATATCTCGCTTGGGTCTCCATGCTTCGGTTTCGCGAGATTTCGGCCGTAGGCCTGTGGAGTGCGGTGCGTCCCCGCACCGCTTTTCCCGGGCAAACGGAATTCCAGTCAGTCGCGCGCCACATCGAGCAGGCGGATGCCACCCGCGGGCACGCGCACCGCGCAGGGCCCGCGGAGGTCCCCGAGTGGCTCCGCGGTGATCCGGTCGGAGATTTTCCATGGACCAGCGCTGCCAGCGGTGATCCGGACATCGCGTTCGGCGGGATCGAGCCAACCGGGATCGACGAGGACGATGACGAATCGGCCGGGTGCCTGCTCGATGATCTGGTGGAAGACGGCGCCCTCGACGCGAAAGGGGAACGCCTTGGCGCCCTCGGTCAGTTCTGCGGTGATGGCCTTGCGCGCGTCGGCGAGCGGCACCGGTTTCCCCGATTGGGAGAGGGCGTCCCCATCCGTAAACCAGAGGGATGTCCAGCGATTGGGCGCCTGCGGTCTTGCGCCGGGCAGGACGCAGACGAGGCCGCGGGGCGCGGTGGTTATAATGTTTTCGGAAGATCGCCGCGTGCGTCCCCAGAGAAAAGTGGAGACATCGGTTTCCGGCAATGGCGCCATGGCCCAGTAGCAGGCGAGCCGGTCGAAGGCATAGGTGCCCGAGTCGGTGCCGCCGGCGTTCCAATTTTCGGGATGGTGGCCATTGGCGCCGTCCTCCTCGAAGCGCCTGGTGGGATTCTGCACGACCAGCGCCAGCGGCGAGACGGCCAGGAGCTGCTCGCGGCGGGGCGGCGTCAGGACGCCCTTGCCAAGGAGGTGCAGGAAATTGGAGGCGCCCTCCTGGCCGACGCGGGTCCATCCCCCGGAGAGACGCCCGCGCTCCCCGCTCAGGAACATGAAGACGCGCGCGCCGAGGGCAGCCTGCGACGCGAGGTAGCGCAGGTGCGGGTGACCGGTCATGACGTATTCCCATTCCCACGAACGGCTGGCGCAGAACCAATCCGCGCTGATCCGGCAGCACCAGTCATCCACTTGCCCGTCGAGCCAGAGCCCCACGCGCGCGGCGAGTTGCGCATCGGTGGTGCGCGAATTGCTATCCTCCACACCAGGCAGGATCACGGAGCGGTAGCGCCCGTCGAAGATCATCCCGCGCACCTTCGGGTCGGCGGGCCAGTGCAGCCACCACACGTCCTTGTTCCGCGGGATGAACCGTTTCTTGTGCTTAAGGCACAGGTCCAGGATCGGCCGGATGTGGTGCTCGAAGTAATAGGCGACGCTGTCCAACTGCTCGTCCTCGGCGCTGACGAAACCGAGGCATGTCGTCGGCGCGGCCTCGAGGATCGCGGCGGCGGTGGCGACCTCGCAGTGCGGGTCGCAGCCGTGCCCCACCTGCACCCAGAAGTGACACTTGGCGGATTCAAATTTCTTGGCCCCGGCGACGATGTCCGCGCGCTTGAGGTCGTGGGCCAGGCGCGTGTCGCGTCCCCACGGTTTCCCATCGGGGCGGATCAGGGGCGCGTCCTCGCCCGGCCAGAAGCATGTGGCAAACCGCAGGTTCGGGTAGGGAAATGCCTTCTCGTATTCGCGGACCTCGGCGATCCACGCATCCAATTTCGTTGGATCGGGCCCGCTCCACATGTGATGGTCAACGACGATGTCGCAGGGGATGTCGGCGCCGCGCATGGGCTGGCCGCGCCAGCGGGCCACGTCCGCCGCGAGCTGTTGCAGATTCGTGCCGACCTTGGCCATGAAGCCCCGGCGCTCGAGGCCAGCGAGCGCCTTCTCCCAACCCGGCTCGAACCGCAGCCGGTAGACATTATCGTCCCCGTTGGGGCTGGAGCCCAACAACACGTGCCCGCGGGGTCTGCCCGGGACGTAAACCACATCGGTGAACCCGAAGGGCGCGCTCGCGTCCCCGAGTTGCTTGCCGGCCCGGTCATACAGGCGGATCGCGGCCCCCTCGAGGACGACGATCTCGGCGCCGGGGGCGTCGGTCAGGTCCCCAGCCGCCACCAACCGCATATTATAATGCTGGTCGTAGCTGGGCGCCTTGAACTTCTCCGGTAGGGCGACCAGTTGCTTGAGCCCCCCCTTGAGCGAGTAAGCGCCGGGGCTGTAGATCAATTCTTCGGCCCCATCGCCATCGAGATCCGCGGCGGTGCCGTTCGCCGTCAACAGGCTCTTGGCGGTCCACGTCTGCTTCCCCCTGCGGAAGTTCTCCCCCGCCTTCCTGGCCTCCGGCGTCGAGGAATCCCACGGCACCTGCTCGAAGGCGATGCGCTCCTTCAGGGGAGTGAGCCCGGGCCCTTTGAAAAACACGAGGTCTTTTGCCTGGCCGCGGACGGGCAGCGCCGCGACCTCGTCCGCTCCATCGCCATCGAAATCCCCCGCGCGCAGCACCCGCACCGCGCCGTTGACCGCGCCGGTCCGCGCATCCCCCAGCGGCTTGCCTTCCGCCGAGAACGCGAGCACCCGCCGGCTGATGCCGCCCGCCAGCGCGGTGCGGCCCTTGCCGCCCAGATGCGCGGTCGTCACCTGCCAGGCGGGGGCGCCGAGGTCGTGTTTCCAACGCAACCTCCCATCGGATCCAAAGGCGTAGGCGAACCCATCGGCGCACGCGGCGAGAACCTCGTCCTTGCCGTCGCCGTCGAGGTCGCCCGCCGCCACGTCGAAAACAAAGCCCCCCACCCCCGCGTCCCAGAGGTGCTTGCCCTGCGCGTCGAAGGCACACACGCGATCGTCATACGTCGAGCCCAGAAACTCGCGCGCGGCCGCGCTCCCATCCAACTCGGCCGGGGCCAGCCGATAGATGTTCCGCCCCCCCGTTGGCAGGATCTCGACCGGGACCGTGGCGGCGAAGATCGAGAGCGGGAATGAAAGACCAACAAAGACCCAGAATCTTGCGGGCATGGCACATTCCAACCGATCCGCGGTCGGGGATCAAGGCCACGCGAGCGGGGCCACCGGAGCGCAAAACCGTAGCCCATCTGGTCACAGATGGGCGACCGCGATCACTCGGGCGTAGGGATCCCATCCCACGCGGCCCACCTGTGACCAGATGGGCTACGTCGCGTATTCTCCGTTGGTCTTGGCAAAGTCCCACAGGCTGGTAGGCAATGGCCTCACCATGCATCGCATTCTCCTACTCCTGGTGGCATTCCCTCTTGTGGCCCTGGCTCGCGGAGAAACCCTCTCGCTCAACGGTCCGTGGATGCTCCACCGCAGCGCCTCGGCAGACCTTCCCGGCGCGGATGCGGGGTGGGAGACCGTCGAGGTCCCTCATCTCGTCGAGCAGGCAAGCTCCAAGCCATATCTCTGGTACCGTCGCGCGGTGAAGATCCCGGCCGAGTGGGAGGGGAAACATCTATTCCTGCGGTTCGAGGGGGTGAAATTCGTCAGCGAGGCATTCGTGGATGGGAAGCGGTGTGGCGGGCACGCGGGCGGCTTCGAGCCGTGGGAGGCCGATGTGACCGGGGCCTGCCGCCCGGGTCAGGAACATGAGCTGCTGCTGCGCGTGCGGGATTTCACCGGACTGGTGGATCAGGAGATCGACTGGACCAAACTCGAGCGGGGGGAGCGTTCGGTTTCGCTGGCGAAGGATTCGCTCATGGCGCCGGTGGGATCGCAATATTCGAGGTTCGGCATCTGGCGGGCGGTGGCGCTGCTGGCGCGGGGCGACGCCTGCGTGGAAGATGTCTTCGTCCGCACCTCCGTGCGGAAGCACGAGCTGGCCGCGGATGTGACACTGCGCAATATGGGACCCGAGCCGCGGACGGTCCGGCTGTCGGTCGCGGTGGAGGGCGGCCCGGCGATCGGAGCGCGGGAGGTCGCGCTCCCGGCCGGCGGGAGCGAGGTGGTGACGCTCAAACAGCCTTGGGCGGACCCGCGCCTCTGGGGGCCGGAAGATCCGCACCTGTACCGGCTGGTGACCCGCATCGAGGGCGGCGGCGCCGAGATGGACCGCGTCGCGACGCGCTTCGGCTTTCGCGAGTTCTGGACCGATGGTCCGGATCTGGTGCTCAATGGCACGCCGATGACGTTCCTCGCGACGGCAGGGCATCCCCGTGGCGCCGTCGAGCCCGCGGCGGCCCGGGCCGAGGCGATCGATTTCTACCAGAGGATCCGCGAGGCGGGCTGCGTGGCGATGCGTTTGCACGCCAACATCTGGCCCCGCGAGTGGTACGAGGTCGCCGACGAGGTGGGCATGCCGCTGATCCTCGAGTCGGCGCTGTTCTGCTGGTCGGACAGCTACGCGCTGAGCCGGGAGGCGTTCTGGGAAAACTATCACGAGCACCTGCGGGGCATCATCCGCTCGCATCGGAATCATCCATCGATCGTGATGACGAGCCTCGAGAACGAGATCCTGCATTGCCGCGGCGACCGCGTGCCGGAGACCGAGCACCGCCTCGCCGAGGCCGGGCGCATGGTGAAGGCCATGGACCCGACGCGCCCCATCATGTACGACGCCGACGCCGATCCCGAAGGCGTGGCCGACGTGGTCAACCTGCACTACCCGCTGGATTTTAACACCCGCAACCTGTGGCCCAATGTGGGCTATTGGCTGGAGACCGGGATGGAGGTCGCCGGCTGGCCGCGCCAATTCTGGTCGTGGGACCGGAAGAAGCCGCTGTACTTCGGCGAGTTCCTGCACCTCCAGCATTTCAACGAGGCCGACCCCTACAGCGTGCTGCTCGGCGATGACGCGTACCTGGGCCACGCGGAGGCCATGGCGCGGGCCAAGGCGTTGGCCTGGGAAATGCAGATCGAGGCCTATCGCGCGTGCGGGGTGTCGGGGATGGTGCCCTGGACGCTCACCGAGACCGGGGCTTTCCCGTCGGACGACAACCCGCGCTACCTCGCGGTCAAGCGCGCGTACCAGAAGAACGCGGCCTTCGTGCGCGAGCGCGATTGCCGCTTCTTTGGCGGCGAAGAGGTCGAGCGCACCGTCCACCTGCACAACGACACCCCGCGGGCGACATCGCTGCGCTGCACCTGGCGCCTCGCGCGGGGAGAGAAGGTCGATGACGAGGGCGAGCGCACCGTCCGGCTCGAGCCCGCCCGAATGGAGGCATTTCCGATCCGCCTGCGCATGCCGCGCGTCGAGGCGCGCGAGGCGGCGACGCTGACCATCCGGGTGCACGATGGGGGGAAGATGGTTTTCGAACGCGCGAGGCGTTATGAGGTTCTGCCGCGGCGCCCGCTGGCCGTGCCGGCCGGGTTGCGCTTGGCGGTGTTCGGCGCTCTGCCGGGCGAGCTGTCATCCCTGCTCGACGGGGCGGGGGTGCGGCCTATCGCCGTCAGACGGCTCGAGGCATTGCCGGAATGCGATGCGCTGCTGATCGCCGCGCATGCGCTGGATGCGATCGCGCCGGACGATGCGACGCAGGTCATCGGCCGGAAAGGGACCCGGGAGAAGCTGGCGGATTTCGTGACGGGGGGCGGCACGCTCATCGTCCTGGAGCAGGACAATTACGACTGCGGGCTGCTGCCGGCGCAGCTCTCGGACCGGGCGTGCACGATCGCCTTCCGGCGCTCGCGCGATCCCGCGCTGATGGCGGGGCTGGAGGAGGAAGACTTCCGTTTTTGGCGCGGCGATCACGTGGTGGCGCGGCGGACGATCGTTAAGCCGGCTGCGGGACGATTCCGGGCGCTGGTCGATTCCGGGGGGAAGGAGGGGCTCGTCCATCTGCCCTGGCTGGCGATCGACCACGGGCTGGGACGCTACCTGCTGTGCCAGTTGGCGGTGGCGGAGAAGATCGACCGCGAGCCGGTGGCCCGGATCGTGCTGGAGAACATGCTGCGCGCGGCAATCGTCAAGCGTCCCGCCCCGTTAATGGTCGGCGTGGTGCAGGAGAAGCTGCCGCTAGCGGAGTCGCTGGCCGAGATCCACGCGCGTTGCGAGAACCTGTCCGGCCGGCTGGGGGACGCGGACCTCGGCGGCGTGGGCCTTCTGGTCCTGGAGACCGACAGCCGCGAGGTGGCCGAGCATCGGCAGCGCATCGCGGCATTCGCGCGGGCTGGCGGCCGCGTGATTCTGCACGGCGGCATGCCCGAGGGCCTCGCGCGGCTCGCCGACGTGCTGCCCGAGCCGATGGCCCTGCAGCCATCGACCGCGCTGCCGGTCAACCTCGCCGACTGGGATCCGGTGGTCGATGGCCTCACCAACCAGGAACTCTATTGGTACGCCAGCCGCAAGGGGCTCTATTATCGGATCGCCACGCCGCTGTCGCCCGAGGTCTGCGGGTACGCGGTCGTGCCCGGCCTCCCGCCAACGCCCACGTGGACGACGGTCGAGGCGGAGGGCATGGCAGCCGCCCAGGGGGAGATCCAGTCGCGCACGGGCGAGGCCTATCTGTGGAAGACGGCCACGATCGAGGGGCGGATCGATGTGCCGGCGGCGGGGCCCTATGCGGTCGCGCTGCGGCTGCGCGGCCAGCCGATGGACGACATATTCCCCCAGGTGGCCGTGAGCATCGGTGATCGGCCGTGCGGCGTCATCACGGCGCCCGGGCGCGATTGGGATGTCGCCTGGTGCAGCGCCACGCTGGAGGCCGGCAGCCAGCCGGTGCGGCTGAGCTTCATCAATGACGGGCACAATCCGGAGACCAAGGAGGACCGCAACGTGGCGATCGACAAGCTGATGCTCGCGCCGGTCAAGCCGCTCGAGTCGGTCCCCCTGACGCGGCCCGCCGCGCTGGTCAAGGCGACGCTGGGGAAAGGGTGCGTGTTGATCGATCAGGTGCGCTGGGACGCGGATTGCGCCGGATCGCCCCGTTCGGGCCGCTACCTCTCAACCCTATTGACCAACCTGGGAGCCGATTTTGATTCGGGGGGCACCCTCGTGGACCTTGCGCGCTTCACGTTCGATCGCGAGAGCCCGGCCCTGCGGCATCGCGACGGGCGCGCCTACCTCGGCACCAGTGGCGGCATGTCCTGCCGCCTCGCCTTCGCCCGATCCGGACGCCACGAATTCCGCATCCGGGCCAGCGGCACATCGGTCGAAAACGAGTTCCCGAATATCGCCCTGCGGATCGATGGCCGCGCGGTCGGCGAGGGATCGCTGCGCCGGGAGGGTTGGCAGACCGTCGTTCTCGCCGCCGAACTGACGGAGGGGGAACACGACATCGGCATCGCCTTCACCAACGACCTCTATCGCCCGCCCGAGGATCGCAACCTCACGATCGCCTCGCTGGAGGTAGTAACGCGCGCCCCGGATGGCTCGCCCTGATGGCCGGCTCGGAAATTGGGTCGCGATGTAGGCTGCGCCTTGGCGCACGCGGACGTTCGGTTCGGCAGCGTGCGCCAAGGCGCAGCCTACCATTTTCCGCCCCGGTGGTGCCCCGTCTGCGGGGCATGGGATCTGACCTGAAACTTCCCCCCCGTTGGCGTCTCGCAGAGACGCCCTACAAAATCTGTAGGCCGCCTGTACCAGGCGGCTGCGGGAATGAAGTTTCCCCCATGAATGATGCGGCGCGTCCCCGCGCCGGCGGCGGCGCTGACTCGAAAATCGGCCACGGGATCGGCCTGTAGGGCGCGGATTCCCATCC
>CAZYWZ010000110.1:0-21681 GCA_964651705.1 uncultured Verrucomicrobiales bacterium
CAACGAATCCACAGAAAAATCATCCCCCGGTGTCGTCTTTGCTTGAGTCAACACGGCCGTCCCCGGCCCGTCCAGATTGCCGATTGCTGACCTTTGACTCGGCAATTTTCGATCATTCATCGGAAATCTGTTCCCCGCCTCGCCACACCCGCCACCCCGCCGCCGCGATGGCGAAACCAATGCGGGCCGAGTACCGCAAACCCACGCCCGAGATCTTCTGCGCGCCGGCGAGGCGGGGCCGCTCCCGCACCGGAAACTGCCGGACCCGCGCGCCGAGACGGCGCGCGAGCACCTGGGGCTCGATGGTCCAGCCCCACGTCGTCTCGCGCCAGGGGAGACGGGACGCCAAGCGCGACGACACCAGCCGGTAAGGGCCGAGATCCCAATACGGGTACCCCGCCAGCGCGGACGCCCACAGAGCGAGCATCACGTTGGAAGCCGCGCGCACGATTCCGAGGGCGGGCCAGTTGCGCGCCAACAGCGTGCGCTGGCCTATGACCAGATCGGCACCCTCCCGCCAAGCCCGGACAAATCGCGGCAGGTCCGCGGGATCGTTGGCACCGTCGGCCGCCATGAATATCCACGCGCCAGGCCGCAGACCGTCGCGGCGCACCGCCGCCATCGCGGCAAGGCAGCCGTGTCCGTAGCCGGGCGTCACGGTCTCTCCGACGATGGCCCCTTGCGCCCTCGCGATGCCCGCGGTCGCGTCGCGGCACCCGTTGGCCCCCACCACGATGACACCACCCACGCGCTCGGCCCACGGACGCAGTTCAACGATGACTTGCGGAATACAATCCGCCTCATCCCTCGCCGGCAAGACAATGGCGATCCCCCCATCACTCCCTGATGCCTCGGCGGTCACCGCGCATTCCCGTCGCCGCGGGGATCCCCCCGCACCCCGCACGCGGACCCGCCGTCCCTTGCACCGCATGCGGAGATGGGTTCCGGTCCCATCGCGGGCTCGATCACCCTCACAAAGAGGAGCGACGCCAGCGCGCCCCCGCACAGAGGCCCGAGCACGTACACCCAGAGGAACCCGCCCCGGTCATCGGGGAATGCGGCAACGCCCCAGCCCGCCAGACACGAAAAGAGCCGGGGCCCCAGGTCGCGGGCGGGGTTCAGCCCCGCCTGCGTCAGGGGCGCGATGAGGCAGATGATCGAGGTCACCGTCAGCCCGATGAACACCGGAGCGAGGCTGCTGTCCGGTCGGCCGACGTTGCAGCCCTCCGTCAGCGCGAAAATCATCAGCACCAGCAAGAAGGTCCCGAGCGCCTCCGCGGCGAATGCGCCCCCAAAAGACACCACGGCGACCGGGCTCGTCCCCGGATTGGGATAGAACTCGCCGAAGATCATCGCGGTGCGGACCGATGCCGCCGTCCCGCGCACGATCCCCTCACGAGCCTCGTGCGCGGTGATCGAGCCGGAGAAAAGCGCATACAGCACGGCCGCCGCCAAGAAGGCCCCCAAGGATTGGCCGGCAAGGTACGCCGGCAGATGCCGGGGCGACATCCGCCGACCCAGCACCATGGCCACGCTCACGGCCGGATTGAGGTGGGCGCACGAGAGATGGCGCGTCGCGTAGATCGCCAGCGCCACCCCGATGCCCCAGGCAATCGCCACCTGAAAAAGCCCCGAATGCGCTCCGAACAGCACCGACACCGCCACCGCCCCGCAGCCGAACAGGACCAAAAGGAAGGTCCCCAACAGTTCACCGATGAATTGTCGCCTATGGAACACGGGGAACCCCTCGCCGATCAATCCGCCCATCAACTTTCGCACCATGGATCTCAGAGTGAGATGACACCACGTCTATTCCATCAGAAACTTCCTGGCGGCACCCGGGTTATACCCACAGAGCACAGACGACTCGAAACTGGAGACATTGGCCATGATGGGAGTGATGGAAGCTTGGGCGCCGGCGATCATCGCCGTCATGTTGGCGTCGGCCGGGGACCAACGCGGGACTTTCGGGCAATTCGACGGCAACCGCGACGGCCTTGTCGATGCATCCGAGGCACCGCCCGCGCTGGCGCGGCGGATGAACCAATTCGACAAGAACGGCGACGGGAAACTGGACCCGGCGGAATTCGCGCCGGTCGCCGGACGGTTGGGCCGCAAGGACGGCGGGGACGGGCCGACGCCGCGCCGCCAGGGAGAAGTGAATGCCCCGCCGGCCCGAGGCGAGCGCTATCCCGACAAGCTGAAAGCTAGCGACACGGCGCCCGACTTCACCCTGCCCCGCGCAGACGGCGCCGGGGAAATCACGCTTTCGAAGTACCAGGAGGGCAAACCGGTCGTCCTGGTATTCGGCAGCCTGACCTGCCCACCGTTCCGCGCGCGCATGCTCGAATTTGATCCCATCTACGAGAAGCACAAAGAAAAGGCGAGATTCCTTATGGTGTACACGCGGGAGGCGCATCCCGAATCGACCATCTACATCAACGACGACGGAGAGGAGGTTCTCCGGAAGATCGAGCAGACCGACCGGATGGACCAGCGCATGGAGCACGCGCGGGTTTGTGGGCCGACCCTGAAGTTCACCTTTCCCACGGTGGTGGACAAGGCCGACAACAAAGTCAACGAGGCGTACTCGGGATGGCCGAGCCGATTCGTCGTGATCGACGCGGGGGGGCGCATCGCCTTTGACGGCGGCCCGGCGCCCGCGGGGTTCCAGCCGAGCGAACTGGACGAATGGCTCGCGGTAAATCTCCGATGAGAGTCATTTCCCCCGCAGTCATGGGGACCACCGGCCGTTTCACCCGACGAAGCGCCGACCCGCTTTGACAGCGAAGCCCCAAGAACTAGTTTTTGGACAATGTTGTTGTCGCGCCCCCTCCCCACGCTTCCGATCACCGCGGTGACCCTCTGCCTCTTGGTCGGATGCTCCAAGCCCCCCCCACGCGACCCTGACGCGCCGCTCGCGCTTCCGCTGAAGCCAGACGTCCCCGAGGGCTACGCCGACCGCCCCGGCGCCATCGACGGCAAGCTCCGCCAGGACATCAAGGAGATCCGATTCGAGCCCCTCGGCGACGGCAAGTTTCGGGCGGAACTCCATTCCGATGGCGGCCCGGCGCCCGCCGTGCCTTTCGAGATCGACTTGAACCCCTTCGTGGCCCACGTGCCGCGCCTGGCCCGCGGCAACGAGACCCTCACCCGCGTCGCGTTGATGCAGCAGGAACTCAATCGCAACCAGACCACCTACGGTCGCCTGGCCCCCGAACCCGGCTCCGATCGGGAACAGGTCATGTGGGTCGCGAACAACTGCCTCCGCTGCGGCCTCTGGGAGGTCGGCATCGACCGGCCCTCGCCGGAGGGCACCAAGGCGAGCTTCCACGCTTGGCTCGACTTGCCCCGCGACGAATACGCCCGACTGTTTGAGGAGATCAACGGAATCCCTTTCCGCGCCGTGGAAAAGTATGTCACCGGTTACCCCGAGATCGGGGGATTCCGTTTCCCCCTCGATGCGCTCCGCAAGGTCGAACGCGACAAAGACGCCGGCCCCATCACCGTCTTCTCCGACGAGCCCGTGTACCGGCTCCCCGAACAGCGAAAGAAGGCCAAGCTGGTCCTCAACACGAACATCCGCACCTTCGGGGATTTCGCGCAACCAGAAAACCAACCCATTCGAACCGCCAAATTCTGCGAGCCCGGTTTCTACAACAACGCCGACCCCATGTCCTTCGACCTCACGTGGCTCGCGGCGCCCGCCTCGGCCCGATGGCGCGTCGCATCCCATCCCGCCATCCCACATCCCTTCACAGAGATCGAGATCACATTCGCCGACGGCCGGCGCCTCCTCATCGGCGATGAGACCCTCGCCAAACTCCCACCGCGCCAGGCCGCGCCACAAACGGAATCCGACACCCTGCGCCTGACTTTTGGCATCGGCACGCCCGACATCTACTCCGATCTCGATGCCCGGCTCACCGAGCGCGCCGGTGATCCTGCCCGCTACCTTCTGCTCGTTGATCCCAAAGACAACCACCTCGACAATCACACCATCGGCCTCGACCGGGCCTACCTCTGGCGCGAGGCAGGCGACCCCGGACGCCTCCACCTCTGGCTCGTCGGCTACGAGCGCATCGCCCTCGTCGCGCATTACGCGATCCCATGGAACGCCCCCTGACACTGAACGCTGTATCCGGCGAAAGCCCATGTGCCTCGTTGTGACACTTTGTGACAGATTTCCCGTCCATCGGTGCGCATCCCTGCACCCCCTCGAAACCCTAGATCTGGCTCGCCCCCCCGGCAACGCGCACCAGGCCGCACCGCCGCGAAATCCCGGCGGGGTTCAAGTCCCCCCTCGCGCAGTTTCTTTCTCTTTGATTCCCAATGGGTTACGAAAGAGACCCCCTGACGCGGACAGATCTCGGGCGGGATTTAGCCCCGCTCGTGACAGGGGGCGATCAGGCGCCCATGCGAGGCACCGCCCCCGCTGGCGCGCCGGGCGGTTTAATTCGACACGGATGGTGACGGCAAGCTCGATGCGGCCAAATGAGCCCTGACCGTCATCGCTGATTCGCTAAACATCTATCCTCGTCTCTCCAGGGCAAACGCATCTTAATTTTTCCGACCCGCCAGAAACGGCTCATCGACATCCTGGTCATCGGCATCTGCACGCTGCTCTGCGGGGGCGAGGGCTTCAACGACATGGAGGACTTCGGCCACGCCAAGCAGCCCTGGCTGCGCAGCTTCCTGGAGTTGCCCGGCGGCATCCCCAGCCACGGCACCTTCAACCGCGTCTTCTCCGCGCTGGAGCCGGGCCGGTTCCTGGAGTGCTTTCTGCGCTGGACCCCGCCCGCTCCGGCTACGCCGCAGAGAACCTCGCCACCTTACGCCGGCTGGCCCTCAATCTCCTCAAGCGCGACACCTCCAAGAGGCGCGGCATCCGCGCCAAACAGAAAAACGCCGGCTGGGACCACCGCTACCTCATTCACCTCCTGAGGCCAGACTAAGATGGGTCTGCCCTGCCTGGCAAAGGTTTGACTCTTGCGCCGGCCTGGCGCAATAACGATTTAGCGCCCGCCAAACATGTTCATCTACGGTAAGACATCGGCCAACGCGATCGCGGTGATGAGCTATCTGGCCGCCGACCCGAAGCGCCGGGCCGGCTCGCGCGAGATCGCCAAATCGCGCGGTATTTCGCGCGCCCTGACCGCCAAGCTCCTCACGCAGCTCGCCGCCGCGGGCCTGGTCGCGGGGCAGCCGGGCCCCGGGGGTGGCTACACGCTCGCCAAACCGTCGGGGAAGATCAGCCTCATGGACATCGTCTCGCTCTTCGAGCAGACGCAGATCCCGATCCTCTGCCCCTTCGGCCAGAACTGGTGCGGCAAGGGCGATCCCTGCCCCCTCCACGAAACGATCAGCGGGATGGTCGACGCCAACATGCGCTTCATGAAAAACACCCGTCTCTCGGTCTTCCTCGGCAGCGACCGCCGCACCGCCTCCAAGGCCAAGCGCCGGAAGCGCGCCTGAGGCGCCGCCGGCCTCCCTCGATCCCCCGACCTTCAACTGGCCGTCCTCCGGCTCAATCCTCGATTGCCGGCATGAAGCACGGCGGGCTCGCGCACTCCGCGCAACCCGACATGGCATCGCCCATCGGACCGCCCCCGGGCGGAAACGTCGGATCCCCGACGATCTGCCGCAGCACCCTCTCCGCCTCGGGGAGCGAAAAATCCTCGTGCTTTCGCTTCTTCACACCCCCGTCGCTGAGGTCGTAATGCCGGTCGGCCTCCAGCCCATGGCGCCGCAAGATCGACGCCACGCAGTGCAGCGGGCACCCGTCGATCGCCACGATCGGGCGGCCCGACTTCGCCACCTTCACCAGAGGCCCGACGTCGCCCCCCAGCCCCGCCGCGCAGGACATCTCCGCCACGCCCATCCGGTCGAGCCGGACCGCGAGATGATTCGCCATCTGCGCGGCGCTCGATGCCCCGGAACAGGAATACACCAGCGGCACGCGGGAATTCACCGCCCCGCGCCGCCCCGAGCCACTCTCTCGCAAGTCCGCTTTCATTTTCTCACGATATAGTTATCTTCTTTTCCTGGATTGTGCACCCATCCGCCGCAAGGTCAAGGGCGCGCTGCCTGATCCTTTGGTTGCCCTCTATGTTTCGAGCGTACCCCTGCCGGTAGCCGCGGATCAGGCCCAGCACCGTGCGGTCCCGGACTTTGCCCCGCAACTGGCCCATGAACCGTTCGTGGTAGTCTCGTCGGGCGCAGCGACGGCCGCGATCGCGCCCAAGCGGCAAACCCTACCCTGTCCCTTGCCGCCCGATCATCCCGCGCAAGGGCGTGTGTGCAAACCCGTTCCTTCCCGTGTGCCTGTCCGCGTCACACGTCGCGCATGGTTCCGTCCGCATGCAACCGGCATTCATGGCACTCGGCGAGAGCGCCGCGACGGCTGCCGGCATGGCGAGTGCAGATCATGTCATGGTGCCACGCGCCGTGCCTCCGGCGTTCGCCGATTGAAGAACCTGACGCGTGGCAGAATCTGCCAACGTCCGAGGTCTGCCGTTCGGCTCCGGCGCTGCCCGCCGGCAGCGGAAATGGTCACCTGCTGTCGGCCAGGTCCGCGATGCGGATGTTGCGCCACCTGACCTCGAGGCCGGGTTCCTTGTGGCTGTGGACCTGGAGCGCGATGAACCCGGAGGGGGTGAGACCATCGGTCAGGTCGGCCCGGGGCTCGCCATTGAGCCAGCTCTTGATGGACGGCCCGCGGGCCTCGATCCGCACCTTGTTCCAATCGCCCTGCTTGAACAGGCGCCGGCCCTGCTCCGTGAATTTGGCAGCATCGCCCCCGCAGATCCCCGGGAACAGCCAGCCGCGCCGGCCCTCCTCGTAGATGCCGGCCGTCCACCAGCGATCGCGGCCGGGGTCGGGGTCGATCTCGCACTGGTAGCCATGCACGCGGCCGGCGGGGATCTTGATCTTCTTGCCTGCGTGGTCGATCTCCGAATCCCTGTCGAGGCAACGGCTCCTGAGCTGCACGCCGGAATTGAGCTTCGGGTCGACCTTGAACTCGAACTCGAGGATGAAATCCGAGTATTCCTTTGCCGTGCACAGGAAGCTGTTGGGGGTCTTGAGCACGGTCTTTCCGACGATGCACCCGTCCTCGATCCGGTATTCGGCCTGCCCCCCCTTCTGGACCCAGCCCCCGAGTGTCTTGCCATCAAAAAGGGGCTGCATCGTCTCGGCGCCGGAGGCGGCCGCCGCGCCCACCACCAGGACTCCCATCGCCGAAAATAGTGCACGCATTCCCCCCTCCTAGCAGCCGGTTGGATTTTGCCAAGCCCCCAGCTTGTGGCGTCGAGATTTCCCCCTTTCCTCCGCCCCGTCCCGATATTAGATTTTCGCCCCATGCGTCTCGTCAGTTTCCGGGATCCGGATTATGGCACGTGGCGCGCCGCGATGCGGCGCCGCGCGATGCCGTCTGCCGCCGTCTCGGATGCCGTGGCCCACATCATCCTGCGCGTGCGCTCGGAGGGCGATGCCGCCCTCCGCGAATTCACCAGGCAGTTTGATGGCTTCGAACTTCAGGAGATCCGCCTGCCGGGGCGTCCCCCAAAGCCCGCGAAAGCCGTCGCGGCCGCCCTGGCCGAGGCCAGGGAAAACATCGCGGACTTTGCCCGGCGCCAGATCCCGAAAGCCTGGCGCCAGAGCAACCGGCACGGCGCGCGGGTGGGGGAGATCTTTCGGCCGCTGGAACGTGTCGGTGCCTATGTGCCCGGCGGCTCGGCCCCCCTCGTCTCGACGGCGCTGATGACCGTCACCCTGGCCAAGGTCGCCGGCTGCCCCCAGATCGCCGTCGTCACCCCCCCGCCGGTCGATCCCGTGCTCCACTATGCCATCCGACTCGCCGGCGCCACCGAGATCTATCAGGTGGGCGGGGCGCAGGCCATCGCGGCCCTGGCCTTCGGCACCGGCTCCATCCCGCCGGTCCAGAAGATCGTCGGTCCCGGCAACCGCTACGTCATCGAGGCCAAGCGCCAAGTCCTCGGGGCCGTCGCCATCGACCAGTTGCCCGGACCCAGCGAGGCGCTGGTCATCGCCGACGCCGGCGCCAATCCCGCGCTCGTGGCCGCCGACCTCCTGGCGCAGTCCGAGCACGGCCCCGATAGCGCCGGGATACTCCTCACCCCTTCCCTCGCGCTCAGGGACGCAGCCCGCTCCGAGATCCTCGCGCAGCTCGCCAGGCTATCTCGCCGCACGATCCTCGAGGCCTCGCTCGCCTCCGGCTGCGCCCTCGCGCACGTCCGCAACCTCGCCGAGGCCGCCGACATCGCCAACGACTACGCCCCCGAGCACCTCTCCCTCCAGATCCGCCGACCCACCTCCCTCCTGCCCAGGATCCGCTACGCCGGCGCCATCTTCCTCGGCGCGTTCTCCCCCATCGTCGCAGGGGATTTCCTCGCGGGCCCGAGCCACACTCTCCCCACCGGCGGCGCCGCCAAATCCTTCGCCGGCCTAACCGCCGGAGAATTTTTCCGCCGGACATCGGTCATCGAGTATGGGGCCGCCTCGCTGCGCCGCGCGCTGCCCGGCATCGCCACTTTCTCCGCGATCGAGGGCCTCGACGCCCACGGGCGTTCCGCCAGCATCCGATTCGAAAGGTGATATGCCAGCCAAGAGACGCAGCGCCAGGGTGATCCGCAAGACCACCGAGACCGACATCCGAATGACCCTCGCCCTCGACGGCGCCGGGCGCGCGCGGGCCCGCACCCGCATCCCGTTCTTCGACCACATGCTCACCCTCTTCGCCAAACACTCCCTCATGGACCTCGATGTCTCCTGCCACGGCGATGTCGAGGTCGATTTCCACCACACCGTCGAGGATGTCGGCATCTGCCTCGGCCAGGCCGTCGCCCGCGCCCTCGGCGACAAGCGCGGCATCCGCCGCTACGGCGCCGCCCACCTGCCCATGGACGAGACCCTCGCGCGCGTGGTCGTCGACCTCAGCGGCCGCCCCTTCCTCGAATACCGCGTCCGCACCCGCCGCCTCAAGGCCGGCGACTTCCCCATCCAGCTCGTCGAGGAATTCTGCCGCGCGTTTGCCATGAACGCCGCCTGCAACCTCCACGTCGAACTCCTCTACGGCAGGGACCCCCACCACATCGCCGAGGCCATCTTCAAGGGACTCGCCAGGGCCCTCGATGCCGCCTGCGCCCGGGACCCCCGCGTGCGCGGCCTGCCCAGCACGAAAAATCTCCTTTGATCCCCGCCCCCTGCCATGCCGGGTCAGATCATTGACATGGGCCGCCAACACGGGCCATCCTTACCCCAGATGGAATGGATCCAGCCAGCCCCCAGGGTCAAGAACCCGGTCTGGAAATTCACGCTCTGGTTCCTTGTCCTGGTCATCGCCGGCCAGCTCCTCTGGATCATTTTCTCCATCCCCGTGTTCCGCTACACCGTCAAGGTGGAGACCCAGCTGGCCCGGGAGATCAACACCCGCCAGCGCAATCAGATCTCCAGCCGCCTGAGGGAATTGTCGCCCGAGATGCGCCCCGACCCGATCGCCCAGGCGCTCCAGCAGCCCCCGCCCGCCGCCATCACACCCCCCATCACCCCCAACCTCGCCCTCCGCCTCCGCCCGCCAGAGCCAGAGACCCACGCCAAGGAAATCGAGGGCCTGCTCCAGGACGCCAAGGAGTTCCGGCAGTTCAACGACATCATCTTCGCCAAGGCCAAGCTCGTCGAGGCGCAACGCCTGGACCCCAGGCACCCCGAGGTCCTGCGAGAGTTGGGCCTGCTCTACGAGTCGATGAACGACTGGGGCGCCGCCAAACAGTCCTGGCAGGACCTCCGCGCCCTGGGCGAGGCCGCCGGCCCACTGGCGCTCTTCGCCCGCGACCGCCTCCTCGACATCGAGCGCCGCGAGACCCAGGTCGCCATGGAGCGCCAGAGCCGCACCCGCGAAAAACTCCCCCGCGATCTCACCATCGCACGGGTCGAGCCCCAGCAGGACCAGCAGGGATTCAAGTCCCTCAGGATCACCATCGCCGCCAACCTCACCCAGGGCGCGATCGCCGTGCGCGACGTGAAATTCCAGATCTATTTCTTCGAGGCCGACGAAGAGAAGATCTACCCGGTCCCCGGCGAATCGGTCCGGTATGACTTCCTGTCGCTGCCCATCAACTGGGCCGGGGGCGAGCCAGAGCAGATCCTCGTCCGGGCCGGGCCCTTCAGCGCGCCACCGCTCAATTTTTACGGCTACCTGATCCGCGTCTTCCACCGCGGTCAACTGCAGGACGAGGTCTCCGAACCCCCGCAGCTCGCGCCCCTGTTCTCCGGCAACCCGACCCCCGCATCCCAGCCATGAGCCAGCACCTCGAAGTCTACATCGCGGAACCCAGCCCCGACCTGCAGCACGCCCTGCGCGAGGCCCTCCGCGGCTTCGAGGGACTCAAGATCCACACCTTTGGAGACAGCGCCGAGGCCCTCCACAAGATGCGATCCAGCCATCAGGTCGACCTCGTCGTCGCCGAGGCGATCATGCCATCCATCGATGGCGTCAATCTCGTGGCCAAGGTGATCCAGCAATTCCCCAAGGTGAAGGCCATCGTCCTGACGGAGTATGACCTCAGTGATTACCTCCATTACCTCGGCACCGCCCGCCTCCTCGCAAAGCCCTTCACCAAAGAGGACATCAAACGGACCTTCCGTTCCCTCTTCCCACAGGTCAAGGAGTCCTTGATACCCATGCCGCTGGCCTCCGAGCCCGGCCTCGACTCCCTGGACGTCACGCAGCCCATGGGCTCCGGCTCGCGCGCGGAACCCGGCCTCGACGACCTCCTCGTCACCCAGCCCATGCAGGCCCCGGCGCCGGCGTCCCCGCCGCGCGCGAGCGGCACGGGCCCCCTGCCCATCCCGGTGATCGCCACCTATCGCGCGCCAGAATTTGCACCGACGCCGGTGCCGGCCCCGGCCGCCGTCTCCCGACCCGATCGCGGCCTCGATGACCTCGAGGTGACCCAGCCCATGAATGAGCGCCAGGCGCAGGCCCACCTGCCCGCGCGGCCCGATGTCGCCCCGGTGATCGTCCCGGCCTCCCATCCCTTCGGCCCACCGATTCAACCGCCCGCCACCAGGACCCCGCAGGCGGGATTTCCGCCCCCCCCCGACCACGGCATCGCCGACCGCGGACTCGATGACCTCTTGGTCACCCAGCCCATGGAGCGCCGGGCGCCCGACAGCGCGACCCCGGTGCCCACCCAATCCGCCGCCCCGGCGCGGACGCCTTTCTCCTCGGTGATGCCGGCCGCCCCATCGCCATTCGTCGGCGGCCCCTTCGGGGCCCCCGCCCAGACGCCATCGGCCCTGGTGCCCCCCCGCGTGCCGTCAACCCCGACGCCACAGGTCGGTGGCGGCCCGATCGCACCCGACGACCCGACATCTGTCATCGGCGCTCCCTTTGGCCAAGCAATGCCACAAACCTCCGAACCACAACCCCCGACATCCATGCAATATCCCACCCCCCCACATCCACAGCAACCGCAGCAGCCGCAGCAGCCGCAGTACCCCCAGCCGCAGCCGCCTTACTATCCCCCCGCGCAACCTTCCGCCATGACGCCCCCATACCCCCCCGTCCCTCCCGGCCCATCCCAGGTGCCTGCCCCCCAGCAGCCACAGATGTCACCCGTCCCCCCACCACCGCCCCAGCCCGGCGCCGCTTATCCCCCGCCCCCGGCGCCCAACGCCCCACAATACGCTCCCCCGCCGCCCCCGGCCCAAGCGCCCACCCAAGAGCAACCCCCGGCGCCCTCGAAATTCGACACCGCTGGCCGCACGACCCAGTATCGCCGCGGCCTCATGTCGACCGCCGTCCCGGACCGCCTCACCCCGCATCAGCTCGCCGCAGGCCTCGCCGTCGGCAGCTATACCCTCTCCAAACAGCTCGCCGATACCGAATGGGGGCCCTGCTGGATCGCCACCCAGGCCGGTGTCAACCGCCGCGTCCGACTCACCTTCTTCTCCAGCACAGGACCCTATTCCCAAAACGAATTCGTCTCTTACTTCCAGCGCCGCGCCTCCCAGCCACACCCCAACCTGCTCACGATTTTTGAGGTCGCCCAGATTCAGGGACTCACCTTCGTCGCGGACGAGTACTGGACCGGCGGTGACATGAGCCAATGGCTGGCCTCGGGCCACACCATCGACGCGCGCACCGCCAATGGCCTCCTCAATCAGCTCCTCGCCGCCCTGCGCCACCTCGGCGCCGAACCCTGCCGCGCCATCCGCCCCAACGACCTGCTCATCTCCGAAACCGGGGTCCTGAAGGTGAACCACCTGCACCCCGCACTCGGCGCTCCCGAGGCCGACAAGGGCAACCAGATGGCCCTCGTCGCCAGCTTCGTCAGCCAAACGCTCAACCCGCAGGCCAAACACGTCGCCTCCCTCCAGAGCCTCCTCGAACAGATGCTGGCCAAGTCCCTCTCCATCGACCAGGCCATCAACCTCTGCGGCCAGCTCGAGATCCAGCTGGCCCCCGAGAGAAACCTCGTCCAGTCCCACGAGCATGCCGCCGCGGTCAAGGCCCTCCAGGAGGCCGAGAAGAAACACAAGCGCTTCGTCACGATGGCCCTCGCCGGCACCGGCCTCGTCGTCGTCATCGCCGCCGCCCTCCTCGGCTTCACCCTCCTCCATCGCCCCTACAAGGACTTCAACGCCATGTTCAACGTCCCCGCCGGCGAATTCCTCGATTCCAAGGGCCAGAAGGCCACGCTCAAGGAGTTCTGGGCCGACGAATACGAGGTCACCATCTACCAGTACGCCCAGTTTCTCATCGACGTGAAGAAGCGCGGCAACCTGCGCGAGTTCGCCCACCCGGAAATGCCAAAGACCAAGAAATCCTACGAGCCCGCCAAATGGGCCGAGATCTACCGCTCGATCAAGCAGAACCGGAAGTACTACGGCGACGTCATCACGTACAACACGCCGGTCTTCAATGTCGATTTCTGGGACGCGCACGCCTATGCGAAATGGGCCGGCAAGCGCCTCCCCACCGCCCAGGAGTGGGACCGGATCGCCATGGGCCGCGACGGGAAACCCTACCCGTGGGGCACCCAGCCCGAAAAGAAACGCGCGAACACCGGCGAGGATTACGTCGCCGGCGACCCGACACTCGGGGGCGAGATCGATGGCTTCCGCGGTTGGAGCGAGGTCGACAAGACGCCCCTCGATGTCGCCGAGTGCGGCGCCAAGAACCTCGCCGGAAACGTCAGCGAATGGACATCGACGCCGGGCGCGGAAAAGCTTGGCCTGCCCACGATGGTCGTCAAGGGCGGCAACTTCGCCGGCTCGATGAAGACGCTCAAGGAGGAGTTCCCGCAGCCCCAGCTGCGCGATTCGGCGCAGCTCTGGCTCGGATTCCGATGCGTCTCTGACAAGCCGCCCGCCACGCAGAAGTAGGGCAACAGGTCCTCCGCGGACGGAATATGTAGCCCATCTGGCAACAGATGGGCCCGGGCGCAGGCTAACCCAGCGCCCGGCCGAACCGCAGCGCCCGCCAGCTGACCGTAGCGCTCGATGCGAGCATGAGCACCGCCGCGGCCACCGGATGCAAGACCCCCGCCGCCGCGAGTCCAATCCCCGCCACATTGTAGATGGCCGCGAACAGCAAATTGGACCGGATGCCGCGCGCCACGCGCCTGCCGATCCCAACCACCTCCGCCACGGCGGACAGATCGCCGCCGTAGAGCGCACCCCCGGCGACCTCGCGCGGCAGCGCCGCCCCGCCGGACATCGCGATCGCCGCAAACGCCTCCGCCATCGCCGGTGCATCATTCACCCCGTCGCCAACGAACAGGACCCTCGATCCCCCCTCCTGCGCGGCCCGAACCCGGCCCGCCTTCGCCTCCGCGGTCAGCCCCGCCTCGCACTCGCCCAACTCCAACACTGACGCGCTGTCCGCCCGATCGCCCGTCATGATGCGCACGCCGATCCCCATCCCCCCCAGCATCTCCCGCGCGCGACCCGCCGAATCCCGCAGCCGCTCACGAACCAGCCCCGCCGCCACCAACCGCCCGTCCACGCCCACAAAGATCTCATGCAGATGCCCCTCGGGTCGCCGCAACAAACACAGCAGCTCCGACGCATCCCCGCACGCCTCTCCCTCCAAAAGCCCGCGATTCCCCACCGCCAACTTCACCTCCCGCCCCTCATGCCACAGCCGCGCCCTCACCCCGACCCCCGCGATCGCCTCCACCCCCGTGACCTCCGCGCCCGCCCCAATGCCCCCCCCTTCGCGCGCCCAATCCCGGAACGCCGACGCCACCGGATGCCGGCTCCTCTCCTCCACCGCCCCAATCCAACCGCGCAGCACCTCCCGATCCCACCCCGCCGCCACCCCAAAATCCACCACGGAAAACGCCTCCTCGCTCAGCGTCCCCGTCTTATCGAAGACGACCAGATCGACCTGCGCCAGGCGCTCCAGAAACCCCCCCGAGAAGGCGGCGACGCCGCGCTCGGCCAGGGCATTCAGCCCGCTCCAGATCCCGATCGGGGTCGCCAGCCCCATCGCGCATGGGCACGCCACCACGAGAACCGCAAGGCCGTTGAACAGCCCCACCCGCCATCCGACCCCCGCCGTCCAACCGACAAATACCGCCACCGCGACCAGCATCACCGCCGGCAAAAACCACGCCACGATCTTGTCCGCCTCGCGCTGCAGTTCCGATGGCCTCGCCGCCGCCGCCTCCACCGCACCCAGCAGGCCGTCCAGCTGCCGCTCGCGCCCTGACGCCGTCGCCCGCACCACCAGCGGCGAGTCCACCACGTGCGCCCCGGCCAATACCCGATCGCCAGCGCGCTTGACCACCGGAAAAGGCTCGCCCGTCATGGGCGTCTCGCGGACGAACGCCACCCCCTCGTCGACCACCCCGTCCACCGGCACCCCATCGCCCGCGCCCACCCAGACCCGATCCCCCACCACCACCTCCGCCGACGCACACTCCCGCCTCTGCCCGCAACACGTCAGCTTCACACACCGATCGAATTCCCGCCGCAGCCGGTCCGCGCACTCCAGCGCCGTCCGGCGGCGGTTCTTCCCGATCACGGTCCCGAGGGTGTAGATCGCCACCAGCACGGCCACCACCTCGTAATAGATGTCGCCCTCTCCAGACAGCGTCGCGTGCACCGATGCCCCAAATGCCCCGAATATCCCCGCAAGAAATAGCTGCTCCACCACCACCCGCCCACACCGCGCCTGCCGCCATGCCTCGCGCAAAATCGGCAACCCCGCCAATAGGAAAACACCGATCGCCGACCCCGCCAACAGCCCGTGCAAGACCCAGCGCTCCCCCCCCGCCGGCGGCGTCACGTTCGCCGCGATCCCAAACGCCATCCCTTGCCCCGCCAGCACCGCCGCCACCCCAAGGCGCACCCATTCCATCGCCCCGGCCTTCTCCGCCGCCGCCCCGCTAGCCCCAGACCCATGACAGCATCCAGACATCTCAGTCTCCTCAAACCCCCAAGTGTCGCCCAGCCCCGGCAGAAAGCCAGAAACCCTTACCGCCTCAATCGGCCGCGCCGCGCCGCGTCATTCCGGGGGAAACTGCATTCCCGCTGCCGCCTGGCACAGGCGGCCTAAAAAAATTGTAGGGCGCCTCTGCGCGACGCCGGCGGGGACGAAATTCCAGGCCAGGACCAACCCTTCGCGAGAATTTGGGACCGCCGAATCGGGTTGTGCTTTTGCGGAAGGCGGCCATCATGCCGGGGAATTCCGGAGCGTAGCTCAGCTTGGTAGAGCACCTGCTTTGGGAGCAGGACGTCGCAGGTTCAAATCCTGTCGCTCCGATGTCCCTTCCGCCATCACCCCAGCCGCATCGCGATCCGACCGGTGCGGTTCAGCTCCAGGATCCCAAAATTTTCCATCAGCTTGATGAACCGCACGACCTTGCCCTCGTCGCCGGTCAGCTCCACCGTCAGCGTCTCCGCCTGCACGTCCACGATGTTCGCCCGGAAAATCTCGCAGATCTGGATCACCTCGCCCCGGCTCTTGGAATCCACCTTGAGCTTGAGCAGGACGAGCTCTCGGTCGACACACCCCCCCTCCTTGAAGTCGGAGATCTCGATGACGTCCACCAGCTTTTCCAACTGTTTTGTCACCTGCTCCAGCACGGTGTCATCGCCCTGCACCACCACCGTCATCCGCGATGTCTTCGGGTCGTGCGTCGGACCCACGTTCAGGGTGTCGATGTTGAAACCGCGCCCGGAGAACATCCCCGAGATCCGCGTCAGGACCCCGAACTTGTTCTCCACCAGAATGGAGATCGTGTGCCTCATGGAACCCTACCCCTATAGCCCACCGCCCGCCCCTGTCACGGATATCCTCCAGTGCCCCAATGTAAAAATTCGTATTACCCGCGCGCAACAGACGTTCCGGCTTGACGGGGACACCCATCAGCCAGTTTCATTTCACCTGACACTCATCGAAAGGACTTCTAATGCCATTGCCAAATATCCGCCATCTCCTCCCGATGGCTCTCGCGCCCATCCTTCTGGTGTCGACCCTCCCTGCCGCCGATCCCCCGTCGAATGCCGACTGCCTCGAGTGCCACAGCGATAACACGCTCACCAAGACGAACGCGGCGGGCCAGGAGGTCTCCCTCTTCCTCGATGCGGAGCAATACGCGAAATCGGTCCACGCCACGAACACCTGCGCCAGTTGCCACACCGACATCACCGCCGATCATCCAGACAACGAGGTGGCCGCCAAGACGGTGGACTGCGCCATCTGCCACGCCTACGAATCCGGCACCTACCAGGGCAGCGCCCACGCGCTCGCGATCCGCTCCGGCGAGGAGGGCGCCCCCACCTGCACCGACTGCCACGGCAAACACGACATCATCTCCCCCGAGATGCCCGACTCCCGCCTCCACCACAAGAACCTCGCCACCACCTGCGGCGATTGCCACCCCGAGATCACCGAGGCCGTCGCACAGAGCGTCCACGGCAAGTCCTTGGCCGCGGGCAACCGCGAGGCACCCACCTGCATCGACTGCCACTCGGAGCACCAGATCGAGGACCTCCGCGCGGCATCGCCCGTCAGGATATCCGAGCAGATCTGCTCGAAATGCCACGCCTCCGAGAAGATCAACACCAAATTCCGCCTGCCCGCCGACCGCGTCAGCACTTTCATGGAGAGCTACCACGGGCTAGCCTCTCACTACGGCTCGGTCCGGGCCGCCAACTGCTCGAGCTGCCACGGCGCCCACCTGATCCTTCCCTCCTCCGACCCGCTATCCAGCATCTACGCCACGAACCTGGTCTCCACCTGTGGCAAGTGCCATCCCGGCGCCACCGAGAACTTCGCCCGCGGGAAAATCCACGCCGATGGCGCGCCGGGCGACGAGATCGGCTCCCAGATCAACTACTGGGTCCGCAAGGTCTACCTCTGGCTCATCTTCGGCACCATCGGCCTCATGTTCGGCCACAACTTCCTCACCTGGGGCCGCCGCGCCATGGCCGCCCTCCGCGCACCCGACCGCGTCGTCATCCGCATGGACCGCCAGCAGCGCATGCAGCACTTCCTGCTCGCCGCCAGCTTCATCATCCTCGCCGTCACGGGCTTCGCCCTGAAGTTCCCCGACTCTTGGCTCGCCAGGCTTCTCGGCTCCGATGAGAACTTCCGCCGCCTGAGCCACCGCATCGCCGGCGTCGTCATGATCGGCCTGGGCGTCTACCACGTCTTCTACATCGCCATCGCCCGCGAGGGCCGACGCATGCTCCGCGACATGCTCCCCCACGGCAAGGACTTCGCCGACGCCATCACCAACGCCAAACACCTCGTCATGCGCGGTAGACCCCGCCCGCAGTTCGCCCGCTTCGGCTACCCCGAGAAAATCGAATACTGGGCCGTCGTCTGGGGCACCATCATCATGAGCGTCACCGGCCTCATGATCTGGTTCAAGATCGACGTCACCCAGTTCCTCCCGCGCTGGGCCATCGACGTCGCCACCACCATCCACTACTACGAGGCGATCCTCGCCTGCCTCGCCATCCTCGTCTGGCACTTCTACTTCGTCTTCCTCGACCCCGAGGTCTACCCCATCAACTGGGCCTGGTGGGACGGCAAGGTCTCCAAAGAATGGCACCACCACGAGCACCCCCTGGACGCCGCCCCGATCGCCCACGAAAGACAACCCCCAAACCCGCCCCCGGCCTGAAACGTCAAACCGCGGATAACGGGGATACCGCAGATAATCATAATCCGCGGCGCGCGGCGCCCGAACCCATCACGGCGCAAAGAGCCGACGAGCCAGATCCAGCAGCCCAAACACCCCAGCGGCAATGACCAGCGTGGGCACCACCCCGCCGAGCAGCGCGTCGCCGAAAGGCACCTCCCCACGCAACACCCCGATGATCGGCCACACGATTGCCCCGGCACCCCATAGGCAGATGAACCACCCCACCACCAACACGTCGACTCCCCCAAGGGAGGCGATCGCCAGCAGCACGGGAAAACACCACAGGGGCAAAAACCAAGGCGCCAGCGACCTCAGCCAAGCCGGCCTGAACCACCGCCCCATCTTAGCGCGGCTTGCTGCTGATCCAGCTGCGGTCCCCTTCCTTGATCTGGCGTTTCCGCCGGGCCTCGGATTCGGAAAGAATGACCTTCTTGCCCCCCACGACCCGATAATAGATCGGCCCCGAAGGCGGTTGCTTCACGCCGCGGGTGTCTTCCGTGCTCTCGCCCGTGACCACCACCCGAGTCCCCACAGCTGCGATCGCAAACAGCTTCTCCGCGTCGGCAAACGTCAGCCGGATGCAACCGTGCGATGCAGGAAAACCGGGAAGGTAGCCCCCGTGCAACCCGCTCGAACCGTGGTTCAGGCGAAGGAAATGCGGCATCGGCACCCCGTATATCGTCGAAACCCAATCGCGATGCTTATTCGTCACGCGGAAGGTCCCCGCGCGCGTCTCGTACCCCCGAGTCCCACTAGATATCGGCCCCCGCAGGATCCGCTCCCCACCAGCAAATGCCGCAAATGCCTGATCCGCAAGGCTCACCACCACCAGATCCGCCTTGCGCTCCGGTGCCGGCGCGCCCGCCTCCAGCCCGAAAAAGCCCGGCGCCAACGCCGGCACGCACCCCGCCACCAATCCTAAAAATAATCTCCAGCTCCTCATCGCCTCAAAACTCCACCGGCCAATTTCAATCGCGAACTGCCTACAGCCATCGCGCAAAATTGCAAACGATTTCCTTGCCGCGATTTTCATGGCCGGCAACGCGCCGGTGGACAACCGGCGCGCAAGGGCATAAATTTAACTGTGGAAGTCAACCCCAGCACCCGGGGCAATTCGACAATCATGAAAAAAATAATCGTATTGATGGACCTGGGCTGCCTGTACGGCTACAGGCTGGTCCGGGATGAACCCGACGGCAGCGACCGGCTCGAACCGATCCACCGCCATGACAACATCGAGGCCCACGCCCGCTTCGGCGAGAAAGTCACCGATCAGGCAGGCCGCTTCCCGTCGGGCCACGGCGCCCGCGGCGGAGCGATGTCCCAGGGCGAGGACCATAACGGGCGCACCGAGGCCGCGCGGCGCCTCCTCAGCCTCCAGCTCGGGCAGCTCCGTTCCCTGCTCGAGGATGCGCGCCCCGACGCCTGGTACCTCGCGGCCCCATCGACCATCAATCAGCGCATCCTGGAGGGCCTGCCCGAGGACCATCGCCGCCGCCTCCACAAAAACCTCGCCGCCGACCTAACCAAAC
This sequence comes from uncultured Verrucomicrobiales bacterium, assembly GCA_964651705.1. GTDB lineage: Bacteria > Verrucomicrobiota > Verrucomicrobiia > JADLBR01 > JADLBR01 > JADLBR01. The sequence continues at coordinate 19,721 of CAZYWZ010000110.1, forward strand.
TCCCGATCCCGCAGGTCTTGGCCCGATTCCGCTCGGCCGACCCCGTCCCCGGCTTCGGCCTCAACGCATAGCGCGAAAACAACTCCTTGATTTTCCCGAACGGCGCGGGCCATCCTTACGCCAAGTGTCGATGGAACCGCCGGCCGCGACCCCGGACGCACGATTCGCGCGATGCATCGCCTGCCGCCATTCGTGGGTCACGGATGCCAACTCGTGGGGCCCGGGCATGGCCTGCCCCGCTTGCGCGATTCCCGCCATCCCACACCAGTTCTTTCGCCACTACCAGATCGTGCGTGAAATCGCCTCCGGCGGCCTCGGCACCGTCCACGAGGCCATCGATTCCTTCACCGGGCGGACCGCCTGCGTCAAACTCCTGCGCGACGAGCTATTCCACGATCCCAGCTTCGTTTCGGACTTCGCCCGCGAGGCTCAGATCGCCGCCAGCATCAACCACCCCAACGTCGTCCAGGTCTACGAATTCGCGCAGAGCGATGGCGCCCACTTCCTGGCGATGGAGTTCCTGGACCATGGCACGCTACAGAGCCGCATGGCGGCCGGACCGATCCCGGAGACCGACCTCCTGCAAATCGCCCTGGATGTCGCCCGGGGCCTGCAGGCCGCCAGCGCCAAGGGCCTGCTCCACCGCGACGTCAAACCGGGGAACATCCTCTTCGACTCGTTCCATCGCGCCAAGCTCGTCGATTTCGGGCTGTCGTTGCCTGCCGACGAGACCCGCCGGCAGCACGGTCTCGTCTGGGGCTCGCCCTACTACATCGCCCCCGAAAGGCTCGGGGGCGAGGCCGAGGATTTCCGGAGCGACATCTACAGCCTCGGCGCCACGATCTTTCACGCCGCGGCCGGGCGGCCTCTCTTCCAAGCCACGAGCGCGTCCCTGATGGCACGGAAGCACCTCAAGGCACAAAAGGTCTCCGTCAAGGCCTTCGCCCCACACCTCCACGAAGAGACCGCCTGGATCATCAACCGCTGCGTCCAGCGCTCCCCAAACGACCGGTTCCTCTCCTACTTCGATCTGATCGAGGCCCTCGAGACCGCCAAGAAACATGTCGCCCTGGCGCCTGCGGCCGCCGAACCAAAGAACCTCTCCCTGGATCTCGATCGCGATGGCTCGTCCTCGAGACTGAAATGGATCGCCGCCGCCGGCGCCGCCGCCATCGTGGCCATCACCGCGACCACCCTCGCCATGCTGCGAGCCAAAAGCGGCGACGTCCTCGACACCGCCTCCGTCGCCCGCGCCGCCACCGCGCCGCCCGCCACCGACCCGGTGGCGGCCACACCATCCCTCTCGCCCGATGACGCCGACGCCTCAATCGACATCGGGCACGGCTGGCGCAGCGCCCAGATCGGGGAACCCAGGAACCGCGGGGGCACCATTGCCGCCGCCGCCGACTCGCTCAGCCTCTGGCACGAGGGGCGAGACATCTGGGAAAATGCCGACAGTTGCTGCTTCGTCTTCCGCCGGGCGTCCGGCGACTTCGAGATGGTCGCCAAGGTGGCCGCCACCCGCGGCGGCCACGAACAGTGGAACAAGGCGGGAATCATGGTCCGGCCCTCTCTCGCCCCGGGCGCCAAGAATGCCTACCTCATGGTCGCCCCGCAATCCGGCACCCGCCTCCAGCGGCGCCTCGCCAATGACGATATCACCGGCCCAAACTACGCCAACGATCCATCCCAGCCAGAGAAACGCCACCCCCCGGTCTGGTTGAAGCTCGTCCGCTCGGGCCCGAGCATCGTCGCATTCGACTCCAAGGATGGACCCGGCGGACCTTGGCGCCAGCGGGACAAGATCGAGGCCGACCTCCCCAACGACGTCCTCGTCGGCCCCGCCATCTGCGCCCACGGCACCGAATTCCACTACGAGACCGATTTCACCGACCTCCGGCTCGCGGACTAGCCAGAAACTTCAAACCGCGGATCATGGGGACGACGGAGATAATTCATTG
>CAZYWZ010000111.1:0-21485 GCA_964651705.1 uncultured Verrucomicrobiales bacterium
GGGGCCCGGTGGGGCGCCGAAGCCCGAAGGGGCTTCGCTACGGGTGAGAGCGCCGACGGTAGCGAAGGGCCTTCGCCCTTCGGCGGGGGATAGGAAGCGGCTTCACTACCATTTTCCGCCCCGGTGGTGCCCCACCCGGCGGGGCATGGGATCTAACCAGAAACTTCAAACCTCGAATCGCACGGATACCGAAGATAAATCCGCGCAATTCCAGCAGTCGCGAATCTTAGGGTAGCCGCCGACGTGAGGAGGCGGATTCGAGCCACTTGGTACCACCGCCTCCTCACGTCGGCGGCTACGACGCACCAGAAGTTTCCACATGAATGATGCGGCGCGTCCCCGCGCCGGCGGCGGCGAGATCGGGGGCGGCCCGTTCTACGGACTTGCGGTGGCAGAGCGCAGCGACGACACCGTTTTGCGACCTTCGGCCTCCGCCTTCAAGATCCGATCCAGCCAATCCCCGACAGCCACGAGAACCGCATTGCCACCGATGTCGCGAAAGGGTTCATGCAACATTCCCTCGAATTCCCTGAGCTCCTTATCCCCAACCCCAATGCTGTCGAAATAGGACCGGGTGACCTCCGGGGGGCAAACCGGATCAGCCAACCCTTGCGTCACCAGCAACCGAATGTCCCCCGCGAGGCCACCGGCCAATATCTCGGGGGCCTCGTCCATCAGCATTCTCCCCACACGGAGCGAGACCCGACGGTGCATGAGGGGGTCGGCGCGAAGGCGCTGAATCGCGCCGGGATCACGCGTGCACCCTTCCGACCTCACACCATTATCCACGCGCACCCATGGGCAAATCGGCTCGATCGCCAAAGCGAGGCGCCGCTTCCACTTCCCCACGCTCCGCGACGGCTCCAACAGGGGCGAGCTGAGCCACCCGAAGCGAAACACCCCCGGGAAACGGCGCAGAAACGCCAGGCTCAGGAAGGCCCCAAACGAGTGCCCCACGATGCCCTTTGGCGCGCCCCCCGGCAACATCGCATCGAGATGCTCGGCGCACTCGGAGATGGCAAGGATGCCCTCCCAAAGGCCCCGCATGTCGCCGCGCCGACCCCCGGATCGCCCGGAGCCCGGAAGATCCACCCCGCAGAGCACGATGCCCCGCGACGTGAAAATGTGCGCCACCTCGGCATACCGCCCGACATGCTCCCCCAACCCATGCACCAGGACCGCCCCCGCGCGGACCGGCCCATCGGGCGCGTACACCACGCGATTGAGCCGCCTCCCCGTCCTCGAGCGATAGAATGCCTGCGTCATCCCATCTCGCCTGGGGCAGGCCGCAGCTAGCCGGTTATCTGCTTCCGGGAACTGATGACCTCGTCCACGATCCCGTATTCCTTCGCCTCATCCGCCGACATGAAGCGGTCGCGATCGCTGTCCCGCTCGACCTCGTCGACGGGACGCCCGGTGTGGTAGGCGAGGATCTCGTTGAGCCGCTGTTTGGTGCGCAGGATCTCCTTGGCCTGGATGCTGATGTCCGAGGCCTGGCCCTGGACGCCACCCATGGGCTGGTGGATCATGATCCGGGCATTGGGCAACGCATACCGCTTGCCCTTGGTCCCCGCGGCCAGCAGTACCGCCCCCATGCTCGCCGCCTGCCCGATGCAATAGGTCGACACGTCGCACGTCAAAAACTGCATCGTGTCATAGATCGCCAGGCCCGCGGTGACGTAGCCGCCCGGGCTCTGAAGGTAGATGTCGATGTTCTTCTTCGGGTCCTCCATCTGGAGAAACAGCAGCTGCGCGATGACGGAGTTTGCCACCCCGTCGTCAATGGCGCAGCCGATGAAGACGATCCGGTCCTTCAGCAGCCGGGAATAGATGTCGTACGCCCGCTCGCCCCGCCCGGTCTGCTCGACCACGTGCGGGACATGATAGTAATCTGCCCTCTCTCTCATTCGATCTCCAGCTTTGCCTCGTTCAGGAGAAAATCAAGCGTCTTGCCAATGAGCATCTCCTCCTCCAACTGCGACAGGCCATCGCGCTTCTCCAGCTCCGAGAGCAGCTTCTTGGGCGTCATCTGGTAGCGCCTGGCCAGCCCGGCGACCCTCTCGTTGATCTCCGCCTCGGTCACCTGGATCTTCTCCTCCTCCGCGACCTTCAGCAGGATGAAATCCGCCCGCACCCGGTCGTGCGCGCTCTTCTGAGCGAACCGATAGATCTCGTCCTTCTTCCCCTGCAATTCCTCCGGTGCCATGCCGCGCGCGGCGTTCTCCTCGACGACGCGCCGGATGACGTTCCGGGTCTGGTACTCCAGGATCGACTCGGGAACCTCGAATTGGCACTTCGACAGCAGGAAATCCACGATCTGGTTCTTGTTCGCCATCTCCGCGTCGGATTTCCTCTCCTCCTCGAATCGCGCCCGGATGGCGCCCCGCGCCTCCTCCATGCTGGACCGGCCCATCCGCTTGGCGAACGCCTCGTCCTCCTCCGGCAGCACCCGGTCCTTCAGCCCGACGACCTCGACGAAAAACGTCGCCTTCTTGCCCGCAAGCTCCGCCACCTGAAAATCCGCCGGAAAGTCCACCAGCACGTCCTTCCGGTCCCCGACCTTGAGGCCAAGGAGCTGCGGCGTGAACCCCGGCAGGAAGGAATCCTCCTTGATCTGCATCCAGAGGTTGTCCCTCTCGGCCAGCGATTTCGCCGTCGGCGCCACCTCCTGGAGGGGCTTGCCCTCGCAGACGGAGGTGAACTTGACCACCGCGAAATCCCCCTCCCCCACCGCCCGGTCCCCGGCGTCTTTGAAACTCGCCTCCTGCTCCCGCAGGAAATCGATCGCCTTCTGCACGTCCTCGTCGCCCACCGGCTTCGGCGCGGCCTTCACCGCGATCCCCTTGTATGCCGGCAGCCGTATCTCCGGCGCCAGTTCCACCAGCGCGGAAAAACTCATCGAGAGCCCGCGCTCGAATTTCAGCTCCTCGACCCGGGGGGCGCTGACCACCCTCAGCTTCCTCGATCTCACGGCCTCGCGGTAGGCCTTGGGCACCAGCGAACGCCTGACCTCGTCGTCGATGTCTGCCTGGAATCGCTTCGCCACGACGTCGCGCGGCGCCTTTCCCGGCCGGAAGCCCGGCAATCGCACCACCTTCCGAAACTCGTCGGTCATCCGCTCGACTTCGGCGGTCACTTCGTTGGCCGGCACCTCGATGCGCAGCCGCTTGCGGCAGGCGCTAACGTCCTCGATTGTCACATTCATCGTCCGTCAGTCATAGGGAGAGACCGCCGATATTCAAGCCGCCCGACCCGGATTCCTGTGGACGGATGCCTCCCGGGGGGCCATATTTTCGCCCAAGGGCGCGGCGCGCGGACAGGTGAATCCCGCCAGGGCCGAAAGGCAGCAACGGTAGCCCGATCCGCGCGGCCGCTGCCCCTTTACCGGGGTCAGGCCACATGGTGGTAGGATTGCAGTGGCCGGACACTGTAGCCATTCTTCTTGATCTCGGCGATGCCGTTGGCCGCGGCGCGGGCCCCGGCCAGGGTCGTCATCACCGGCACGTTGCGGTAGAGGGCGGTCGTGCGAATCCGGACCTCGTCGGCTCGCGCGGATTTGCCCGACGGTGTATTGATCACCATCGCGATCTGGTCGTTGATCAACATGTCGAGCACGTTGGGGCGACCCTCCTGCACCTTGAATAGGCGGTTGACCGGAACCCCGGCCTCCTCCAGCGAGCCCCCCGTGCCCGCCGTCGCGTAAATGTGGAAGCCGAGCCGGACATATTCCCTGGCGACGTCCGCCACCGCCGCCTTGTCCGCGTCCCGCACGCTGATGAAGAGGTTGCCGCCGAGAGGCAGCGGGGGCTGGGAGGCCATCTGCGACTTCGCGTAGGCGATCCCCAGGTTCGGGTCGATGCCCATGACTTCCCCGGTGGATTTCATCTCTGGCCCGAGGAGGATATCCACGCCCCGGAAACGCGCGAATGGGAACACCGCCTCCTTCACCGAATAATGCGGCGGGATGATCTCCTCCGTGAACCCCAGGTCCGCCAGCCGCTCCCCCGCCATCACCTTGGCCGCCAGTTTCGCCAGCGGCACGCCGATCGCCTTGCTCACGAACGGGACCGTCCGGGACGCGCGCGGATTCACCTCCAGGACGTACACCTCGTCATCCTTGACCGCGAACTGCACGTTCATCAGGCCCCGCACCTTGAGCTCCTTCGCCATCGCGTGCGTCGCCCGCCGTATGTCCGCGAGGACGGCCGGCGCGAGCGAGAAACTGGGGATCACGCACGCGCTGTCGCCCGAGTGCACCCCCGCCTGCTCGATGTGCTGCATGATCGCCCCGATCACCGCATCGCTGCCATCGGCGATGCAGTCCACGTCCACCTCGACCGCGTCGTCCAAGAAACGATCGATCAGCACCGGTCGCTCCGGGGATGCCTCGACCGCGAAGCGCATGTACTGGCGCAGGTCGTCGTCGTTGTAGACGATCTGCATCGCGCGCCCGCCGAGCACGAACGAGGGGCGCACCAGGACCGGGTAGCCGATGCGCACCGCCACGCCAACGGCCTCCTCCGCGTTCGTGGCGGTGTCATTCGGGGGCTGGCGCAGGCCGAGCCGCTTCAGCATCTGCTGGAAGAGTTTCCTGTCCTCGGCGATCGCGATGCTCGCCACCGGGGTGCCGATGATGTTGACGCCGTTGCGCTCGAGCCCCTCGGAGAGGTTCAGCGGCGTCTGCCCCCCGAACTGCACGATCGCGCCCCAGCAGCCCTCGCGCTCGTAGATGTGGAGCACGTCCTCCAGCGTCAGCGGCTCGAAAAACAGCTTGTCGCTGGTGTCGTAATCGGTCGAGACCGTCTCGGGATTCGAGTTGACCATGATGGTCTCGAAACCGATCTCCTTCAGCGCGAAGGCGGCGTGGACGCAGCAGTAGTCAAACTCGATGCCCTGCCCGATCCGGTTCGGCCCGCCACCCAAGATCATCACCTTGCGCCGATCGTTACCGCGGACCTCGTCGTCCCCGCGGTCGTAGGTCGAATAGTAGTAGGGCGTGTATGCCTCGAACTCGGCCGCGCAGGTGTCCACGAGGCGATACGCCGGGACGATGCCGTGCGCCTTGCGCCGCGCCCGGACCTCGCCCTCCGGGACGCCCGCCACCGCCGCAAGCTGCCGGTCCGAGAAGCCCATCGCCTTCGCCCGCGCCATCGGTCCCGCCTCGAGCGCGCCCGCCCCGAGCGCCTTCAGCGACGCCTCCTCCGCGACGATCTCCCGCACGTTCTCCAGGAACCACGGGTCGATCCCCGTCAGCCCCTGGATCTCCCCCGTGGTAAACCCGGCACGATAGGCGTGGCGGAGGTAGAAGATCCTCTCCGCGCACGGCGTCACCAGCCTCTGCTGGATCTCTTCTTTCGGCGGCGTCTCCTCCCCGCCCCACTTCCCGCCCGACAGGCCCCAGGCGCCGATCTCCAGCGAGCGGAGCGCCTTCTGCAGCGACTCCTTGAATGTCCGCCCGATCGCCATCGCCTCCCCGACGCTCTTCATCGAGCTGGTCAGCGTCGGGTCCGCGCCAGAAAACTTCTCGAAGGTGAACCGCGGCACCTTGGTGACCACGTAGTCGATCGTCGGCTCGAAACAGGCCGGGGTCTCCCGCGTGATGTCGTTCCGGATCTCGTCGAGCGTATAGCCGACGGCGAGCTTCGCGGCGATCTTGGCGATGGGGAACCCGGTCGCCTTGGACGCCAGCGCCGACGAGCGCGACACCCGGGGGTTCATCTCGATGACCACCATCCGCCCGGTGGCCGGGTCGACCGCGAACTGGATGTTCGATCCGCCGGTCTCCACGCCGATCTCGCGGATGACGGCGAAGGACGCGTCCCGCATGGCCTGATATTCCTTGTCGGTGAGCGTCTGGATCGGCGCCACGGTGATCGAGTCCCCCGTGTGCACCCCCATGGGGTCGATGTTCTCGATGGAGCACACCACCACGCAGTTGTCCTGCCGGTCGCGCATCACCTCCATCTCGAATTCCTTCCAGCCGACCAGGCACTCCTCGATCAAGACCTCGCTGATGGGCGAGGCCGCCAGGCCGGACGCCGCGATCGCATCGAACTCCTCCCGGTTGTACGCGATGCCGCCGCCCGACCCACCCAGCGTGTAGGCCGGGCGGATGATCAGCGGGAACTGCCCGATCGATCGCGCGACCGCCTGGGCCTCCGGCAACGTGTGCGCCGTGCCCGAGCGCGGCACGTCCAGGCCGATGCGCAGCATGCATTGCTTGAATGCCTCCCGGTCCTCGCCCTTGCGGATCGCCTCCAGGTTCGCGCCGATGAAGCGCACCCCGTGCCGCTCCAGCACGTCGGTCGAACCCAGCCGCATGGCCGCGTTGAGCGCCGTCTGCCCCCCCAGCGTAGGGAGCAGCGCGTCCGGCTTCTCCCTCTCGATGATCTTCGTGATCGCGTCCGGCGTGATCGGCTCGACGTACGTCGCGTGCGCGAACTCCGGGTCCGTCATGATCGTTGCCGGATTGCTATTCACCAGGATGACGCGGTAGCCCTCCTCCTTCAGGGCCTTGCAAGCCTGCACCCCCGAGTAGTCAAACTCGCACGCCTGACCGATCACGATCGGCCCGGAGCCGATCACCAGTATCGAATGGATGTCGTTGCGCTTCGGCATCGTCGGCAGACATTGGGCAAGAGACCCCCATCTGCCCAGCCAGAATATTCGCCGGCCTCCGGGGCCCTCAGTTCCAGATCGGGCGCAGCGCGGGATCCCGCCGCGCGCTTATCGCCATGATCGGGTTCAGCCGACAGGCCTCCGCCAAGTATCCCCGGGCGTCCTCGATATTCCCCTCCTGCGCCTCGAATCGCGCCAGATTGTAGTGCAGCACCCCCGACCGGCGCAGCGGCTCCGGAGCCGCCGCAATCACCTCCCCGGCCCCCGCCCTGGGCCGCGTCTTCCGCAACGCATAAGCCCAATGCAGGAAAAACTCCCCCTCCTCCGGGTACCGCTTCGCGGCGTCCCGAGCCAAAGCCTCGCAAGGGGCCCAGTCCCCCAGCCCGTTCAGCGCCCGCAGCCGCAGGCGCAACACATGCGCATCCCCCTCGCGATCCCCTTCGATCGCGCCGAGCTCCCACAGGGCGTCCCGCGGCATCCCCAGCTCCAGATATCCTTCCGCCGCAATCAGATGCCGCCGAAACGCCAAAGGATCTGAGCCTTCAGCCTCCATGGCACTCTCTCTTTCTAACTCTACCCTCACCGCAAAGATCGTGCCACTTTTTCCCCCACGGCGTCTGCATCCGATCCCATTACCCATGGACGAGCCACCACCGGACCTCAAATTCGCCCACCCCCTCGGGCGATCATGGCAACATCCCGGCTCCCACCCGTCGCGAAGCATGGCCGACGAAGGGTGTCCCCAAAACACCCCAGGCGCGCCAGCCGATGAGACCAGACCTTGAGCCACAATGACCCTGGTTGAGCCGACATGTGTCGCATTTCGTGGTGCCTTTGCCATTGCGCGGGGGGACCGAAGGACGAAGCTCATGGCGTGAACCTGCCCCCCATAGCCCGACTCATTCTCCTGTTAATCGGTGTTGGCGCCGCCCAGGCGGACGACCCGCTCGCGCGATCCTTCCGCAGCCCGCCCCCCGGGGCGCGCCCCTGGGTCTACTGGTTTCCGCTGGATGGCAACATCACCAGCAACGGGATTACGGCGGACCTCGAGGCGATGGCGCGCGTCGGCATCGGGGGTGTCCTGTACATGGAGACCGAGCAGGGCACGCCCAAGGGCCCGGCGGCATTTGCGGGCCCGCTCTGGCGCGCCCTCTTCACGCACGCCTGCGCGGAGGCATCGCGCCTCGGCATCGAGGTAAACATGAATAACGACGCCGGCTGGTGCGGCAGCGGCGGCCCATGGATCACCCCCGAGATGTCCATGCAGAAGATCGTCTGGACCACGACCCAGATCCAAGGCCCGCGGACTTTCGACGGCACCCTCCGGCGGCCCGAGGCGAACCGGGACTATTATCGGGATATCGCGGTCCTCGCCTTCCCGACGCCCCCCAATGCCGCCCGCATCCCGGGCATCCAGGCGAAGGCCTCGTTCATCCCCGCCAGAGGCAGCTTCTCCGCGCGAGCCACCTGGCCCTCCCTGCCCGCGGACCGCGTGGTCGATCGCTCCAAGATCACCGACATCACCACCTCGATGGCGGGTGACGGAAAACTGACATGGGAAGTTCCCGGCGGCGACTGGACCGTGCTGCGCATCGGGCACACCACCACCGGCAAGGAGAACCACCCCGCCCCGGAGGGGGGCCGTGGCCTCGAGTGCGACAAGCTCAGCAAAGAGGCGGCAAAGATCATGTTCGATGGCCTCATGGCCAAACTGGTCGCCGATGTCGACCCCCTCGCCGGCAAAACCCTCGTCTCGACCCACATCGATAGCTGGGAGGTCGGGAGCCAGAACTGGACGCCCCGGATGCGCGACGAGTTTCGCGCCCGCCGAGGATACGACATGCTCCCCTTCATGGTCGCGATGACCGGGGCGATCGTCGATAGCCCCGAGATCTCCGAGCGCTTCCTCTGGGACCTGCGGCAGACCATATCCGAACTCCTGCTGGAAAATTATGCGGGGGCCTTCCGCGAGATGGCGCGGGCCCACGGCCTGCGTCTCTCGATCGAGGCCTACACGACCTGCCCCACGGACGAGCTGGCGTACGCGGGACGATGCGACGAGCCGATGGGCGAGTTCTGGTCATGGAACCACGGCGGGCCAGGCCGCTACGGGGCGGCTTTCAGTTGCACCGCGATGTCCTCCGCCGCGCATGTCTACGGGCGCCCCATCGTCGGCGCCGAGGCCTTCACCGCGGCGAATACCGAGAAATGGCTCGGTCACCCAGGGAACATCAAGGACCTCGGCGACTGGGCATTCTGCGAGGGCATCAACCGGTTCGTGTTCCATCGCTACGCCCTGCAGCCATGGACGAACCCGGACCGCGCCCCGGGCGTCTCCATGGGGCCTTGGGGCCTGCACTACGAGCGCACCCAGACGTGGTGGGAATACTCTCGCCCATGGCACGAGTACCTCGCGCGCTGCCAGTTCCTCCTGCAGCAGGGCCAGTTCGTCGCCGACATCTGCCTGCTGGGACCCGAGGGTTCCCCCCAGACCCTCGAGGGCCAACGCGCCATACGGTCCAAGGAGCCCGGCCGCGAGGGATTGCCCATCGAGCGCCCGGGACACAATTTCGACATGTGCCCCCCCGACGCCCTGATCAAACACGCCCGCGTCCGCGACGGCCGCATCACCTTCGATGGCGGGGCCAGCTATCGCATCCTCGCCCTCCCGCGCGCGGAAACCATGACCCCCGCCCTGCTCAAGAAGATCAAGGATTTGCTCGAGGCCGGCGCCACGGCCGTCGGCAACCGCCCATCGCGATCCCCGAGCCTCACCGGTTTTCCAGGCTGCGACGAGGAGGTGGCCGCTCTCGCGGGGGCGATCTGGGGTGACGGGCCGGCGCCCGCCACCTTGGCCTCGCGCGCCGTCGGCAAGGGAAGGATCTTCCATGGCGGGCCCTTCGCCTTCGCGCTGCCTCTCCTGAATCCCGAGGGCGGCGGCCTCGCGCAAGCCCAGTGGATCTGGCGCGACGAGAAAAAGCCCTTCGCCCCAGGCCGCCGCTACTTCCGGAAGACTTTCGCCCTCACTTTCGACAAGCTTGCCGAGGCGCGCCTCGTCATGACCGCCGACAATGCGTTCGAGTGCTTCGTCAACGGCAACGCCGTCCTGAGCGGAAGCCATTACCAGCGCGCCTATGCGGCCGATATCGCCAAACACCTCAAGCCCGGCGAAAATCTCATCGCCGTCGTCGCCGAAAACACCCTGGATACCCCGAACCCGGCCGGCCTGATCGCCACCCTCGATATCCAATCCCAGGACGGTGCCTCCCTCCTCATCCCGACCGATGCCTCCTGGCTGGCGTCGGAGATGGGTGCCCCAGATTGGAACGCCGCACCCGCGCCGCCAGGGCCCTGGACACCCGCGCTCGAACTGGGGAAGGCGGGAGTCCAACCCTGGGGCGAGATCAATGACTGCGCCACCGACGATGGCCTATTCCCCGATCTCGCCGACGTCGGGCAGGTCCTGCAAGACATCGGGGTGCTCCCCGACTTCTCCGCGCGCACCCGCTCCGGCCAGCCCAACCTCCGGTTTATCCACAAACGCACCGATGCGGCCGACATCTACTTTGTCGCCAACCGGAGCCCCGACCCCGAACAGGCCGTCGCCTCGTTCCGCGTCACCGGGAAACTCCCCGAGATCTGGGACCCAGAATCCGGAAAGACCACCGACGCCCCCTCCTGGTGGCTCGCCGACGGGCTGACACACGTGCCCCTCGCCCTCGATCAGGCCGGCTCCACCTTCATCCTGTTCCGCAAGCCCGCCCCGGCCGGCGAGGGCGCCGCGCCCGGCGAGGTTCCCGATCCCCAGTTCCGATCCCTCCTCGGTATCCGGGGCCCCTGGGAGGTGACCTTCGATCCCCGATGGGGAGGCCCCGATCAACCCGTCACCTTCGGCACACTCCAAGACTGGTCGCAGCGCCCAGAGGATCCCATCCGCTTCTACTCCGGCACCGCCACGTATCGCACCACGTTCGCCCTTCCACACGACCTGAAAACGGAACACGGAAAGCGGAAGACGTTCCTCGACCTCGGCCGCGTCGAAGTCATCGCCGCCGTCAGGCTCAACGGCCAAGACATCGGCACCCTCTGGAAACCCCCGTACCGCATCGACGTCACCGAGGCCCTCCGCGCCGGGGAAAACACCCTCGACATCCGCGTCGTCAACCTCTGGGTCAATCGCCAGATCGGCGACGAGACCTTGCCCGAGGACAGCGACCGCACCAATAAGGGCACCCTCAACACCTGGCCCACATGGCTCGACGAAGGAAAGCCGTCGCCCGCCGGCCGACTCACCTTCACCAGCTGGCGGCTATGGAAAAAAGACGATCCCCTACAGCCCTCCGGACTGCTCGGCCCCGTGACACTCCAAACCACCGCGCCCTAACCAGAAACCTCGAAGTTCGAGGCACTCCGCCACCCACCAGAAGTTTCCACATGAATGATGCGGCGCCCCCATGAAGGGACCGACCGCCCCGGCCGACCCATCGGCCGCACCGTCATCGCGCCCCGTGCGGGCCCACCGGCGCGACACCGCGACCGAAAAATGCCGTCAACTCGAACGCCCCTGGCTCGTCGCTCACCGGCGAGCAATCGACCACGAAACCGGAAACCGCCACCTCCCCCTCCGCCGTCTTGACGCTCAGCGCCAGCTCCACCCCAACCTCGAACGCCAACCGCGTCCGCATCCGGATCCCCATCGGATGCCACTCCACCGCCCGCCCGGCAAAACACGGCGCATCCTCCGCCGAAAGGCCCAGACCCCCACCACCGCCCCTCGAGCCACCGCACGTTGCCTTATAAGCCATTCTCAACTCCTCGCATCTAATAGCCAAAGGATACCTAATCGGTAGCATCAGGTGGTGAGGTGTCAACCCCGCGGCTTGCGCCACCGCCAGAAGTGAAAATGTGGTCCGCCTGACCCGAAAGTTCCCCCGTGGCGAAGGCATTCCCCCGCCAGAGTCGGGCAGGCCATGCCCGACAGCGCCCTCACCACTCGATCACCGCGCTGCCCCAGGTCAGGCCACCCCCGAACGCCACCAGCAGCACGTTGTCGCCGCGCTTGATCCGGCCCTTCCTCACCGCCTCGTCAAACGCCACCGGTATCGAGGCCGCCGACGTGTTGCCATACTGCTGCAGGTTGACCTGGAACTTCTCCATCCCCAGGCCGAGCCGATCCGAGATCGCCTCGATGATCCGCATGTTCGCCTGGTGCGGGATCACCCACGAGATCTCCTCCAGCGACAGGCCGCTCCGCGCCACCGCCTCGCGCGCCGCCCGCAACATCGCGTTCACCGCGATCTTGAAAACCTCGCGCCCGCTCATCCGGATGCAGTGCATCCTCTCGCGCACCGTCTGCTCCGAGGCCGGCATCGCCGAACCGCCCGCGGGCACATTCAGGATCTCCTTCTGCGAGCCGTCCGCACCGAGCAGCGTCGAGAGTATCCCCCGTCGCCCCGGCTCGTGCCGCAGCACCACCGCGCCCGCCGCGTCGCCAAACAAGACGCACGTGGCCCGATCCGTCCAGTCCGTGATCGACGAGAGCTTGTCCGCCCCCACCACCAGCACGGTCTCGTGCGCGCCGCTCGCCACGAATTGCCTTCCCACCTCCAGCCCGTAGATGAAACCCGAGCACGCCGCCGAAAGGTCGAAGGCCGGCACGTTGCCCGCCCCCAGCTTGTGCTGCAGCTGGCACGCCGTGGACGGGAAAAGCATGTCGGGACTCGCCGTCGCCACCACGATCAGATCCACGTCCTTCGGCCCCAGCCCCGCGTCCGCCAGCGCCGCCCGCGCCGCCTCAAGCGCCAGGTCCGACGTCGCCTGCCCCTCCGCCGCGATCCGCCGCTCCTTGATGCCGGAGCGCGTCGTGATCCACTCGTCGGTCGTGTCCACCATCTTCTCCAGCTCCTGGTTCGTCAGCACGCGCTCGGGCGCAAAAGACCCGATTCCCGCGATGTGCACGCTCCTCCCAGACCGGACGGCGCCCGTCGCCTTCGCCTCAGACTCACTTGATTTCATGCTGCGGATGGTGTTGCTGAAGCGGCCTCCTCGGCCGCCCCAAACAGATCGCGGGCGGCCGCGATCCTGTCTACGATGTGGGGGTTCAGGTCGTGGCTTATGGACTCCGCCGCCACTCGGATCGCGTTGGTGATCGCCAGCGCGCTCGAGGCGCCGTGCGCGATGATGCAGATGCCGTTCACGCCGAGGAGCGGGGAGCCCCCGATCTCCTCGTAATTCGTCTTCCGCTTGATCGCCCGGAATGCCCCCCTCGCCAGCATCGCCCCGAGCATCCTCAGCGGGTTGCGCGTCAACTCGTGCTTCAGCCAATGCAGCATCGCAGAGGCGATGCTCTCCGAGGTCTTCAGCACGACGTTGCCAACGAAGCCGTCGGTCACCACCACTTCCACCGGATCCTCGAACAGGTCGTGCCCCTCGACATTGCCGCGGAAACGGATCGGCAGCGCGCTCAGGAGCTTGAAGGCCTCCTTGGTCAGGTCGTTCCCCTTGACCTCCTCCGTCCCGATGCTCATCAGCCCCACCGACGGGTTGCGGTAACCCAGCACGTGCTCCGAATAGGCCGCCCCCATGATCGCGTACTGCCCCAGGTGCACCGGCTTCGCATCGATGTTCGCCCCCGCATCGATCAGCACGAATAGATTCGTCTCGGTCGGCAGCACCGTCGCGATCCCCGGCCGCACCACGCCGGGAAGATTCCTCAACTTCACCGTCGATGCCGCCACCGCCGCCCCCGTGTGACCCGCCGAAACCACCGCCTGCGCCTCCCCCGCCTTCACCAGATCCACCGCCCGGCTGATCGAGGAGTCCTTCTTCCGCCGCACGCTGTCGACCGCCGGGTCCCCCATCTCCACCACCTGCGAGGCCGGAACGATCTCCAGGCGCCGGGACGGGACCGAACGGTGCCGGTCCAACTCGGCCTTCAGCGCCTCCTCGCGCCCCACGAGGTACAACCTCTCGATCGCGGGAAACCGCCGGAGGGCCTCGATGGCCCCGGCGACGGGATTGGCCGGGGCCAAATCCCCCCCCATGCCGTCGAGGGCGATCTTCATGGCGCGCACGCCCGGCGGCTCAGTCGGCCGCCGTCTCGATGGTCAGCACCTGCCGCCCGCGGTGATACCCGCACGACGGACACACCCGGTGCGACTGAAACTTCGCGCCGCACTGCGGGCACTCCGCCAGTTTCGGCGCGTGCCAGCGATTCGCCGCCTTGCGGATCCGCATCCGCATCTTCGAACTCCTGCGTTTCGGAACGCCCATATGCTATCAAGCCTTCTTTCTCTTCTCTTTACCCAGCTTATCAAGCGCCGACCAGACATCGGACTGTATCGATGCCTGCCGGTCGCCCACCACGTCACCCCAGCTTTGGCCCGTGATCGGGCAACGCTGTGACGCGTCCAGTTCGCACCGGACATAAGTCGGCAGAGCGAGAATGATGTCCTCCCGAACCTGTTCCGTCAAGTCCACGCACTCGCCCTCCGGCTTTTCGACCAGCGCCGTAAACTGGCCCACCTCCACCGTGACCGGCAGGGGGTGCAGGCACCGGGCGCACGGCGACGTCCCCTCCAGTCGCAGGTTTCCCCGCACCAACAGGTTACCGCCGCGGAAGGACGCCTCGACCCGGTAGCGCACCGGCCCCGAGGGACTGAAACCCGGCCATTCGACCAGATCGGACGGCTCCTCCCCCTCGAGGATCAGCCCCTCGTCCGGTATCTGAAGGAGATGGATCTTCATCGCACACCACCAAATTTCTGCCTCAGCGCCCGGTCCACATTGGGAGGCACCAGCGCCGACACGTTGCCCCCCAGTTGCGAGATCTCCTTGATCAGCGAGGAACTCAGATAGATCAGGCTCTCCTTCGGCATCAGGAATATCGTCTCGATCTCCGGCGCGAAACTCCGGTTGACCAGCGCGATCTGGAACTCGAACTCGAAATCGGCCACGGCCCGGAGCCCCCGCACGATGGCCGTCACCTGCCGCCGCCGCGCAAAATCGATCAGCAGCCCCTCGAACACCGCCACCTCGACCCGATCCCCGACCGGCGCCAGCGCGTCGCGCGCCAGCCCCAGGCGCTCCTCGGCGCAAAATAGCGTGGTCTTCGGCGTGTGGACCGCGATCCCGAAGATCACCCGATCAAACAGCTCCAGCGCCCGGTGCGCCACATCCAGGTGCCCGTTCGTGACGGGGTCGAAACTGCCGGGGTACAAAGCCACTCGCTCGGGCCGATCCATGCACGCACTTTTCGGCCACATCGCCCATGATTCAACCCAAATCTGGCGGCCTTGGGGGTTGAACACCCCCGCCCATCGGGGTACCCTGCCGGGATGCCAGACACCGGTGCCGCAACACCTTGGGGCGGGCGCTTCCACGAGGCGCCGGCGGAGACCATCCAAAGATTCACCGAATCGGTCTCGTACGACCATCGGCTCGCGGGGCACGACATCCGCGGGAGCCTCGCCCACGCCCGGATGCTCGCGGCCGCCGGCTTGCTCGGACACGAGGAGTTCGCCCAGATCCGGGCGGGCCTCGAGAAGATCGCCGCGACAATCCGCTCGGGCGACTTCCCCTGGCGCCAGGAACTCGAGGACGTCCACATGAATATCGAGGCCGCCCTCACCGAGATCACCCCGGCCGGCGCGAAACTCCACACCGGCCGCAGCCGCAACGATCAGGTGGCCACCGCCATGCGACTCTGGCTCAAGGACGAGATCCGCGCCCAGCAGGCCGTCATCCGCAAACTGCAGAGGGCCCTCGTCCGCGCCGCGGACGACGACCCCGCCGCCGTCATGCCCGGTTACACGCACCTCCAGCGGGCGCAGCCCGTGCTGCTCTCCCACCACCTCCTCGCCTACGTCGAAATGCTCGAGCGCGACCACGGGCGATTCGAGGACGCCCACGCCCGCACCAACGTCTGCCCCCTCGGCGCCGGCGCGCTCGCCGGCAGCACCCTTCCCATCGACCGCGAGGCCACCGCACTCGATCTCGGGTTCGTCGACCCCCGCGGCCGACCCCGCCTGGCCGCCAACTCCATGGACGCCGTCGGCGATCGCGACTTCGTCGTCGAGTTCCTGGCGGCCGCCGCCCTCTGCTCCGTCCACCTCTCCCGCCTCGCCGAAGACCTCATCCTCTGGTGCTCCTCCGAGTTCGGCTTCCTCTCGCTTGCCGATGCCCACACCACCGGCTCCAGCCTCATGCCCCAGAAGAAAAATCCCGATGTCCCGGAACTGGTGCGCGGCAAGTCCGGCCGCGTCGTGGGCAACCTCGTCGCCCTCCTGGTCACCCTCAAGGGCCTCCCCATGACCTACAATCGCGACCTCCAGGAGGATAAACAGCGCCTCTTCGATACCGCCGACACCCTCCGGGATTGCCTCGGCCTCATGGCCGACGTCATCGCCGGAGCCCGGTTCGATACCCGCGCCATGCGACGCGCCGCCGGCGACGCCTCCCTCCTGGCCACCGACATCGCCGATGACCTCGTCCGCCGCGGAGTCCCATTCCGCGAGGCCCACCGCCTCGTCGGTTCCGCCGTCCGCATGGCCCAGGACTCCGGCCGCGACATCGGCAGGCTCGACCCGGAGGAATGGGCCGCGATTTCTCCGGAACTCGCCGATGCCGCCGCACTCCTCCGCTCCGGCGCAAGGCGCCGGCTCGAGGAACGCGCCACGGAGGGCTCCCCCAACCCGCGGCGCGTCCGGAAGGAGATCACCCGCTGGCGCCGCCTGCTCAGGGATGAGATGCCTGACGCGGGCCCCGCCCCGGATCCCCCCCATGCCTGACGCGCGCCAACCCTTTCGCCGCGTCCGCGAGCGCTGCGGTCTCTGGCTCGCCCTGCTTCCCGGGGAACCTTATCGGTTGCTCTTCCCAACGGGCGCGCTGCTCGCGATCCTGGGTGCCGTGCTCTGGCCGCTGCACGCCTGGGGCATGCTCGCCGCCTATCCCGCTATCCCCCACGCCCGGATCATGGCGGAGGGCTTCCTCGGCGCCTTCGCCATGGGTTTCCTCGGCACCGCGGTCCCGAGGTTGATCGGTGCCCCTGGCCTCACCGCGGTCGAGTCCACCTCGATGGCGGCACTGCTGATCGCCGCGGCCATTCTCCATGTCGCGGGCCTCACCCTCCCCGGCGACCAGGTCTTCCTCCTGGCGCTGCTTTCGCTCGTGGCCTCGCTCGGCGCACGGGCCTTCGTGCGAAAGGACCTCCCGCCGCCCTCCTTCGCCCTCGCCGGCATGGGCCTCCTCTCCGCGTTCGCAGGGGTCGCGCTGTTCCTCTTCGGCCCGCTGGCCGACCTCCCGCCCTGGCATGACGCGCTCGCGAGGCTCCTCCTCTACCAGGGCTTCTTCCTGCTGCCCATCATGGGCGTGGGCGCCTTCCTCCTCCCGCGCTTTTTCGATTTGCCCAACCGGCAGGATTTCCCCGAGTCCCCCGCCCCGCCCAAAGGCTGGACGCCGGCGAGCGCCTGGGCCCTCGCCTGCGGCCTCGCCATGATTCTCACCTTCATCGCCGAGGCGCTCGGCCATCGGGTCCCCGCAAACCTCGCCCGCCTCGCCATCGCCGGAGGGTTCCTCTTCACGCAGCTGCCGATCCATCGCGCCAGGCCGAAGGGCACCATCGCCCGCTGCGCCTTCGCGGCGCTCATCCTCCTGCTCTGCGCCTTCCCCGCCGTCGCCCTCGCCCCGGAACCCAAGGTCGCCTGGGCCCATGTCCTCTTCATCGGCGGCTTCGGCCTCCTCACCATCGCGGTGGCCACCCGCGTCATCCTCGGCCACGGTGGGGCCTCCCACCTCTTCCCCCGCCGCATCCGCGCCCTCCTCGCCTTCGCCATCCTGGCCATCCTCGCGCTCGCCACCCGCGTCTCCGCCGACTTTCTCCCGGACATCCGCCTCTCCCACCTCGCCTACGCCGCCGTCGCCTGGATCGCCGGGGTCGTCGTCTGGGGCTGGGCCATCCTCCCGCGCGTCGCCGCCACGGACGAAGAATAGGTTCGCTTTGACAAAGCGCCCCGTCCCGCGCACACAATCGTCCCACCACAAGCACACCCCGGAAACATCCCCATGCCCCAGAAAGCCTATGCGCGCGCCGGAGTCGACATCGACCTCGCCAACCGCCTCAAATCGCGCCTCGGCCCCCGCCTGCGATCCACCCGCCGACCCGAGGTCCTCGGTGCCGTCGGGGGCTTCGGCGGCCTCTTCCGCGCCAACTTCCCCGCGCACCGCGACCCCGTGCTGGTGGCATCCATCGACGGCGTCGGCACCAAGCTCAAGATCGCCTTCATGCTCGACCGGCACGACTCCGTCGGCGCCGACCTCGTAAACCACTGCGTCAACGACATCCTCACGCTCGGCGCCGAACCCCTCTTCTTCCTCGATTACATCGGCACCGGAAAACTCGATCCCCGCGTCTTCGGCGCCCTCATCCACGGCATGTCCAAGGCCTGCGCCGCCGCGGGCTGCGCCCTCCTCGGTGGCGAGACCGCCCAGATGCCCGGTTTCTACCCGCCTGGTGAATACGATCTCGCCGGCTGCATTGTCGGTATCGTCGACCGAAAGAAGATCATCGACGGCACCTCCATCCGCCCCGGCGACGCCATCATCGGGCTGCCCGCCTCCGGCCTCCACACCAATGGCTACAGCCTCGCGAGAAAGATCCTCTTCGAGGATATGCGCCTCAGCCCCGGTGACCGCCTCCCCGGCCTCCGCCTCCCCATCGGCAGAGAACTGCTCCGCACCCACCCCTCTTACCTGCCCACCATCCGTCGCCTCATGCGCCAGCTCCCCGTCAAGGGCATGGCCCATATCACGGGCGGCGGCCTCGTCGATAACCTCCCCCGCATCCTGCCCGAGGGCCGGCGCGCCATCGTCGACACTCGCTCCTGGCGCATCCCGCCCCTCTTCCGCGCCCTGCGCGACCGCGGTGGCCTCGGCGAGACCGAGGCCTACCAAGTCTTCAATATGGGCATCGGCTTCGTCGTCGTCGTCGACGACCGCCACGCCAAACGCGCCCTAGCCATCACCCGCGGCCGACGCATCGGCACCGTCGAGCGCGGCCCCAGAGGCGTCGCGCTGGTCTGACTCGAAAATTCCAGACGTAGCCACGGCCGTGAGGCCGTGGGCCCCTCCGTGACCGGAGGGGCTACATTCTCACCCCCGCTGGCACCATCTCCTCGCGATACTCCCCGCCTACCGCCTCCCCCGCCAGATGCAGATCCCTCAGCAACTCCATCGTCCCGTCAAAATGCTCCACGATCGCCGTCCGGCTCTCCACCCAGTCCCCACAATTATAATACGCGATCCCCTCAATCTCCCTCTCCGACGCCGTGTGGATATGCCCGCACAGCACCCCGTCCACCGAATACCGCCGCGCGTACCGCACCACCTCCTGCTCGAACTTGCCTATGAAACTCACCACGTTCTTCACCTCCCGCTTCACGTACGCGCTCAGCGACCAGTGCGGCCTCCCCAGCAGACTGCGCGCCGCATGCACCACCCGGTTCACCTCCATCAGCAGCTTGTAACCGATGTCCCCCAGGTGCGCCAGCCACCCCATGCTCTGCACCACCACGTCCAACTCGTGCCCGTGGATCACCAGGATCCGCCTGCCGTCCGCACCCCGATGGATCGCGCTCTTCTGGATCGTCACGCTCCCAAACGCCCCGAAAAAATGCCTCACGAACTCGTCGTGATTCCCGGGAATGTAGATCAGCCGCGTCCCTTTCCTCCCCTTGCGCAGCAGCTTCTGCAGCACGTCGTTGTGCTCCTGCGGCCAGTAGATCCCCCGCCGCAATGACCATACATCGATGATGTCCCCCACCAGGTACAGCGTCTCGAACTCGTTCTCCCTCAGAAAGCCCAGCAGCGCCTCCGCGTCGCCCCCCCTCGTCCCCAGATGCACATCCGATATGAACCCTGTCCGATATGATGCCATGCCTTGACCCTCCGTTAAACTGCCGCGCCCATCTCGGCTTATTCACAGGTTATTCACGGCCGGTGACGGTCGCGCGTCCGGGGTGTTACAATGTGGTGACGCGGCGCGTGCCCGCGCCGCCGACGACGCTAGCCCGGATTCAGGACGGCAATGACCTCCGGATGGATCCCCGGGGCGGCGGCCACGGCGGAGGCGCCGCGGAGGACATCGCCGCCATCCCAGGCGGTGATCACTCCCCCCGCACCGCGGACAACCGGCACGAGGGGCAGCAGGTCCCACGGCATCATGATCGGATCCAGCATCACGTCCGCCAACCCCGCGACCAACAGGAAGTAGCCATAGCAATCACCCCAACCGCGCACGACCGCCGCCCGGCCGACCAGCCTCCGGAAGTGCTCGATGTTGGCGTGCTGCGCGACCAGTCGCTCGTCGGTGTAAAGCACCGTCGCCTCGTCGATGGACCCGACCGCGCGCACCCGGACCTCGCGGCCGTCGAGCGTCGTCCGCGCCCCGTCCCCGATACAGAGGTGCCCGAGGGCGGGAAGATGGATCGCCCCCACCACCGGCGCCCCGCGATGCATCAGCCCGATCAGGGTGCCAAACAGCGGACAGCCGTGGACAAACGAGATGGTGCCATCGATCGGATCCAGGACCCAGCACCATTCCGCCCCGGGGTTGTCCTCACCGTGCTCCTCGCCCAGGACCCCGTGCCCGGGAAAGCGTTCCCGGATCATCTGGCGCATCAGCGCCTCCGCCTCCCGATCTGCCCGCGTCACCACCGACCGGTCCGCTTTCCGCTCCACCAACAGACCCGGGCGCTGGAAATACGATCGGATCAGCTCCCCGCTCGCCCGTGCCAGTTCCTCGGCAAAATCCAGATAAGGTCTCATCTCTCCCTGTGCCACGGGCCATACCCTACCCGCCGTCCCCCCCAACCTCAAGACCGCGCGACCCCCTCGACTGGCACCCCCGCCCCAATTCGGTTACATTACCGCCGTGAAGGTTGCCCCCATCCTCGCGGCGCTCGCCGGCACGGCGATCCTCCCCGCCCTCGCCCACCCCGCACCACCGGCACAGCCCAACTACAAACAGCAGGACGCCTACGACAACGCCATGTCCGCGATGCAGCGCGCCCGAGACCCGGGGAAACTCGCCACCCGTTCCGCCGTCGATAGCCGCGTCCTCGTCTTGGGAACCAACGGCCAATGGCAGGTCGAGAAGCCCGGCAGCTCCGGATACCATCAGGACACCGCCACCGTCCTACAGCGTAACAAGGACGGTGCCCTAGGGGTGACCCAGAAAGGCGAGGGCATCAAGGACCGTTCCAGCAACCGCTACGCCTCCGACCTGCAGATCGTCCGCGAGGAACTCGCCAACGCCCAGCGGTTCAAATATGCCATCACCGATAGCTGGGGCCGCCCCGAGGACATGGAGCGCTACAAACAGGGGGATTGCGCCGACAAGAGTTTCTGGCTCGCCGCAAAACTGACCGAGTATGGCTTCGCCGATGTCCGCGTGGTCCTCGGGCGCAAGCCACAGGCCCCCGTTGGCCACGCCTGGGTCGAAATCCCCATCAACGGGACCGGGTACATCCTCGAGACCACCACCGACGACCCGCCCCAGCCAAGAACCCTCGCCGGCCCACGTTACGATGCCGCCCACCCCACCATCGGCTACTTCGACCGCGACGGCTTCCACCCCGTCGGCCGGCGCGCGCCCGACCGCTAGCCCTCAAACCTCAAACCGCGGGTAACAGGAATGACGGGGATAATCCATCGTAATTTCATTGGTTGTGAGTCCGGTGGTACAGTCACGGAGGGGCCAGGCGGCGCGGGTCCACGGCCTGGCGCCGTGACGACTTCTGGATGTTTTCGAGCTATTCCGTGCCCCGCACGCGGGGCACCACCGGGGCGGAAAATGGTAGGCTGCGCCTTGG
>CAZYWZ010000112.1:0-21400 GCA_964651705.1 uncultured Verrucomicrobiales bacterium
TCGCGACCCAATTTTCGAGTCAGAGCCCGTGCCGCCCCAGGGCGGCACCACCGGGTCGGAAAAAGTAGCCGAACGCGCAAGCGTTTGGCTCGTGGGCCCTGGTGGAACGGACCAAACGCCCTGGGGCGTTCGGCTACGGGAATTCTCGAGCGAGGTCCTTCACGCGGATTCCACCCGTTTTCCACGCTGGTTTCATCATGGCTTCACGCGGGTGGTGCAGGGTGTTGCCATGAACAAGACATGGTTGTGCGTGTGGTGGGCCGCGGGCATCGTTCCAGCGTTTGCGGCGGCGGCTGGCTTGAGGCAGTCCAATGAGGTGCCGGCGACCGCCGGGGGAGATTCGCCGGATGTCCACCCGGTGCTGGCCTTGACGGACTCGAGGGTGGTGATCCCCTATCCGGAGCTGAAGGCGCTGCTGGAAAGTGCGTTGCGGGACACGGCTCAGAAGAAAGAGGTGCCGCCGGTCGAGGCGGCGCTGGTGTCGGCGCGCTTTGCCCTTCGTGCGGGGGGAGACGCCCCGGGGTTGGAGGCGCGCTTCGAGGCGGCGGCCTTCGGCGAGGGATGGCGACTCGTGCCACTGGTGGGCTGCGACGTGGCGCCCTCGGCGATCGAGCCGCGGGATGCGGATGTCGTGGTGCGCGATGGGGTGTGCTGCGCGCTGATCCGCGGGCCATCCCGGGCCTCCGTCATCCTGCGCTTCGATCGGGTGGGCCCTCGGCGCGCTGCGGGAACCCCCTTGTTCCGCCTCGAAACTCAGCCCGCCACCGCCTCGACGCTCGCGGTGGACGGCCTCGGCGAGGGAGAGCGCCTGCGGGTGGTGGGCCTGCCGCACCCCATCGATGGCGCGAGGGATGTCCCGCTGCCATCGACGGGGGCGACGCTGGAATTGTTCTTGGAGGAGGATAAGCCGCCGGCGCCATCGCGATGGGCGGCCAACGCCGTCGTGCTGGTCGAACGCGACGAGGCCTTCTTGCGCTATGCGGCGCGCCTGATCGCCGATGCGGTCGAGGGCGATGGCGAGGCGATGGTGCTGGAGTTGCCGGAGGACAGCCGCGAGGTCGTGGTCGAGGGCGACGGGATCTCGCGGAGGGAGGTGGTGACCGACGCCGGGGGGCCAGACCGGCTGGAGATCGCCTGGGCCGATGGCGGGACCCGCTCGCGCGAGATGAACGTGCGATGGCGGACCCCCCCGCGCGGCGAAACGGATCGCTGGCCGCTGGCATGCCCGCGACCGCAGGGGGC
Source organism: uncultured Verrucomicrobiales bacterium (assembly GCA_964651705.1). GTDB lineage: Bacteria > Verrucomicrobiota > Verrucomicrobiia > JADLBR01 > JADLBR01 > JADLBR01. Next base: position 1,243 of record CAZYWZ010000112.1, read on the forward strand.
GCGCTCTTTCGAGGCGATCTTCGTGGCGGCGCGACCCGATGCCACCGCCCTCGATGTGGATCCCCCCTCCGCCGCGCTGGCGGGGGTGGCCTTGCCCGCCTGGGTCCGCGAACGACTGGGGGCCCGCGATCACGTGGCGGTCACCGAGGGCGCGGCGCTCCTGCCGCGACGCCTCCAGATCGCCGAGGCCGAGCGGGCCACGGTGAGATCGTTCAAGTGCATGACGACCGTGATCCGCGATGGCTCGGCGCTGGGCGAGGGCACCTTCGACATCGAGCATGCCGGGGCCTTGCGGTGGAGGGTCTCCCTCCCCGAGGGCGCCCGCCTCCTAAAGTGCGCGGCAAACGGCGCCGCCGCGCAACCGGTGCTCGGCGAGGACGGGGCGCTGGAATTCCTGCTGCCCGCGAACCCCAAGGGCATCTCCCAAGTCTTCCTTTCCTACACCGGCAAGGACCCCGCCATGGATCCGGTCGGCGGTCGCCTCTCGCTCCGGTTGCCCTCGACGCCGCTATTCGCCGACCGGATCGAGTGGCACGTGACGCTCCCCCAGGCATACGAGGTCACGGCCGCCGACGGAAACCTGGAGGTCGGCACGGGGGATGGCGAGGCGCTCGCGCTCGAGAAGCGGCTCTGCCGCGGCGAGATTCCGGCGGTGGACCTGCATTACCGGAAGAGGGCGCCGCGCGAGTGAGGCCTCGGCGCGACACGCGAATCCAAACAACGAAAAGGAGAGACGATGAAATACCAGATGACGATGGGTGGCATGTTTGCGGTGGGGTGGATCTTCCTCTGCACCGCGCTGGGCTGGTTCCTGCTCGGGGGCGCGGTGGCGAAACGCACCGCGACGGCGAACGAGAACCTGGGCAAGGAGGTGCGCGGGATCTGGGGACCGTCCATGGTCCAACAGCACCCGCACGCGTATTACCTTCCGCCGGGTGGCGGGGTGAAGAACGGGATCCTCCGGCCCGCATCGAGCCGCGTCGCCGCGTCGCTGTCCTACGAGCCCAGGCGCAAGGGCCTCCTCTGGCACAGGACCTACGAGATCGCCTTCGAGGGCGAATATGCGATCCAGAACCCCACGCCCATCGGGCAGACGGTCTACGTGGTCTTCACGTTCCCCAGCCGCGAGGCAACGTACCACGATTTTACCTTCGCGATTGGCGACGCGGCCCCGACCGCCCGCGCCCCGGAGAATGGCGCGATCACCGAGTCGGTCGTCATCCCCCCAAACGGGTCGGTGCCGCTCAAGGTCGGATATAGGGCGCGGGGCGTCGATCGCTGGAGCTACGCCTTCGCCGACGCCAGCCGCGTGCGGGGCTTCGAGTTGCGCATGACGACGGATTTCGCCGACATCGATTTCCCGGCGGGGACGGGCTCGCCCACCGAGCGGCGCAGGACCCAAGACGGATGGGAGCTGACCTGGTCCTACCCGGACGTCCTCTCGGCCCCCGCCATCGGCATGGAGATGCCCAAGGTCCTCAACGCCGGCCCCGTCGCCGCGCGCATCAGCTTCTTCGCGCCGGTATCCCTCCTGTTCTTCTTCGCGGTGCTGCTGATCGTCGGCGCGGTCCGCGGCCAAAACCTCCACCCCATGAATTACTTCTTCCTGGCTGCGGGTTTCTTCGCCTTCCAGGCCCTCTTCACGTACCTGGTGGACCTCGTGCCGCTGCACCTGTCGTTCGGCATCGCGGCCGCGGTGTCCCTGCTCCTCGTGTGCGGCTACATCCACTCCGTCAGCGGCGGCCGCCTCTCCCGCGTCGCGATCCCGGCGCAGATGGCCTACATGGTCCTATTCAGCTACAGCTTCTTCTTCGATGGCCTCACGGGCCTGACCATCACCATCGGCGCGGTCGCCACCCTCGCGCTCCTGATGCTCGTCACCGCCCATATCGACTGGGAGGAAAAGATCGGAAAACGCGCGGGCCGGAAACGGGGCGGAGACGATGGCGCTGGCGCGACGATTCCCGCCGCGGTCCCGCCGAAACTCGGGGCGTGAGGGGTATGCGCTCCCGCTGCGGGTGGCATTCGGGTTCGACGGCGAAGAGCGGCGCGGGGACGCGCCGCTTATGAAGAACCAACACGGCGAACGTGCTGGGCACGGGAGGGACGCCGGCCCGGGCGTCCGCGTCCCACCAGATAACGAAAGGTGCCTGACCCGCGCGGCCCGCGAGGCCGCGGGCCCGCCCGGCGAATCCGGGTCACGCGCGCCATCGGAGGGAATCGATAGCCACTTCCGCTTTCTCTGGGTTTTGGGCATGAACCCCTTACCATGACCGCAGTGGCTGAAACACCAAAGGTCCCCCCCGGCCGGCGGCGCGTGCTGGTCGTCGATGACGAGGTGTCGATCAGCGACACGATCGTGTACTGCCTCGAGTCGGAGGGCTTTTCCGCGAGGGCGTGCGCGCTGGGCTCGGAGGCGCTGGCGCTGGCGCGCGAGGAGACTTTCGATCTGCTGGTGCTGGACGTGGGCCTGCCCGACATGAGCGGCTTCGAGGTGTGCCGCGGGCTCCGGGAGACGACGCCGGTGCCGATCATCTTTCTGACGGCGCGCGCCTCGGAGGTGGACCGCGTGGTGGGACTGGAGATCGGCGGCGACGATTACCTCGTGAAGCCGTTCAGCCCCCGGGAGCTCTCCGCGCGGGCGCGCGCGGTGCTGCGGCGCTGCGGCGGGGCGGTCGCGGCCGGCGACGCGCCATCGCGGGCGGGGGCGTTCGAGGTGGACGAGGCCAAGTGCGCGATCCGCTATCGCGGCCAGGCATTGAAACTCTCTCGCTACGAGTTCCGCCTGCTGCGGCTCTTGGCCAGGCACCCGGGGCGCGTGTTTTCTCGGGCGCAGCTGATGGATCACGCCTGGGAAGAGCCAGAGGCCTCGATGGAGCGCACCGTCGATAGCCACATCAAGGCGCTCCGGGCGAAACTGCGGGAGATCGCCCCCGACGCCGACATGATCCTGACGCACCGGGGCATGGGATACTCCCTGTCGGAGGAGGCATGAGCCTCACGCTCCGCGTCTTGCTGGGCATCGGCGCCATCGCGGCGGCGGGGTATTTTTTCGTGATGCCCCCGGTCCTGCTCCGGGTCGAGCGGCAGTACCTCGAGGCGGCCGAGGAGATCATGGTGGATGCCGCGGAGATCCTCTCCGGCGTCGCGGCCGCGGACGCCACCGCCGGGCGCGCCCCGACCGAGACCCTGGCCCGCGCCTTCGATGCCGCGCGCGCACGCGAGCTGCACGCGAAGATCTACGAGGTCGAGAAACGGGGCGTCACCCTGAATGCCTACGTGACCGATGCCGAAGGACGGGTGCTTTTTGATTCGGGCCAGCCCGGGCGAGCCGGGGCGGACTTCTCGCAGAAGCGCGATGTCTACCTCACGCTCAAAGGGCAATACGGCGCGCGCGCGAGCCGCGACAGGCCGGAGGACCCGCTGTCGTACGTCATGTATGTCGCGGCGCCCGTGGTGCCGGACGGGAGCGGGGCGCCCGCCGGCGTGCTGAGCGCCTACAAGCCCCAGCGCAGCCTCACCGCTTTCGTCCACGAGACCCGGAGCTATCTGAAGAAGGTCGCGCTCATCACCGTGGTCGGCGTCCTGGTGGCCGGCCTCCTCCTCTCGCATTGGGTCACCCGGCCGCTGGATGAATTGACGCGCTACGCGCTGGCCGTCAGCCGCGGCGAGCGCCCCAGACCACCGCGCCCGCCCGGCCGCCACCTCCGCGTGCTCGGCGAGGCCGTCGATCGGATGCGCGATGCCCTCGAGGGCCGAAAATACGTCGAGCACTACGTGCAGAGCATGACCCACGAGATGAAGAGTCCCATCGCCGCCATCGCCGCCACGTCGGAATTGCTTCAGGAAGAGATGCCCGCCCCGCAGCGCGCTAGATTCCTGGGGAACATCCGCAGCGAGGTCGAGCGATTGCAGCGATTGGTCGCCCGCCTGCTGGCCCTCGCCTCGCTGGAAAGCCGGAAATCCTTGGACCGGCCCGCGCCGGTCGATGTGGCCGAGGTCGCGCGCCGCGTCTGCGCCGAGGCGGGGACCGTCGCGCGATCCGCCGGGGTCGCGCTGCGTCTCGAAGGCGAAGGGCCGCTCGTCGTGGGCGGCGACGAGTTCCTCCTCGATGCCGCCATCGACAACCTCGTCCAGAACGCCATCGAATTTTCCCCGCGGGGCGGGACCGTGACCGTGTCGGTCGCGGCCGCCGCGGGCGGTGAGGTTTCCATCACGGTCGAGGACGAGGGCCCCGGCATCCCCGAATACGCCCTGGGCCGGGTATTCGATCGCTTCTATTCGCTCCCGCGTCCGGCGACGGGTCGCAAGAGCACGGGCCTCGGCCTGTGTTTCGTCCGCGAGACCGCCCTCCTCCACGGCGGGGGCGCCACCCTGGCCAATCGCGCCGATCGGCCCGGCGCGCGCGCCGCGCTCACGATACCTGTCGGCGGTTCTTGAAGGCGAGGGGAGCCGGTCTTGGGGAGCGTGAGCGACCCGGGTTAAAGCGGTGCGGGGACGCACCGCACTCCATAGCGCTCCGCGCGAAATCGGGCAGGCGTCCGCGATGGCGCGGTCATCCTTCGATCCCGCGACATTTCGGCCGAAGGCCTTTGGAGTGCGGTGCGTCCCCGCACCGCTTTGTCCGTGGAAGTTCTCGCTCGATGCAACGTCGGTGCGCGATCACCTCCGTTGTCAGGGGCGCTTTGCCCGAGGGTCAAGGCCGAGGCTCCCCTCTTCCCGCGGATCGCGTTTCGTGGTATTTTGGAAGTGCTGCGATGGGAACTCCTGGCCCGAGCTTTCTCTGCGCGTTCCTGCTGATGGTGGCGAACCCGGCCGGCGCGGACGCGGGCGATCTGTTTGAGGTCTACAAGAGCGCCTTCGGGCATCCGGCCACCGGCCTGATGTATCACCATCGCTTGGATGGGCCGGGGGGCATCGCGGTCCTGAGTTCCCCCGAGGAGATCGCGCGCGGCGAGGTCGGTGGAAAACCCATGCCCCATGGCTACGGGAGCGGGATCCAGGACATCGCGCTGGAGAATGGACAGCTGCTCTTCGCCTTGTGCGAGGCCCATGAGCGCACCGGCGACGCCCGGCTCGCCGCCCGCGCCAGAGACCTATTCGCCGCCCTGCGCGCCCTCGCGCGGATCAGCCCCGAGCCGGGTTTTGTCCCCAGGGGGCCACACCCCGACGGCAAGAGTTACTATCCCGACTCCTCGCGCGACCAGCACGCGGCCTACGTCGAGGCCCTCTGGCGATGGGGGCGCAGCCCGCTGGCCACCGGGGAGGACAGTGCATTCATCCGCGACACGCTCCACAAGATCGCGGCGCGCATGGAGCGCAACGACTGGAGGATCTTGGTCGAGGATGGTAGCCGGCAGGCGCACGTCGGCTGGACCTGGCGACAGTTCACCAGCGTCGGGGCCGTCACCCTCCTGAGCTTCTTGGCCCAGGTGGCCGAGGCCACCGGCGACCCTCACTGGAGGGAACTGTACGACGGGTTCGGTGCGGAGAAAGACGGCGAGCGGTGGAAGAAATGGCTGCACCCCGACGCGGTGAGAGACTGGCCGCCGCTCACCCTCTACGCAAACCAGTTCTGCCAGGCGCTCACCGCCCTCCGGCGATGCGAGACCGACACGGGGCGTGAGGCGCAACTCGCCGAGTTCCAGAGGCGCTGGGCGGAGCGCGCGCTGGAATCCGACGCCTTCGATACGACGCGCTGGCGGCGCCTCGATTGGGCCGGTGACCGCCCCGGGGAAGAGATCCGCAAAATGCTCGCGCCGCTCGGCCTCGACCCGGACAGGCCGATGACGGCGCTCGACCTCTATGCCGCCCACGACCGCGCGGTCTGGCGGCAGCCCGGCACCGAGGCGCACCGCGTCATGGGCAAGCTCTGCTATGGCCTGGCCACCGTCGCGCTCCACGCCGCGCTCCTCAGCGATGATCCCGCCCTTCGCGCCAAGGCCCGGCCCTGCGTCCAGCGCATGGTGCAGGAGTTCGCCGAGCACCAGCGCGATTACGAGCGGGGTGAGAATTTCAACCGCATCGTCATCCTCGGCCTGCTGGCCCTCGACCGAACGGCCGGCCGGGGCGCGTTCCGGTGATCCACCCGCGGGAGCTTGCTTTTTGCCGGATCGTGCCTTTGTTGGAGTGATGCGATTCCTCCATGCAGTTCCTTTGCTTTGCGCCCTCGCGGTCGCCTCTGGCGGCCCTGGCACGGTTATGGCACAAGACAACAAGGCGGCCGGCGAGGCATATCTCGCCGAGAACAAGAAAAAAGAGGGCGTGCAGGTCACCGCGAGCGGTCTCCAGTACGAGGTGCTCAAGGCGGGCTCGGGCAAGCAGCCCAAGGCGACCGACACCGTGGTGGTCCACTACCGCGGCACGCTGATCGACGGGACCGAGTTCGACAGCTCCTACAAGCGCGGGCAGCCGATCGATTTCCCGCTGAACCGCGTCATCCCGGGCTGGACCGAGGGCGTGCAACTGATGCAGGAGGGCGCGAAGTACCGCTTCGTCATCCCCTCGGCTCTGGCCTACGGACCCCGCGGCACACCCGGAGGCCCCATCGGCCCCGACGCCACCCTCATCTTCGAGGTGGAACTCCTCAAGGTTCAGTAGCGCCAGCCCGCTCGTCTCAATCGGGGACGGCGCGGCTGGCACCAAGACGGGAGTCTGGGAGCGCTGATCGGCGCTGATGGTTTTCGTTTTTGGCCGCTCCGGCGGACGCCGGCGATCGGCCGTGAGGAGGCCGGCCGCGGCTACTTCGAGGCGGCCAGCTCGTCGCAGGTGGCGTTGAAGAACTTCACGCACTGCGCGAGTTCCGGGAGGGATTCCTTCCAATTGTGCTCGTACTCGATGCAGAACGCGCCGCGGAATCCCTGGCGCTTGAGCTCGGCCATCTGGCCCCTGGCATTGCTGACGCCGGAGCCCCACGGCACGTCGTGGGCCTTGGGGTCGCCCTTGGCGTTGAGGTCCTTGAAATGGAGGGCGAAGATGCGGCCCTCGAGTTTCTTCAGGCACTCGACCGGGTCGAGGCCGGAGCGCACCCAGTGGCCAGTGTCCGCGCAGGCGCCGATGGACGGGCCCCGGTCCTTCACCAGCGACATGACATAGTCGGGATCCCAGACCTTGTAGTTGGGATCCTTCTCCTTCCTCGGGTGATTGTGGATCGCGACCCGCATGTGGTATTCGTTGCAGAGCTTCTCGATGATGTCTAGGGCCTCGGGCTCCGGCTCGGAGACGAGGGTGTCGGTGCCCATCTTCTTGGCGAACTCGAAGACCTCCCGGCACTTGGCCTCGTCGGGGGGCAGCTTGACCACGCCCCAGTTGACGACCCTGACGATGCCGGCGGAGGCGAGTTTGCCCTTGATGGCATCCAGGTCCGCGGCCGCGATCCCCTGGGTGGGAACGGGCTTCTTCCCGTCGAGGTTGACGCTGCCGGAGAGACTCATGTACTTGAGGCCGAGACCCGCGGTCTTGTCGATGGCCTCGGCGATGGGAAACTCCTTGAACGTGTAGGCGTGGACGGCGAGCTGCCAGCCAAGCTTTTCGGCGGCGGCGTCATCCGCGGCGCCGGCCGAGCCGGCCCACAGGGCGATGATCAACGGGAGGGCCAATCTCTTCATGGCGGGCAATCCTTTCTGGGGATCGAGTCTTGCGCAGGCTACGGGAGGGTCGGCGCCGGTGGCAAGGGGGAACTGACCCCGTGCGCCCTTCGACAGGCACAGGGCGTACGGATCACCCGCGAAGATCAGCGAGGATGAGCGTTTCCGAACCCGCGCCGGACCCAGGGGTGACCCCAGGCAAATCTATCACGGGAGGATCGGGGTCACATCTCAACATTAGACATTCGTCCTCCCATTGCCGCGCCCGGACTCGCCCCTAGATGCTGCCCCCCTCCACATCGAGCCCTAATGTCGACTGTTGAGATGTGACCCCGGCCACCGGCCAGTTTCGCCTCTCTACGGGGGCAACAGTGGAATCCCCAGACTCGCCAAGTACTGGAAGGTCCTGTCATAGAACGCCGGATCGCGTGTCGGGTCATCTTCTTCGCCGGGTGGGACGAAGATGACCATGCCCTGTCGCGCGCGAGTGAGAAGCACTCGATAGGCGTTGCGTAGGTAGTTCCGTCGGTCCTCGTTGTGCAACGCGCACCACCTGTCGCCGCGGAAGATATGGTAGGCCCACCCGGATGGCGTGAAACGGAGGTCGGCGTCCCAGTTGACGCACACCCAGTCCAGTTCAAGGCCCTGGATGTCGAACTGGGAAGCCGCATCCTCCAAGTAGAGACTCGATCGGGTATCCCTTCGGTCATCCAAGAACCAGTGGACCGGGTCTATGTTCACGCGGACATCAATCGCATGGGGTTTCAGCCGCTGAGCTTCAGATGAGGCAACCATCCCGTAGCGCTCGGTGCCGCGCGCCCGCTGCCGTATCCAGTTCTTGGCCTGAGCAAGGTCACGGGTGAGCGCAATGGGATAACGCTGCCGCAGCTGTGCGAAGGCTTCTTGCGCGCCCTCGATCTCGCGATCCAGAACCGCCTTGACAAACGCCGAGACGTTCTCGGCGCGGAAGGAACGCATGGACACAGCCAGATGAAGGTCCCGGTCGAAATGCGTAGCGGGTCTCGATCGGACAGCGTCAAGGGCGCGGCCCGCCGCATATTCGCTGTCCGTCAGTTCCGGCGAGATATAGACGCGCCACTTGGGAAAGGCCGCGTTGATGGCATCGAGCCATGCGCCGATGCCCGCCTCGCCCTTGTTGATCTCCTGACCGCCCCCGACCAGGCAGACGATGACCGCCCAATCGGCGTGTCGGTCGAGGTACGATATCAGGAACTCAGGCTCCGATTTCGTGAATCCTGGCATCTTTTTCTTCGTGCGCATGAAGGCAGACGTTTGCGCGCGGTTCCACGCCCTTTGTGCTTCGTCGAATATCACCACATGGTCAATTGGGGGCGTGGTTTCTCGCAACGCTTCGTCGCGGAAATGGTGAACGTTCTGGATGAACGCCTTCACGCTCTCGCCCACCTTGCCTTTCCGCACCTTCAAGCCTTTGGATCGCTGCCGGGCGACCTCGTCGCGGGTCAGCGCTTCGCGGAGGACCGCGACCAGAGGGCCATTGCCAGAGAGGAAAACCGCGTGCGTCGGGCGGGCGATATCTCGTCGCTTCGTGGCGACGTTCAGGCCCACCAGCGTCTTCCCCGCCCCCGGCACGCCGGTCACCAGACAGATGATCTTGCTGCCCGAGCTACGCGCCTGCTCGACCAACTCCTCGATCCTGGCTGAAGTGACGCGGAGATTGCGGGCGCCGGCATCGTGGCGGGCAATGGCGTCAACCGAGTGCTGCGCGTAGAGCGATTGCGCGGCCTCGATGATCGTCGGCGTGGGGTGATACGACGACGCACCCCACTGCACACCGTCCAATGGATCGCCCTGGTTGTCGCCTAATCCCAAGTCAATCACAGCCCGGAGTCCCTGACTGTTTGACTGGATGGGAGGATAGACCTGATCGTCATGCGGTGTCGGCAAATGCCGCTCGCCTGTCGGCGCCTCCGTTGCCACGAGGATCGGCAAAAGCGGAACCGCATGGCTGGCTTCATGGAAGTTCTTCAGGTCCAGCGCGTAGTCCCAGACCTGGTCGAGATCGGCGCGAGTGTAGTGCCGCTCGCCAACCTTGAACTCGACGACGAAAACCACCGCTCCGGACACGACAACGGCGTCAATGCGCTTCCCCATGCGCGGGATATTGAACTCCAAGAATAGCGTCCCATCCAGTTCCTGGAGCGCCGTCTTGAGAATCTCGATCTCCTGAAACCACGCATCGCGCTGCGTCGGCTCAACCGCCATTTCGCTATTCGCCAGCAGCGCGCCGAGAACCGCCTCCGGCGTCGCGGCAAGGAACGCGCGAACCGGTGCGCTGTAGTATGCGCGTGGCAGAAGTTCGGTTTTGTCGTTCGTCGTCATGGTTCCCTGGCACTGGCGATCTTGTCGCCACTCTCCGCCGGGCCGCATTCCGTTAGGAGTCGACGAAGAAAACCGACCGCATCCGCTTGAGTCTCCGCGTCCGGGCGTCTGTAGAGAAAGATCGCCGTCCGCCGCGGTCCGATGGACTCAATGCCGCGGTAGTTGCGATCCCGATTGACGTGATATTGGCAATAGGCCGCAAGCTGTTCGAATTTCAGAAAGAGAGATAGGGTTGATTCGGCTTCATGGTCGCCATTCTCTGCAACCTCTTGGGCAAAGTAGTATCCGAGCAGGAGCTTTGTGAACCCACGCACCGAATTGGTCACGGTCGTGAGATTGCCGACCACTTTCCGGCCGAATGCGCCCCGAAGTGGCACCAGTCCCAGAGGATCCCGGGATTCTTTGACAGCGGCACGGGGATCGATCTCTGTCAGGAAAAGCATACGAATTCAGTGGTTCATCTTTGGGAAAACGTAGTCGGGAGCAAGAACCTTCCGTCATGTCACGTCCGATCAGTTCCAGTTGGCCGTAAAAGATCATCATAAAAGATCCGGAAAAGATCGGGGAAGATCGGAGAGGGAAGATCAGGGTCACATCTCAACATTAGACATTCGTCCTCCCATTGCCGCGCCCGGACTCGCCCCTAGGTGCCGGCCCCCCTCCACATCGAGCCCTAATGTCGAATATTTAGATGTGACCCCGGTCAGCGTACAACATATTTTGGCGAATATCCGACAAGCTACGACCCACAGTCGGCATCGATTGATCCGCCGCATTGCCAGCTATCAGGCGGAGACCGGGCGACCGTTGACGTTGCGTGATTTCACTGAGTATCACCGCCTGGAGCCCGATGACATCTACCAGCGCGGAAGTTGGTCGCGCATGTTGGTGGATGCCGGGATGCGGGCTGATTTCACGGAGCCGGACGAAGAGCGATTGGCGAAGGGCTTCAGGCGGTTGGCCCACGTCAATTCGGTCAACCAGCTGGAGGCCCTCTTGGAGGCCCGGAAAAAGATCGGGGTCACATCTCAACATTAGACATTCGTCCTCCCATTGCCGCGCCCGGACTCGCCCCTAGATGCTGCCCCCCTCCACATCGAGCCCTAATGTCGAATATTTAGATGTGACCCCGGTCACCGCGGTCACCGTAGATGTGACCCCGGTCACCGCCGCCGGGTCCCGGGCGGGGTCGAGGCCGGGCTCGGGAGTTTACTAAAGTCTACTACACAATATCCGGCGTTTTGGGGCGAAAGACGCTCGGATCGGAAAATTCCTCCCTGAGGAAGTGGCCGGATACGACCGTTTTGTGAAAAATAGCTGGCGACCCTAACGGGATTCGAACCCGTGTTACCGCCGTGAAAGGGCGGTGTCCTAGGCCTCTAGACGATAGGGTCTTGGGCGTTGCCGGTACCGGCACGAGGAGAGCAGTATAGGAGGGATGGGTCGGGTGGCAAGCCGCAAGCGAGGGGGCGAGGGTAATGCTTGCCCATTGTGTTATGGCCCATGATATTAAGGAGCATGGCCAGCGGAGACCTGATCGTGAATTTCGTGCCGACGGGCATGGTGGCGACGCGGGAGGATCATGCGGGGCTGCCGACGACGCCCGATGAGATCGCCGGGTCGGTGCGGGAGGCGTGCGGGCTGGGGATCACGATGGTGCATCTGCACGCGCGGGACGGGTTGGGTCGCCCGAGCCTAGATCCTGCGCTCTACGCGGAGACGATCCGGGCGATCCGCACGTTTGCGCCCGAGCTGGTCGTCTGCGTCTCGCTGAGCGGGCGGGGGGCGGCGGCGCTCGATCGGCGCCTGGCGCCGTTGGATCTGGAGGGCGACGCGAAGCCAGACATGGGATCGTGGACGCCCGGGTCGCTGAACTTTGCGCGGGAGGCGAGCGTCAATAGTCCCGGCGATGTGGCGGCGCTGGCGGCGCGGATGCGGGAAGGGGGGATCTTGCCGGAGATTGAGATCTTCGACGCGGGGATGATCAACGCGGTGCGATATTTTGAGCGCAAGGGGCTGCTCCGGGCACCGCATTACGCGAACATCATCTTGGGCAATCTGTTTTCCGCGCAGGCGGATCTTTTGCATGGCGGGGCGCTGGTGAGGGATCTGCCGGCCGGGACGCTCTGGTCGATGGGGGGGATCGGGGCGGCGCAACTGCCGGCGAACACGATGGCGATCGCGGCGGGGGGCGGGATCCGCGTGGGGCTGGAGGATAATCTTTTCTGGGATGCGGCCCGGACGCGTCGGGCGACCAACCGGGAGCTATTGGAGCGGGCGCTGGAGGTGGCGGGGCGCCTGGGCCGGGGACCGATGGCGCCGCGGGAGCTGCGCGGGCGACTGGGGCTGGCGCCCGGCAATGGCATCTACGGCCTGGCGCGCGCGGCCATCGCGTGAGGACTGCGATGGCGACGAGCCCCAAGAACGTGAGCCTGACGCGTTACGGCGAGCCGGATCGCGCGTCCTGGGACGCGTTCGTGGGCGACGCCCGCAATGCGCATTTCTTTTTCCGGCGGGATTATCTGGACTATCACGGGGATCGCTTCCGGGATCATTCTCTGATCCTGTGGCGCGGGGGGCGGGTGTGGGCCGTGCTTCCGGCCCATAGCGATGGGGAATCGCTGGTGTCGCATGGGGGGCTCACCTTCGGTGGTCTGGTGATGGGGGCGTCCTTGCGGCATGCGGACGTGGCGGTGTTTTTCGACCAGCTGGGGGAACACATGGGGGAGCAGGGCATGGTGCGACTGAGGTATCGTCGGGCGCCGGCGCCGTATTGGCGGGCGCCGGGCGAGGAAGACCTGTACGAATTGCGGCGGCGCGGGGCGCGGCGCGCCGACTGCCGCGTGGGCGCCGCGGTGGCGCCGGCGGGGCCGCTGTCGGCGGGGCGCACCTGCCGCGGCGAGATCCGTCGGGCCCGGGCCGCCGGATTCGAAATCCGGGCCGATGCCGTGGATGCCGTCTGGCCCCTGGTGACGGAGACCTTGGCGCGGCGCCACGGGGCGCATCCCGTCCACTCGTTCGAAGAGATCTGTCTGCTGCGCGATCGATTTCCGGATAACATCGTGGCGCGTTCGGCGTTCTCCGGCGGGGAGCGGGTCGCCGGCGCGGTGCTATTCGTCTCGCCCTCGGCGCTGAAGATGCAGTATTTTGGCTACCGTGCCACAGCCGCGCGCGACGGCGCGGCCGAATTGCTCGACCACGCGTTGATCGAGGAGGCCCGGGGCGGGGGACGATGGCTCGACCTGGGCACGTCCATGGAGCCGGGCACCGGCGAGTTCCAGGGCCGGCTGCACGCGACCAAGGAAGATTGTGGTGCGCGGATGATCTTGACCGAGACCTACGAATGGGAGCCATGAGAGAGACGACCCCCGACGCGCCTCGCATCGTCCGGCTCCAGGCCATGCCGCACGCCTTTGGCGAACTGGTCGTGGCCGAGAGAGGCGGACTGCCCTTCGATCCGCGCCGGGCCTACTTCGTCCACGGGATCCCGTCTGGCGCGAGGCGCGGTGGCCACGCCCACCGTACGACGTGGGAGGCCATCATCCCGCTGCGGGGCGAGTTCCGGGTCACCGTGGAGCTCGCCGGCGCGACAAAGAGGGAATTCCGCCTCGAGGATCCGGCCGAGGCGCTCCTCGTGCCCGCGCTCTGCTGGGTCGATCTGGACGATTTTTCGGAGGGGGCGAGTTTTCTCGCGGTGGCGTCGGCGCCCTATGACGAGGGGGATTACATCCGGGATCGGGGCGAATTCGAGCGGCTGTGCGCGCCGGGTGGCGGGGGATGAAGGCGCCGGTACCGTTTCTGGATCTGCGCCAGCCCACGGCGGCGATGCGGCAAGAGATCGGCGGGGCCATCGCGCGGGTGCTGGATCGCGGCCAGTTCCTGTTGGGTCCGGAGCTGGAGGCGTTCGAGGCGGAATATTCGGCGTGGTGCGGGGCGCGGCATTGCGCGGGGGTGGCGAGTGGTTTTTCGGCGTTGCAGCTGATGGTCAGGGCGTGCGGGATCGGGCCGGGCGACGAGGTGATCGTCCCGGGCAACACGCACATCGCGACGTGGCTGGCGGTGACCGAGGCCGGCGCGCGCCCGGTGCCCGCGGACCCCGATCCGGCGACGCGGGTCATCACCGCCGAGGGCGCCGAGGCCGCGATCACGCCCAGGACGCGCGCGATATTCGCGGTCCATCTGTATGGCATGCCCTGCGACATGCCGGCGATCGAGGGGCTCTGCCGCGCGCGGGGGCTCCGGTTGCTCGTGGACGCGGCGCAGTCGGCCGGGGCGACGATCGGGGGATCCCGGGCCCGCTGCCATGGCGATGCCGCGGCGCACAGCTTCTATCCGACGAAGAACCTCGGCGCCCTCGGCGATGGGGGGGCGGTGGTGACCGACGATCCCGAGATCGACCGGACCGTCCGGCTCCTGAGGAATTACGGGATGCGGCATTTCGCGGATCACCCGCTGCGCGGGCTGAACGCTCGGATGGAGGAGCTGCACGCGGCGGTGCTGCGCGAGAAGCTGCGGCGGCTCGACGAGTGGAACGCGAGGCGGGCGGCGCTGGCGAGCCGATATCGGCGGCGGCTGGCCGAGGTGGCGGGCGTGGTGGTCCCGGAGGTCCCGGAATGGGCGGGGCACGCGTGGCACCTGTTCGTCGTCGAGGTGGACGATCGGGACGCGGTCCGGGAGAGGTTGGATGCGGCGGGGGTCGGCACGGCGGTGCACTATCCGCTGCCGCCGCACCGCACCCGCGCGCTGGAGGGGGCCGGGCCTTTCCCCCCGCTGCCCGTCACCGGGCGACTCTCGCGGCGCGTGTTGAGCCTGCCGCTGCATCCGTTTCTCGAGGACGCCCAGGCCGATCGCGTCATGGGTGCATTGGCCGAGGCGGTGGCTGGAAGATTCGCGGTGTAGCCACGGTCGTCAGACCGTTGGCGCGTTGGCTGAGGGCCCGGGCCCTTCTATCACCAGATGGGCGATGTATTGTTGCCCGGGGGCCCACCCATGACGGCACTGACGGGTCGGGTCAGAGCGAGTGCAGGCGGTCGCTCGGCAGCGGCATCAGGGATGCGGGGGTCGCCCGGTAGACAGCGCCCGGCCGCGCGTCCTCTAGGATCACGGCCCCGGCGCCGACGACAGCGCTTTCGCCGATCGTGACCTTGTCGCGGATTGTGGCACCGGCCCCGATGAAGCACATGGGCTGGACGCGCACGTTGCCGGCGATCATGGCCCCTCCCGAAATGAAACAGTGGTCCCCGATCACGGTATGATGGCCGATTATGGCACCCGATCCTATGACGACGTTCTGGCCGATCTTGACGAACGGCTGGATGATGGCCCCCTCATGGACCCGGCAACCCTCGCCGATCGCGATGCCGGGCCACGTGATCGCGCGGGAGCTGATGCGCGTGATGAGCGGGTATCCCTTGGCTTTCGCCCTCTGAAATGCCGAGGCCCGGGCGGTGTTCATGCCGACGAAACTGATGGCGATCGCCATGGAGTAACCTTGCGGGGGGAACGTGGCCTCGACGGCCTCGAAGGGCACCACGGGGAGGCCATCGTGCGATTCCTCATTCAGGTGGGCCCGGTCCACGGTGAATCCGCACACATCGAATGGCGAATCGTGCTCCAGGTAGAACCGCTCGTGGTCCGCGGTCTTTCCCGCGCCGAAGATCACAACCTTCGTTTTCATGGTATCCCGGGCACGGTCTTCGGGACGTCGGCAGGCTCGAGTTTTCGCTTTGGGGCGGCTGGGACGCCGACGACCAAGGTGAGGGGGTCGACATCGCGGGTCACGACGGCGCCGGCGGCGACGCGGGACTGTTCGCCGAGGGTGATGTCATTGATGACGGTGCAGTGGATGCTGAGCCGCGCGCCGAAGCGGACCCGCACGCCAGAGGCCAGATGGACGCCCGGGGCGAGGTCGGCAAACGGTTCCAGGGTGACGTCGTGGCCGACATAGGCGCCGCTGCCGATCGCGCAGAACCGGCCGAGCTGCGCGTTCGAGCCGACGATCGCTCGCTCGCGGATGATGATGCCCTCGGGGAGGCGCACGCTGGGGGAGACCGCCGCCGAGGGATGGATCAGGGGTTCGATCTTGAGCCCGAGCTCCGACGTGACGTGCGCGCAGAGGGGCTGGAGCCGGAGTCCGCGGGCGGCCACCACGTGATGGTCGTCATCCGAGGGCCGAAAGTCGCGGAGCTGCTCGATCTCGACGCGATGCGCTATGCCGGCCGCGTCGAGCCAGGCGTGGTAGAGGGCCAACTGCTCGGCGAACGTATGGACGCCGGTCCGCGTATCCAGCGGGAGGTTCACGACGACCTTCCGGATGAATCCTCCCCGCGAGCGGACAATGTCGGCGTAGTCGCCGAAGAGCCCGTTGAAGCCGATGAAGACGTAGGGGACCATTTGAGAGTGATGGAAAAGGCTCATGGAACCAAGAAATGGGCGTTGGTCAAGGTGCGGGTGAGAGGTTCCGGCGCCGCGGGTCACCTCGGGGGCGTAAAAGTGTAGCCCAACTGGCCACGGATGGGCCACGGGTGGGAACCTCCACGGTCTGACGACCGTGGCTACATCCCGACGAATGTTCGTGCGGATCGATCACGAAGCTTGTGATCGATCGGGACTAGCGGGTTTCGTGTCCGGTGAGGCGTTGGTCGAGGGCGGTTTGGAGCTGGGCGTGGCTGGGGATCTCGATGCGGGTGCCGGTGACGCGGATGAGGCCGCGCTGGCGCAGTGCGGCGAAGGTGCGGGAGAGGGTCTCGGAGGTGACACCGAGCTCCAGGGCCAGGGAGCGCTTGGTGCCGGGGATCTGGATGGCCTTGGGGGGAGGGGAGGACGCGCGGAGGCGGGAGGAGATCCAGAAGAGCAAACGGGTCTCGACGTCTTTGAGCTGGAGGTCGTCGAGGCGGGCGACGAGGGCGCGGAGGTGGAGGCTCATGGAGCCCAGCATGCGGAGGGCCATTTCGGGGCGCTTGCGGATGATGTCGACGAAGGCCTGGCGCGGGACAAGGAGGACGGTGGAGGGTTCGATGGCGCGGGCATCGGCGGGGTAGCCGCCGTCGCTGGCGAGTGTCGCCTCGGCGAAAGACTCGGGGGGGCGGAAGATGTGGATGATCATCTCTTTGCCGCCGGGGCCGATGCGCTGGACGCTGATGGCGCCGGACTGGACGACGAAGAAGCCGGTCGCGGTGTCGCCCTCGCGGAAGAGGAAGGCGTCTTTCTCGAGGCGGGCGGGGTGGCACGCGGTGGCGAGTTGGGCCAAGTCGTCCGGGGCGCTGGCGGCGAAGAGCCGGCATCTCGCGAGGGTGGCGGCGATGGCGGTCAGTCGGGCGGACGGCAGATCGCGCGCGGCCGGTGGCATGGGGAATTTTTGCGTCTGGCGTGCGGCGCGTCAACCGGAAGCGGTGGAATCGCGGTGTGGCGTTTTTGCGCGGGGCCGGGTAATCTGGGAAAGGCGCCTCGGGAGGTGTCCCTCCTGGGGTTTGCCCGTCGGCATATGAAGATCCTGTTTTTCGCGCAGGCGGAAGCGATCACGGGCTGCGATCACGCGCGGCTCGACATCGACCGGGAGATTTCCGTGGACGAGCTCTGGGAGGCCCTGCTGGCGACGTTCCCCGCGCTGGAGGCACTCAGGCGGGCGACCCGGGTCGCGCGCAACGGGGAGTATGCCAATTCGGCGACGCGGCTCGACCCGGCGGATGAGATCGCGCTGATACCGCCGGTCAGTGGCGGTTGAGGGAGGCGACGCATGGGACACCCGCCGCCGGAGATCGACGTGCGCCTGACCGCGGAACCCATACCGCCGTCGTTGCCCTCGCCCCCGCCGGGACCCTCGTGCGGGGTCGTGCTGGAGTTCCGGCGCATCGCGCGCCCGAGCCGGGATGGCGGCCCCATGCGGTATGTCGCCTACGAGAAGATGGCGTTGTCCAAGATGACCGAGATCGCGGCCGCGCTGGCGCGCAACCACGCGGCCCTCGGCCTCACCCTCATCCACCGCCATGGGCCGGTCCAGGCCGGCGAGACCGTCGTCTATGTCGCCGTGCGGGCACACACCCGAAGCGCCGCGGTCGCCTGCCTCAACGATCTCGTCGACGTGGTGAAGCGGGACGCGCCCATCTGGCGCATCGAGGGGTAGGCATCAGGTCCCGTAGTATCTCTCGTGCCAGGCCCGGATCTTGTCGCGGCCGATCCTCAGGATGTCCATCTCGCGCCGGGCGTTTTCGGGCGAGTCGGAGGCGTGGGCCGCGTTGACCATGATGTCCTGCCCGTACTCTCTGCGGACCGACCCGGGCTCGGCCTTGGTCGGGTCCGTCGGCCCGAGGATGCTGCGGATCTTGCTCACGGCGTCCTCGCCCTTGTACACGATCGCGAGGCAGCGCTGCTCGCCCTCGCGATCGTAATCGTCCTTCGGCACGTCGGGCACCCAGAGCCCGGTCATGAATTGGACGATCCGGTAGAACTGGATGTCGCCGTACAGGGGGCCGAGTTTCTCCGAGAGCAGGTCGTGGATCTGGGGCGGCAGCGCGAAGCCCAGCGCGTCGCCCAGGGCCTTGCAGCCGACCTCCGCGGCCTTGTCGCGGAACTTCTCCCGAAGGACCGTCTGCACCGGACCGTAGAATTCGAGGGCCTCGGCGACGCTCATCCGGTGGACCTGAACCCCGATGATCCGCAGCGCCGCCCGCGAGAAGATGTCGATGATGTTCCCGGGGCGGCTGCTCGGGAACCGGAAATTGTCCGGCTTGATGAGCACCAGCGTCTTCTGCACCCGCGCCTCGTCGGCGAAAACGTCCCCGGAGAAATCCGCCAGGCCACCGCAGGTGTCGGTGTACTCGCACCACAGGGAGAGCGCCCGCTGCACCGAATCCCTCGTCGGGCCGATGAGCACCGCCGGCTCGACATAGATGAGTTCCCCCAGATCGTTCTGGACGAAATCGCCGAAGGTGTCCCGCACCGTCTCCCCCGAGCCCATGCACTGCGTCAGGCTCCCCGCCGCGCCGGCGAGCTTGCGGATCGCGTCCTCCCCCTCGAAGAGCAGCATCATCACCCGATGCCCGCGCCCCGTTATCGGATCGGGGGAGTAGGCCCGCATCACGTAGTCCGCCAGGATGTCCCGGGTGCTCGCCTCCACGTCCTTGTCCGCGCGGAGCATGGCCGAATATCGCGTCGCCAGCTCCTGGTTCGGGCAAAATATCCTCGCCGCCACGAGGTCCAGCCCGGTGCGCATTATCAGGCGGCTGATGACGCCACCCGTGCGGGACTTCCGCAGCGTATACGGGTTGATCAGCGCGAACGCCAACTCTCTAGCCATAAGACACTCTCTTCCTCCCTGGGACGACGGCCCGAAACGATCGGACCTGATCATTTGATAGACCTTTTGAATAGCCCAAATCGGGCCGTTTGCAAAAGCCTCTTGCAGCGGGGCTGGAGGCGCGCGGGGCGGCGATGGAGACGATCTGGCGGCCCGCCGGGCTTGGCATCGTCCGCCGGGCTGCTAGGAGGAACCCATGCCATCCTTTGATGCCGCCGCCAAGGTCGACCTCGCCGAAGTCCGCAACGCCATCAATCAGGCCAAGCGAGAGATCGGGGGCCGGTTCGATTTCCGGAACGTCGCCTGGGAGATCGTCGAGGAGAAGGATCAGCTCGTGCTTTCCGCCCAGGACGAGTTCAAGCTGGGGGCGGTTTACGACATCCTGACCGGAAAGCTCGCCGGTCGCGGCGTCAGCCTGAAGAACATCGACCCGCAGGCCGCCGAGATCTCCTCGGTGGGCCGCGCCCGGCAGGTCATCAAACTGAAGCAGGGCCTCGACACGCCGGTCGCCAAGGACATCGTCTCGCGCATCAAGAATTTCGGGTTGAAGGTCCAGGCGCAGATCATGGAGGGCAAGGTCCGCGTCACCGGCAAGAAGAAGGACGACCTCCAGGAGGTCATCGCCTTCCTCCGCAAGGAGGATCTGCCGGTCGGCCTGAGCTACGAGAATTTCCGGGAGTGACCCGGAAATTCGGCGCGCCAAATTTTCGAGTCAGATCCCATGCCCCGGCCGACCGCCTGACGGCGGGCATTCGGGGCACCGCCGGGGGTGAAAATTTGCCTATTCCCCGCCGAAGGGCGAAGGCCCTTCGCTACCGCCGGCGCTCTCACCCGTAGCGAAGCCCCTTCGGGCTTCGGCGCCCCACCGGGCCCCCGCCGAAGGGCGAAGGCCCTTCGCTACCGCCGGCGCTCTCAC
>CAZYWZ010000113.1:0-20889 GCA_964651705.1 uncultured Verrucomicrobiales bacterium
AACCCGATGTCCACGGAGAAAAAAGTGTCAAACGGAAATCAGGACGTGACAAGCCCGAAGGGGCTTCGCTACGGGAGGGGATCGGGTAGCGAAGGGCCTTCGCCCTTCGGGGGTGGGGGCCGAAGCCCGAAGGGGCTTCGCTACGGGGGAGTGGGTTCGCCGCGGGATCTATATTCGCGCCAGCGCGCGTCCGCCGATATCCTTGCGGTAGTGGATGCCGGGGAAGTGGATTTTGGCGATGGCGTGGTAGGCGGCCTCTTGGGCCGTGCGGAGGGAATCGCCGGTGGCGGTGACCGCGAGGACGCGTCCGCCGGCGGTGAGGGTCTGGGCACCGTCTTTTCTGGTGCCTGCGTGGAAGATGGCGACATCGGGCGCGGCGGCGGCATCGAGGCCGGTGATGGGCTGCCCGGTGGGATAGTCGCCGGGGTAGCCGGGCGCGGCGGCGACGATGGCGATCGCGGATTCTGGGGAGAGGGCGAAGGCGGAGCGGTCGAGGCGGCCCTCGGCGCAGGCGAGGAGAAGTTTGGCGAGGTCGCCGTCGATGCGCGGCATGAGGACCTGTGTCTCGGGGTCGCCGAAGCGGCAATTGAATTCGAGCACCCTGGCGCCGCGGCTGCCGATCATGAGCCCGATGTAGAGGACGCCGCGAAAATCGATGCCGAGGGTGGGGAGGCCCTCGAGCAGCGGTTTGACGATGGTCCTCTCCGCCTCGGCGAGTGCGGCGCCCTCGAGGATGGGGGCGGGAGAGTAGGCGCCCATGCCGCCCGTGTTGGGTCCGGTGTCGCCATCGCCGACGCGCTTGTGATCTTGCGATGTCGGCAGGACGATCCACTCGGTGCCGCAGACCAGGAGCTGGAGGGAGGCCTCCTCGCCATCGAGGAACTCCTCGACGACGACCTTGTCGCCCGCGGTGCCAAAGGCCCTATCTTCCATGATCTGGCGGATGGCGGCGTCTGCCGCGGCGGCGTCGGGCGCGATGATGGCGCCCTTCCCGGCGGCGAGGCCGTCGGCCTTGACGACGTGGGGGAAGCCGAGTTCGCGACCGAACTCCCGTGCGGCGCGGGGGTCGGAGAAGGTCCCCGATCGTGCGGTGGGGACCCGGAGGCGCCCCATGACCTCCTTGGCGAAGACCTTGCTTCCCTCGAGCCGCGCCGCGGCGCGATCGGGGCCAAAGATTTTCAACCCGCGGGCCCGGAAGGCATCGACGATACCATCGCAAAGAGGGGCCTCGGGGCCGACGACGGTCAGATCGGCGCCATGGGATGCGGCAAAGTCCGCGAGGGAGGGGATATCGGAGGCCTTGATCGGGACATTTTCGGCGATGGTGGCGGTGCCGCCGTTGCCTGGCGCGCACCATAGCCTGGCGACATTGGGGCTCTGGCGGAGTTTCCAACACAGGGCGTGCTCGCGGCCGCCGGATCCCACGACGAGTATATTCATGGCCATCAGTCCCACTTGTTCTCTTTCATTCCGGGAAAATCGATGCCCTCTTTCTGCCGCTGCTCGCGGGAGGGGATGGCGAGCATCCAGACCTCGAGGTTCTTGGGTAGGGCGTCCTTGGCCAGCGAGACCGTGCTCGTATCGAATTTCTTGGCCTGGTCGGCGAGGGGGGCGATATCGGGCGCGCCGGTGGCCTCGGCGAACGGGGTGCGGTAGGCGGAGGGGATGAGGACCTTGGCGCGGAGGTCGCTGGCGGTGGCGAGGAGGCCGGCGGGACCGAGTTTCGGGCCGAAGCCGGCGACGAGGACATCGGCGCCGCGGGCGGCGCGGAGGCTCTCTTGGGAGAGGCGCTCGTTGAGGATGCCGCCGAAGGCGAAGCGGATGCCATCGGCCTCGAAGACGAAGAGGATATTGCGGCCGCCGAGGGCGGCGCGGTCCGGATCGATGAAGGTGGAGATGCCGAGGAACGTGATGCCGCTGCCGCGGTTGACGCCGACCGCGGTGGTGCTGCGGAAGACCTCGGGATTGCCCGAGAGCTGCCATGTGGCGCCAGAGAGGTGCGACTCGCGGGTGACGAGCGCGACGCTGGCGGCGATCTGGTCGGGGAGGGAATAGCCGAGGGAGGAGGACTCGAAGGGATCGACGGCCACGCGGATCCCGTCGCGGGTGGCGAGGACGAAGAAGCCGTGGCCGAGCCAGCGCAGCAGGGTGGCATCGGCGCCCGCGGCGCGGGCGGCGGATGCGGCGGAGGCGAGCGCGAGGGCGCAGAGCGCGACGTGTCGTAGGGCGCGCATGATTCAGTTCGGCCGGGCCGCATCGCGGATGCGGGCGAGGGCCCGGAGCAGGGCGGGCAGGTCGGCGAGGGGGACCATGTTGGGGCCATCGGAGGGAGCCCGCTGTGGCTCGGGGTGTGTTTCGATAAAGAGCCCATCGATTCCCGCGGCGATCGCGGCGCGCGCCAGGATGGGGGCGAGGCGAGAATCGCCGCCGGAGCGGTCGCCGAGCCCGCCCGGGCGCTGGACGGAATGGGTGGCGTCGAAAATGACGCGCAGGCCCGCCTCGCGCATCCATGCCAGGCCGCGCATATCGACCACGAGGTTGTTGTAGCCGAAGGAGGTGCCGCGCTCCGTGAGGTAGAAGTCGTCGCAGCCGGCCTCCCGGAGTTTTTCGGCGATCAGCGGGGCGTCCCAAGGGGCCAAGAACTGGCCCTTCTTGACGTTGACGGTCTTGCCTGTCCGGGCCGCGGCCTGGAGGAGATCAGTCTGGCGGCAGAGGAAGGCGGGAATCTGGAGGATATCGGCGACCTGGGCGACGGCGGGGATTTCCGCCGGGGAGTGGACATCGGTGGTGACGGGGATGCGGAATTCCCTGCGGACGCGGTCGAGGATGGCGAGGCCGGCGTCGAGGCCGGGACCGCGGGCGCCGTGGGCCGAGGAGCGATTGGCCTTGTCGTAGCTGGCCTTGAAGATGGGTCGGAAGCCCGCGTCCCTGGCGGCTGGGATCAGGGCGTCGGCGATGCGGAGGCAGAGTTCGGCGGATTCCGCGAGGCAGGGGCCGGCGATGAGGGGCATGGGGTCGCCCGGCAAGGTCGCCGCGTCGGTGGCGCTGCTATTCGCTGGCATGCTGGAGCACGGCCCGGATGAAACCGAGGAACAGGGGGTGCGGCGCCGTGGGTTTGGATTGGAATTCCGGGTGGAACTGGCAGCCCACGAACCAGGGGTGATCCCGGATCTCGACGATCTCGGCGAGGGTGCCGTCGGGGCTCGCGCCGGAGACGACCATCCCGGCGGCCTCGAGGGCCTCGCGATATCCCGGGTTGAACTCGTAGCGGTGCCGGTGGCGCTCGAGTATCTCCCCGCGCCCGTAGGCCTCCGCGGCCTTCGTGCCGGCGCGGAGCACGCAGGGCCAGGAACCGAGCCGCATGGTGGCGCCCTTGTGCGTCACGCTCTCCTGCTCCTTCAGCAGCGTGATCACCGGATTGGCGGTCTCGGGATCGAACTCCTTGCTGTTGGCATCCTGTAGCCCGAGGACGTTGCGCGCGTACTCGATCACCGCGATCTGCATCCCGAGGCAGAGGCCCAGGTACGGGACCCGGTTGTTGCGGGCGAAGGAGGCCGCCGCGATCTTGCCCTCGATGCCGCGGTCGCCAAAGCCGCCGGGGATCAGCAACCCCTGGGCCGCGGCCAGGTGGGCCGCCGAACCGCTGCTCTCCATCGCCTCCGCATCCACCTGCAGCACCTCGAGGCCCGCGTCATTGGCCGCCGCCGCGTGCGTCAGCGATTCGTAGATGCTCTTGTAGGCATCCTTCAGTTCGATGTATTTGCCGACGACCGCCACGCGCACCTTTCGCGAGGGGAAGATCACCTGCCGGACGAATTTCGACCAGTCCTCCATGGCCGGCGGCGGGGTCTCGAGCCCGAGCAGGCGGCACACGGTCGAGTCGAGCTTCTCCTTCTGGAGCATGAGGGGGACCTCGTAGATCGTGTGGGCGACATCGAGTTCCTCGATGACCGCGTCGACCGGCACGTTGCAGAACATCGAGAGCTTCTGGCGGATGTCGTGGGTGATCGGTTTTTCGGCGCGGCAGACGAGGACCTGCGGCGTGATGCCGATCTCTCGGAGCTTGGCGACGCTCTGCTGGGTGGGTTTCGTCTTGAGCTCGCCGGCGGCGTTGAGGAAGGGGACCAGGGTGACGTGGATGAAGATGCAATTTCCCGCGCCCGCCTCGAGGGAGAACTGGCGGATCGCCTCCAGGAAGGGCAGTCCCTCGATGTCCCCGGTGGTGCCGCCGATCTCGGTGATGATGACGTCGCAGGCCTGGTCGCGGCCGAGCAGTCCGATGCGGGCCTTGATCTCGTCGGTCACGTGCGGGATGACCTGGACGGTCTTGCCGAGGTACTCGCCCTTGCGCTCCTTCTCCAGCACGGTGGCGTAGATCTGGCCGCTGGTGAGGTTATTCTTTCGGCTGAGTTTCGCGGAGGTGAAGCGCTCGTAATGGCCGAGGTCGAGGTCGGTCTCGGCGCCGTCCTCGAGCACGTAGACCTCCCCGTGCTGGAAGGGGTTCATGGTGCCCGGGTCGACGTTCAGGTAGGGGTCGAATTTCTGAATGACGACGCGCAGGCCGCGGCGCTCGAGCAGGGTGCCGAGGGCCGCCGCGGTGAGGCCCTTGCCCAGCGAACTGACCACGCCTCCGGTGATGAAGATGTATTTCACTCCGGGGGAAGATACCACCACACGCGGGGGGCGAAGGCAATCACGGGTTTTTTGTCCCCGATGACCCCGGGGAGCCGAAGCCGGAAGCGGCTTCGCTACGGGGAGCGGGGGCATGGTAGCGAAGGGCTTGCGCCCTTCGTGCGGGGACGTGGCCGAAGCCCGAAGGGGCTTCGCTACGGGGGAAGGGGCTAGAGGGGGACCTGGGCGCCGAGTTCGACGACGCGGTTGGGGGGGAGGCGGAAGTAGTCTGGGGTATTCATGGCGTTGCGGGCGAGCCACGCGAATAGGGCGCGGCGCCAGCCGGCCATCTGCTTTTTGCCCTCGTGGCGGAGGCTGACCTGGACGCGTCCGAGGAAATACGAGGTGGAACTGGTGACGGGGCGGATTTCGGGGGGCAGTAGCTCGAGGGCCCTGGGGACGTTGGGCTGCTGCATGAAGCCATAGCGTAGCGTCACGCGGTGGATGCCCTCGCCGAGGTCCTCGGTCGTGACGCGGTCGGTGTTGGAGACCGTCGGCTCGAGGGTGGTGCGGACCGAGAGCAGGAGCACCTGCTGGTGCACGATCCTATTGTGGAGGAAATTGTGCAACCAGGCCCGCGGGACGCGGCGGGCGTCTTCGGTCAGGAACACGGCGGTGCCGGGGACGCGGTGGGGCTTTCGCTTGCGGATATCGTCGAGGAAGAGATTGAGATCGGGGATGTCCTGCTCCATGCGTTCGCGGACCAGGGCGCGGCCGCGGGACCACGTCGTCATCACGGCGGTGCCGGCGAAGGCGACGAGGAGGGGGAGCCAGCCGCCGGAGGCGACCTTGAGGAAGTTCGACGAGACGAAGGCGAGGTCCAGCGGGAGGAAGATGGCGACGGCGGCGGCGATCTTCCACAGGGGCCATCGCCAGACGACGTGTGCGGCGATGGCGAGGAGGAGCGTGGTGATGGTCATGTCGAGGGAGACGGCCACGCCATAGGCGGCGGCGAGGTTGGAGGAGGAACCGAATTCCAGTGCGAGGTAGATGGTGCCGAGCATGAGGAACCAGTTGATGGCGGGGACGTAGACCTGGCCGAATGCGGTGGCGGAGGTGCGCTGGACCAAGAGGCGTGGGGTGAGGTCGAGCTGGACGGCCTGGGTGGCGAGGGAGAAGGCGCCGGCGATGACGGCCTGGGAGGCGATCATGGTGGCGACCGTGGCGAGCACCAGGAGGCCGGGCTGCGCCCAGCCGGGGGCCACGGAATAGAAGAGGTGTTCTGCCGCGGAGGGATCGCGGAGGAGGAGGGCGCCCTGCCCAAAATAATTGAACAATAGTCCCGGCATGGCGACCGCGAACCAACCGGAGCGGATGGCGCGGGTGCCGAAGTGGCCCATGTCGGCGTACATGGCCTCGGCGCCGGTGACGGTGAGGAACACCGAGCCCAGCACGACGAAGGCGCGGGCGGGGTCGGAGAAGCAGATGCCGATGGCGTGGCGCGGGTCGAGGGCGCAGAGGATGGCGGGATTCTGGCAGACGGAGGCCAGGCCGAGGACGCCGATGACGGAGAACCAGACAAGCATGACGGGACCGAAGACCATGCCGATCTGGCCGGTGCCGTGGTGCTGGGTGGCGAACAGGACCACGAGGATGGCGACGGCGATGGGCAGGATCCACGGGTGCCATTCGGCGCGGACGGCGCCGAGGCCCTCCATGGCGCCGAGGACGGAGATGGCCGGGGTGATCATGGCATCGGCCAGCAGGAGGGAGGCGCCGAAGATGCCGAGGATCGTGAACGATCGCCAGCGCTTGCCGCCGGAGCGGAAGTGCGCGGTGACGAGGGCCATGAGGGCGAGGATGCCGCCCTCGCCCTTGTTGTCGGCGCGCAGGACCAGCGCCATGTATTTCAGCGAGATGACGAGCATCAGGGTCCAGAAGACCATGGAGACGACGCCGAGGATGATCGCGGGTTCGGCGGGCAGGCCGTGGCGCCCGGTGAAGCACTCGCGCATGGCGTAGAGCGGGCTGGTGCCGATGTCGCCAAACACGATGCCGAGGGCGCCGAGCACCGCGGCGTGTTTGCCCCGGGGGGCCGGTTCGATCTGCGATCCGGTGGGTGGGGTTGTCATCGCGTGGGCGGCGGTGTGCCTGCCGGGGTTTTACGTAGCGGTATTGGCCGTGGGCGCAATCCTGGATTCAGGATCCCGGTGCGGCGGGCGGTCGGGGCACCACCGGGGAGGGAATTGGTAGCGAAGCCGCTTGCGGCTTCGGCCTATCCCCCGCCGAAGGGCGAAGGCCCCTCGCTACTAGAGGGTTACGTCGAATTTTAGAGTCAGGGCGCGTCACTTGGGCTGACGAGCTGGGCCTTGGGGGGGGCGGCGGTGAGGAGGGGGCGGACGGGCTCGGATTTGAAGACTTGGGCGACGAGGGTCCCGGCGTCAGAGCCGCCGTGGAGATCCTGGTCGTAGTCGCCCTCGACCATGAAGGCGAAGGCGTAGCGCGGGACGTCGGCGGGGAGGTAGCCGACCATCCAGGCGACTTGGCGCGGGGCGAGTTTGCTGCCGATCTGCGCGGTGCCGGTCTTGGTGGCCATGGAGACATCCGGGATTTTGGCGGGCGCGCCGGTGCCCCATTGGGTGGTGGCGACCATGGCCTCCCGGATGACTTGCAGGTCGGTGGGGTTGATCTCGATGCGGCGGATCTCTGCCGGGTCGAAGCGATTGACGATCTTGCCGCCGCGGGATTCGATCTGGCGGACGATGCGGGGGCGGTAGAGCGTGCCGCCGTTGGCGATCGCGGCGGTGAGGTTCGCCATCTGGAGGGGGGTGACGAGGACATCGCCTTGCCCGATGGATGTGTTGGTGATGTCGCCGGGGCCGAAGATGCGCTGGTGGCGCTTCATGGTGAACTGGGAGTCGGGCATGAGGCCGGGGACCTCGCCCGGCAGGATGAGGCCGGTCACGCGGCCGATGCCGAATTGCAGGGCGGTGTCGATGAGGGCCTCGCGGCCGGCGCGGAGGCCGAGGTCCATGAAATAGCTGTTGAAGGAACGCGCGAGGGCGGCCTGATACGAGACGGTGTCTTTCTCCTTGGGCAACTCGTAGCGGAGGCCCGCGACGTCGAAGAAACCGGTGGCGGTGTATTTGCGTTCGGGGTCGAGGACGCCGACGCGGCTGGCGGCGAGGGAGGTGACGAGTTTGAACGTGGAGCCGGGGGGATGGTGCTGGCGGTAGGCGCGGTTGAGGAGGGGGTTTTTCTCGGAGGAGACGAGGGCCTGCCAGTGGTCTTCTGGGAGGAAGGGGATGAAGTCGTTGGGGTCGTATTGGGGCTGGGAGGCCATGGCGAGGATGTCGCCGCTGTTGAGGTCGAGCACGACGATGGCGCCGGCGCGGATCGCGGCGACGGCGGCCTCGGCCGCGGTCTGGAGGCCGTGGTCGATGGTGGTGCGGATATTATTGCCGGCGGTGGCCTGCCAGTCGATCCAGGCCTTTCTGGGGAATCCGTCCGGGTTGGTGACGATGGTCATCTGGCCATCCTTGCCGCGGAGGTCCTTGTCGAAGAGTTTCTCTAGGCCGGAGGCGCCCTCGTAGTCGTCGTAGACGGGTTCGCCGGGGAAGTAGGCGCGGTCGTTGACGGTGGCGACGCGCTTGACGTGGCCGAGGGAGTGGGAGAAGAAGGGGCCATTGGGGTAGACGCGGCGCGGGACGCCCTGGAGCGCGAAGCCCTGATTGACGAGGGGGCTCTTGGGGAACTCGGCGACGCGCTCCGGGGGCAGGTCGTCGGTGATATCCAGTGGGCGGAACCGGTGGAGGCGGAACTGCTCGCGCAGCGCGTCATCGGAGAGGAGGATGGGGCTCCCGAGCCATTCGGAGGCATCGACGAGGCGCTCCTTGATCCAACGGAGGTAGTCGTCCTCGGTTTTGAAATTCTCGCCGCTGGGCCATTTGAGCACGAGGGATTGGCTCTGCGCCATGGTGGCGAGGGGGTGGCCATCGCGGGTGAGGATATCGCCGCGGAGCGCGGGGAGCCGGCAGCGGGCGACCTGGGGGATTTCCTTGGTGCCTGGGAGGTTGAGGGTGGGGGTCTTCTGTGCCTCGTCGCCCTCGTTGAGGAGGGTGGCGAGCCAGCTGGACCAATCCGCGGGCTGCTGGACGCGGGAGGCGGCCTCGCGGCTGGCTTTCTGGGCCTCGTCGATCTGGTCGCGGCGGAGGTAGACGAAGATGTTGCCCGGGGCGGGGGTGAGGAAGCCGAGGCCCTGGATGACGCCGGTGCGCTGGTCGACCTCGACCTTGGCCAGCTGGTTGGGGATTCCGAAGGAGGTGCCGGGGGGTACCTGGCGGATGACCTCGCCCATGGCGGTGGCCCAGAGCGGGATGGCGACGTTCCGGATGACGGGGCCATCGGTGATGGAGCGCGGTTGGTCATAGCCGACCCAGAGGGCGCCGACGAGCTCCGGGGTATAGCCGACGAACCAGGCGTCGCGATTCTTGGGCGAGCGGCCGGTCATGCTGGCGATGGGCTGCGTGAAGGCGTGATCGACGGCGAGGCTGCGGCCGATGCCATCCCGGGTGGCGGACTGCAGGGTGAGGGTCATGTGCTGGGCGATGAGGGGATCGAGGATGCGATCGCCGGCCTCGACCTGGGCCTGGTACATGACCTCGTTGTAGGCGTTGGTGATCTTCTCGATGAGGTAGGGTTTTCGGCGCACGCCGCCGCGGGCGAGCCCCTGGTAGAGGGAGGCGATCTGCTCGAGAGTCAGCGAGGGGATGTCGTCCAGGGATTTGGGCGGGGATTCGAGTTGGATCCCCGCGGCGGCGAGCCATTGGACGATGCGTGGCAGGCCGAGCTGGAGGGCGACGCGGAAGGCGCAGGAGGTATTGGCGAGGGAGAGGGCCTGCTGGAGGGTGAGGAAGCGCTTGGAGATATCCTTGAGGGGGTCGCCGAGGCCGGTGTCCTGGCCCTGTGAGGCGAGGGTCTCGTCGATATAGGTGGCATCGATCATGGAGGCGGGGTGCAGGCCGAGGTGCTGCATCGCCAGGCTGTACACGAAAGGCTGGAGGAGGGAGGCGTTGCCGCGCCTGGCCATCGTGGCGCGATTGAATTGGCTCTGCCTGAAGTCGCGGCCGCCGATCAGGACGCGGGTGGCGCCGGATTCCGCCTCGACGCAGAGGAAGGCGGCCTCGAGGGGCCCGCTGCCGTTCGGGGCGTCGGGCTCGGCCTGGGCCTCGGGCATGCCTGCGGGATTCGCGTCGAGCTCGGATAGCGGGTCGGCCTGCTGGGGAGGCGCGGGGCCGCCGCTTTTAAGGGAGGTCTCGACAGACGCGAGTTTGGCGACGAGGGACTGCTCGACCTGATTCTGGAGATCGAGGTCGATGGTGGTGTGGACGCGCAGGCCGCCGGGGACGTCGTCGTCGGGATCGACCTGGAGGATATGGCGGAGTTCCTTGAGGGCCTGCGCCATGTGGTAGTTGTGGACGCCGGCGTTGCGGCCCGGGTGCACGGTGATCTTCTCCGCGCGGGCCTCCGCGGCCTGGGCGTGCTTGATGTATCCGGCGTCGATCATGCGGTCGAGGACCTGGTCGCGCTTGGCGGTGGCGCGCGAGAGGTTGCCGCGGGGCGAATAGGAGTTTGGGGCGCGGATGATGCCGGCGAGCATCGCGCACTCCCCGAGGGCCAGTTCGTGGGGCTTCTTGTGGAAGTAGCCGTTCGCCGCGGCCGCGAGCCCGTAGTAGCCTTTGCCGAAGTAGATGCGGTTGATGTAGAGGTCGAGGATCTCGTCCTTCGAGAACTTGGCCTCGATCCGCTTGGCCAGGAAGAACTCGGTGAACTTGCGGTCGACGGTGCGCTCGAATCGCCCGAGGGCGTGTTTGGCGAGCTGCTGGGTGATGGTGCTGCCGCCCTGGGTGGCCTTGCCCGTGCGGATGTTGGCGATGGCGGCGCGGAGGATGCCCCGGTAATCGACGCCGCCGTGCTTGTAGAAGCTGGTGTCTTCGGCGGCGAGGATCGCCCAGCGCATCATGTCGGGGATCTCGTGGTGCTGGAGGACCTGCCGGTCCTCGAAGAATAGCCTGCCGATCTCCTGGGCGCGGCGGTCGTAGAAGATCGTCGTCTCGCTGAATTCGTTGAGGCGCGCGAGGTCCAGGCCCTCGGCCTCGTCGCGATATTTGGCGACGAAGGCCCCGAGGATGGCGATGGCGACGACCGATGAGACGACGGCGGCGATGGCCCCGCCCACGAAGATCCGCTTTATCCAGGTGCCGGCGGGAGTCCTCGGGCGCCCGGTTTGGGGCTTGTCCCACCATGTCGGTCCCGGGTCTCCGCGATAGGCGGTTCTCGGGGCCTTTCTGACCTTCCTCCTGCGCATCCGTCGAATCTCGGTAAAATTTAAAACTCTTTGCAACGGGGCGGTTTGTCAAATCCATTGGATGGCGGGGCGGCGGCAATATCTTTCCCTCCCCGTGGGGAGGGGCGCGCGTTTCCTTGTGGCGCGGGTGGGCGGGAGCGGGTAGATTGGTATGGAGATGGTGGCCGAGACAAAATCTCTGGACAAGTGCCATGCCTATCTGAACGCCCAGTTTGGCATGAGCGCCGCGGAGCGGGCGGCGCAGAACCGGCGATATCGGCGGACGGCGGTGACGCTATCGCGGCTGTGCGGCGCGCGGGCGAGGGGGGTGGGGGAGTGTCTGGCGGAGATGTTGGAGGGTGCCTGCGGCGGCGGGCCGTGGGCCGTTTTCGACGACGAGCTGGTGAGGCAGGTCCTCAAGGATCACGCGCTGCCACAGCGCCTGGCGAAGTTCATGCCGGAGGACGTCCCGAGCCTGGTGGACGATGCGCTGTGCGAGCTGCTGGGGGTGCACCCGAGCGACTGGACGATGTTCCAGCACACCGCGGACACGGTCTATCGGCTGGCGGCGATGGGGCGGGTGATCATCGTCGGGCGGGGTGGCAACGTGATCACCCGGCACATGCCATCGGTGCTGCACGTGCGGCTGGTGGGTTGCGTCGATCGCAGGGTGGCCCACATGACGAAGGTGATGCGCTGCGATGAGCCGAAGGCCAGGGCGCACGTGCAAAAGATGGACCGGGCGAGGCGGCGATACGTGATGGCGCATTTTGATCGGGACATCGATGACCCCCTCGGTTATGATATGGTGCTAAACACGGACAACCTTTCCGACCGGGAGGCGGCGAGGGCGATCGCCGGACTAGTGCTCAAGGATTGAGCGGGCGGGGCCGGGCGCAATCCCGATACGAACTGGACTCAGGCAAATGAGAGACGGTCTGATGGCGGCCGCTGGGCGACGGTCGGGTGCGGCCCGCGTGCGGCTTGGGCGGCGGGAGGAGTTTATCGCCCCCGTGGCGCGGCTGCTCTTGAAGATGGACGAGCGCTTCGCAGGTTTGGCGATCATGCCGGAACCGGAGGAACAGGGCGCGCCGTGGTCGGCGTGCGAGATCGAGGCGATCCAGGGGGCGCTGCTGCGGTGGTTCCGGTCGCACGCGCGGGATCTCCCATGGCGGCGGAGCCGGGATCCCTATGCGGTTTTCGTGTCGGAGGTGATGCTGCAGCAGACCCAGGCGGCGACGGTGGTCCCCTATTTCGAGCGGTGGCTGGCGACGTTCCCGACGTGGCAGGCGCTGGCGGAGGCGCCGCTGGAGCGTGTGCTGAAGGCGTGGGAGGGGCTCGGCTATTACCATCGGGCCCGGAACCTGCATCGCGCGGCGAAAATGGTGTGCTCTGGGCACGGGGGCCGGTTGCCGGCGGATTACTATAAGGTATTGGCGCTGCCCGGGGTGGGGCGGTATACGGTGGGGGCGATCTGCAGCATCGCGTTTGGCATGCGGCTGCCGGTGCTCGATGGGAACGTGGTGCGGGTCCTCTCGCGGTTGGCCGACTTTTGCGAGAGGGTGAACACCGGTGCGGCGCAGCGGAAACTCTGGGCGTGGGCGGAGGCGCTGACGCCCGAGAGGCACCCGGGGGATTTCAATCAGGCGATGATGGAGCTCGGCGCGCTGGTCTGCTCGCGCGGCAAGCCGGCGTGCCTGCTGTGCCCGGTGCGGGGATTCTGCCGCGCCAAGGATCCCGCCTCGCTGCCGCACAAGGGTCCTCGGGCGGTGGCGGTGCCGCTGGTCGAGGACGTCGAGGTCGTGGTGCGCCGCGGTCGCGTGCTGCTGCGGAACGATCCCGCCGCCCCGCGCTGGCCCGGCCTCTGGCAGTTCCCCCGGCTCGATGGCTGTGGCGATGGGGCTCCCTGGCACGAGCTGCGGTTCGCCTTCACGCGCTACCGGGGGCAGATGAGGGCCTGGCTGCGCCCGTCGCGCAAGGCGGGCTCGCACGAGCGCTGGCTCACCTTGGAGGAACTGGCCACCGCCCCGATGCCCGCCCCGCACCGGAAATTGGCGTCGCGCGTCGAGGCGCTGCTCAACGGCGGCTAGTCGAACCATTCGTCCGTTGGGTCGAAGGGGGGGATGCAGACGTTGGCGATGCGGAGGTTGCCGACGGCGCGGTGGCGGCAGCCGGGGCGGATCATGATGGCGGTCATGGGGCGGACGGGGATCATCTCGCCATCGAGCTCGACGTGGCCCTCGCCCTCGAGGACGAGGTAGATCTCGGTGAGAGTCTTGTGGTAGTGGGCGCGGGCATCCGCGGAGATATCGACGCAGTGGATGGTGGCCGTCGTGTTGCCGGGGATGGCGAAGCCGCGGCGCGTGGTGCCGCAGGGGCAGGGTTGTGGGGGGATTTGGTCGAGCTGGGCGAGGAGATAGTTTTTCACGTTGGGTGTGTCATAGGGACTAGCATCCGGCCGGGCTTTGCCAAGGCCGGTGGGCTGCTAGTTTTTGGGGATGCTGCGCGTGACCGAGGGCGGCCTGTATTGCGAGGCGGGGGATTTTTACATCGACCCGTGGCGGGCGGTGTCGCGGGCGGTGATCACGCACGCGCACAGCGACCACGCGCGCGCGGGGTGCCATTCGTATCTGTGCGCGCGCGAGGGGATGGGGGTTTTGCGTCTGCGGCTGGGTGGGGGGGCGGCGATCGAGGGGGTGGGCTATGGGGAGCGGGTCGACATCGGTGGCGTGGCCGTGTCGTTTCATCCTGCGGGTCATATCTTGGGTTCGGCGCAGATAAGGGTGGAGCGTGGCGGTGAGGTGTGGGTGGTGAGCGGGGATTTCAAGACCATGGCGGATCCGACTTGCTCGGCATTTGAACCGGTGCGGTGCCGGACGTTCGTGACGGAGTGCACGTTTGGGTTGCCGGTGTACCGGTGGCCGGAGGCACCGCGGGTCTTTGGCGAGATCAACGCCTGGTGGCGCGAGAACCGGGAGCGGGGGCGGGGCAGCGTGCTATTCGGGTATTCCCTGGGGAAGGCGCAGCGGCTGCTGGCCGGGGTGGACGCGGGCATCGGCCCGATCTGGGCGCACCCGACGGTGGCGGGGTTCTTTGCGGCGTACGAAGCGGCCGGGGTGCGCCTGCCCCGGGTGGAGACGCTGCCGCGGGATGGCGCGGATGCGGCCACGGCCGGCGCTTTGGTCATTGCGCCGCCAGCGGCGAATGGGGGGACGTGGATGGCTGGCCTTGGGGAGGTATCGGTGGGGCAGGCTTCGGGCTGGATGCTGCTGCGCGGGACGCGGCGGCGGATGGGTGCGGACCGCGGTTTTGTGTTATCGGATCACGCGGACTGGCCCGGGCTGATCGGGGCGATCCGGGCGACGGGGGCCGCACGGATTCTGGCGACGCACGGGTCGGCGGGACCATTCGTGCGCTGGTTGCGGGAGAACGGCTGGGAGGCGGAGGCGTTGCGGACGCGCTACGCGGGCGAAGCCGATGGGGATGAGGCACCCATTGGCGGATCGTGAGGTCGGATGCGGGCTTTCGCCGACATGTTTGACGCGCTGGATCGGACGAGGAGCACCTCGGAGAAACTCGCTGTGCTCGAGGGCTATTTTCGCGCGGCCCCGCCGGAGGACGCGGCGTGGGCGCTGTGGTTTCTTCTGGGGAATCGGTTGAAGCGGGCGGTGAAGACGGGCGACCTGCGGCGCTGGGTCGCGGAGGTGGCGGATTTGCCGCCGTGGTTGGTCGAGGAGTGCTACGAGGTGGTGGGCGATCTGGGCGAGACCCTCGCGCTGCTCCTGCCGGCGCCCGGGGGGACGGAGGAGATCCGGTTGTCGGCGTTGGTGCAGGAGAGGCTGCTGCCGCTCGCCGGGGCCAGCGGGGAAAGGCAGCGGGAATTGCTGCGTCGGACGTGGTCGGGGCTGGATTCGGGGCAGCGGCTGGTGTGGCACAAACTGATCACGGGGAACTTCCGCGTCGGCGTCTCGCGGGGGCTTCTGGTGCGGGCGCTGGCGGGGTTGGCGGGAGTCGGGCCGCCGGTGATGGCGCATCGGCTCATGGGCGAGTGGCGGCCGACGGCGGAAGGGTTTGCCGATCTGCTCTCTGGGGAGGGTGCGGGCGATGTCGCGGCGCGGCCGTATCCCTTTTTTCTCGCGTCGCCGATCGAGGGGGGCGTGGACGCGCTGGGCGAGGCGCGCGATTGGCAATGCGAGTGGAAGTGGGATGGCATCCGCGCGCAACTGGTCTGGCGCGGGGGCGAGTGCGTGCTGTGGTCGCGGGGGGAAGAGATCGTGACGGGGACCTTTCCCGAGATCGCGGGCGCGGCCCGGGCGCTGCCGGATGGCACGGTCCTGGATGGCGAAGTGCTGGCGTGGCGCGGCGAAGGGCCGCTGGCCTTCGCGCAACTCCAGCGCCGGCTGAATCGGCGTCGGGTTGGCGCGGCGCTGTGCGCTGAGGTGCCGGTCGTCTTCATGGCCTACGACGTGCTGGAGGTACGGGGCGAGGATTGGCGCGGGCGCCCCCAGGGGGAGCGGCGCGCGGAACTGGAGCGGCTGGTGGCGCAGGCGATCGGTGCGTCTGGGGAACGGGGAGCGGAGGGCCGTGGGGTGGAATGGGTTCAGCCAGACCTGTTTTTGCCACGTGAGGTCGGGCGTGGCCCGGTGTTGAGATTATCGGGGGTTTTGCCGGCGGAGCACTGGCGGGATGTCGCCGCGTGGCAAGAGCGGGCCCGGGCCTCGGGCGCGGAGGGATTGATGCTTAAGCGACGGGATGCCCCCTACGGCGCGGGGCGGCAGCGCGGGGCGTGGTGGAAGTGGAAAGTGGCGCCATTCGTCTGCGATGCGGTGCTTGTCGCGGCGCAGCCGGGCCACGGGCGGCGGGCGGCGCTGTTTACGGATTATACCTTTGCCGTCTGGCGGGGCGAGGAACTCGTCCCGGTGGCCAAGGCATACTCGGGTCTCACCGACGCGGAGATCGATGAGGTGGACGCCTTTGTCCGGGCCAATACGACGGGGCGTTTCGGGCCGGTGCGCTCCGTGAGCCCGGAACTCGTGTTTGAATTGGCGTTCGAGGGCATCGCGCGGTCGGGCCGGCACAAGTCGGGCCTGTCGATGAGGTTTCCGCGAATCGCGCGATGGCGGCGAGACAAGGCGGCGGCCGAGGCGGATACCGTGGAGAGGTTGGAGCGGCTGGCCCGGGGGGCCGAGGCGTAGCCGAGGGTCACAGGGGCGTGGTGCCGCTCCTTGGCCAGAGGGGATATGTGGCACCAGAACGTGCGCATACTCCATCGGGAAACTCCTCCCCGTGACGCAGGCACTCTCCCGCCGGAGGCGGGCAGGTCGCCTGCGTCGGGAAAACAAGAATGTCTGCCTCACGGCCCATCCACGCGATGGCCTATCTTCCAGTCAGACTCATGGCCCGCACGCGGGGCACCACCGGGGCGGAAAATGGTAGGCTGCGCCTTGGCGCACGCTGCCGAATCGAATGTCCGCGTGCGCCAAGGCGCAGCCTACATCGCGGCCCAATTTTCGAGTCAGTGCCTCGATCGGTGCGCGCGGGGGGCGCAGCCGAAGCGGAGGCGGAAGCGGGTGGCGAAGTACTGGCTTGAGCCGAAGCCGCAGGCGAGGGCGATTTCGGTGATGGGGATTTCGGGCCGCGAGCGCAGGAGGCGGGCGGCGTGGTCGAGGCGGCAACGGTTGAGGTGCTCGACGGGGCTGGCATTGGTGATGGCGCGGCAGTGCTCGGTGAACGCGGTGATCCCCATGCCGCAGTGGCGGGCCATGCCGCCGAGGGTCCATGGCTCGTCGAGGCAGGCGGGATTGGATTCCATATCGCGGAGGAAGAGCTCGACGGTGCGGCGGCGGGACTCGAGGGAGGGATCCTCGATGCGCTGCTGGGCGCGGAGGGCGTCGAGGACGCCGAGGAAGAGCTGGTTGAGGAGGATGATGGCGCGGGACACGGCGCCGGGGGAAGTGATGTCGGCGATGCAGGGGGCGAGCCCGCGAAAGGCGGAGGCGACGTCGCGCGTGACGGACCAGACCGGTTGCTCCGATCGGCGGAGTTTCCGGGTCAGCTCGGCGAGGTCGGCGGGGGCGAGGAGGATCCAGCGGGGCCATCGCCATTCCTGGTTGGGGCGGCGTACCCCGACGTCGAGGATCAGCCAGTGGAGGCGGCCGGGGCCGATGTTGGGATCGCCGAGCGTGTGGAGTTGCCACGGGCGGGTGATGGTGAAGTGACCGGCGCGGATGGCGTGGGGACGATGGTCGACGGTGAAGGTCATGGCGCCCGTTTCGAGGAAGACGATCTCGATGCCCTCGTTGCGGTGGGGCTCGAGGCCCCAGTCCTGCGGGCCGCGCGCGTCCCAGAAACCGATGCTGCTCAGGCCGGGCAGGACGTCGCGGCCGAGGGACTGTCCGGGATAGTGGCCGTGGGTCAGGGCGTGGAACTGGATCTTGCCGCGCTCGATGGCGCGGCGCTGCGGGGCGCACCGGTCGATGCGGTAGGCGGAACCTCCGGCGCGGTAGATTGGCGCGTGGGCCATCTTCACGGATGTTAGATATTCTTCGCCGAAGAGAAGTGCAAGACGGAATGGGCGGCGGCATCTACGGTGCTGATATGAGGAAGTTCATAGTATCATTCGGGCTAATCGTGGCGACGATCGCTGGCGCCGCGCGCGGGCAGGAGGCGCTGGCGCCAGGCGCGCCGGCGGGGGCGGTGCGCGCGTGGCAGGAGCTGCGGTTCGGGATGTTCATCCACTGGGGGCCGGTGAGCCTGACGGGGCACGAGATCGGCTGGTCGCGCGGGAGGGAGACGCCGATCGAGGAGTACGACGCCCTGTACAAGCGCTTCAACCCGACGAACTACGTGGCGGCGGATTGGGTGGCTGCGGCGAAGGCCGCGGGGATGAAATACGTGGTGTTCACGACGAAGCACCACGACGGTTTCTGCATGTGGGACACGAGGCAGACCGATTACAATATCATGCGCTCCCCGTTCGGGCGCGACGTCGTCAAGGAGTTGGCGGCGGCCTGCCGCGATGGCGGGATCCGATTCGGGACCTATTACTCGACCTGTGACTGGTGGCATAAGGATTTCCCGTTGGGCAGCCCCGGCGGAAAGACAAAGAAGGAGGGCGCGGATCTGGACGCGTACGTCCGGTACCTGCGGGCGCAGGTCACGGAGTTGGTCAAGGGCTATGGGCCGCTGGTGACGCTATGGTTCGACGTGCCGCAAGTGGTCGGCCCAGAGCACGGCATCGAGACCATCCGGATGCTGCGGGAGCTTCAGCCGGACATCGTGATCAACAACCGGGCCTATAGCCGTGGCACGGGCCCGCCGGTCGGGGATTACGAGACGCCGGAGCAGCGGATCGGGACCTTCAATAACGAGCGCCCCTGGGAGACCTGCATGACGATCTGCCACCAGTGGGCATGGAAGCCCGAGGATAAGATGAAAACGCTCGAGGAGTGCCTGCACGCGCTGGTGCGGACGGCGGGGGGCGATGGCAATTTCCTCTTCAACGTGGGCCCGATGCCGGATGGGAGGATCGAGCCGCGGCAGGTGGATCGGTTGAAGGAGATGGGCGATTGGCTGAGGCCGAGGGGGGAGAGCCTCTACGCGACGCGCGGAGGGCCGTACAAGCCGGGGCCGTGGGGCGCGTCCACCCGGAAAGGAGACCGCATCTATTTGCACGTGCTGCGGTGGCCGGAATCGGGCGACCTGCTGTTGCCGGCGCTGCCGGTGGCGGTGAAGTCGGCTTCCCTGTTGGGAGGCGGTGCCGCAGAAGCACGCGCCGAAGCGGCTGGGTTGCGGGTGGCCGTGTCGGCAAAACAGCGCGATCCGATCGACACCGTCATCGTCCTGGAGATGGATGGGGACGCGATGGGGATCGCGCCGATCGGGACGACCGAGCCGTCGTTGTCGCAGGGCGCCAAGGCGAAAGCATCGGGCGTTTACAAGCAGGACTGGCATTTCAGGGCGGAGAGCGCGGTGGACGGGGATGAGAACACGCGGTGGGCGACCGATGCGGGGACGAAGACGGCCTGGATCGAGGTGGATCTCGGCGGGGAGAAGGAATTTTCGAGGGCGCGGATCTTGGAGTGGAAGGGCGATCCGGGAAGGATCCGTTCGTTCGAGATCCGGGTGCCGGACGGGAAAGGGTGGCGGGCGATCGCCTCGGGCGATTCCCTCGCGAAAGAGATTCGCTTCGACACGGTTCGCGCGGCGAAGGTGCGCATCGAGATCCTGGAGGCCCGCGAGGGGCCGACTATCAGCGAGATCGAAATTCTCAAATGAGGGTGCGATGACATCTCGGGAGAGGGTGCTGGCGGCGATCGACCACCGGGAGCCGGATCGGGTCCCGGTGGATCTCGGGGCGACGCCGAGTTCGGGCATTTCGGCCATGGCGTACGGGCGGCTCAAGGGGCACCTGGGGATGGCGGGTGGTCACACGCGGATCTACGATGTGGTGCAGCAGCTGGCGCAGCCCGAGGATGCGGTGCTGGACAGGTTCGGGGTCGATGTCGTGGACGTGGGTCGGATGTTCAACACCTCGGACGGGGATTGGTACGGGATGGTGACGGCGGATGGGCAGGCGGCGGAATATCCCGTCTGGTTCCGGCCGGAGCGGCGGCCCGATGGCTCGTTTTCCGCGAAGCATCCCGACGGGGGCGTGATCGCGAGGATGCCGGCGGGCGGGGCCTTTTTTGACCAGACGCATTATCCTTGGATCGACGGCTATCCGGCGGACATCCGCGGGGCCCTGCCCGACGCGTGGGGGAGGGTGCTATGGGCGGCATTCGCGCATAGCCCGTGGGACCATGCGGCGGAAACCGATTTTTGGAACACCCTCCGGGAGCGGGCGCTAGAGCTTCGGCGGACGAGCGATCGGGCCATCATGATCGTGTGCGGGTGCAATCTATTTGAATGGGGGACATTTCTCAGGCGGCTGGATAATTTTCTCATGGACCTCTACGAGGAGCCGGCGAGCGTGGAGGCGCTGCTGGATGCGCTCATGGAGCGGCATCTGGCCGCGCTGGAGCGGGTTTGCGGGGCGGTGGGGGACATGTGCGATATCCTTCGATTCGGGGACGACCTGGGCATGGACAGCGGGCCTTTCATGCCCCCGGAGATGTATCGCCGATTCTTCAAGCCGCGGCACGCGGCGCTGTGCGAGTACGTGCATCGGCACAGCGGGATGCGGACCTTTCTCCACTGCTGTGGCTCGATCCATGCGCTGTTGCCCGACCTGATCGGGGCGGGGTTCGAGGTGATCAACCCGGTGCAGACCAACTGCCGCGACATGGAGCCCGATAGGCTAAAGCGCGAGTTTGGCCGCGACATCTGCTTCTGGGGTGGGGGCTGCGACACGCGGCACGTGCTCAATCGAGGGACCCCGGCAGAGGTCAGGGCGCACGTCACGGAACGGCTCCGGATATTTTCCCCTGGCGGGGGTTTCGTGTTCAACACGGTGCACAACATCTTGCCCGAGGTACCGGCGGAGAATATCGTCGCGATGTACGCGGCGATCGAGGAGTTCGGCGGGGCGTGAGGGAGACGGTGCCATGAAACGATACGGGATGGTGATCGGTGTCCGGGAGGAGAAGATCGAGGAATACAAGCGGCTCCACGCTGCGGTATGGCCCGGCGTGCTCGCGAAGATCAAGGAGTGCAATATTCAAAACTATTCCATCTACCTCCGGCGGTTGCCGGATGACCGGCACTACCTGTTCAGCTATTTCGAGCACACGGGCGTCGATTTCGCGGCGGACATGGCGAGGATGGCCGCCGACCCGGAGACGCAGCGCTGGTGGGCGATCTGCGGCCCCTGCCAGGAACCGCTGTCTGATCGCGCGGAGGGCGAGTGGTGGGCGGCGATGGAGGAGGTCTTCCACGCCGGCTGACTCGAAAATCGGCCACGGGATCGGCCTGTAGGGCGCGGATTCCCATCC
>CAZYWZ010000114.1:0-20790 GCA_964651705.1 uncultured Verrucomicrobiales bacterium
TTGTGCCGCGGACTTCGCTAATTTTTTTGCCCCGACGATGAAATATCCGGGCTAGCTCGAAAATACGGCGCAACTCTCTAGTAGCGAAGGGCCTTCGGCCCTTCGGCCGACGGCCCGGGCCCACGCCGAAGCCCGAAGGGGCTTCGCTACGGGTGAGAGCGCCGGCGGTAGCGAAGGGCCTTCGCCCTTCGGCGGGCGATAGGCCGAAGCCGGAAGCGGCTTCGCTACAAATTTTCAGATCCGGTGGTGCCCCGCCCGAGGGGCATGATGTCTGGCTCGAAAAGTCCCGTAGCCGAACGCCCCAAGGCGTTTGGCCCGTGCCACCAGCGCCCACACGCCAAAGGATTTCGCAACGGGAGGCCACCCCATCTCGCCTATTTTTGTTAACAAACCGGCTTCCCCCCAGGACCTCTCTGTCGCAAAATTCCCCGATGGCCAGGCAGCGCAGCGACCCCTCGCTCGAGGGTTATCTCGGCGACTACGTGCGCTGGGCTCTAGTCCTGCTCGCCGTATTGGGCGGCATCGTTGCCCTCGCATTCCTCTGCGCTAAGCCTGCCGTTTCCGAATCCGAGGCCTGGCGGCCACCCGGGGAGACCACGCCGGACGCCGACGCGATCCGGACCCACGCGGTCGGCCACTGAACGAGCAAAGGAACCTCCTGATCAAAGACGCCTGACGCCACAAAGAGACATGTCAGAACCCTACAGCGATTACGACGGATACCTGCGCGCCAACCTCAAGTGGTTCCTGTCCCTCGGGCTCCTGCTCGCCGCCATCGCCGCACTGGCCTTCCTCGCCTCAGGCCCCGCGCCAACCGAACGCGAGCCGACCACGCCCACCACCCAAACCCTGCCACAGCCCTAGCCGGATCGATCACAAACTTTGTGATCGATCCGCCCAAAGGGCACGACGCGCCGGGCATCGAACGGCCCCACGCCCACGATTCCCTTGGACACCCAAGCCTTCTTGGCCTAATTTCAACGTTTTCCATTATGATCAAGTGGGTTCTCGGCAAACTGTTCGGCACGCGGAATCAGCGCGAGGTGCGCCGCCTCGGCGCCAAGGTCCGCCAAATCAACCAGATCGAGGAGGGCTACCGCTCCCTCAGCGACGACCAGCTCCGCGCCAAGACGGTCGAGTTCAGGGATCGGCTCGCCAAGGGCGCGACCCTTGACGACCTCCTCCCCGAGGCCTTCGCGGTCGTGAAGAATACCTGCCGGCGCTTCACCGAGTCCCGCCGCGTCATCATGGTCCGCGGCCACGAGCTGACCTGGGAGATGATCCCCTACGACGTCCAGCTCATCGGCGGCATGGTCCTTCACTCCGGCAAGATCTCCGAGATGGCCACCGGCGAAGGCAAGACCCTCGTCGCCACCCTGCCCTGCTACCTCAATGGCCTCTCTGGCAAGGGCGTCCACGTCGTCACGGTCAACGATTACCTCGCCGCCCGCGACAGCGAGTGGATGGGCGAGGTCTACCGGTTCCTCGGGCTCACCGTCGGCTGCATCCAGCACGACCAGTCGCCCTCCGTCCGCCGCGAGCAGTACGCCTGCGACATCACCTACGGCACGAATTCCGAGTTCGGCTTCGACTACCTCCGGGACAACGGCATGGCCACCCGCCTCGAGGACCAGGTCCAGCGCGGCCACGAATACGCCATCGTCGACGAGGTCGACTCCATCCTGATCGACGAGGCCCGCACCCCACTCATCATCTCCGGCCCCGTCGCCATCCAGACCAACCTCGAGTTCGACCGCTACAAACCCATCATCCAGCGCATCGTCCGAGAACAGACCGACCTCTGCACCAGCTGCGCCACCGAGGCGCGGAAACTCGCCGACGAGGGCAAGATCGCAGAGGCCGGCGCCTCGATGTACCGCATGAAGGTCGGCGCCCCGCGCCACAAGCAGTTCCTCAAGCTCCTCGAGGAACCCGAACTCCGCCGCGCCGTCGAGGATTTCGAATTGACCCTATATCAGGACACCCGGCGCGAGGAGCTCTACCGGATCAAGGAGGAGCTCTTCTTCGGCATCGACCCCAAGAACCACGAGTGCGACCTCACCGAAAAGGGCCGCAAGTTCCTGTCCCCGGACGACCCGGACGCCTTCATGGTGCCCGACCTCATCACCCAGCTCCACGAGATCGACGTCGCCGACGCCCCGGACAAGGAGGAGCGGCGCCGCGCCGTCCAGAGGAACTTCGACGCCGCCAACGAGCGCATCCACACCATCTCGACCCTCCTCAAGGCGTACATGCTCTACGAGAAGGACGTCCACTACGTCATCCAGGACAACAAGGTGGTCATCGTCGACGAGTACACCGGTCGCGCGCTCCCCGGGCGCCGCTGGTCCGATGGCCTCCACCAGGCCGTCGAGGCCAAGGAGGGCGTCCAGATCGACCGCGAGACGCAGACCCTCGCCACCATCACCATCCAGAATTACTTCCGCCTCTACCGCAAGCTCTCCGGCATGACAGGCACCGCGGAGACCGAGGCCAACGAGTTCCGCGACATCTACAAGCTCGACGTCGTCGTCATCCCGACCAACCGCCCCTGCGTCCGCGCCGACGACAACGACGCCATCTACAAGACCCGGCGAGAGAAGTTCAACGCCGTCGTCCGCGAGATCCAGCGCTGCCATTCCGCCGGACAGCCCCTGCTGGTCGGCACGGTCTCGGTCGAGTCCTCGGAACTCCTCTCCCGCATGCTCAAGCGCGAGGGCATCCCCCACAACGTGCTCAACGCCAAATTCCACCAGATGGAGGCCGAGATCGTCGCCCGCGCCGGCCAGCGCGGTGCCGTCACCATAGCCACCAACATGGCCGGCCGCGGCACCGACATCAAACTCGGCAACGGGATCGCGGATCTCGGCGGCCTCCGCGTCGTCGGCACCGAGCGCCACGAGGCGCGCCGCATCGACCGCCAGCTCCGCGGACGCTGCGCCCGCCAGGGCGACCCCGGCTCGTCAAAGTTCTTCATCTCCTTCGAGGACGACCTCATGCGGAACTTCGCCGATTCCCGAAAGCTCGCCATCTGGATGGAGAAGCTCGGGATGCAGGACGACGAGGAACTCGAGCACCCCTGGCTGAACAAGAGCGTCGAGAACGCGCAGAAACGCGTCGAGCAGCGCAACTATTCCATCCGCAAGCACACGCTGCAATACGACGACGTGATGAACCAGCAGCGCTCGGTCATCTACGACTTCCGCAACGACATCCTGCGGACCGAGGAGCCTGGGGCCCGGGTATTCGACGTGATCGAGGAACTCCTCGAGGACCGGGTGGGTCCGCTATTCGAGGTGAAGGATACCGACCGGGAGGAGTTCCGGCACTGGGTCAACGGCGTGTTCCCGATCAACCTGAGCCGGCAGGAGGTCGACGCGACCCAGGACGCCGCGGCCCTCGCGGCACTGTGCCTGCGCCGCATCCGCGACAGCTACAGCCTGAAGGTGCAGTTCGAGGACCCGGAGGCCACGAAGTCCCTCGAGCGCTACATGGTGCTGAGCGCCGTCGACCGCCTCTGGCAGGAGCACCTCTACGCGATGGACAGCCTGCGCCACAGCATCGGCCTGCGCGCCT
This sequence comes from uncultured Verrucomicrobiales bacterium, assembly GCA_964651705.1. Lineage (GTDB taxonomy): Bacteria > Verrucomicrobiota > Verrucomicrobiia > JADLBR01 > JADLBR01 > JADLBR01. The sequence goes on from CAZYWZ010000114.1 coordinate 3,577, forward strand.
ACGGACAAAAAGACCCCCTGGTGGAATACAAGCAGGAGGCCTTCACGATGTTCGAGGAGATGATGACCAACGTGAAGGGGGAGATCGCCTCGAACCTCTTCCGGTCGACCACGAGCCTTACCGCCTTCGAGCGTTTCTTGGCCAGCCTGCCGCAGCGCTTCGTCCACGAGCAGCTCCCCGGCATGGGCGGCCCGGGACCCTCCCCGGCGCCCGGGCCCGCCGAGGCCGCCGCCGCCAGCGAAGCCGTCAACGAGGCCATCGCCCAGGCCACCCAACCCGTCCGCCGCGCCGGCCCCAAGGTCGGCCGTAACGATCCCTGCCCCTGCGGCAGCGGAAAGAAATACAAGCACTGCTGCGGCCGCGCCGCCTGATCCTCGCCGCGCCGCGGCGGATTCCTCCGGGGACCTGTCGGACTTTGTCCGGGGGATACCTCTGTGGCACCTTGTGGGGCACCATGGACAGGCGCGCCCAGAACCCGATCCACGTGGCCCGTGCGCCGACGCATCCGACCTTGCTGTATGACGCGGAGTGCGGTTTCTGCCGTCGCCAGGTCAGGCGATGGAGGCGCGCCATCGGCGACCGGGCGACCTTCGCCTCCTATCAGGCCGCGGCCCCGGCCTACCCCGAGATCCCGCGGGAACGGTTGGCGCGCGCCGTGCACCTGATTCGGCCCAATGGCGCGGTGCTCTCGGGAGCCGAGGCCGTCTTTGAACTGCTGGCCCTGCGCCCCGCCCTGCGCCCCTTCCGCGCGCTCTACCGCGCCTTCCCGCCGTTCGCCGCAATTAGCGAATGGGCCTACGCCCTCGTCGCGCGACACCGGTCCCTGGTCTCGCGCCTCGGCCGCCCCTGGCGCCGATGCCGCGCCGCGTCACGACGGCTCCTCCGGTCGCCCACCTTAAAATAGGCTCTTGCGGAAAAATAGTGGCTACCGAAGGGAAGATGGGCAAACGGGAGATCGGCGGTTTCATCGGGAACTCACGAACTCAGGAAGGGCTGGGAACGAAATGGCGCTCAGTCAAGTGATGCTTGGGAGGGCCCGCGGCCTCGCGGGCCGCGCTGGCCACGGCAACGGGGGCGTTCGGGTGGATGGCGGACGCCGGGGCCGGCGTCCCTCCCAAAGGAAGCCGCTTGGGTTTGGCCGGCGACGTCCAGACGGATACGCTCCGGTCCTTTTTTCCTGCCTTCCTGAGTTCCCGATTGCCCACTAAAGTTCCTGAAGAGCCTTAAAATAGGCGACATTTGGGAAAAACAAACCTCGCGGCCCGCTGGGGCCAACCTCCGCACGGTCCTGATCATCGATAGACGCTGCCCATCCCCCATCTGCCATCATCCATCTGCCATCACGCGCACCTCCGCCCACGTCTTGAAGTGCGTCTTCACGAAACGCGAAACCGTGTCCGCCCCATGTCGCTTGACCAGGCGCACCGCCAGCGCTTTCACTTGGGCCGACGCGCCCGGCAGGATCCGCTCGCCGAGGTCCTTCCCCATGCCCTCGAGCGCCTTGACGAACCGGTCGCGCGCGATGATCGACGCGGCCGCGACAACCGGATCGCTCTCCGCCTTGTGCCGCTGCTCCAGTTCGATGGCCTTTCCCTTCGGCCCGAGGTGCTTTCGGATCGTCCATTCGGTCCGCGCGAACTGGTCCGATACCGCGCGCCGGCAAACGACGCGTCCCAGCAAGTTCTCGATCACCTTGGCGTGGGCCCAGCCCAGCAGTTCGTTCACGGTCCGCATCTTCTGCTGCAACTCGTTGTACTTCGCCACCGATGGCGCGATCACCTCGACCTGGATCCCCGGCGTCTTTAGGATGACTTCCGCCAATTCGGCCACTCGCTTATCGGAGGTCACGCTCTTGCTATCGCGGACTCCGGCGGCGACCAGCGCCTCGATCGCCCCCGCGTCAGCGAAGACCCCGGCCGTCACCAGCGGCCCGAAGAAATCTCCCTTGCCGCTCTCGTCGACGCCGATGTGTGGCTCGTAGGCCCTCGGATCGTGGATCTTCTCGTAGCCGAGCCGGGCTTCCCCCGTCACCTCGGGCTCGAGAACGAACTGCACGAATTCTTCGGTCCCCTTGCCCTGCACGACGCACTTTCCGGATCGGTAGGCGACCACCTGCACCTTGGGTCCCGCGGCCGCAAACAGCGCGTGCGGCACCTCCCGGAAATCGAACCCTTTCGCGGCCACCGCCGCGCGCAGCGCCTCCGCCTGGGCCTGACTCAGTTCGATCGTGTAGGAAGCCTTGGCAGCCATCGCTCACCTCAGAGCCACTTCACCTTCGGAAAATACCATCGGGCCAGGAAAAGCAGACCGCCCACCAGTGCGGCCAACATCGTCAGCCAAGGCCCCGGCCCCATCTCGATCTCGGCCGCCGCGCGCGCCGCGGCGGTTGCCGCCACGCGCCAGCGCCCCAGCCCATAGATGCCAATCAACACCAGCCCGCAGATCCAGGCCCACGGGTTCCCCCGCAACCCACGCGCGCCTAGATACGCCAGCACCAAGACCACGACCGGACCGAGCGCCAGCGCATAGGCCCCGCCCGAAAAACAATCTGGCCGCGCCAGCAACTCGGCCCCATGCCGCACCGAGTCGTCTCCGCCCGCCCCGCCCGCCAGCAACGCCGAACAGAGGCTCCACACCGATACCCCGGACAGAGGCTCCCGAAACGATGCCCCAAGCTCCGCGGGACTCGCCCACAGGAAATCGCCGGGCCCAAGCTCCGTGCGCGTTCCCCTCCCCAGTTCCTCGGCCGCCTCCGCGTACGCGCGCGGCAACCGCTCCGGACCCCGGAGCCACGGCAACACCAATCCCCCGATGGCAAACCCCATCGCCACCCAGAATAGTCTCCCGGAAGCGCGCGCCCTCTTCACCCGGACCAGCAAAGCGCGCCAGCCCACCTTTTCCAGCCTGATGTTTCCCGGGGGATTCTACCGGACCTCGTCCGGCAGGCCCCTTTCCGTGTTGCCTGCCCCGATAACACGCGCGACCCTCTCGCCCATGCGCGCACGCCAACCGACGCCCTGGCTCCACATGGCCCTCTGCTGTGCTGCCATCCCCCTCCACGCGGCCAAAGACCCCGCCCCCACCCTGGCCGATCCGGCGCGCGTCGCCCAGATCGCCCAGATGCTCCCCATCCGACCCGCCGGACCCGGGCGACCCATCGCCGACCGCGCCGCCTGGTCCACCTTCGCCAGCCAACCCATCCGCGACAGACTGATCGCGCGGGCCGAAAGCACCCTGGGCACGCCCCTCCCCGAGACCACCGACGATCTCTTCCTCGACTTCTCCAAAACGGGCAACCGGACCCGATGGCAGGCGGTCGCAGGCCAACGCCGCGGGCGATTGCCCGAGCTGGTCCTCGCGGAATGCATCGAGAACAAGGGCCGCTTCCTGCCCGCCTTTCATGGGCTGGCCCGCTCCCTCTGCGCGGAGCGCACGTGGACCCTGCCCGCGCACGATCGGCGGCTTGAGAACTTTTATGGCAAGGCGATCTCGATCGACCTCGCTTCCTCCGATGTGGCATGGCAGCTCGCCGTGGCGCTGCACCTCTTGGGCGACCGCGTCGCCCCCGATGTGCGCGCGCTCGTCCGCGCCCGCATAGAGGCCTGGGTCCTGGGCCCCGCACGCGACGGCATCGCCGGCAAGATCCGGGAACAGTACTGGATGCGCGCGACGCACAACTGGAACGCCGTCTGCACCGCTGGAGTGACCGGCGCCGCACTCGCGCTCGTCGAATCCCGCGAGGACCGCGCCCGCTTTGCCGCCGCAGCCGAGGCCAGCATGGGGTACTTTCTCTCCGGCTTTACCGAGGATGGCTATTGCAGCGAGGGGCTCGGCTACTGGAACTACGGATTCGGGCACTTCCTCCTCCTCTCGGAAACCCTGATCCATGCCACCTCGGGCAAACTCAACCTCCTCGAGGCCCCGGGGGTGAGGGCCCCGGCGCAATTCCCCCGCAACATCCAGATCCAGCACGGCGTCTATCCCGCCTTCGCCGATTGTTCCGTCGGCAGTCGCCCGGACCATGCCTCGATGTTCTATATCAATCGGTATTTTCAATTCGGCTGGCCCGAGTATGCCGAACTGCCCGATGCCGGCGCCACCGGCGGCCTGCCAGAGAACCTGCTCTTCGGCTTCCCGAATTCGGCCTCCGCCCGTCCCTCCCCGCCGCCGCGCCCGAACGCTAGCCTCCGCTCGTGGTTCAAGGACGCCGGCATCCTCATCGCACGACCCGCCGAGGGCTCCGCCTCCCGCTTCGCCGTCGCATTGAAGGGTGGCCACAACGCGGAGCACCACAACCACAACGACCTCGGGAGTTACCTCGCCGTCCTCGGCCGCGAGGCCCTGATCCTCGACCCCGGCGGCGAGGTCTACACCGCCCGCACCTTCAGCAAGGATCGCTATACCAGCAAGGTGCTCTCCTCCTTTGGCCACCCCGTGCCCGTCGTCGGCGGCCGACTCCAGCGCACCGGCCGCGATGCCCAGGCCAAAGTCCTCAAGGCCGATTTCTCCGACCCGGCCGACACACTCGCGCTGGATATCACCTCCGCCTACGACACCCCCGGGCTCAAACGCCTCGTCCGCACCTTCGCCTACTCGAGGACCAACGACGGAAAACTCACCGTCCGCGATGAGGTCCGCCTCGAAACACCCGCCACGTTCGAGACCGCCCTCATCACCCTCGATCCATGGAAAGCCATCGCCCCGCGCGCCCTCCAGATCCTCGGCGCGCGGTCCGGCCTCCGGGCCGACATCGACACGGCAGGCATACCCTTCGCCCTGGTCGGCGAAGAGATCCGAGAGGACGTCAAGACCCGGAACCTCCCGCAGCGAATCGCCATCCGCCTCGAGCAGCCCGTCACCGATGCCTCGATCACGGTCACCCTCACCCCGCTCCCCCGCGAGACACTGCCCCCCGGCCCCGCAAACGGCGATTTCGAGCAAGGCGCCGCGGGTTGGCGGCTCGACGAACGCCTGTCCGTTATCACCGACGCCTACGCCGCCTCGGGAAAACGCTCCCTCCGCATCACCGACGCCAGCAAAAAGGATGGCTCCGCCGCGTCCTCGGCACCCGCCATCCTCGCCAAACCCGGCCGCCACGAGGTCCGCGGCAACTACCTAAACCTCTCCGGCAAGGGCATCGGCATCTACATCCGATTCCTCGACGCCGACGATAACCCGATCCCCACCGCCGATCACGCCCAACCCATCGGCGTGCTCGGCGATGGCCAACCGCCCAACGAGTGGCGGCCCTTCGCTTTCGCATTCGATCCCCCCGAAGGCGCCGACGCCGCCTACGCCTGGATCCACAGCATGTCCTCCGCCATCGTCGACGCCTGCATCGACGATATCCAGATCATCCCCGCCCCGACGGCGACCGCCGATCGCTGACCTGAAACCTCCCCCCGGTGGCGTCTGGCACAGACGCCCTACAATTTTTTGTAGGCCGCCTGTGTCAGGCGGCTGCGGGAATGGAGTTTCCACAGGAATGATGCGGCGCGTCCTGTAAAACATCTGGCCCCGCCGCGCGCCGGCGGCAACGCCAACCGCGCAATCCGACGCCTCACGGCACCGGCAATTCGTCCTCCGCCACCTCTCTCTTCTCCTCCCCGAAACGCTGCAGCCGAAACTCCTTGGCCGCCGCGGGGAGCTTCTTTCCCGCCTCCTTCAACATCCTCTGGGCCGCCACGATAAACTCCTGCTCCTCGTACCCCATCCACGGCCCCGGTGGCACCTCGCTCGCCTCCACGAAACGCCAGTCGCACTTGGCCTTCCCGGGCAAGCCCAGAAAATCTCGGATGGCCGGCGACACGTCCAGCCCCGCCCCCGTCGGCGTGTTGACCGGGCCGTCGCCAAAAATGTACGCCGCATTATCGTAGCGGAAAGGCCCCACGTCCTGCCACGTCCCGAAACACACCCTCCCGTTGTAGTGGACGGCGATCCACTTCCCCTTGCAGACCGACTCCATCCGCTTCTTGAAATCCCGCGAGTACCAAGGCACCCACTTCTTTGCCAGTTCGGGATACTTCACGTCGTTGAATGGCAAGGCCACGTAGAATGGATTGAGCGTCGGGATGAAATTCTTCGGCGTGAAATCTTTGTGCCGGTTCTTGGGGTCGTCCTCGCCCCCGAAGTTCTCGTGCCAGCGCTGGTCCCACGCGCTGTCATAGTTCACCGTCGATGTGAACGAATTCTTGTTGTTCCCGATCCAGAAATACGTCGTGATGATATTTCGCTTCCAGGGATAGGGCGACTTCACCGGCAGTCCCGCCTGCGCCTCCAGCAGTGCCGTCAATTCGTCCACCTCATCCGCCGTCGCCCAGCCGCGCGACCCCATCAGGCCCCCAAGATACAGAACCCCCGCCGCTATGAGCCCAGCTGCCCCTGACGCCTTTATGGCTGTCACCTGACCTTTCTCTTCTCCCTCTTTCGCAGGATCTTATCCCCGAAGGCAAAATTGGCAAACCGATTCTCCGCATTTGCCTTCCGCGCCACCCCGCGCTTATTTCTCCGCATGCCTGGGTCCAATGCCACCGCCTCGCGCGCCTTGCCTCGCGGGCCGACCCTTCGCCTCCTTTCCCTCGCGATCGCCGCGCTCTGCCCCCTGCCGGCGCCCACCCAGATTCCAGCGGACTCCCGCCAGATCATTCTCGGGCTGTCCGACAATTGGGAGAGCACCCATGTGGAGCTTTCGCTATGGCGGCGCGAGCCCTCCGGCCCATGGTCGCGGGTCGGCACCCCCTGGAAGGGTCGCCTCGGAAAAGATGGCCTTGGCTGGGGCATCGGTCTCCACCCGCCCGGCCTCCCCGGCCCAATCAAGACCGAAAAGGACGCCCGCGCACCCGGCGGCATCTTCGAGCTCGGCGACGCGTACGGCTACGCCACCTCCGTCCCCACCCACCCCAACCTCCGCTACCACACCGTCGGCCCGAAAGACCTCTGGGTCGATGACCCCACGTCAAAATACTATAACCAGCACATCCGACTCGCCCACCCCGCCCCTCGCACCGACTGGGAGCGCAAACAGCAGATGCGCCTCAACGACCACGCCCATTCCCTCAAACTATTCATCAAGCACAACGCCCCCCCAGACGCCAAGGCCGGCATGGGAAGCGCCATCTTCTTCCATATCTGGCGCGACAACGGCCGCCGCTATTCCGCCGGATGCACCACCATGCCCGAGGACCGCCTCCGCCAACTCCTCACCCAGATCGACCCCGCCCAGCGCCCCCTCTTCGTCCTCCTCCCCAAACCCGCCTACCAGCAGCTCCGCGACCCCTGGCACCTTCCCTGAGTCGAAAATTCCCGTAGCCGAACGCCCCAAGGCGTTTGGCCCGTTCCACATGGGCCCCGCGCCAAACGCTTGCGCGTTCGGCTACACTTTCATCCCCGGTCGTGCCCCGCGCGCGGGGCATGGAATCGGATTCGAACAATACGTCGCAGACCAATCAAGACCCCTGGCCCACGGCTCCCGCCACCGGTGTCCCCAGCCAGCCCCGAAATCCTCGCGTAAGGATCGCTCCCCGAGTGACGTGCCCTCAACGAACCGTATAGGACACAGGCACGTCACTGTGCCGAGTTTTGTAGGGCGCGGATTCCTATCCGCGCCACGCACGGTCCTGCCGGTTGCCCGTGGCGCGAAAGGGATTTCGCGCCCTACATTCCCAAGTGTTGCGCCTCCGGGTAGTGCCCTACGCGAGGATTTGGGCAGCCCACGCGATTTGAGAATATTCGCTTTATCGAGTAGCTTTATCTCACTTACGGCCCACACATCTCACCCAAGGTTACCAGGCCTTGCCCTCCGGCGCCAATTGGCCGCCGCCACAGGGGGACGATTTCCACACGAACCCCGCCATCCGCCCAACGGACGGCGGCCCTCCTCTCCACAACCGCCATAGAAAATTAGACAAGGAGCCGCACATGCACCACCAACATGGACTGTCGAAACGTACCTGCAGACTTGCCCGGACTTGGCTCGCGCTCGGGATTGCCCTCGCGGGGTCCGATGCCCTACTCGCCCAAGTCCAGCACCCCCTGGCCGCACGGAGGGTCCGCATCCACCGCGTCCACACCCATCGCACCAATGTCGCCGGCGCCGTCCACGACCATCGCCAGAATGTCGCGGGCGCCATCCACGACCGCCGGGTCGACACCGTCGAGAGGGTCCAGGACCACAGGCGAGACATCGTCGAAACCCGTCAGGACAGGGCCGAGGATCTCGCCCGGCGCAGGACCGCGGCCGTCGCCGCCCGCGCCATCCTGCCAGCGTACGCTCCCGCCGCCCTTGCCCCCTCGGGATCCATCGTCGTCCCGACGACACCCGTCACCTTCACCGAGGTTCCCCCTCCTCCACCCCCCGCCCCGGTCGACCCCGAGGATACATACGATGGCCTCGCCTCCGACGAACTCCCCGACCAGTTCGAGGGCTCCCCCAGCTACCCCGTCTTGCGCCTTGAAGACGGTGGCGTCACCGCCGTCCTCAAGGTCGGCCAAGGGGAAACCCGCGTGCGGATGGTCGGCGTCGCCGCCATCGCCCTCGAAGACCGCGTCAACCTCCCCGAGCGTTTCGCCGGCCTCCGCCTCCCGTCCACGGAGCGATACGTGGACAACATCCTCCGGGGCGAAAGCGTCTACGTCGTCTACGATACCCGCGTCGCCGAAGAGGATGCCGACAAGAAGTGCGTCGCCTACCTCTTCCGTGCGCCCGACGGGCTCCTCGTCAACCTCGAGGTCATCCGCGCCGGCTTCGCCGTCGTCGATAACCGCTGCGACTTCGACCAGAAGGAAACCTTCACCAGATATCAGGAAACCGCCCGCAAGGCGGACAAAGGGATCTTCGGCATCGTCCAGAGGATCAAAGCCTCAAAAGCGGAGAAATAACGTAGGCTGCGCCTTGGCGCACGCGGGCCCAGCGCCTTGGCCCACGCGGGCCCAGCGCCTTGGCGCACGCCCGGCCTCACAGTTCCAAAAAATTCTTCAGCAGCCGTTTTCCCTCGCGGGTGAGGATCGACTCGGGGTGAAACTGGACCCCGTGGATCGGGTATTCCCGGTGCGCCAGGCCCATGATCTCCTCGGGATCATCGACCGCCACCGCGTTGATCCTCAGGCACTCCGGGACCGTGTCCCGCCGCACGATTAGCGAATGATACCGGGTCGCGTCAAACCGCTCCGGCAGCCCCCGAAAAACCCCGCTCCCGTCGTGATCGATGGCCGAGACCTTCCCGTGCATCAGCCGAGGCGCCCGAACCACCTTCCCGCCAAACACGTGCCCTATGCACTGGTGCCCGAGGCACACCCCCAAAAGCGGCATCCGCGGCCCGAACTCCCGCACCACCTCGTTCGATATCCCCGCCTCCAGCGGCGTGCACGGCCCCGGCGAGATGACGATCCTCTCCGGCGCCATCTCCCGGATCCCCTCGATCGTCACCTCGTCGTTCCGGCGCACCTCGATCTGCGCCCCGAGCTCGCCCAAGTATTGCACCAGATTGTAGGTGAAGCTGTCGTAGTTGTCGATGACCAGCACCATGGCCTAGCCCTCCGATCCCCCCGGCCCAGACATCGCCTGCCCCAGCGCCCGCAGGCCCGCCCGCGCCTTCGAGATGCTCTCCTGATACTCGCCCTCCGGCGTCGAGTCGGCCACCAGCCCGCCCCCCGCCTGCAGGTACGCCACCCCCCCCTTCAGCACGATCGTCCGGATCGCGATGCACGAGTCCAGGTTGCCCGAGAAACTGAAATACCCCACCGCCCCCGCGTAGATCCCCCGGCACGTCGGTTCCTGCTCCGCGATGATCTGCATCGCACGCACCTTCGGCGACCCGCTCACCGTCCCCGCCGGGAATGTCGCGCGCATCACGTCGAACGCACTCCGCCGGCCCGCGAGCTTGCCCACCACGTGAGAGACGATGTGCATCACGTGCGAGTAGCGCTCGATCACCATGAACTCCGGCACCCGCACGCTGTCGTACTCGCACACCCGCCCCACATCGTTCCGGGCCAGGTCCACCAGCATCACGTGTTCCGCACGCTCCTTCTCGTTGCCCAGCAGCTCCCGCTCCATGTCCGCGTCCCGCACCGCGTCCTGGCTCACCGGCCGCGTCCCCGCGATCGGCCGGATCGCCACCCGCCCGTCCTCGCACCGCACGTGCGTCTCCGGCGAGGACCCCACCAGCGCCAGATCCCCAAACTCCAGGCAGAACATGTAAGGCGACGGATTGATCGAGCGCAGCGCCCGATACAGGTCGATCGGCCTGCCCCCGTACGGCACCTCGAACCGCTGCGATGGCACCACCTGGAAAATATCCCCCGCCCCGATGTATTCCTGCATCCGCGACGTCATCCCGATATACTCGTCGCGCGTCATGTTCGTCGCCGGGCGGATCTCCTCCACATCCCACAGGGTGTGCACCAGCTTCCGGTCCGTCGGTTCCCCCAGCCGCCGCAATATCGCCCCGATCTTCCCGCACGCCTCGTCGTACGCCGCCCCCGCATCCCCCTCCACGAACGCGTTCGCCACCACCTTCAGCCGCCGCTTCAGGTGGTCGAATATCAGCAGCGTGTCCGTCACGATGTAGTACAGGTCCGGCACCCCGAGGTCGTCCTTCCGCGCCACCGGCACCGTCGGCTCAAAATACCGCACCGCCTCGTAAGCCAGAAAACCCACCGCCCCGCCATAGAACAGCGGCAGATCCCCCTGCACCGGCGCGGGCTTGTACCGCGCCATCAGGCCCTCCAGCGCACGCAACGGGTCATCCGCGCACTCGAAACGCCGGCTCAGCCCCCCCTCCGTGATCGTCACCACCCCGTCCTTCGCCTTGAATACCACCGTCGCCCCAGCCCCGACGAACGAGTACCTCGCGAAACGCTCCCCGTGCTCCGCCGACTCCAGCAAAAATCGGTCCCCCATCCCCTCCAGCTTCATGTACGCCGACACCGGCGTCTCGATGTCCGCCAACACCTCCGCGTACACCGGTATCAGATTGCCCTGACCGGCCAGCCACCCGAACCCTTCCCGGTCCGGCATTATCGGCGCACGCATCTCTTCTCCTCGCGAAAACTCTAACCGATAGCACCACCCCGCACCCCCGCCAGCCAGAAAATTGACGCCCGCCGGACGGCCAGCGCCGTCCCCCCGTAAAGCGTGAAGTCCTCCCGAGAGAATCCCGGTCCTTTCCAGACGGCCCGCTGGTTATCCGGCAGGATGTCGCTCCTGGGACTCAGCGGTGTCACGCAAAACTCCGCCGCGGCAGCGGTGGTGCCGGCGGCCGGCCCAGGCGAGCATGCCAGTAGTTCCACCGTCGCGCCGTGGCGAGCCCCGGAGGCGCGGCGGGCTGGGCGGAAAAGGGAAAAGGGGTCAGTCATGAATGGCGCTAAGTTAAGGGCTATCGCTGACGCCGGTGCCCGTATTCCCGGCGAATCACACCAGCCACGCCAAGAATTCCTGGCCCTTGGTGCGATTCGCGTGTTTCGCGGGAGAATCGTGGGAGGGACGCCTCGGGGTCCGCGCGCCACCAGCATGCGGGCACCTTGACCCACCCGGCCCGCGAGGCCGCGGGCCCTCCCAAACATGGCTTAACGTAGCGCCATTCGTGTCACATGCGCTACTCTCATCACTCCTTATCTCCTCTCGCCAGCCCCGTTCTCAAACGGGCCGTCAGTTGCGCCACCAGCTCGGGGCACCGTGACGCCACGTTCTCGGTTTCATTCGGATCCTTTTCGTGGTCGTATAATTCCACGAGGACCGGCTCGGCGCCGGCGTCGCGGCGGTCCCGCCAGACGACCAATCGATACCGGTCCGTGCGCAGGGCATAGCCCATCAGGTGATTCTCGAAGAGGTCGCGATCCCATGTGTCGCCCTGCTGCGCCTTGATGCGGCCTTCCACCTGTTCGATCAGCGGGCCGAAAAAGGTCTGGCGCATGCCCGGCGAAAGCGGGTTGGCCGCCCACTCGCGCAGGGCCGGACTGGGGAATTGGCTGAAGGCGAAGCCCTTTCCCTCCAAGCCGGGATCGTCGAGCAACGGGACGAAGCTCCTTCCCTCGCAATGACCGGGGATCGGCAGACCGGCGAGCTCGCACAGCGTCGGATAGAGATCGAGCAGTTCGACGATGGCGTCCGTGGCCTTGCCACGGGCCTTCATGGCGGGCGTCCAGACGACGAGCGGCACCCGCGTCGCGATCTCATAGTTGGTCGCCTTGCCCCAGACCCCCATGTCCCCGAGGTGCCAGCCATGGTCGCCCCAGACGACGATAACCGTGTTCTCCCGGATCCCCGCCTCCTCCAATGCCCGAAGCATCAGGCCGATCTGCGCGTCCACGTAACTGACGCAGGCGTAATAGGCGTGCAGGAGCGTGCGGGCCAAATCATCCGGGATGGGCCCGGATTTCGGAATCCCGTGGCGCACGCGCAGTTCGAACGACTCGTGCAGCCCGACCGCCGCGCCACCTTCGGGCGGCTTTGTCTGGGTCGCCAGGCGGATCTTCTCCCGATCGTAGAGATCCCAGTACCGCTTGGGCGCGTTGAAATCGAGATGCGGCTTGTGGAATCCCAACCCGAGGAAGAACGGTCTGTCTGGCGCCTTTTCGAGGTGGTCCTTCAGCGTCGCGATGGCCAGTAGCGTGTTAAATCCATCCTGGTACTCGTGATCCGCCACATCCGCGCATTCAAATGCCGGGCCATGGATCAGGCCGCCGGATCCCTCCGCCCCATATTTGGCCAGCATGGCCTCCCGATTCTTCTTCCAGAGTTGCTGATTCTCGGGCAGCGCGTAGCCGCCAGGTTGCTGGGGTCGCTTTACCCCGACGCGGCTCCACGCCGGCTTCCGGCTCCACGAACGCGCGTCGTCCGTCATCTGTCCGTGGAAGATCTTCCCACAGTACACGGATTCGTACCCGTGCGCCACGAGGTGCTGCGGCAAGGTCACGATGCCCGGATTCAGCTCGCGGAAATACGCCTCATTCTCGATCACGCGGATCGTCTCCGGACGCGCGCCCGTCAGCAGGCTCGCGCGAGAGGGACCGCAGATCGCCTGCTGGCAATAGGCCCGCCCGAAACGCATCCCGTCGCCCGCGAGCCGATCCAGGTTCGGGCTTCGCACGATCTCCGCACCGTAGCAACCCAGCTCCGGGCGCAGGTCATCCACCGCGATGAATAGAATGTTCGGTTTCTTCCCCGGGGCCGACGCATGGCACCCGTAGGCCAGGATCCCCAGAAACCACAGCTTGAATAGACTTCTCATCATCGTCTCTCCTGTCGTGGCGGCGGCGGCCAGACCCGCATCGTCGGCTCGTCGCGGTTGTTCCAAGCATAATGCGGGATCCGCTCCATCTCCATAGGGACCAGCGCGCAAACCGTCGCCCGCGATGCCTTCCGACCGGATGCTTCCCGTGCCGCCATCAACCTCCAAGCATTGTGTATACGCCGTATACAGTCGTCAAGAAGATACCCGGAGGCGCCGTCCCGCCTTGGGGATAGCCGCAGGCTGCCACCAGGGGTCGAGCGGGATCCGAAGCCCGCCATCCCTCGCCGACGCAGGGCGGACACGCCATGAGGCCCGCTTCCGCACCGGGTCACCGGGCGTCATAAATTAGATTACATTCCGCTTATTGCATTTTCTCTAATATCTACCGCCCCGGTTTGACATTCTCCCCCGCGCCATCTAGACAACTACGGCGCTTAAAGAAAACTTATGCACGTCCTCGTCAATCTCCTCCGCAGCTCTCTCGGGCGAAAGCTCGTGATGGGCGCCACGGGGGCCGGGCTCTTCGGCTTCGTGGTGATCCACATGATCGGGAACCTCCAGGTCTTCGCCGGGGCGGAGGTGCTGAACCAGTACGCGATGCTGCTGAGGACCTCGGAGGAACTCCTGTGGGGCTTCAGGCTGGCGCTGCTGGGGATGGTGGTCCTGCACCTCTATTGCGCGATCACGCTGACGCTGGACAATCGGCGCGCGCGGCCCGCGGGCTACGCCGACAAGCGGCCGCTGGGGGCGACGATCGCCTCCCGCACGATGATGGTCAGCGGTATCGTGGTTGCGGCATTCATCGTCTTCCACATCCTGCACCTCACGACGCGCGACATCTTCACCGACTACAAGGGCTGGCACATCGTGCTGCATGGGCGCGAGGGCCATGACGTCTACCGGATGGTGATCCACGGCTTCTCGATCCCCTGGGTCTCGGCGGCCTACCTGATCGGCGTCGGGCTCCTGTGCGTGCACCTGAGCCACGGGGTGCAGAGTTTCTTCCAGTCCCTCGGGCTGGTGAGCCCGCCCTATCAGCCGATCATCCGCGCCGCCGGCATGGCCGCCGCGGCGATCGTCTTCCTGGGCATGGCCGCCGTGCCCGTGTCCGTCCTAATGAAATGGGTCTCCTGAATCCGCCATGAAGCTCGAATCCAATACACCCCCCGGACCCCTCGCCCAGAAATGGGACAGGCACCGCGCCGAGATCAAGCTGGTCAACCCGGCCAACAAGCGGAAGTACGAGGTCATCGTCGTCGGCAGCGGCCTGGCCGGCGCCTCCGCCGCCGCCTCGCTCGCGGAATTGGGCTACCGGGTGAAGTGCTTCTGTTTTCAGGACAGCCCGCGCCGCGCGCACAGCATCGCGGCGCAGGGCGGCATCAACGCCGCAAAGAACTACCAGAACGACGGCGACAGCGTCTATCGCCTGTTCTACGACACGATCAAGGGCGGCGACTTCCGCGCCAGGGAGGCGAACGTCTACCGCCTGGCGCAGGTCAGCGTGAACATCATCGACCAGTGCGTCGCCCAGGGGGTGCCCTTCGCCCGAGAGTACGGCGGCACGCTGGCAAACCGGTCCTTCGGTGGCGCGCAGGTCTCGAGGACGTTCTACGCCCGCGGCCAGACGGGCCAGCAGCTGCTCCTCGGGGCCTACCAGGCCCTCAGCCGGCAGATCGGCGCCGGCACCGTCAAGATGTACCCGCGCACCGAGATGCTAGAACTCGTCGTAGCCGACGGCGCCGCGCGAGGCATCGTCACGCGGGATCTGGTGAGCGGAAAAATCGAGGCGCACTCGGCACACGCGGTGATCCTCGCCACCGGCGGCTACGGCAACACCTACAACCTCTCCACCTACGCCCGCGGCTCCAACGCCACCGCGATCTGGCGCGCCCACCGCAAGGGCGCGCTCTTCGCCAACCCCTGCTTCACCCAGATCCACCCCACCTGCATCCCCGTCTCCGGCGATTACCAGTCCAAGCTCACCCTCATGTCCGAGTCGCTCCGCAACGACGGCCGCGTCTGGGTCCCCAAGCGCAAAGAGGACTGCGCCAGATCCCCGGCCTCGATCGCCGAGGAGGACCGCGACTACTACCTCGAGCGCCTCTACCCCAGCTTCGGCAACCTCGCCCCCCGCGACATCTCCTCCCGCGCCGCCAAGCGCGTCTGTGACGAGGGACGCGGCGTCGGGCCCAGCGGGCTCGGGGTCTACCTGGATTTCTCCGACGCCATAGGGCGCCTCGGCCACAGGGTCGTCGAGGAGCGCTACGGGAACCTCTTCGACATCTACAAGGAGATCACCGGCGAGAACGCCTACGACGCGCCCATGCGCATCTACCCCGCCATCCACTACACGATGGGCGGCCTCTGGGTGGACTACAACCTGATGAGCAACCTCCCCGGCCTGTTCGTCGCTGGCGAGGCCAACTTCTCAGACCACGGCGCCAACCGCCTCGGGGCCAGCGCCCTCATGCAGGGCCTCGCCGACGGCTATTTCGTCCTCCCCTACACCGTCGGCGGCTACCTCGCCACGCAGAAACCCGGCGCCGCGCTCCCCGCCGACCACCCCGAATTCCGAAAGGCCATCGAGGATGTCGGGGACCGCACGCGCCGCCTGCTCTCGGTCAATGGTTCTCGCACCGCCGATGCCTTCCACAAGGACCTCGGCAAACTTCTCTGGGAGAAGTGCGGCATGGCCCGCACCCGCGAGGGCCTCACCGCGGCCCTCAAGGCCATCCCCGCGCTCCGCGACGAATTCTGGCGGGATATCCGGGTCCCCGGCACGGGCGAAGAATTGAACCAGGCCCTCGAGCGCGCCGGGCGCATCGCGGATTACTTCGAGCTCGCCGAACTCATCTGCCTGGACGCCCTCACCCGCGAGGAGTCCTGCGGCGGGCACTTCCGCGAGGAATTCCAGACCGCCGAGGGCGAGGCGCTGCGCGACGACGAGCGATTCGCCTTTGTCTCCGCGTGGGAGTTCAAGGGCCTGAACGGCTCCGGCCGGTGGGACCTGCACAAGGAGCCCCTCGTTTACGAGGAGGTCCACATGAGCCAGAGGAGCTACAAGTGATATGAACGTGACCCTACGCGTATGGCGCCAGACGGGCGCCGCGGCCGGCGGCGCCTTCGAGACCCACCAGGCGCGCGACATCAGCCCCGACATGTCGTTCCTCGAGATGCTCGACGTCGTCAACGAGCGTCTCATCCTCGAGGGCAAGGACCCCATCGCCTTTGACCACGACTGCCGCGAGGGCATCTGCGGCATGTGCTCCTGCGTCATCAACGGCGAGCCCCACGGGCCCGAATACAAGGTCGCCACCTGCCAGACCTACATGCGCGGCTTCCGCGACGGCGACACCATCACCATCGAGCCATTCCGTTCCCGCGCCTTCCCGGTGCTCAAAGACCTCGTCGTCGACCGGTCGTCGTTCGACCGCATCATCCAGGCCGGCGGCTTCGTCTCCGTGCCCACCGGCTCCGCCCCAGACGGCAACGCCATCCCCATCTCCAAAGAGATCGCCGACCTCGCCATGGATGCCGCCGCCTGCATCGGCTGCGGCGCCTGCGTCGCCGCCTGCAAGAACGGCTCCGCCATGCTCTTCGTCGCCGCCAAGGTCAGCCAGCTCAACCTCCTGCCCCAGGGCAAGCCAGAAAAGGATCGCCGCGCCCTCCGCATGGTAGCCGCCATGGACGACGAGGGCTTCGGCAACTGCTCCAACACGTACGCGTGCGAGGCCGCTTGCCCCAAGGGCATAAGCGTCAATTTCATCGCAAGGATGAACCGCGACTACGCCGTCGCCATGCTGAAGAACAAGGCCGCATGAGCCGCGCCGACCGGCGCGAGAAACCGTAGCGATCGCCCCTTCCGGCTTCGGTGGTCCCCCTCTCCTGTAGCGAAGCCGCTTCCGGCTTCGGCAGTCTGGGCCGGGGGCTACCCGACCCGTGCGCCGTGCTCCGCCACCACGCGGATCGCCACCCCACCGCG
>CAZYWZ010000115.1:0-20356 GCA_964651705.1 uncultured Verrucomicrobiales bacterium
GCGCCAAGGCGCAGCCTACCACTTTCCGCCCCGGTGGTGCCCCGCGCGCGGGGCCCGGGATCTAGCTCGAAAATACGACGTAACTCGCTAGTAGCGAAGGGCCTGCGCCCTTCGGCGGGGGCCCGGTGGGGCGCCGAAGCCCGAAGGGGCTTCGCTACGGGTGAGGGCGCCGGCGGTAGCGAAGGGCCTTCGCCCTTCGGCGGGGGATAGGAATCGCCTCTGGCGATCGGCTTCGCTACAAATTTTCCGCCCCGGCGGTGCCCCGCCTGCGGGGCATGAGGTCTAACCCGAAACTTCCCCCCATGGCATCTCGCAGAGACGCCATGCAAAATCTGTAGGCCGCCTGTGCCAGACGGCAGCAGGAATGAAGTTTCCCCCCTGAATGACACGGCGCGTGCCCGCGCCACAGGCGACGCTAGCCACCCAGGCGCTTCCGCCCCACCCAGCCCAAGATCCCAAGGCCCAAGAGCAACAGCACCAACTCCCCGGGTTCCGGGATCGCGTAGCCGAGGTACATATCTCCGCCCGCGCCGTAGAAGGTGTAGAAATAGCCCTTGGTCAGGGTATCGCCCCCCGAATCGAGCGAGATCGAGGCGATGTCGAAGAGCGACGACGCGCCGTTGGTCGTCGCCGAACCCGAGAGATCGAACATCAGCCACTGCTGGCCCGAATCCCAGAATGTATTGTCCCAATCCACGGCGCTACCCGAACCATTGAATATGAGGCTCAGGTCGGCGCCCGGCAGGACGCTCAACTCGCCGCCCGTCACATTGATGCCGTCGAACTGGAGCCCGCGGGTCGCCGTCGCGTTCGCCGTCAACTCCCATTGCAGGGTGGCATTGTTCGAATAGGCGATCCCCAGCGCGAAGGTCTCGATCCCCGGCGAAAGCCCGGGCGCGTGAATGCCCCCGCTCTGGATGAAGGTCGCCCCGCCAATGATTCCCGTGCCGCCGAGCGTCGCGCCAGAGAAAACCGAAACCTGGCCATTGGCCAGCGACTGGTCGCCATTGATGTCAAGGCGGCCCTCCTGGATGAGGGTCATGCCGGTATAGGTGTTGCCGTTGGTCAGCGAGATCGTGCCCGCCCCGAGTTTGCTTAGGGACCCGAGCCCGTGGATCGACGCCCCGTGCGTGTGCGACCCCGAAGACCGATTGAGCTCGAGGCTCGCGTCATTCGTGACGACGCTCCGGAAACCGCTCGCATCGGTCAACCGCAACACCCCCTGCGTCACCAGGGTGGGGCCAGAATAGGTGATGTTCCCGCCCACGAACTCCTGCCGGCCTAGCCCCGCCTTGAGAACCGAAAGGAGGCTGTTGGAGCCACCCACGCCAGCCGCATCCCTCAGGTATCCCTGATAGCTGTAGGCCTCACCATTCGCCACGTTCAACCCCATCGTCGCGGGCCGATTCGCCACGTTGTCCGCGGCGGCCTCCACGATGATCGGCCGCGCCGCCTGAGTCCCGCTCAGCCCCCCGATGACATCGTCATACCCGTTGAAGATGAACCGCGCGTCACCCGAACTCCCGCTGTGCGAGACCAGGAGGATGCTGTCGTCGGCGATCTGGTTCGCGGCCTGGAGTATCGCCCGCGCCGAGGTGCCCGTGACCACGGAGACCATCATGTCCCCACGAACGATACTCTGCGTTGCCCCGGCCAAGTTCAGGACACCCTGCTGGACGACGGTATCACCCGTGTAGCTGTTGGAACCCGCGACCGTGATCGTCGACCCCCCCAGTTTATAGAGGTCTCCCGTGCCCGCCACGAGGTTGCTAAAGGCGTGATTCCCTCCGGCGGCACCCAGGACCAGCGCACCATCGTTGGTGACCCAGCCGGGGCCGAGGGTGCCTATCGTGCTGCTGGCGTCTATGGGATTGCCCAGGACCAGCACGCCGCTCGCGATGTGGGTGCCGCCCGTAAACGAGTTGTTCTGGTTGGTGATGACCAAGATGCCGCCGCCCGACTTCCGCAGCATCAGGTTGTCCTCGAAGGCATTCGGGCCGCCGAGAAGCCCCCCGTAGATGTTCGTCACCGACGCGCCGATGTTAAGATCCAGCATCGACATCGTCGTCGAACCGCCCACCACCGCGTTGCTGTCGCCGGTGCCGACGGTCTGCAGCCCCGCGAGCTGCTGGGTGATCCCCGCCAGCACCAGACGGCCGTTGGCCAGGGTGTTGCCACCGCTCGGCCCCGAGGGGTTCCCGCCCAGGAAGACGGTGGTCGAGGTCGGCAGCCGGTGGTTGCCGTTGCTCAGCACCACGATCATCGACTGGTTGGAGACGTTGATCTCGTTGCGCAGCGTGATGTAGGTGTTGCCACCGTAGGTGTTGGATCCCGTCAGCAATAGCTTCGCCCGCCCCAGGAAATTGGTGCTCTGCTGGCCCGTGTTCTGACCTATGAGGAAGAGGTTGTGGCTCCCGGCCCCATCATCAATGACCCCGGAAATGGTCAGGTCGCGCTGCAGGTTGTTGGCCATCCGCAGATTGATGATCGAGTTGGTCCCCATCGTGATCGGGCCCCCGAGGGTGACCTCGGCCTGATCGACGAACAGGGAACCATCGGTCCGCGTGCTGTTGAGCACGAAGTGTTCCGAGTACGTCGTGTTGTTCGTCATGCTCTGCAGGATCACCCGGCCGGTGTCGTTGACGTACGTGGCGCCGTTGGTCGTGCCAAACTGGAGATTCCCGTTGAAATCCTGCTGCGCGTGGTAGGTGGCGTTGTTGCTGACGATGATGTTTCCGTTGAACTCGGCCACGTTGCCGAGCCAGAAGATGTTGGTCTCGGCCCGGACCAGCATCCGCCCGCCCAGCACGACGATGTCGCCATCGCCCTCCAGCGCCACGCCGGGACCCAGGTCGAAGTTGCCGTTCCCGGTCTTGGTGAAGCCGGTGTTGGTGATCAGCATCGGGGCGACATCGTTCAGGTAGACCGTGCCCGCTCCGACGTTGTAGGAAGATCCGGGGTCGATGGCGAAATTCAACCCGTTCGAAAAGATGAAATAGTTCTTGGCGTTCCGGATCTCGAGCGTCCCCGCGCCGTTGGTCTTGTTGATCTGCGTGAAGTCGAGGGCCGGCGGCGCGTCGGCGCCACCCCAGATCAACGTGCCCCCGTAAATGTTCTGCCAGATGCCGTTGCCATCGCCGCCGTAGTTGATGGTGGCGGTGTTGAAATGCAGGTTCCCGCCGCCCGTCTTGATTAGGACCCCGTCCGGGATATCGACGATGGGGTTCAGCGTGATGCTATTCTGGTTCGAGACGAAAGCATCCGCCCCCCGAAAAACGAACGTGACGCCATCGTCTTCCCCATCCCCGATGACGAGCGTGTGCTGGGTGTCCGCCGTGTCGTCGTAGATGATGCCGTGGTTCGTGATGTAGCTCGAGCTTCCGGTGGCAAACTCGACCGTCAGGTTATTGCTGATCAGGTTCGCCCGAAAGTCCACGATCGCGGTGGACGAATTTGGCACGCTCCCCAGCGACCAGTTGGCCGAGTTGGTCCACTGCTGGGTGTCCGAGGTGTTGGTCGCGCCGATCCACTCGTTGGTCTGCGCGGGAGAGAGACACACCGCCGCCGCAAGCGAAAACAGCGAGACGGCAATGCGCTTCACACTCCTCATGGTCACGGCCTTTTCGGGCGTGTCCAAAATTGCCCGACAGTCCCCCTGGCCGGCAAGAGAAAAATCCCTCCGCCGCAGGCATTTTTTCCGAAGGGCCCCACCGGTGGCCCCACCCTGGATCCCCAGTGGCGAAATGTCGGGTCTCCCGCGCGCCCTATCGCCCCAAATGAATTGATGCAAGGCACTCTTAAATAGCAGCTTGTGGAAGGCCGATCGGCGCGGATCGACGCCGACGGGAAGTCGGCCAACGCGGCCAGAAAAAATAGGGAGGGGCACCGCCGGGGGAAAACGCAGCGAAGCGGCTTGCTCGTAGCGAAGCCCCTTCGGGCTTCGGCGCGGGCCGGAGGGCGAAGGCACTTCGCTGCTATGGCAGCAAACGCAAATGGGTCAGGTCGGACATCCCACGCGTCCCCCCCACCCCCCCGCACGACGCCGAAATCAGCCCGGCTGGCGCTCCTTCCCGCTCCTCATTCCCGCCCTGCCCCGAGCTCCCGCTTCAATGTCTCCAACTCCTCCCAGCGCGCGTACTGCCGGGCGATGTCGTCCTGGGCCTTCGCCATCTCCGCCTGGATCGCCGGTATGGTGTCGGGGAAATCGGTGTACGTCCTGGGGTCGGCCAATTTCTCCGCGAGGGCCTGCGCCGCGGCCTCGAGCTTTTCGATGTGCCCGGGCATCGCATACAGCTCAGCCTGCTCGCGATTGAGAAATTTTCTCGGTCTCGCGGGCTTGCCCTTCGGCGCGACCGGCTCGGGCGCGGCGGCGACGGGCCCGGCGGCTGCCCGAGCCTTCATCTTCTCCCAGTCGGAGTAGCCGCCCGTGACTTCCGTCACGACGCCCTCGGACTCCAGCACCAGGGTGCCGGTCACCACCTCATCCAGAAACGCGCGGTCGTGCGAGACCAGGAGCACCGTCCCGCCGAATTCCACGAGCAGGGCCTCCAGCAATTCCAGGGTCTCGGCGTCGAGATCATTGGTCGGCTCGTCCAGCACGAGGACGTTTGCCGGCTGGAGGAACAGCCGGGCCAGGAGAAGCCTGTTGCGCTCGCCCCCGGAAAGCGTCCTGGCCGGCATGCGCGCGCGGTCCGGGGAGAAGAGGAAATCCTGGAGGTATCCGTGGATGTTCCTGGAACGGCCCTGGAACGTGACGGTCTCGGCCGAGCCGGCGACATTCTGGATCACGGTCTTGTCATCGTCGATCGCGTCGCGCAACTGGTCGAGGTAGACGATCTGGAGATTGGTGCCCAGCCTGACCGTGCCCCCCTGGGGTTCGAGTCGGCCGAGGAGTATCTGCAGCAGCGTGGTCTTGCCGCTTCCATTGGGCCCGATGATGCCGACCTTGTCGCCGCGCCAGATCGTGGTGGAGAAATTTTTCAGGACGGTCCGGCCGGGCCAGGCGTAGGAGACGTCGTCGAGGTCGATGACCTTCTGTCCCGAGGCGACGCCTTCCTGGACCTCGATGCGGGCGGTGCCGATGCGCTCGCGGCGCCGAAGGCGCTCGCGGCGGAGTTGCTCCAGGGCGCGGACGCGGCCCTCGTTGCGGGTGCGCCGGGCCTTCACCCCCTGCCGGATCCAGGCTTCCTCCTGGGCCAGCTTCTTGTCGAAGAGCGCCCATCGCTTCTCCTCCGCATCGAGCCAGGCGGCCTTTCGCACGAGGTAGGCGTCGTAATCGCAGTCCCAGCTTTGCAGGTGGCCGCGGTCGAGCTCCACGATGCGCGTGGCCAACCTCCGGAGAAAGGCCCGGTCGTGGGTGACAAAGAAAAGGGTGGCGCGCTGCGCGATCAGGAACTTCTCCAGCCAGAGGATCGAGGGGAGGTCGAGGTGGTTGGTGGGCTCGTCCAAGAGCAGCACGTCGGGGCGGCCGGCCAAGGCGCGGGCGAGGAGGGCGCGTCGCTTCAGCCCGCCGGAGAGCGAGGAGAATTCCGACAGGGCGGGAAGCCGCATGGCATCCATGAGCAGGCCGATGCGGTGGTCGATCTCCCATTCCTCCTCGTGGTGGTCGGCGTGGAGGCCGGCCCGGACGACCGCCCCCACCGTTCCCGCCACGTCGCCCGGAACCTCCTGATCGAGGCGCGTCATGTGGAGGCCCGGGGACCGGATGATCTCGCCCGCATTGGGGGTTTCCTCGCCGGTGAGGATCCGCATCAGGCTCGTCTTTCCCGAACCGTTCCGACCCAGGAGACACACCCGCTCCCCGGCCTGAATCCCGAGATCCACGGCGTCGAGGAGCGGCACCGAGCCGTACTGAAGCGTGATGCCTTTGAGTTGGAGGAGGGCCATCGGACCACCAACCTAGCAGCCCGCCGGACTTTCCCAAGTCCGCCGGCCTGCTACGCTAGCTGCATGCCAGGAGACGTTCAGCCGAGGGTGGCGGCATCCGGCAGATCCTCCGGAAAGGGCCTCGGCCCCGTGGCCGCCGGAAGCAAATCCCCATCCGCCCGGATCGCCCAAGAACCGGCAAAGCTTCTGGAATTCCTCTTTGCCCATTGGCCGCAGACCAAGCGAACCAGGGTCCGCAATTGGCTGAAACATCAGGCGGTCTGGGTCAACGGACGGCCGGTCACCCAGTTCGATCATCCCCTGAATCCCGGCGATGCGGTCGCGGTGCGCACCGACCGCAAGGCGATTCCCGCGACACGCATCGGCTCGGGCATCCGGATCCATTTCGAGGACCCCTTCCTCCTGGTGATCGACAAACCCGAGAATCTCCTCTCCATCGCCTGCGATGCGGAACAGGAAGAGACCGCCTATTTTCAGCTCACCGACTACCTCCGGGGTGGCAGGCGCCAGGGGAGAGAACGCGTCTGGATCGTCCATCGCCTCGACCGCGAGACCTCGGGCCTGATGGTTTTCGCAAAGACATTCGAGATCAAAACCCTCCTCCAGGAGAACTGGCCCGCGGTGGAGAAGGGGTACGAGGCCGTGGTGGAAGGCAGCCTGAGATCCGATGAGGGGGTGCTCGAGTCCCACCTTGACGAGAGCAATCCATTCCGGGTCCGCATCGCCCCGCCGACCCCCCTCACGCGGCACGCCGTGACCCGCTATCGCGTGATCAGGCGGGGAAAGGGGCGAACCCTGCTGGAGCTTCGGCTGGAAACAGGACGCCGCCACCAGATCCGCGTCCAGCTCGCAAACGCCGGCCATCCCATCGTCGGCGATGCGAAATACCACGCGAGATCCGATCCCGCTAACCGCCTCGGCCTGCACGCCTCCTTCCTCCGGTTTCGTCACCCGCAGGACGGCAAAGGTCTCACCTTCGAATCCCCCTTGCCCAAGGAACTCGCAAGATTGGTCTGACCAGAGACTTCAGGCCGGTTGGGGTTGCTATCCTCCGTGAAAATGCTCAATATTCCACTCTCCCTCGGAGATTGGATTTTTCCGGGGGCGAGACCATCCCGCACTTGAGGACAAAATCATGGGCAAAGGCAATCACAGTCATCGCAAAGAAGTCAAAAAGCCAAAAAAGGAAAAACCCAAGCCCCCGCCCGCCGGCAGGAAGTCCTGACGCCAGACGCAATGATCGCCCGGCGACCTGGCTCGCCCCCGCCCATCGGGGTCACGTCTTTTGATTTGAGCATTTGCGCAATCCGCCCATCGGGGTCACGTCTTTTGATTTGAGCATTTGCGCAATTGCTTCCATAGCTTCGCGGCGCGCCGGTCTGACGCCAATCGCCGCCGGATCCGATGGAGGGCGTTCGCCACGGACCCGTAATCCAAGCCCTGGTTCCGGGCGATCTCTGCCAAGCTCAGGCCCCCGAACTGCCTGGCGGCGAGAAAAAGCACGTCGCGCGCCGGGTCGCCGTGCCTCTGCGCGACCTCCTCCCACCGCTCACCCAGGATCGCCTCCAGTTGGGCACACCATTCTCCGAAGTTGCGCCGCGGCGCCAACGCGCGGCTGCCGGGCACCTCTCTCACCGGCTTGACCACCAGCTTGCGCATCCGCTCAACGAAACCACTTGCCCCCAGCAGCACCCCACCGACGGCCCGTTCCCAGGGTGCCTCCTCCCTGCCCTCCCGGACAAGTTCCTCCAGCGCCCGGCGATAGTTCCGGGTCTGCTCGGCCTCCCCGCGCCCGCCGAACCTCGGTCTCACCGCCCCAACCGTCAGCCATTCCGGCGCCCGCTCCAGACCCAGATAGGCACGGCATGAACTCCACCGGTATTCCCGCAGCCGCCGCAAGCGCTCGCTCACCACCTCCCGGGCCGGCGGCTCCCTTCGCAGCCCAGCGGAAGATTCCGCCCGCCCCAGTTTCCCCAGCCCAAGCTTCTCAACCCGAACCGGATTGAGGTGGATGTACCGGTTGACCTCCGCAACCCAGCCGTCCGTGTCGGTCAACTCCGCCTTGAAGCGTCCCTGGAACAGCGGCCCGACCCGCCCGTGCTTCCGGTTGAACCATACCGCGTGCGCCACGTTGAGCCACTGGATCGCCCTGCTGAGGTTCGCCTCCGGCGTCTCGACTTGCAGGTGGTAGTGATTGTCCATCAGCACCCACCCGTGCACCCGCAGCCCGAAACGCCCCGCAAGCTCACCCAGCAGCGACACCCAGTGGCCACGATCCACATCCGAGCGACAGATCTCCCGCCGCTCGATCCCGCGCGCGCTCACGTGGTACCAGCCCCCGGCCACATCGATCCGCAATGGCCTCGCCATCCCCCAATCCTCCCCAGCCCCCAGGAGAACGCAAGTGCCATTTGCTCAAATCAAAAGACGTGACCCCAATGGCTTAAACAAATCAAAAGACGTGACCCCAATGGCTTCCTCTTGCGTCGGGGGTTCGACCTGTCGCATACTGTGGGGATGAGATCCCTTCGCCTCCCGTCGGTCGGTATCGCGGTCGCCGTAGCCTTTGCCGCTGCTGGGGTCGTCCCTGCGGCGCGGGGCTTCGACGGCCTGACGGTGGGGCTCGAGAACCTGCACCGGCTCTCCGACGCGCAGACGCGGTCGATCAGCCCGGAGAATTTCACGGGGGAGAAGGGCAAGGGCGGGATGGCGACGCTGGAGCAGGGCACGGCGGCGGATGCGGCGCGGGACCTGGGCCGCGGCTGGAAGGTAAACCCTTTCGTGAACATCAAGCCGGGGCAGACCTTCGTGCTGGCGGAGATCGCGGGCCCCGGCGCGATCCAGCACATCTGGATGACGCCGACGGGCAACCGGCGTTTCAGCATCCTGCGGATGCATTGGGATGACGAGGAGCACCCGTCGGTCGAGTGCCCGGTGGGGGATTTCTTCGCGAATGGCTGGGGCCCGTACGCCCACGTGAATTCCCTGGCGGTGTGCGTGAATCCCGGCAGCGCCTACAACTGCTATTGGCCGATGCCCTTCCGCAAGAGGGCGAAGATCACGATGACGAACATCGCCGACCAGCCGATGCGGCTCTATTATCAGATCGACTACGCGCTGGGGGCGGTGGCGGACGACGCGGCGTACCTCCACGCGCAGTTCCGGCGGGTGAACCCGCTGCCGCAGAAGGAGGTGTACACCATCCTCGACGGGGTGAAGGGGCGGGGCCATTACGCCGGGACGTACATGTGCTGGGGCGTCAACAGCAGCGGCTGGTGGGGCGAGGGCGAGATCAAGTTCTTCATGGATGGGGACAAGGAGTTCCCCACCATCTGCGGCACCGGCACCGAGGACTACTTCTGCGGCTCGTACAATTTCCACGTGCGCGACCCGAGCAACAACCAGGGCGACGCCGCCGGCTACCGGGAATTCACGACGCCCTACGCCGGGCTCTGCCAGGTGCTGCGGCCCGACGGGCTATACAACTCCCAGATGCGCTTCGGACTCTACCGCTGGCACATCCCCGATCCCGTGCGCTTCACCTCCGACCTCCGCGTCACCATCCAGGCGCTCGGCTGGCGCGCCGGCCACCGCTACCTCCCGCTCCAAGACGACATCGCCTCGGTCGCTTTCTGGTACCAGGCCGAACCCCACGCCGCCTTCCCGCCCCTCCCCTCCCGCGACGATCTCGAAATCAATTGAGGAGTAACACATGCCCGACACGAAGAACGTCACCCACTGGATAGAGCAATACGTCGACGCGCACCTCCGCGCGCTCCGGTCCGTCCCGGCCGCCAAGGTCGCCGAACTCGTCGGCGTGCTCCGCGCCGCCCTCGATGCCGACAGGCAGATCTTCGCCTTCGGCAACGGCGGCTCCGGGGCCAACGCCTCCCACTTCGCCACCGACCTCGGCAAGGGCGCCTCCGACAAGATCGGGCGCCGCTTCCGCGTCATGTCCCTCAACGACAACCTCCCCTGGCTCACGGCCCTCGCCAACGACTACTGCTACGAGGACGTCTTCCTCCGCCAGTTGCAGAACTTCGCCCGCCCGGGCGACGTCGCCCTCGGCATGTCGGTCAGCGGCTCCTCGCCGAACATCGTCAAGGCCCTCCGCTGGGCGCGCGACAACGGCCTGGTCACCATCGCCCTCGCCGGCTCCAAGCCCGGCGGCATCCGCGACATCGCCGAGCACGTCATCGCCACCGACGACGGCCACTACGGCCGCGTCGAGGATTCCCACATGCTCATCTGCCACCTGCTCTGCTACGCGTTTATGGAGTTGGGTTCTTAGTTCTTGGTTGGTTGTTGAATGTTCGTTGTTGAATGTTGGTTATTGGGAGTTGCCCACACCCCATGCCCACGGGAAGCGGAACACCGAAAACAGAAAACGGAAACCGTCTTTTTCTAGCCATCGAGATCGGCGCGTCGAAGTGCCAGATGGCGCTGGGCGACGGGGCGGGGCGCATCCACGCGCGCCATCGCGCGACGGTCGACCGCGAAGCGGGGGGGGCGGGGATCCGCGCGCAGATCGCGGAGGCGGTGACGGCGTGGCGGCGGGAGGGTCGGGGTTGGGCCGCGGTCGGGTGCGGTTACGGGGGCCCGATCGACTGGCGGACCGGCAAGGTCTGTTGCTCGCACCATGTGGAGGGGTGGGACGATTTCCCTCTCGGCGATTGGCTCCGCGATCTCTGCGAAGCGCCGGTCGCCGTCGATAACGACACCAATGTCGCCGCACTGGGCGAGGCCCTCCTCGGCGCCGGGCGCGGCGACGACCCCGTGTTCTATACGAACTCCGGCAGCGGCGTCGGCGGCGGCCTCGTCGCGGGCGGTCGCATCTATCATGGAGCGGCGCCCGGCGAGGCCGAGTTCGGCCACCTGCGCCTTGACCGCGACGGGACGATCGTCGAAGACCGCTGTTCCGGCTGGGCGATGGATAAGAAGATCCGCGCCCTGAAGGAGGCCGGTGATCCCGGCCCCCTGGCAAAGAGCCTTCCGCCGCAGGCCGGCGGCGAGGCCCGCCTCTTGCCCGCGGCGCTGGCCGCCGGCGATCCCGCGGCGCAGAGAGTCTTGGATGAGACCGCCGCGGACCTCGCCTTCGCGCTCTCACACGCGATCCATCTATTCCACCCCGCCACGGTCGTCCTCGGCGGCGGGCTCTCCCTCGTGGGTGAACCCTGGCGCGCCGCCATCGAGGCGGCTCTCCCGCCCTTCGTCATGCAGGCCTTTCAGCCCCCGCCTTCCATCCGCCTCGCCGCGCTGGGCGAAGATGTGGTGCCCGCCGGGGCGCTCCTGCTCGCGGCAATGCTGTAGCCGAACGCGCAAGCGTTTGGCCGGGGCGGAAAATGTAGCCCATCTGGTCACAGATGGGCCCGGGCACTCAGCCAGCGCGTCCACGGTCTGACGACCGTGGCTACAGC
Source organism: uncultured Verrucomicrobiales bacterium (assembly GCA_964651705.1). Lineage (GTDB taxonomy): Bacteria > Verrucomicrobiota > Verrucomicrobiia > JADLBR01 > JADLBR01 > JADLBR01. The sequence continues at coordinate 11,304 of CAZYWZ010000115.1, forward strand.
GGGAATTTTCGAGTCAGACCTCATGCCCGCCGCGGGCGAAAATGTAGCCCCTCCGGTCACGGAGGGGCCGCACGGTGGGGGTCCACGGCCACACGGCCGTGGCTACGTCTGGAATTTTCGGGTCAGAACCCGGGCGCGACCATCTCGGCGTCGAGCCTCTCCCACTGCGCCCGCAACGCCCCCAACCTGTCCGGTTGCTCCGCGGCGAGGTCCCGCGACTCCGACGGATCGTTGGCGAGATCGTACAATGCCCACTGTGCCTTCTGCCCCTTGCGCGGCATTTGCACCAGCTTCCAATCCCCGTCCCGCAACGCCGCGCGATTGCCCTGGCGCCAATACAGCCACTCGTGCGGGCAACCATCCCTCGCGCCGGTCAGGTGCGGCAGCAGGTCCACCCCGTCGCCGGCCGGTGGCGCGTCAATCCCCGCGGCCGCCGCGGCCGTTGGCAGGATGTCCAGAGACCATACCGGCCGTCGGAACGTCTGACCCGCGGGGATCTTGCCCTTCCACTGCACCAGGAACGGCACGCGCAGCCCGCCCTCGTACATGTCGCCCTTCTCGCCCCGCAGGGGACGATTGCTCGATGTCAATTCCCGCGTCGGCCCGCCGTTGTCGCTCAGGAAAAAGATCAGCGTCTTCTCCTCGATCCCGCTCTCGCGCAATGCGCCCAGGATAGCCCCGACGCCGTCGTCGAGGCTCGCGAGCATCGCCGCGAAAATCCGGCGGTGGGTGTCCTCTATTCCCCCGAAGCGCGCCATGCGGGCATCGTCCCCCTGCAATGGCGAGTGCACCGCATTGAAGGCCGCGTAAAGCAAGAAGGGCCGCCCGGCGGAGCGCCCGATGAAATCCACGGCCTCCCGCGCCAGCGCGTCGGTGAGATATGCGTTCTCCGCCACGGGTTGTCCTCCCCGGAGGATGGGATTGTCCGCGTCATACGGGGGCTCGTCATGGCCCATGTGCGTCGAGAGCACGAGCCTCCCATCGGGGCTAGCCCATCGGCCCTCGCGCCCGCCGGGCAAGGCCTTGCGCCGCAGCATCGTCGTCACCCCGCGGTACGGCGGCGGCACGAAGAAATGCCCCTCGTGCAGGAAGCCGAAGAATTCATCGAAGCCGCGCCGCAGCGGGTGGTACGCCGCGGTTCCCCCGAGGTGCCATTTGCCGATCGCGGCCGTCGCGTATCCCGCATCGTGCAGGACATTCGCCAAGGTCTTCTGCTCCAGCGGCAGCCCGGCATCCGGATCCTCGTTTCGCGCCCCGATGGGATTGAACTCGTGCCCGAAGCGCGTCTGGATCCGGCCCGTCAGCAACCCCGCGCGCGACGGGCTGCAATTCGGCGCCGTCACGTAGCCCTCCGTGAACCGCACGCCGTTCCGCGCGATGGAATCGATATGCGGCGTCGGGATCTCCGGATTGCCCTGGCAGCCGAGTTCCCCGTAACCCAGATCATCGGCCAGCAGGATCACCACGTTCGGGCGCTCCGCCGCCGGGGCCGGCATCGTCAGCGCCACCATCGCCACCCACCCAAGCCATCGGATATTCATTCCCTACCTCCCCAGCGCCCGCAAGATCGCCTCCGTATCGTACACGCAACCGCCCCACGTCCCCCCTCCGATATGCTGCAGCGCGGCCCACAGCCGCGTGTCGTCCGGCAGATCCGGATGCGCGCGGAGATCGTCGCGCGGGGATCTCGCCGCCAGCACCTTGGCGCCTTCCTCTGGCGCGCAAGGCGCAGCCGCAGTGCCCACGAAATCGACGCTCCCGTCCTGCCGGTGGCGATCCAGCACGATCCGGATGCGATCGCCATCCCGCAATTTCCCGATCGGCCCCCCGGCCAATGCCTCCGGCCCGACATGCCCCAGGCACGCGCCGGTGGAAACGCCGGAGAATCGCGCGTCGGTCACCAGCGCCACGCGCTTCCCGAAATTCAGGTGCTTGAGCGACGAGGTGAGCTGGTAGGTCTCTTCCATGCCGGTGCCCATCGGCCCGCAGGCGCACAGCACCAGCACGTCGCCAGCCTGTATCCTGCCCTCCTTGATGGCGCGCATGGCCTCCCGCTCGCTCGTGAAGACCTTGGCCGGCCCCTCGTGCCGATAGACGCCATCCGCATCGACGACCGACGGATCGATCGAGGTGCTCTTCACGACGGAACCCTCCGGCGCCACGTTGCCCCGCGGGAACATCACGGTGCTGGTCAGGCCGCGCGCCCTCGCCCGCTCCGGCGACAGGATCACGTCATCGGGATCGACACCGTCCTGCTCCCGCAAGATCTCGCGGAACCGCCGCCGCCGCGCCGAATCGCGCCACGCGTCGAGGTTTTCCCCGACGGTCCTGCCCCCGACCGTCATCGCAGCCGCATCCAGCATCCCGAGATCCCGCAGGTGCAGCATCACCTCGGGCACCCCGCCCGCCAGGAACACCCGCACCGTCGGGTGATTGACGGGGCCATTGGGCAACACATCCACCAGCCGAGGCACGCGGCGATTGATCTCGATCCAATCTTCGACCGTCGGGCGCCGCAGTCCCGCCGCGTGCGCGATGGCGGGGACGTGCAGCAAGAGGTTGGTCGAACCGCCGAAGGCGGCGTGCACCGCCATCGCGTTGCGGATCGCCGACGGCGTCAGGATATCCCGCATCGCGAGCCCCCGCTTCTCCATCGCGCAGACCGCGCGCGCCGCGCGCACCGCGACGTCTAGCCAGACCGGCGCGCCGGAGGGCGCCAGCGCCGCATGCACCGGCGCCATGCCGAGCGCCTCGCCCACGACCTGCGACGTCGCCGCCGTCCCCAAGAACTGGCAGCCCCCGCCCGGCGTCGCGCACGCCCGGCAGCCCAGATCCGCCGCATCCTGCAATGAGATCATCCCGTGCGCAAACCGCGCGCCCACGGTCTGGATCAGGCCCGCATCCTCCCCCTGCTCCGGGGGCAGCGTCACCCCGCCCGGCACCAGCGCGCAGGGCAGGTCGCGCATGGCCGCCAGCGCCATCATCATCGCGGGCAGGCCCTTGTCGCACGTGGCCACGCCGATCACCCCCGCGCGCAACGGCAGCGAGCGGATCAGCCGCCGAAAGATCAGCGACGCGTCGTTCCTGTACGGCAGGCTGTCGAACATCCCGACCGTGCCCTGCGTCCGGCCATCGCAGGGATCCGAGCAGAATGCCGCGAAGGGCAGCACCTGCCGCGCGCGCAATTCTCTCGCCGCCGCCTCGACGAGCAGGCCGATCTCCCAGTGCCCCACGTGATAACCCAGCGCCACCGGTGTCCCGTCCGGCGCCCGCACCCCGCCTTGCGTGCTCAAGATCAAGAATGGCTTTCGCCCCACCTCCTCGGCCCGCCACCCCATACCCGCGTTCTGCGTCAACCCGAAGATGTCCCCGCTCGGGCTGTCCCGGAGCATCGCCTCCGTCAACGGCAGAGCCCCCTCCGGCCCCGGCGCCTTTGTCCGGACCTCGAAAATCCCCGGATCACCATCCAACGATAACGCATCGGCCATACGACACCGACTATCGAACCACGGATGACGCCGATAGCACGGATTTTGTGGAAAATGTAGCCCTCCGGCCACGGAGGGGCCGGGCGGCGCGGGTCCACGGCCTGGCGGCCGTGGCTACGTCTGGAATCTTCGAGCTCGATCCCATGCCCAGCGCGCGGGGCACCACCGGAGCGGAAAAGTGTCGATGCGCCTTGGCGCACGCTGCGGAATCCAACGCCCGCGTGCGCCAAGGCGCAGCCTACATCGCGATCCATTTTCGAGTCAGCCCACCGGGTCCGGCAACCATGCGGATTCGTATCGGTTTCGCCGCGGCCGCGGGACTCGAAAGCACCTCCGCCCGAAGATCGGCCCGGGGATGCACCGCTTTTCCCTCGGTTTATTCCCGGCGGCGAATAGGATCCTCATCAGGAGAGAGCGCATGATACCGCAATATCTTTTCGGCCACGTCGCCGTCACGAGCATCGCCCTAGTCGGCCTCGGCCTCCCCGTTCCCGCCGAGGACGCGGGTTTTCGCATCGAGGGGGAGGCCAGCCTCTACGCCACGCCGATCGATCCCGCGCTTGACCTCACCAACGAGGTCACGCTCGAGGCATGGGTCCGCGCCGAACCCATGGCCAAGGGCGGCGGTCGCATCCTCGATAAATCCGAGACCGGCACCCAGCGCGGCTACATGCTGGATACGTTTCCCGGCAATTCCCTCCGCTTCCTCAACGCGAAAGGCATGTGCCGCTTCGACGCGAAACTGTCCGCGGACCGATGGACGCACGTCGCGGGAGTGTACAGCGCGACCCGAACGATCATGAAGCTCTTCATCGATGGGAAAGAGGTCGCCTCGCTCGATGGCGGCGATTTTCCGCAGATGACGAAATCCGACGTCCCCCTGTGCGTCGGCGCCGACCCGAAAGGCGGGAACCGCTTTCGCGGGACCATCCTCCGCGCCGCGGTGTACCGCCGCGCGCTCGCGCCGGAGGAACTGGCCGCCCGCGCCGCGACCACCTCGCCCGCGCCCCTCGACGGGGTGATCGCGGAGTGGGCATTCGAGCCGCGATCCCGCGACACCGTGAAACCCGTGGCCGGCAAGATCCCGCTCAGGATCGCCGCCCCCGGCCATGTCGCGCCGTACGCCGGCGAATTCATCGGGGAGGCCCCGCCGCCGAAGCAACCGCTGTCGCTCTGGTATCGCCGCCCCGCCAACGATTGGTCCGAGGCGCTGCCCATCGGCAACGGTCGCCTGGGCGCCATGGTCTTCGGCGGCATCGAGACCGAGCGCCTGCAATTCAACGAGGACACGATCTGGACCGGCCAACCCCACGAATACCACCACGAGGGCGCCGCGAAGGTATTGCCCGAGCTGCGTCGCCTGCTGGCCGAGGGAAAACAGAAAGAGGCCGAGGCGCTCGCCATGGAGAAGTTCATGAGCATCCCCATCGGGCAGCGCGCGTACCAGCCCTTCGGCGACCTGTTCATCGATCTCCCGCCGCAGCCCAAGGTGCAGGACTACCGCCGCGAACTCGACCTCGATGCCGCCGTTGTCCGTACGAGCTATCGCTGCGGCGACGTCCGCTTCGCGCGCGAGGCGTTCGCCAGCCAACCGGATCAGGTCATCGCGTGGCGGATCACGGCGGATCGCCCGGGAGCCATCGCCTTCACCGCCCGCCTCGAAAGCCCACACCGTTCCGCGCGCGCCAGCGCCCGCGGCCCGGATGAGATCGCGCTCGTCGGCGCGGTCGCCCCCGATGGCGCGCGCTTCGAGGCGCGCCTCAGGGCCATCGCCGAGGGCGGCACGGTCGCCGCCCACGAGAGAGGTCTCCGGGTCGAGGGCGCCAATGCCGCGACACTGCTCCTGGTCGGGGCATCGAGTTTCAAGGACTTCCGCGACATCGGCGGCGACCCCGCCGCCCGGTGCGAGGCCGCCATGCGCGGCGCCGCCGCAAAATCGTACCCCGAGCTGTTGGCCGCGCACCAAGAGGACCACCGCGCCCTATTCCACCGCGTCGCCCTCGACCTCGGCACCACCGCCGCCGCGAGCGACCCCACCGACGCGCGCCTCAAGGCCGTCGCCACCCGGCCCGACCCGCAACTCGACGCGCTGTTCTGCCAATACGGTCGCTACCTTCTCATCGCCAGCTCGCGGCCCGGCACCCAGCCCGCCAACCTCCAGGGCATCTGGAACGACCGTCTCCGACCGCCCTGGGACAGCAAGTGGACCGTCAACATCAACACCCAAATGAACTATTGGCCCGCCGAGGTCGGCAACCTCTCGGAATGCCACGAGCCATTGTTCGATCTGATCGAGGATTGCGTCATCACGGGGCGCAAGACCGCGAGGGCCCATTATGATTGCGAGGGGTGGGTCCTGCACCACAACGCCGACCTCTGGCGCGGCACCGCCCCCATCAACCATTCCAACCACGGCATCTGGCCCACCGGCGGCGCATGGCTCTGCCACCACCTGTGGGAGCATTATCTCTTCACGGGAGACAAAGACTTCCTCGCAAAGCGCGCATACCCCGCCATGCGCGAGGCCTGCCTCTTCTTCACCCAATACCTCGTCGAGGACCCCAAGACCGGCCACCTCATCAGCGGGCCATCCAATTCCCCGGAACAGGGCGGGCTCGTCATGGGCCCCACCATGGACCACCAGATCCTCCGCAGCCTATTCGGCCACACGATCGAGGCCGCCAAGACCCTCGGCACCGATGCGGCGTTCGCCGATACACTCGCCGCCATGCGCGCGCGCATCGCCCCGAATCGGATCGGCCGGCACGGCCAACTGCAGGAATGGCTCGAGGACAAGGACGACCCCAAGAATACCCACCGCCACGTGTCGCATCTCTGGGGCCTCCACCCCGGCTGGGATATCACGATACGCGGCACCCCCGAGCTCGCCGCCGCCGCGAAACAATCCCTCCTCTTCCGCGGCGATGGCGGCACCGGCTGGAGCAAGGCGTGGAAGATCAATTTCTGGGCGCGCCTCCTCGACGGCGACCACGCGCGCAAGATGCTCATCGAGGCCCTCTCCGGCAACACGTACCCCAACCTCTTCGACGCGCACCCGCCCTTCCAGATCGATGGCAACTTCGGCGCCTCCGCCGGCATCATGGAGATGCTCCTCCAATCCCACGCCAACGAGATCGAATTGCTCCCAGCCCTCCCCGCCGCATGGCCCACCGGCTCCGTCACCGGCCTCCGCGCCCGCGGCGGCTTCGAGATCGACCTCGCCTGGAAAGACGGCCGCCTCGCCGCCGCCACCCTCCGGTCCACCCTTGGCAACCCCGCCAAACTCCGCTACGGCGACCGACAGACATCGCTTCAAACCAAGCCCGGCGAGGTCATCCGCCTCAATCCCGACCTCGTCAGGCGCTGAGTCGAAAATACGACGTGACTCGCTAGTAGCGAAGGGCCTTCGCCCTTCGGCGGGGGATAGGCCTGTTGCAGAATCGGCTCTGGCGATCGGCTTCGCTACAAATTTTCCGCCCCGGTGGTACTCCGCGTGCGGGGCACGGGATCTGAGTCGAAATTTCCGTGGCCCATCTGTGACCAGATGGGCTACGCTCGCCCCGTAGCCACGGTCGTCAGACCGTGGAAGCGTTGGATGTCGAGTGCTGGCTCCTGGATGTTGGAGCTCCCCCACTCAATCCGGGTATTTCGCCTCCAGCCGCGCCGCAATCTCCTCCAGCGCGGCCTTGGTATTCCCCTCGAATTCCCGACCGCACACGTCGTCGTACTTGCGGCACAACCCCATGCAGCCCGTCCGGTCGATCACCTGATCCGCCATGTTGAATAGGATGTGGTCTTCCTTGTGGATGTGCTGCGTCAGCAGGTCGATGAAGTTGTGCCCGGCCGCGGCCAGCCGAGACAGCGCCCCCTTATCCCCTTCGCTCGCGGGACCCAGGTTCTCTTTCATCGACCTCACGAAACCCCGGCCCAGCTGGTGCTCGTAGAGCATCACCCCGATAGGCCCGCCCTCCCGCGGGATGCCCCGCGCCTCCAGCTCGGGAAACAGCAGGTCCTCCTCCTTGCCGTGATGGCACGCGTCCGCAAACAGCCGGAAAAACCTGACGCAGTCGCCGATCCCATCAAAATCCCACGCCCCGCCCTTTTCACCCGCGTCCAGCATCCGCCCCAGCACCCGCATCACCATCAGGATCCGCTGATGCTCGTCCCTCAATACCCCCGTCGCGCTGCACTCGTCGCCCATGGCCATGCCTCCATTCCAACGCCAAAACTACCCCAGCCACCCCGGGCGTCAAAATGCCCTTGGGCTTTGGCTGTTGAGTGTTGGCTATTGAATGTTGGGGGAACCCCTCACTTCAGCGACGCCATGTCGATGACGAAGCGGTACTTCACGTCGCTCCTGAGCATCCGCTCGTACGCCTCGTTGATGCGCCCGATCGGGATCAGCTCGATGTCGCAGGTGATCCCGCGCTCGCCGCAGAAATCGAGCATCTCCTGCGTCTCGGCCAGCCCGCCGATCAGCGAGCCCGCGACGCGGCGGCGACCCAGGACCAGCGGGAACATCCCCAGCGGCAGCGGCTTCTCGGGCACGCCGACGACCACCATGGTCGCGTCGCGCTTCAGCAGCTCCAGGTACGCGCCCACGTCGTGCTGCGCGGACACCGAATCCAGGATGAAATCAAAACTGTTGTGGTGCTTCTTCATCTGCTCCGGGTCCGTGGAGATGATGACCTCGTGCGCGCCCAGCCGCCTCGCGTCGGCCGCCTTGCCCGGGGAGGTCGTGATCATCACGACGCGCGCCCCAAAGGCGTTGGCGAACTTGACCGCCATGTGCCCCAGCCCGCCGAGCCCGACGACGCCGACCTTCTGGCCCTTGCCCACCTTCCAGTGCCGCAGCGGGGAATACGTGGTGATGCCCGCGCAGAGCAGCGGCGCGGCCGCGGCCAGATCGAGATTCGCCGGCACCCTCAGCACGAAGGCCTCGTCCACCACGATGCTGTCCGAGTACCCGCCATACGTCACCCCGCCGCTGTGCTTGTCCGGGCCGTTGTAAGTCAGCACGAACCCGTTCTCGCAATATTGCTCCAGCCCCTCCCGGCAGCTCGCGCAGGTGCGGCACGAGTCCACCAGGCAGCCCACCGCCGCCAGATCCCCCGGTTTGAACTTCTGCACCCCCGAACCCACCCGCACGACCCGCCCCACGATCTCGTGCCCCGGCACGCACGGATATACGGTGCCACCCCACTCGTTGCGCGCCGTGTGCAGGTCCGAATGGCAAACGCCGCAAAATAGAATTTCGATATGCACGTCCCCCGGCTGCGGGTCCCGCCGCTGCAACGAAAATGGCCCCAGCGGCGACGTCGCGTCATGCGCGGCATAGGCTTTGGCGGATGGCATGGTCTTTCCTCCTGAATCTGAGCCTCAAGGTTAGCAAGCACCCACCGCCGGTCAAACCCGGGATCTTCCTCCCGCTGAACCGCAGGTTGTTTAAGCGTTGAAGGTTTGTGATTTGATGCTGACCGGAGCCAGCCGTTGAGGCTAGCTCGAAAATCGGGTCGCGATGTAGGCTGCGCCTTGGCGCACGCGGACGGTCGATTCGGCAGCGTG
>CAZYWZ010000116.1:0-20264 GCA_964651705.1 uncultured Verrucomicrobiales bacterium
CAATGAATTATCTCCGTCGTCCCCATGATCCGCGGTTTGAAGTTTCTGGCTAGCCGCGGCCGACGACGCACCATCACGCGCGACCTCGACTGCCAGCGATTGGAGGAGACTGCCCCGATCGCCCACGGCCCGATGGGGCGTCCCTAAACCGCCACCGTGAGCACCCGCTCCCGGTATTCGCGTGCGGCCCTTTCGAGGAACGCGTCCAGCGTCATGCCGCCCTCGTCGCCCTTCTGGCGGGAGCGAACCGAGACCGTGCCGGCCGCCGCCTCCTGCTTCCCGATCACGAGGCCGTAGGGCACCTTGTCCAATTGCCAGCGGCGGATCTTCGCACCGAGCTTGTCCGGCGACGCGTCCACGGTGGCCCTCAGGGCAAGCTCCCGGCAACGGCGCTCGATCGCCCTGGCGAACTCCATCTGAGCGTCGGTGATCGGCAGCACCCGCACCTGCTCCGGCGCCAGCCATAGGGGGAAGTCCCCCGCGAAGTGCTCGATCAGGAAACCGATGAATCGCTCGTGCGTCCCCAGCGGCGCCCGGTGGATGCACAGCGGCGTGGCCTTGGTGTTCTCCGCGGTCGTGTACTCCAGCCCGAAACGCTTCGGCACCGCGAAATCCACCTGGTTGGTCGCGATCGTGAACTCCCGCCCGATCGCACTCCAGACTTGGACGTCGATCTTCGGCCCGTAGAACGCCGCCTCGTTCGGCACCTCGACGAAATCGATGCCGCTCTCCACGAGCACCCGCCGCACCATGTCCTCGGTCTCCTTCCACAGCTCCGGCTCGTCGACGAACTTCTCCCCGAGCCGGGAGGGATCATGGGTCGAGAACCGCATCCGATACTTTCCGATCCCGAACAGCTTGAAGTACCGCAGGTACATCTCGTTGACCGCGTTGAATTCCTCGCCGAACTGCCCCGGCGTGCAGTAGATGTGCGCGTCGTTCATCTGCATGGAGCGGACCCGCATCAGGCCAAACAATTCCCCGCTCTGCTCGTAGCGGTAACACGCCCCGTATTCCGCCAGCCGCACGGGCAGGTCCCGGTAGCTCCTCGGGATCGCCTTGTAGATCTTGTGGTGGTGCGGGCAGTTCATCGCCTTGATGTAGTACCGCTCCACCGGCAGGCCCTTGCCCTCCGCGTCCGGCACGGACTCCGCGGCGAGAGTCATCGGCGGGAACATCGAGTCCGCGTAATACGGGAGGTGCCCGCTGGTGATGTACATGCTCTCGCGGGCCAGGTGCGGCGTCCGCACGCGCTCGTAGCCCGCCGCGAATTCCGCCTCCTTGGCCAGGCGCTCCAGTTCCTCGACGATCACCGTCCCCTTTGGCAGCCACAGCGGCAGGCCGGGGCCCACGTCCTCGTCAAAGGCGAATAGCTGCATCTCCCTGCCGATCTTCCGGTGGTCCCGCTTCTTGGCCTCCTCGAGCTGGTGCAGGTACGCCTCCAGCTCGTCCCGCTTCGGGAAGGCGGTCCCGTAGATCCTCTGCAACTGCTTGTTTCGCTCGTCGCCGCGGTGGTACGCGCCCGCGATGCTCAGCAGCTTGAAGGCATTGATCTTCCCCGTGCTGGCCACGTGCGTCCCCGCGCACAGGTCCACGAACTCCCCGTTCTGGTAGAACGTGATCGCCTCGCCCTCGGGGATGTCCCCGAGTCGGCTCACCTTGAAGGGCTGGCCCCTCTGCTCGAAGAACCGCCGCGCCTCCTCCCGCGTCACCTCGCTCCGCACGAAGGGCTGGTCCTCGGCGACCACTTTCGCCATCTCACCCTCGATCGCATCCAAGTCCTCCGGCGTGAACCGGTGCGCGGTATCGAAATCGTAGTAGAAGCCGGTCTCCGTCGGCGGGCCGATGTCGAGCTTCGTTTCGGGAAAGAGCCGCATCACGGCGGTCGCCATCACGTGCGCCGCCGAGTGCCTCAATTCCTCCAGTGGGGTCATTGCCATCGGATACCACCTGTATTGGCGGCGACGCCCCCAGTCAAGCCGCCGTCCCGCAGCAATTCGCAGGCCCGGCGCACGGCAGCCATGTGTGCCGCCGCCCGGCGGCCAATTTCTATCCCCGAGGGCGTCTCGCAAGTGCACACGAGGGGGCAATGCCTCTCGTAGAGGTAGAGTGCCTCGGGCCAGTCGGGGCGCTCCCCGGCCCGGATCGTGGGGCGGATGATGCCAGAGCCGGCCTGCCACCCATCGATCTCCCCCCTTGGGTCCACCGGCACATGGTCCGCCATGGCGTCGAGCAGTGCCTCGGTCACGCCCGCCCTCCCCGACCGATTCAGCTCGTAGATGTAGCTCCCAACCGCCTCCCAGTCCTCATGCAGGCAAAGCGCCATCCCAAACTCCCCGGTCCCTGCGAGTGCCGCGATGTGTGCCCGGACCTCGTCGGTCTTCGGCTCACGATAATCCCGGTTCAGGTCCACGCCCCAAACATTCGTGCGGGAACCGGCCCTCAGCGCATCGGGCGCCAGCGCCGGAAACACCCACACCCCGGCACCAGAGAAATCAAAACCCTCCTCCATCAGCCCGAGCAGGGCCAGCGGCCCTGCCGGCTCATCGCCATGTATCCCCGCGGAAAGATACAGCCTGCCAACCCCCGGCGCCGTCGCCTCCCTCCGAAAAACATATATCGGCTGATCGCGCTGCCAGCCGATGCTCTCCCGCCGCCTGGGCGGCGACGACCCCAGCCGCGCGAGCCGCGCCAAAATCGCCTCGGCCTCCCCCATCCCGGCGCTTACGTCCCGGTCCCCTTGCCCGACTGGCCCTCGCCACCGGAGAGCTTCACCGGTTCCTCGACGTGGGGCGCGTCCTCGATCTTGAACCTCAGCTGCTCCCCGTCGAGGACCACCTTGACCACGCTCGTCGGCTTGATGTCGCCCTTCAGGATCTCCTCGGCGATCGGATGCTCGAGATGCTTCTCGATCGCGCGCCGCAGCGGCCGCGCGCCATACTCCGGCGCGTAACCCTTATCGATCAGGAAATCCTTCGCCGCGGCCTCCAGCTCCAGCGCGATCTCCTTGAACTGGAGACGCTGCACGAGCTTGTTCACCTCCAGATCCACGATCTGCCGCATCTGCTCCTTGCCCAGCGCCCGGAAGACGATGATCTCGTCGAGCCGGTTCAGAAACTCCGGCTTGAAGATCCGCTTCGCGTCATCGAGCAGGGACGACTTCATCGAGTCGTAATCGTCGGCCTGCGTCCGCGGACCGAAGCCCATCGCCGCCTGCTTCTTGGCCAGCTCCGCCCCGACGTTCGACGTCAGGATCAGCACGGTGTTCCGGAAATCGACGCGGCGGCCGAAGCTGTCGGTGATGACGCCGTCCTCGAGGATCTGGAGAAGGATGTTCCAGACATCCGGGTGCGCCTTCTCGACCTCGTCAAAAAGCACCACGCTGTACGGGCGGCGGCGCACCTTCTCTGTCAGCTGGCCGCCCTCCTCGTACCCGACATAGCCCGGCGGCGAACCCATCAGGCGCGAGACATTGAATTTCTCCATGTACTCGCTCATGTCGATCTGGATCAGCGCCTCCGCGTCGCCGAACATGAATTCCGCGAGCGTCTTGGCCAGGTGCGTCTTGCCGACGCCGGTCGGGCCGAGGAACAGGAAAGATCCGATGGGCCGCTTCGGGTCCTTGAGGTCGGCGCGCGAGCGGCGCAGCGCGTTGGCGATGGCCTCGACCGCCTCGTCCTGGCCGACCACCTTGCGCCGCATCTCTTCGGCGACCCGCAGGATCCGCTGCGATTCCTCCAGCGACATGCGCTGCAGCGGCACCCCCGTCCATTTCGAGAGCACCTGCAAGACGTCGCTCTCGGCGACCTCCACCACCATCTCGTCGCGGTTGCTCTTCCAGCTCGCCAGCCTTTCCTCGTAGGCCCGTTTCGACTCCTTCTCCTTGTCGCGGAGCGCGGCGGCCGCCTCGAAATCCTGATCCTTGATCGCCTTCTCCTTCTCCCCGCGGAAGCGCTCGATCTCCTCCTCCATGGTCTTGAATTCCGGCGGCCGCGTCGTGGCGGCGATCCGGGCCCGGGCGCCCGCCTCGTCCATCACGTCGATGGCCTTGTCGGGGAGGTGCCGCCCCGTCAGGTACCGGTCGGAGAGCTTGACCGCCGCCACGATGGCCTCGTCCGGGATGCGCGCCTTGTGGTGCGCCTCGTACTTGGGCCGCAGGCCCTTGAGGATGTCGATCGCCTCGTCCACCGATGGCGCGTCCACCTTCACGGTCTGGAAGCGCCGCTCGAGCGCGGAATCCTTCTCGATGTACTTCCGGTACTCGGTCATCGTCGTCGCCCCGATGCACTGGAGCTCGCCCCGCGACAGCGCCGGCTTGATGATGTTCGAGGCGTCCATCGCCCCCTCCGCCGACCCGGCCCCCACGATCGTGTGCAACTCGTCGATGAAAAGGATCACGTTCTTGGTCCGCCGGATCTCCTCCATCACGGCCTTGATCCGCTCCTCGAATTGCCCGCGGTACTTGGTCCCCGCCACCATCAGCGCCAGATCCAGCGTGATCACCCGCCGCTCCCGCAACAGCTCGGGCACGTTCCCCTTCACGATCTCCTGCGCCAGGCCCTCGACGATCGCGGTCTTGCCCACCCCCGCCTCCCCGATCAGCACCGGGTTGTTCTTGGTCCGACGGCACAGGATCTGGATAACGCGCTCGATCTCGCCCACCCGGCCGATCACCGGATCCAGCTCGTTCTTCGCTGCCAGCTCCGTCAGGTCGCGCCCGAAGGCCTTGAGCGCGGGGGTCTTCTCCTGCCGGCGCTCCGAGCCCCCGGCCTGCGGCCCCGGCCCTGGCGGCGGCGGCATGCCGCCCTCTTCCGAAAACTCACCGGCGAAATTCGGGTCCAGTTCCTTGAGCACCTCGACCCGCGTGCGCTCGATATCGACGTCGAGGCTCTTGAGCACGCGAGCGGCCACGCCCTCCCCCTCCCGCAGGAGACCCAGCAGGATATGCTCCGTGCCCACGTAGCTGTGGTTCAGGTTCTTGGCCTCCTTGCTGGCCAGCGCCAAGACCTTCTTCACCCTCGGGGTGTACGGGATGTTGCCCGCGATCTTCGTGTCCGGGCCCGTGCCCACCTGCTTCTCGACCTCCATCCGCACCGTCTCCAGATCCAGGCCCATCTTCTGGAGCACGTTGACCGCCACCCCCTGCCCCAGCTTGATCAGCCCGAGAAGCAGATGCTCGGTCCCGATATAATTGTGGTTGAAGCGATCGGCCTCTTTCCGGGCCAACGCCAAAACCTGCTGCGCTCGCGGCGTAAAGTTATTCATCCTTCTTGCTCTTCTTTGCCGGGTCCGCCGGGCCGTCGGGCGGAGGTTCCACCACCTTGCCCGCATCCGGTTTCCCAAGGCCCTTAAGTCTTTCACGGATCAGGTCGGCACGCAACCCGTCGCGGTCCTCGGTCGAAAGTTTTCTTTCCTCCTTGGCCTGGAGATGCGCCGGCTGCGTCCAGACCATCAGCTCGTCCACGGTCCGCCGCAAATCCTCGGGCACCATGTCCAGCTCGATTCCCAACCGGATGACCGACAACAGGTTAAGTGCCTCCTTGGAGGCGATGGAATAGGTGTTGGTCAGGATACCATAGGCCCGCCCGACGTTGTCGGCGATCATCCGGGGCTTGCGCTCCAACAACGACGCCCGCGCGTTCTGCTCGTGCTCCACGATCTGGCGGATGACCTTCCCGAGCCGGGCCATGATCTCGGCCTCGGATTCCCCGAGCGTCATCTGATTCGACACCTGGAAGAGGTTCCCCAGGGCCTCGGTCCCCTCGCCGTAGAGGCCGCGCACCGCGAGACCGAGCTTCCCGACCGCCTGCACGATCTGATTGATCTGCTCGCCCAAGACCAGCCCCGGCAGGTGCAGCATCGCGGAGGCCCGCATCCCCGTGCCAACGTTCGTCGGGCAGGCCGTCAGGTATCCAAAATCTGAAGAATAGGCGAACGCCATGGCCTCCTCGAGGGCGTCGTCTACCCCCTCGACCAGCCGCCAGAGGCCTTCCATCTCGAATCCCGCCGCGAAGGCCTGGATCCGCAGATGGTCCTCCTCGTTCACCAGGATGCTCACCCCCCGATCGCCGCTGATCGCCACCCCGCTGCCCGGCCCCTTCGCCGCGTGCTCCCGGCTCACCAGATGCTGCTCCACCAGCAGCTGCTTCTCGATCATCGAAAAACTGTCCATCCCCGCCACCACCAGCGGATCCCGCAGGACGGGCAATTCCCGGACCCGCGGCATGATCTCGTCGTACACCTTCTGGCGCTCCCCCTTGTCCGCCCACGTCGGAAACGGGTGCGCGGCCAGATTCCTGGCCAGCCGCAGCCGGCTGCTCATCACGATCCCCGGCTCGTCGGGCGCGCTGCACATCCAGTCGGCCGTCGAACCAATCAATTTGCCCACGATCATGCCCAAATATAGGTTCCAAAACGCCCCGGGCGCAAGCGGCCTCCCGCGGCGATTTCCGGTTGAACCTCCGCCCCTTCCCCGCAAAGTACCCGTCTCATGAAATTCGTCGCGGTGGCCAACCAGAAGGGCGGGGTCGGGAAGACGACCACGGCAGTCA
Source organism: uncultured Verrucomicrobiales bacterium (assembly GCA_964651705.1). GTDB lineage: Bacteria > Verrucomicrobiota > Verrucomicrobiia > JADLBR01 > JADLBR01 > JADLBR01. The sequence goes on from CAZYWZ010000116.1 coordinate 6,552, forward strand.
ACCTTGCCGCGTGCCTCGCGGAGGCGGGGCAGCGCATCCTGGTCGTGGACATGGACCCGCAGGCCTCGGCCACCAGCGCCCTCGGGGTCGATAAGGAGCCCGGCCGCAGCATCTACGGGCCCTTCGTCGGCCGCGGCTCGACCCGCGACTGCATCCGCCCCACCCCCTACGAGAACCTCGCCCTCATCCCCTCCGAGCAGGACCTCGCCGGCATCGAAAACGAATTCGCCCACATCGAGGACGGTCCCATCCGCCTCCGGAATCTCCTCGGTAGCCTCCGCGACTCCTGCAATTTCAATTTCGTGTTCATCGATTGCCCCCCGTCGATCGGGGCCATCATGGTCAATTCCCTTGCCGCCTCCGACTCGATACTCGTCCCCCTCCAGTGCGAGTACCTGTCGCTGGAGGGCCTGACGCAGATCCTCTCGGTCATCGACCGCATCCGCCAGGGCCTTAACCCGTCGCTCCAGATCGAGGGGGTCCTGATGACGATGTTCGATGCCCGCACCCGCCTCGCCCAGAATGTCGTCAACGACGTCCGCGCGCACCTCGGCGACCAGGTCTACGGGACGGTGATCCCGAGGACGGTCCGCCTCGGCGAGGCGCCCTCGTTCGGGCAACCCATCAACCACTACGACAAGTTCAGCGCCGGCTGCACCGCCTACCGCGCCCTCGCGGAGGAATTCCTCGCCCGCAATGGCGCCTTCGCGCCGGCCAACGGATAATTCGAGGCTGCAGACTTGAGGCCGGAGACTGCCAACAGGATCCAGCCTGCGGCCTACAGCCTCCGGCCTGTCAAAGGACCCCGGTGGCGATCTGGCACACGCCCCGGATCGTGGGAAGGGGGGTGTGCCATCCAACGGCACACCGACAGGGAAACTTTGGGTTCAAAAGAGGACCGTAAGAGCGTCAGGGACCGCTCAATGGGTTACCCTCCAGGATGAGCAGGCTCGCGACGGAGTCGAACTCGAACGTATCGATTGCGGAAGCGTTGGCGCGGAGAATCTGGACGATCCGCTCCGTGGAGCAGTTGCCGACCTTGAGGAACACCACCTTGGGCGGAAATCCCCGCAGCAGGCTCAGCTGCTGGAAGTCCCAATCCTTTGTCAGGATGGCAAATCCGTTGTCGCGCGCGAACCGCCATACGGCCTCGTCCGTTGCGCGTCCCAAGCTGCACAACTTGACATGGCCGGAGCCGGCGAAGAGATCGTCAATCCGCCCGGGGATCCGATCGGAGAGATTCTCGTCCAACAGAAACTTCATGCATGGACGGCCATCATGTGGTTCTCACGGTCCGCGGCGAAAGCGAGGCAGGCCTTGATGTCATCCCGGGTGAGTTCGGAGAAGTCGCGAAGGATTTCCTCCTCGCTCATCCCGGAAGCCAGGTAGGAAAGCACATCCGAAACCGTGATCCTCATTCCGCGGATGCAGGGCTTTCCGCTGCGTTTACCGGGCTCGATGGTGATGATCTCTCTGTAATTCATACGGAAACGGATAGGAAATTGCTTTCGGCTGCCCTCCCGGCACACCGCGCGCCCAGAAGACTCCCAGCGGCGAAAACCACAGACAGAACCGGTCCCATCATGGGAATAGCATAGCACCTGGGCCACCGGAGGTCGAGCGTGATGCCGCCGTCCCCGGCCCCCGGGGGCCGGGGACGGTGCGGGCGCCCGCGGCTATCGTCTCACCGATGACACCTTCGCTCTGCCACCCGTCGAGATGTCGAAGGATGACTTCACCGCCCTTGCTGGCAGCTCCCACTATCGAACTGGTGCGTTGGATCTTGTCGTGGACGCCCGACGTGCGAGTCCTCGCACCAAGGGGCCTGCGCGGGCGCATCAGCCGTCATCTCTCCGCGAGCAATCCGGGCTCCCACACAATTCGTGGCAGGCCGTAAAACATCCCCATCAGGCATCCGATCATGGCACACCCCCCCCCACACAATCGCATCTGAGCCCCCCCCGAGTCAGAAGCCCGCCCCATCCCCGGCCTTGCATTCGCCCGCACTTGCCCGAACCTCCAGCATCCGCATGGCTTCTTCGCGCATCGAATACGAGCGGGAACTCAACCCCGACCAGTTCGCCGCCGCCACGGCCCCCCCGGGGCCCGCGCTCGTCCTCGCCGGCGCCGGCAGCGGCAAGACCCGGACCCTGACGTACCGCGTCGCCTATCTGGTCGAGAATGGCCTTCCGCCCGAACGCATCCTCCTGCTCACCTTCACGAACAAGGCCGCGCGCGAGATGCTCGACCGGGTGCGGGACCTCCTCCCCCACGACATCTCCCGGCTCTGGGGCGGCACCTTCCACAGCATCGGCAACCGCATCCTCCGCCGGCATGCCGCCGCCGTCGGCCTCGAGCCCGGCTTCACCATCCTCGACCGCGATGACGCCCGCGACCTCGTCGGGGCCTGCTTCGCCTCCATCGGCGTCAACCCCAAGGAAAAGCGCTTCCCCAAACCCGGCGCCATCCTCGAGCTATTCAGCTTCTCGGCGAACACCACCCGGCCCATCCCCGAATTGCTCGAGTCGGACTACTCCCACCTCGAGGAATTCGCCGAGCCGCTCACGCGGCTCGCGGAGGAATACCGCCGCCGCAAGACCGACTCCAACGCCGCGGACTACGACGACCTCCTCACACTCCCGCTGGAGCTGCTGCGCGGCGACCCGGCCCTGGCGGAGCAATACCGGCATCGCTGGGCGTGCGTCCTCGTGGACGAATACCAGGACACCAACCGCGTGCAGGCCGACTTCATCGACCTGGTCGCCTCCGCCCACCGCAATATCACCGTGGTCGGGGACGACGCGCAGAGCATCTACTCGTGGCGCGGGGCGAATTTCGAGAACATCCTCTCGTTCCCGAAGCGCTATCCCGACGCCCGGGTCTATCGCATCGAGCTCAATTACCGCTCGGTCCCGCAGATCCTCACGCTGGCCAACGCCTCGATCTCGAACAACAGCCGCCAGTTCCCGAAGGAGCTCCGCTCGACGCTCGCCGCGGGCCCCCGCCCCCACCTCGTGGTCACGCCGGACACCGACGGCCAGGCCCGCTTCATCGCGCGTGAGATCCTCAACCTCCACTCCGACGGCACCCCGCTGCGCGACATCGCCGTCCTCTACCGCGCCCACGCCCACGCGATCGAGTTGCAGATGGAACTGGTCCGCTGCCGCGTCCCCTTCGTCATCACCTCCGGCATCCAGTTCTTCGAGCAGGCCCACATCAAGGACGTCGCCGCCTACCTGAAGTCCGCCTTCAACCCCTTCGACGAGATCGCATTCAAACGCGTCGCCAAACTCCTCCCCGGGATCGGGGAGCGCTCCGCCGAAAAACTCTGGCTCCGGATCCGCGGCCAGGCCGAATGGCCGGCGGACGCCGCCCCGGCAAAGGCGGCTAAGGAATGGCGCCAGATCTGCCAGCTGATCCGCCAGCTCCGGTGCCAGCCAGGCCCCTCCGCCCCCGACGCCATCGCGTGGACCCTCGATGCCTCCTATCGCGACATCCTCGACCTCAAGTACGATAACCACCAGAGCCGCCTCGACGACATCCAGCAACTTCAGGAATTCGCCAGGCGATTCGAGTCCGTCGCCGACCTGCTCGCGCAGGTCTCGCTCATGACCGGGGTCGACGCCTCCTACGGCAACTCCGACGAGGGCGATGTCCTGCGGCTCAGCACCGTCCACCAGGCCAAGGGCCTCGAGTGGGAAGCCACCTTCGTCATCATGCTATGCGACGGCGCCTTCCCCCTCGGGCGCCTCATCGATGACGAGGCCCAACTCGAGGAGGAACGCCGCCTCTTCTACGTCGCGGTCACCCGCGCCAAGCGGCGCCTCTACCTCACCTTCCCACAGATGCGGTTCGGCCGCGGCGCCGGCGGCGGCGACCTCTTCCAGCGCCCCTCCCGATTCCTGACCGAGCTGCCCCAGGGACTGGCCGAGCCCACCCGCGTCAACATCCCCCGCGATCCCCCGCGCCGCGCCGGCCACCACCGCGCCGCCGAGTTCGATCCGTGGGATTGGGAGTGATCATAAGGCAAAGGGCAAAGGTCATGGGTCAAAGGCACAAGTCATATGCCAAATGTCTCGGCCCGCGACTCTTCCCTTTGAATGTCGGTTGTTGAATGTTGGTTATCGAATGTTGTCGCCCCCCCTCCTGATCCTCGCCGGCCCGACCGCATCGGGGAAATCGGATGTCGCCCTAGAACTGGCGGCCCGGTTGGGCGCGGAGATCGTGGCGGCGGACTCGATGCAGGTCTATCGCGGGCTGGACATCCTGAGCGCGAAGCCCTCGCCGGATGAACGCGCCCGCATCCCGCACCACGCCATCGACATCGCGGGCATCGGCGAAAATTTCACCGTCGCCCAATGGCTCGCCGAGGCCCGGGCGGCGATCGCCGCGATCCGCGGCCGGGGCCTTCGGCCGCTGGTGGTCGGTGGCACCGGACTGTACCTCCGCGCCCTGCGATTCGGCATCGACCCGAACCCGCCCACGCCACCCGAACTCCGCCGGGCGCTCGCCTCCCGCCCGCTACCTGACCTGGTGGCCGAACTCCGCGACAGGGATCCCGCCGCCGCCGCCCGCATCGATCTCGCCAACCGCCGCCGCGTCGAACGCGCCCTGGCCATCGCCATGCTCGGGGGCCCCGCCCCGCGGGAATCCTGGGCCACCACCCCCGAACCCGCCCACCTCGTGGTGCTGCGCCGCCAGCGGGACGACCTCCGCGCCCGCATCGCCCGCCGCGCCGAGGCGATGTTTGCGGCCGGGGCTGTCGAAGAGGTCCGCAGGCTGCGGGCCTCCGGGCTGCGCCCAGGCACCACCGCCTGGCAGGCCCTCGGCGTCCAGCCGATCAGCGATCTCCTGGATGGGCATTGCCGCGAACCCGATGCCCGATCCCGGCTGACCATCGCCACCCGCCAGTTCGCCAAACGGCAGATGACGTGGTTCCGCCGCGAGCCCGACGCGACATGGCTCGACGCGGACCCGGATGAATCCCCCGCACAGATCGCATCGCGCATCCAGGCCATGACGTGATCGGAAACCCCGGCGTGTCCGGTCCACCCCCCTTGGAGCCCGTCGGACTTAATTAAGTCCGACAGGTTCCTCCTCATCCCCGGGCCAGCGCCCCGATGTGCTTCTCCAGCGCCTTGAGCAGGCGCCGCAGCGCCACGGCATACTCATTCGCGGGCACGACATCCAGCAGCGCGCCGGCCGCCGAAAGTTCCCGCCGGATCGCCGCCACCGCCCGCGAGAAACAGCCCGAGGCGTGGAGATCCGCGATGAACTCGCACCGCTGAATCGGGTCGCCCTGTAGCAGTATCGCGCGGATCTTATCGAGCTCCGCCCCTTTCGCGCCGGAGAGCCGCAGCAGCACCGGGAGTGTGAACTTCCCCTTCTCGAGGTCCGTCCCGAGGGTCTTGCCCGTGTCCTGTTCCGTCCCCACCAGATCCAGGCAATCGTCATAGATCTGGTAGGCGAGGCCCAGCCGCTCCCCGTACCCGCGGAACGCCGCCACCACCCCCCGCGGCGCCCCGGCCAGTTCCGCCCCGAGTTCCGCCGCCACCGCAAAAAGCGCCCCGGTCTTCATCCCGATCAGGCGCCGATACTCCTCCTCCGTCAGCGACAGGTCGAACTGGCGCCGAGTCTGCAAGATCTCCCCCTGGCACACGTCCCGCGCCGCGTCCGCGATGGCCCGCGACACCCGGTTCGAATCGAATCCCGTGCACAGCTTCAGCGCGTGCGCGAAAAGGCAATCGCCCAACAGCACCGCCGTCTCCGGACCCCACCGCGCCCCGGCCGTCGGGTGCCCCCGCCGCGTCTCCGCACGGTCCATCACGTCGTCGTGCACCAGCGACGCCAGATGGATCATCTCCACGATCACCGCCAGATCCGTGTGCCCCGGCATGATCCCCCCGGCCGCCCCACCAGCCAGCACCGCCAGCGCCGCCCGCAGCCGCTTGCCCCGAGACTCGCACGCGTACGACACGAAACTCACCACCCCAGGATCAAAGGACGCCGCCTGCGCCCGGATCGCCGCGTCCACCTTCACCAAGTGCGGCTCCGTCAGCCGCCACACCGCCGAAAGATCCAACCCCGACGCCAATACCGGCACCGCGGAAGCGCCCACCCGCGCTCCTCGCCTCCGCTGCCGCGTCGCTCCCATGCCCCACCTTAACGCCCATCACCGCACCCCGTCAACCGAAGTTTCAGAAACCATTGAAAGCGGCGCTCCAGCCCCGTTGCGGGGAGCGCCAGCGACCCGTCCCGCGACGGCCCAGCCGACCGCCCCGAGGGTCTCCCTGATCCTCGCGTAAGGATCGCTCCCCGAGGGCCGTGCCTTCAACGAACCGCATAGGACACACGCATGCCACTGTGCCAAGTTCTGTAGGGCGCGGATTCCTATCCGCGCCACGCAAGTTCCTGCCGGTTGCCCGTGGCGCGAAAGGTATTTCGCGCCCTACATCCCCATGCGTGGCGCCCCCGGGTAGTGCCTTACGCGAGGATTTGGGGGCCTTCCGCCGCCTTGCTTTCCCGAAACCGCATAGCAACATGGGGTTCCCCGACAGATGAAGCCGCCCACCGCCGCGACCGCCGCCGACCAGGACACCCTGGGGACGCGCGTCATTGGCCGACTCTTGGAGCAGATCCGCTCGGCCCGCGAACAACTGGGCCGCTTCAACCGGGTGGATCTCCCGGCCTACGACGACTGGATGGCGGCGCGTTTCCGGACGCTGTTGGACTCGACGCGCGAGCTGCGCGCCCGGGCCGACGAGATCCAGGAGGACCTAGATCGCATCGACGCCCTCGCGTTCGAGATGAATCTCCCGCACCACCGGGCCTACTCCCGATTGTTTGACAATTATGTCGGCCCCGAGTGGTTCGCCGAAGAGGTCGGCCTCCGGCTCAGCGACATCGAGTCCGACGAGGCGGGGGATGACGAGGATGCCGAGGACGATCCCTATCACGACCAGCTCGTCGAGGCGTTCGCGGAACTCCTCGGCCCCTACGCCGATCCCGACGAGGAGACCGCCGTCGTCGCTGCCCGGGAGGAGCGCATGCGGATCTGCTATCGCCAACTCGCGCGGCGCCTGCACCCGGACCACCGCCAGTCCGGCGATGGCGGCCCCTGGGTCGAACTGTGGCACCAGGCGCAGGAGGCCTACAATCAGGGCGACGTCTCCCGCCTCGAGGTGCTCCTGACGCTCACCGAGGTCGAGGCCGGAGACATCCCGCAACCGCGCGACCGCGACGAGGCCGCCGCGGTGATCAAGAAACTCCGTCATACGCTCGCGCACCTCGGTCACCAGCTCGATGCCGCGACCGGCCACGATGCCTGGGATTTCGCCTCGCGGGCCGACCGGGCCGAGATCGAGGCGTCGTTTGAGCGCGAGCGCCTGCGGGAACGGCTCACGCTCCAGAAGCAGGTCCTCTCCCTCGAGCGAAAGCTCCGCCGCTGGTCACGCCCCCCACGCCTCCGCCGCTCTTCGCCCCTGCCCCCGCCCTTTCCCCTCACCCGAAGGCACCGCACCGGAGAGTGGGTCCAGCTCGAGTTCCCGTTCGTCCGAGAACTCGACCACATCCACGCCATCCTCCGCAACTGACACCGCGCCCCGCAGTGCAGGCCATCCACGCCGCCGCCCTCGCCCTTCTCGCCGCATCCCCCCCGTGCGCCGCCGCCGCGATCGACACGACGGCCCCGCCCACGGCGCTCCAGGTCCACGAGTGGCTCGAGGGCGATTGGGCCCACGCCTGCGGCAAGCTGCGCGCGGCCCTCGTCGGGACCTATTCGCCCCAGGCCTGCGATTCCGACGCCTACGCCGCCTGGCTCGACATCCAGCGCTGGTTCGACCTCATCGCCCGCAACGAATTCGACGAGACGGCAAGGCTCGCCGCACGCCACCTCCGCTGGCACGGGACCGATCGCCGCGTCGTCGTCTGCCCCACCGGCATCCTGCCCCCGACGGACAATCTCGAGCCCATCCCCAACGCCACGCTCCAGCAACTGGTCCGCGATCCCCGATTCGCCGAATCCGCCCTCCCCGCCATCGCCCCCGCCGGTTTCCAACCCGAAGACCGCCCCCTCGGCAAACGGATCGGCCCCGCACGCCTCCGGGAACTCCTGGCCGATGCCCCGCTCTCCCGCGAGTTCTTTCAGGCCCTCCGCGAGGAGGACTTTCCCCCAGCGGCCATCGAGATCCTGGCCCGCTGCCGCGACGCGGGGCCCGCGCTTTTCGGCGAATATCTGCGGCTGGCGGTCGCCATCGCGATCGTGCGCGACCAGCCCGCCCCGCCTACCTGGCCGCACCATCAGGTGAAGCCAGAGGCCGTCCCCCGCGTCAATCGGCCCCCGCACGAGATCTTCGGCTTCTGGATCCAATGCCAGCAGCTCGGGCGGCTCTACCTCGACATCCGCACCCTCGAGGTCGAGCAGATCAAGCACATCGTTGACGCCCCCGTGCGCGAATCGGAATTCCTGTGGGCCCAGGCCCAGGTCGATGTCCCCCGCTACCGCTTCGCGGAGGCATTCGATATCGTCCGCTACGACCACGTCCGCATCCGGTCCGGCCAGTTCGCCTGGCCGGGGGGCGATTACTCGCTGCGATCGATCCGCGCCGCCGGAGGCATCTGCACCGATCAGGCCTACTTCGCGACGCTCGCGGGAAAGGCGAAGGGCATGCCCACCCTGCTCTTCTCCGGCCAGGGCCCAAACGGCGGACACGCCTGGTTCGGCTTCATGAAGCGCGACGACACCTGGCTGCTCGATTGCGGGCGCGAGCGCAACCGCGGCCAGCCCACCGGCACCGCGCTCGACCCCCAGACCTGGCTGCCCATCAGCGACCACGACCTGAGATCCCTCGCCGCCGGCTTCCGCGACACCCCCCCCTACCGCATCGCCAGACGCCACCTCGCCGTCGCACGCCTCTTCGCACAGGCCGGCGATGGCGCCCGCCAACTCGCCGCGCTGCGCAACGCCATCGCCGCCTGCCCCCAGGACACCGAGGCCTGGGATGCCGTCGCCGCACTCCTCCGCGCGCGGCGCGATACGCCCGCCCTGCGCCAGCTTGCCACCGACGCGATCGCCCAATTCCAGACCGACCCCGAGACCCGCGTCCGCTACCAGCGGCTCCTCGCCGACATCGCCCGCGAGGCCGGCCTCCTCCAGGAGGCCGAGCGCATCACCGATGACATCATCCAGGAAAACCGCGCCGGGCGCAGCGACCTCAGCGCCAAGGCCGCCTGGCAACCCATCCAACAGCGCCTCGAGACCGGCGACACCACCGCCGCCTTCACCGCCTATCGCGATACCCTCGACCGCCTCTCCCGACATGGCGGCGGCAACCTCTATTTCCAGGTCGTCGTCCCCTTCGCCCTCGCCCTCCACGAGCGCGGCAACCCGCAGCTCGCCGAAGAGGCCCTCCTCCTCGCCAGACAGACCCTCCGCCCCAAACCCCTCAGTCCCCTCGATGCCCACATGGCGAAATTGCAGAAGCACATCCGCGGGGAATCCCCTTGACGTTCTGACTCAGGCGATCGCCCCACACCGGATGGCCCGCCTCCGCGGGCAGACCGCGGCCCTTCGCTACAAGTGGGTCGCGTCGTATTCTCGAGGGCGTTTCCCCCCGGCCCACGCAACCCCTTGGCACGCGTCCACCAGTTCCCTCGCGGAAAACGGTTTCCGGAGCATGCGGGTGGAGCCCAGCCCTGGATGGGAGTCCCCCCCTCCTGCACCCTCGTCTCCGGTCGCCATGACAAAGCGACTCGCCATCCCCGGGCGGTTGGACCGCGCCCATTCCAGCAGCGCCAATCCACTCATCCCAGGCATCCGGATGTCACACACCACAACGTCAAAATCCTCGGTATCCAGCCGCTGGCGACCTTCCTCCCCCGACATGGCAAGCTCCACATGGCATCCCAGATGCTCCCGCAGCGCATCGACGAGAAAGGCTGCGGCCTCCCGATCATCTTCGACCACGAGTGCCCGACGGATGGCGACCGCGCCACGCGCCGACGCATCCTCGCGCGCCCCCCCGATTCCCGCGGGCTCCCTTGCCAGCGGAAGCTCCACCCGAAAGGTGGTGCCACGGGGCCCGGTCTCCTCGACGGCGATCACCCCATGGTGACGCCTCACGATCCCAAAACAGATCGACAGCCCCAGCCCGGTTCCCTTCTGTGGCCCCTTGGTCGTGAAGAAAGGATCAAATATTCTCCCGGCCACATCCTCGGGTATGCCGCGCCCGCTGTCGCTGACCCGCACGACGGCCCTTTCCCCCACCCCCTCGATGGCGAGGCCGAGCCGCCTCTCGGCCAACCCATCCATCGCATCGCAAGAGTTGAGGAAGAGGTTCACGAAGAGCTGGTGCATCTGGGCGGGATCCCCGAGCACCGGCACCGAGAAATCCGGGAGGCGCAGCGCGATCGCCACCTCCGCTTTCCGAATCCGGTAGGCCACCATGTCGGCCGCCTCGCGGGCCACCGCGCAGAGATCGAACACCGCCGGTTCTTCGACGCCCGGTCGCGACATCTGCAAGAGCGCCCGCACGATCTTTGCCGCCGCCTCCGCGCTCACCCCGATCCGATCGCAATAGGATTCCACCCGCCCCCTATCGGCGCCGGACGCCACGTCCGCCTTCAGAAGGTCCGCGAACCCCAATATCGGCAACAGCTTGTTATTCAGCTCGTGCGCGATCCCGCCGATCAACGTCTCCATCAGCGCGTGCTTCTCGCGCTGCGCCAGCAACCGCTCGAACTCGCGCCGATCGGTGATGTCCTCAAAACAGGCGCACACCCGTCCCGCGCCCGGTATCGCCCGCATGTGCGCCTCGACGATGCGGTTCCCGCGCCCCGGGAGGAGCATCCAGAAATCGTCCCGGATCGGCCCCTGCTGGCCGTCCCCCCCCAGCAGCGCCCCGAGCAAAGCGAGGAACTCTTCCCGGGCATCCTGCGCCATGAGGTCGGGAATCCGGCCCCCGCGCCCGCCGTTGCCCGCATCCAGGCCGAACAGGCCACACAGCAAGGTGTTGCCTTCCTCGACCGTGCCATCGGCGGTCAGCACCGCCACCGCCAGCGCGGCGCTCTCGAACAGCGTCGCGTACCGGCTCCTCGCCATGTTGAGCGCCTCGACCGTGGCCATCAGGTCCGCGTTGATCCTGCCCAACTCCATCCGGTGCTTGCCCAGGGCCTCGAACTGATGCGCGACCAACTGGCCCTGTGCCCGGATCAGCGACTCCATCGGGACCAGCCCGACCAGCGCCCCCCCCTCATCCACCACCAGCACGTCATGATAGAAGGACTCGCCGCGCCGGGCCACCGCACGATCCAGCACCTCACGCAACGGCGTCCCCACGCCCACGCGCAGGATATCCTCCACCATGTGGTCCCGCACCCGGTGCCGCCCATACACCGAGAATCCGAACTCCGACCCGAGCAGCATCCCCACCTGCCCCCGAGAGCAAAGGCCGACCACCAATCCCTCCGACACCACGGCCAGATAGGCCGCGCCCACCCCGTTGAAAATACCGCGCGCCTCCCTCAATTCCGCATCGGCATCCACGCTCGCGGCGTGCGCCACAAGGTGGCGCAAGGTCAGGCGCCCACCCACCCCCGCCCCGGGCGGCGGGCCCCATAGGCCAGAGTCCTGCGGCGATTGAAACATGTCCTGGACCAGCCTACAAGAAGTCGCGGGACACGCCAGCCGGGGATTGTTACAGTCCCGGCGCGAAAGGATTTATCACCGGAGAAACGCCATGTCACCCAAGCGACCGACCAAGCTGCTCCTCTGGGACATCGATGGCACCCTGATCAGCACGGGCCGTGCCGGAGAGTTCGCCCTGCAGGACTCGATCCGCTCCACGCTCGGGGCCCCGCCAGACCTCTCCGGCATCGAGATCGCCGGCCGCACCGACCGCGCCATCGCCACCCAGATCCTCCGAAAATATGGCCACGACCCCTCCTTCGAGAACGTCGCCCGCTTCCTGGACGGCTACGTCCAGGCGCTCGCCACACGCCTCCCGCAGCGCCGCCCCTTCGGTTCCGTGCTCGCCGGCATAACCGAGATCCTCGAGGCCATCCATCGCCGCGCCGACCTCGCCCAGGGGCTCCTCACGGGCAACATCCGCCGCGGCGCCCGCCTGAAACTCGAGCACTACGAGGTCTTCCACTATTTCGAATTCGGCGCGTTCGCCGACGACGACGAGGACCGCAACCGCCTCCCCCCATTCGCGAAAGGGAGGGCCGAGAGCCTCTTCCGCGTCGGCTTTCCCCCGGAATCCATCTTCGTCATCGGCGATACCCCACACGATGTCGCCTGTGGCAAGGCCATCGGCGCCCGCACCATCGCGGTCGCCACCGGACGTTTCTCGGCCAATGAACTCGCCCGCGCGGGCGCCGACATCACTTTCCCGGACCTCAATGACCCAGGGGCATTTTTCGCGTTCGTCGAGTTGCCTTGCGCCCCCAAGGCACCCGCCTAAAGAGGGAAGGTGCGCGCCCGCCTCTGCCGCCAGTTCGCCCTCATGCTGTTTGGCGCCGCCCCCTGCCTCGGGGCCGGCGAGGGCCGCGTCGTCGCCGTCACGAGCCCGGGCGCCGTCGCGGGATTCCTGCCCACCGGCGAGGCCATCGCGCCCATGATGGAGGCCGGCCTCGCGCGGCTGGGGCATCGCCGCACGGCGGCGGAGACCCTGGCCTCCCTCGTCTCGCCCTCGGACACCGTCGCCATCCACATCAACACCCGAGGCAAGCCTCCCCTCGCCACCCACCGCGCCGTGCTCGATGCCCTCATCGCCGCCTTGCGGCGCGCGGGCGTCCCCGCGCACCAGATCATCATCTGGAGCCGAAACGAGGCCGACATGGTCGCCGCCGGTTATCCCCCGCAGCCAGACCCAAGCGGCGTGCGCACGCTCTCCGTGCTCCCCGCCACCGGTTTCGACCGCGGGACTTTCTATTTCCACGAGAACATCGGGGAACTCATCTGGGGCGACCTCGATTTCGTCGGCTCGCGCCCCGATATCGACGATATCGTCCGCCGCGCCGAGCGCGACGAGCTGCCGCCATCCGATGCCCCAAAGGTCCCCCGCCAGACCAGCAATAAATCCTATTTCGCGCGCATCGTGACCCAGATCGCGACAAAGATCATCAACGTCCCCGTCATGTCCAACAGCGAATCCACCGGCCTGCACGGATGCATCGCCAGCCTCGCCCTGGACAGCGTCGACAACAACCGCCGCTTTGAGCTCGAGCCCCTCTGGGGCGACCCCGTCCTCGCCGAGATCCTAGCCGAAGAACCCCTGCGGGAAAAGACCGTCCTCCACATCATGGACGGCCTGCTCGCCCAGTTCGCCGGAGGCCCCACCCGCACGATCAACTACTGCCACGAGCACGCCACGCTCTACTTCTCCACCGATCCCGTCGCCATCGACGCCACCGTCGCCGCCGTCATCGAGAAACTCCGCGCCGCTCGCCAATTGCCCGAGTCCGCTCCGATCCTCGGCCACATCCGCACCGCACAGCGCCTCGGCCTCGGAGTCGGGCATCCCGACCGCGTCCGCATCGAAACCATCGACTTGCCCCCAGCACCCTGACTCGAGAATCGGCCACGGCACCGACCTGTAGGGCGCGGGGTGCCCACCCCCCCCCCACCGGCCCGCCCGGGGGCCCGGGCGCGGGGGGGGCTCCCCGCCCCACCAATTTACCCCCCGCCGGGGGCCCCCCCCCGGGGCGGGGGGC
>CAZYWZ010000117.1:0-20243 GCA_964651705.1 uncultured Verrucomicrobiales bacterium
GCGTGCGCCAAGGCGCAGCCTACATCGCGACCCAATTTTCGAGTCAGCCCCGCCGGCGGCGCGCGAGCGCGCCGCGTCATTCAGGGGAAATTCATTTTCCCTCTGCCGCCTGGCACAGGCGCTTACACCCGGAATTATTCGCGTCAGCGGCGGCGGTGCCTGTGATGGGGCGGCGGCGGGGCGTCTGGCGAACGCTTGGGGGGATGGCGGTAGGTGATGCGAGCCTTGGTGAGATCATAGGGCGTCAGCTCGATGCTGACGCTGTCGCCGGTCATGATCTTGATGAAATGCTTGCGCATCCGGCCCGAGAGGTGGGCGAGCACGACATTGCCGTTGGGCAATTGCACCCGAAACATCGTCGCGGGCAACACCTCGACGACCTTGCCTTCCACCTCAATCGCGTTCGCCATCGTCCTCCTCGTCCCACCCGCCCGAATGGGGCGGGGGGATGAGAAGCATAGGGGGCTTCGAGGGGAGCCGTCCAGCCCGATTTGGGTGTCGCTCAGGCGGCGGGCACGGCGGTGGCGGGCGCCCTGCCCTCGGCGCTGGCGCAGATCCGGTCCACGACGCGCTCGAAGGCGGCTTCGCCGCCGACGGCCCGGACCTCGACGCGAAGGAAAAGGATGGGCACCGCGAGTTCTTCGGGATCCAGGGGCGGGAGGCGGACGGCATCTTTTTCGGTGGTGATGATGGCCCGGGCGCGGAGCCGCCGGCTCTTTGCGATCATGGACACGATCTCTGCCTTGGAATAGCGGTGGTGGTCGGCGTACTGGCGCGAATGGACAATCTCGGCGCCGAGGGTGCGGAGGAAAGACTCAAAGCTGTCGGGCTGGGCGATGCCGGAGATGGCGGCGATGCGCCGCTCGTTGAGATACTCGAGGGGGAGGCGCTCCTCGGTGTACACGTTCTGGCAGTGAAGGGGCACGTGGCGGCACTCGATGATCTCCGCGTGCCGGTTGTATCGCCGGATCCGCTCCTTGAGATTGGCGTTGTCGCGCCCGTGGCACTTGGTGATGAAGATGACGTCGGCGCGCCTGAGGTGGTCCGGGGGCTCGCGCAGGGTGCCGCGCGGCAGGAGAAACTCGTTGCCGAAGGGCGCCTGCCGATCGATGAGCACGACATCGACGCGGTGTTTCAAGGGGAAGTACTGGAAGCCGTCGTCCAGCACGACGGTGTCGATTCCCCAGCGGTCCATGGCGTACAGGGCGCTCTTGACACGGTCCTTGTCCACGAGCACGCGGACGCCCCGGAGGTTGGCGGCCAACATCACGGGCTCATCCCCGGCGCGGGTGGCGTCGAGGAGCACCCGCTCGCCATCGCTGACCACGCGCGGGGGGGGCGGAATGTCTCCGAGCGCGACGCCAACCCGTTGCCGGATCCGCTCGGGCAGCGGCGCCGCCCGGGACTTGTATCCCCGGCTCAACACCGCGACGGCCCGGCCCCGCGCCTTCAGCGCCCGGGCGAATTTCTCCACCACGGGCGTCTTGCCGGTGCCCCCGACGGTCAGGTTCCCGATGCTGATGACCAGGCACCCCACCGGCCGGCTCTTCGCCAGGCGCTCCTGGTACAGCCAGAGCCGCAGGCGCACGACCCACGCATAGACGTGGGACAAGAGAAACAGGAGCGCCCGGAGGAGCGCCGCGCGCTTGCCGTACCGACGTTCCAGGATGACGTCGACGGCGAACTGCTCCAGCCGATCGAAGACCGCGCGCATGCCGGGAGAAGATAGCGCGCTCCCGGGCGCCTGCCGAGCCAGGAATTCGGCGCGGCCGCCGCGGGCGTGCCGCCTCCCCTACCCCCACAGCGGGGAGGGATACGCTCCGCCCTCGACCAGCCGGCGGATGGAGGCCTGGACCGCGGGCTTGTCCTCGCGATAGGTCACCCCGAACCACGGGCTGTCGCAATCCAGCACGGAGACCTCGGCATCGCCGCGCCGGATCAATTCGCCGACGCAGTTCGGCAGCAGGCATTCGGAACCCGCCTCGCCCCCGCGCTCGCGGAGGAACTCGTGGAACAGCCGGCCCAATGGCCCGAAGAGCGCCGGGCCGAAAGCCCAGAAGTTCATGGACACGATCTCTTCGCCGGTGAGGTGGACTTCCGGATTCCCCTCGGGGCGATAGGCGATGCCATCGCCCTCGCGCACGATGGGGTTCCATTCCTCGATAGATATCAGGCGCCCGCGGTCATCGGTCACGCAATGGCCGCGCGCCACGCCCCCGTGCTCGGAGAGCGTGTTCCGAAGCCGGTACCCCACCATCGCCAGGCGCGCCGGGCCGGCCGTGGCGCCGGACGGAGGCGAGAAGAAGAACTTCGCTGCGGTCTCAAAACTGGCGCGGCCGTAGAAATCATCGGCGTTGATCACGCAAAAGGGGCCATCCACCGCGCCCTCGAGGCGCAGCACCGCGTGCGACGTTCCCCACGGCTTCTTGCGGCCCTCCGGCACCGAAAAACCGGGCGGCAGATCCCCCAGCCCCTGAAACACCACATCCGCCCGACATTCTCGGGGGAACCGCGCCAGCACCCCCTCACGAAAATCTGCCTCGAAATCCCGGCGGATGATGAACACCACGCGCCCGAAACCCGCCCTCAGGGCGTCGAACACCGAATACTCCAGCATCACCTCGCCGGAGGGCCCCACCGGATCCAGCTGCTTCAGGCCGCCATACCGGCTGCCCATCCCCGCCGCCATCACCGCCAGCGTCGGACCCTGCGATGCCTTTGCCATGCGCCGATGTAAACCGCGCCCCGCAAAAACGCAAATTCGGATCCATCTCCGCCAGCGAGCCCTGCACCCCCGACATCGCGGTCTGCACCAAGTCATTTTGAAAGGGGCGCTGCGCCCCGTGGCGCGAGGTCGCGTGCGCGATCTCGTGCCCCATCACCGTCGCCAGTCCCGCCTCGTTCTGCGTGATGGGCAGGATGCCGGCGAACACCACGATCTTCCCGCCCGGAAGGCAGAACGCGTTCGGCACGTCGTTCTGCACCAGCGACACGTGCCACCGAAACTCGCGCGAGCGCTCGTCCAACACCGGGATCAGCCGCCTCGCCACCCCAACCACCATGTCGTGCTCCGGCCCCGAATCGATCGTCCGCGACTCGCTCAGCACTCGCCGGTAACTCTGCAGCCCGAGCGCCTGCTCCTGCTCCGGCGAAAGAGAAACCCGCTCGGTCTCCCCCGTCTCGGGATTGGTGAACTCCTCCGCGGTGAAATACTTGAATGCGATGATCGCGGAAAACGCGGGATCCGCGCCGAAATTCCCGATCTCGTCGGGCCCCGCGGCAAGGTCGTAAAGCTAGCGGCGGACCAGCGCATTCCCCCGCGCGGGGCCAATCGGACCACCCATCGCGCTTGGCAGGGCGCACCGCGCGTATAGACTGCTCCCATGGGATCGGGACAGGGGCGCCCCGCGCTGTCACCCCCGGTGCGGGTGGTCATTGACCACCGCGAACGGGGCAGCGCAGCCGCTCGGGCCCTGGAAGAGAGGCAAGGCCTCGCGGTGGAATACGCGGAGTTGAGGACGGGGGATTACCTCGTTCCCGACCGGGCCGTATTTGAGCGCAAAACGATTCGGGACTTCGCCCAATCGGTGATCGACGGGCGGCTATTCCAACAGGCGGGAAGGCTGGCCGGGGCAACGATCCCCGGCATCGTGGTGATCGAGGGAGGCCTGGCGGATTTCGCGGCGGTCGGCATGGGCCGAGACGCCATGCAGGGCGCCCTGATCTCGCTGACGGTCGTGTTCGGGGTGCCCGTCCTGCGTTCCCGGGATGGGGACGAGACGGCGAGGCTGATCCTTTACACCGCCGCCCAAATCGATCGTGTCGCGCGCGGCTGGAGCGGGTCCACCGGCTACCGGCCGAAGGGCCATCGCCGACAACAGCTCCGCGTCCTCCAGTCCCTGCCGGGCATCGGGCCAAGGCGCGCCGAGGCGCTCCTGGATGCCTTCGGATCCGTCCGGGCGATTGTCGCCGCGGCTCCCGCGTCATTGGCCGCGGTGCACGGCGTGGGCGACACGACGGCCGAGAAAATTGAGCGGGTCCTGCGCGAAAGCGCCGCCCCGCTCACCTCGGATCTTGCGCCTTTCCCACCAATCCCTGCGGCAACTCGTCCCGCGTTACCATCTGCGTGTGGGGATACGTTGTCTTGACCCACTCCTCGGGGTGCCGCTGCCCCGGGCCCCACCAGGGAAGGCAGTACAACCACTTCGGCCCGTCCTTGGCCATGATATCGGGGTTCGGGATCGCCTCGCACTCGGACAGCGCGAGCATCTTGCCGGGCGAGACCTGCGACATGATGTCGAACGCCTTCTGGTACGCATCCTCGGACGGTTTCCCGTAGCCCGCCGACTCGTTCGGATAGATATCGATCCCCGAGATGTCCACATACGCGTCGCCCGGGTAATACCGTTTCCGGAAGGCGATCTCGCCCTCGATCGTCGCAGTCCCCTGCGCCGCCTTGACCTGTTGCACATACCCGCCGGGGCGCAGGCCCGCGTTGTAGACCCAGATCAGATTGTGCAGGCCGCGCTCTTTCACCAGGAAATCGAACATCATGCGCCACACGGCGGCGGTGTTCTCCGGCTTCTCCTTGTCCGTCCACCAGAACCAGCCCCCATCGATCTCGTGGAAGGGCCGCCACAGCACCGGGATCCTCGCGTCCGCTAGCCGTTGCAGGTAGTCCGCGTGTTTGGCCAGATCGCCCATGAATTGCCGGTTCGGCTCGCTCCCCTTCTGGCAGGCCGCGGCCATATCGAAGGGTCCGCTCGGCGGGTTTTTGCCGTGCTTGCCGACCCAGGCGGTTCCATCGGGCTTGCCGGGGTGCTTCCAGTGGAACTGCATCGTCAGGAGCGAGCCCTTCGCCCAGACGGCCTTCGCGTTCTCGATGCTTTTCTCCACCACCGGCGCGTACGTCTTGCCCCAGGTCGGCGTGTTCCATCCCGAGAGATCGATCGTGACGATCGCCGGCGCCTTGCCGGAAACCGCCTCGATCGCCCCCGAGGCGTCCAGCCGATTCCCGCCGGCCAGTGACTGTTTCCCGTAGATGGACTCCAGATAATCCAACACCGCCCGCGCCTCGGGTATCAGGCCGGGGTCGGCGGGCTCGATGCCGGACGCATGCGGGCAACCAGCGAGCCACGCCCCAAATACGGTGATGCACAATGACAGCCTCAATCTCATGATGCCAGGCTCCTTCCTGTCGCGCTTGTTTGGACCACGAATGGACACGCATCAACCCGAATGTCGGCGCGGGGCGACTGCGTGCGAGCCATTTCTCTACTGCCCCCATTTCCGGGCGGTCTTCAAGACCGCATCCAGCTTCGGGTAGTCGGCGGGCGCGCTGTCGTAGAATTCCGCCACGCCCCACGCCCCGTGGTTGCTCCAGCGGCCGATCGAGGAGAACACCGCCATGACTTCGCCGCCGGTCGCCGCCCATGTGTCGAAATAGCGCAGGTACATGTCGCCCATCCGGGGGTGGCGGTTGGCCGCGTGCATCGTGGCGGTGATCTTCTCCAAGAGCTCCCGATCGCGCACGAACGCCACCATGTGCTGCCCCGCCTCGTAGGCCAGCAGCCTCAACCCATACTTGTCCGCGATGGCCTTGTCCTTGCGCATGCGCTCCAGGCTATCCGCAAAGGCCGTCTTCTCAAAG
This sequence comes from uncultured Verrucomicrobiales bacterium, assembly GCA_964651705.1. Lineage (GTDB taxonomy): Bacteria > Verrucomicrobiota > Verrucomicrobiia > JADLBR01 > JADLBR01 > JADLBR01. The sequence goes on from CAZYWZ010000117.1 coordinate 5,651, forward strand.
TGGTCCAGCATCTGATCCACCGTCCAGCCCGCCATCTCTTTTCCGATGTCGGCATTCTTCCCGCGCCCGATGCTGTAGGGCATGTAGGGCGCGCCCGCGAGGGCGTCGGCCCCCTTGTACGCATCGCGGAAACCGCACACGCCTTCCCCGACGTTCCCCACCCCCGCCTGCGTGGGCAGCACCCTCACGAAACGCCCGTGCCCGCCAAACACCTCCTCCCAGATCTTGAATATCTCCAACGACCGCACCGCCGTGAAATGCCAGCCCGCCTCCCACGGTCGCTCCTTCGGGCCGAGTCCCAGCTCGACCCCGCGCCCTCCCGCATACTTGGACTGCGCGAACTGCCCATTCCACACCTCGTTGGAGTACTCGATATATATTTTCAATGCCGGGTCCAGCCGCTCCCTCACCATCTCCGCAAACCGCCGGACGAAATCGTCATCCGCCAGATGCGGCATGCAGAACCACGGGTCGATCTTGGCGCGATTGCACAGCTCGATCATCCACTCCAGCGCCACCCCCCGTTTTGAGAACGTCGCGTGCGCCAGGGTCGGCCGGTCGGCCCACGCCCGGATCTCTGAACCGTTCGTGTGCATCCAGTCCATGAAACGGAAACAGGCGAAACCCTTCCATCGCCCCAACAGCGCCGGGTGGAACGGGTCCTTCTCCCACGCCTCCTCGAACCCCGGCATGATCACCCGGATGTTGCGCACGTAGTCCTGCGGATTGGTCTCCCGGACCTGGAGCGAGAACCCGCCTTTCGAGGCATCCACCTCGACCCGAATGCGGCCGGGCGCCGATTCGACCACCTTCGGCCCCTTGCCAAACTCGATCTTTCCCTCCCCCTCGTACAGCACCGTGTAGACCCCGCCCGGATAATGCCCGCCGCCGATCGTGCAGAGCATGCTCTCCGCGTAGACGTCCGAAGGCAACCGCTTGACCCAGCCGAAAGCATCGATCTCCAACTCCGGACCCTTGCCCCACGCCTCGCCCTTCCGCTGGCTGATCCAAGGGCGCGACTGCCGGAACACATCGACGAACGGCAGTTCCGTATTCCAGTCGGCCGGCCCGGCCAAGTTGATCCCGAGCCTGGCCTTGCCGACCGGCGGATCCCCCGCGCTGCACGAAACCGGCACCCCGATGAGAGCCGCCAACAATGCCCCATGCCTCACAACACGCTGGATGATCCGCATGTCGGTCATTAGCCAGTAGCGGCGCGATTCCACGCAAATACTTGGGGGATCACCCCCGGGCCTGACTCGAGAATCGGCCACGGGATCGGCCTGTAGGGCGCGGATTCCCATCCGCGCCACGAGGGCCCTGCCGGTTGCCCGTGGCGCGAAAGGGATTTCGCGCCCTACATTTTCACCCCCGGTGGTGCCCCGCCTGCGGGGCATGGGATCTAGCCAGAAACTTAAAACCGCGGATGACGGGGATGAGGGGATACTCCATTGGATTCTCGTTCGTTGTGAATCCGTTGGTAGTCACCCAGATCAGGAGGCGGCCCGATTTTGGACTGCGGTGGCAGAGCGCGGCCCGGATTGCTCACGCCGCGCGTGAACAATCCGCACGGAGTGCCGACACGAAGTGTCGGGGCTAACGCCCAAGCCCGCCCCGGACGCAACGGACATAATTCGAAATGCGGACATCGTCGCCCTGCGGCCCGCGGCCCTGGGGGAATTGCGCCGGGTCCCCGGTTTTCGGGTCGCTGCGCTGCGCGCCCGCCCCGTGGACATTGATCGCCTCGACCGCCCGCCCGGGGAATCGCATGAAACCCAGCGCGCGCCCGAAGCAGACGTACACGGCCTGCGAACCGCGCTGGTGGGGGCTTTCCTGATGCGTGGTCCCTGTCCAGAAATACGATTCTGGCTCCGTGATGCCGAAAATCGGATCGATCGCGGGACCCCGCCGCGACGCATCGCCCGCATCCGGGGCCCGAGAGTAATCGACGATGGACTGCAACTCCTTGGCGTTCGGCAGCCGCCAATCGCCGTGCCCCGCCAGCGACAGGCCCTCCGCATAGGCCAGCGCATCGCTCCAGTTCATGGGCCGGCCGCTGTCGCCCTTCTGCCAGATGAGCCCCGTGGCGCGATCGGTGATGGTCCCATCACCATTGTCCACCAGATCATTCTGCCCATACTTCGTGTTTCCCCGCACATAGCGCACGAACTGGGCGCTCGCCCCGCGCGGCCCCCGGTCCCGCGGGTATCCCTTGATGCGCCCATCGGCAAAGTTCACCCCAAAGACCGTCAGCGCCCCGCGCATCGTCGTACCCACGTACTCCGTGGCCGACCAATACTGCGCGTCGATGGTCCGCTCGCCGCGGCTCTCATCGCCATAGACAAATTCGAAGACATCGGTTTCGATGTAAGGCCGCGGCGGGTTCAACCCCATGCCTCCAGAAAAATCGATCAGGGAATACAGCTCCTTGATAGTCGGGAGCCTCCAGTCGGAGTGCCCCCCGGTCCGGCACGCGGCCGCCCCGGCCCTCGCCTCCGCGAACGTGTGCTTCCCGCCCCCGTCGAAGGCCTTCTGCCACATCAGGCCCGTGTTCAAGTCGGTGACCGTCCCGTCCCCGTTGTCCCGATAGGACGGCTGCGGCCCTTCGTATTGCGCGTCCTGGCCGAAGCATGGTTGCCCTTTCGCCGGCGATGGGATCTCGTCCCGATCGTCAAAACACGCGCGCTGGCCGGTATCCACCACTGCATACGGCACGACCCCAAAGGCCGCGCTCGCGCTTGTCCCCACCACCAAAGCAATTCTTCTCAACGCTCGCATCGCCAGCTCCTTTCCAATCAATGCCTCCACACTAAGAAAATGAACCGCTCCCTTGTAAAGGTCTCGTTCGGGATGGGCGGGAGAATTGTTAAGGCCTAGTAAAGTTCGATCGCCCGTCTCCAACCGGGCGATTAGAGCTGGACGCCGGGCAAGGCCGCGTTAAGTTCACGCTGGTTTTGGGATCCGTCGCGGCCGCATATCGCCATGCCGGGCACCACAGGGACATAAGGGACACAAATGACAGAAGCCGTGCGGCCCAATTCTCTTGGCGATCCCACTTGGGTCCCCTCGGTCATTTCCGTCCCTTCCGCGAGCTGACCCCCATGCCCGGCCCCTTCATCCCCGACCACGGAGGCTACCAGAGCCTCCTCTCCTTCCAGAAGGCCCGCATCGTCTATGACGGCACCGTGCGCTTCTGTGAGCGGTTCCTTGACCGGCGCGATAGGACGTTCGACCAGATGGTCCAGGCCGCCCGTTCGGGCAAACAGAATATCGTCGAGGGAAGCCTCGCCTCGGGCACCTCCAAGGAGACCGAGATCAAGCTCACCAATGTCGCCCGGGCCAGCCTCGAGGAACTATTGGAGGACTACCGCGATTTCCTCCGGGTCCGGGGCATCGCGGAATGGCCGCGCGTGCATCGCTACACCCAGCGGATGCGGGAACTGAACCGCCAACCCAATGTGGGTTACGACACCTTCCGGCGCGGCATCGAGCACCCCGACCCCGCGATCGCGGCCAATGTCATGATCGGACTCATCAAATTGACCAACTACCTCCTCGACCAGCAGATCCGGCACCTGGAGCGGGCCTTCGTCCGGGAGGGTGGCCTGCGCGAGCGCATGACCCGCGCCCGCCTCGCGGCACGGGCGCGCGGCCATCTTCGGTGAACCGCGGTCAGTCGCCGATGGATTCGGCCCATCTTCCGCCAGACCCTCTCCCCGCCCATTGGCGCTAACCCGCATGGCTCACACGCCGAGGGAACAATCCGGGCTAAGGCCCGCGAGCACACCGCCCACCCGCCGCGTCGAGCCGATCGATGAGGCGCAGCAGGCCGTCGAGGATCGTGAGGGGGTGAGGGGGACAACCGGCGATATAGAGATCCACCGGGACCAAGGCGTCGGCGCCGCCGCATATCTCCGGGCCGCCAATGAACGGCCCGCCCGCGATGGCGCAGGCCCCCACCGCGATGACGATCTTGGGGGCGGGCACCGCGTCGTAGGTCTTGCGCAGGGCCAGTTCCATATTCTTGGAAACTGGGCCCGTGATCAGCAGGCCGTCGGCGTGGCGCGGCGATGCGACAAATTGGATGCCGAACCGACCGAGATCCCACCCGATCGTGCCCAGGACGTTGGTGTCGGCCTCGCACGCCGCGCAACCGCCCGCGCTCACCTGCCGGAGCCGCAACGAGCGCCGGAAGAGGCGACGCACCTTGGCATCCAGGGCCTCGGCCAGCCGCAGTTCCGCGGCCCCGCCACCGCCGAGGACGAGATCTCCCCTGCCGCGCGCCGCCATCCGATGATCGCCGGTGCGGGCGATCGCCCCCTCGGGGCAGATCTCGACGCACGCCGAGCAGAAGATGCAGCGCCCGAGGTCGAGCGCGACAGGGGAGCCGGCGGGCCGCGCGATCGCGCCCGTCGGGCAGGCCTGGATGCATTCCGAGCAGCCCGCCACGCAACGCGCCGCCTCGACCCTGAGCGCGCCGCCGTGCCGGTCGGGCAACGCGGGCGCCGGCGCCGCCGGATAGCCCATGGTTTCACAGCCGCGGCGCGCGCGATGCAGGAGGATGTCAAATACAAACATGGCGAATCTAGAGGTCGAAACCGCAGTAGGAGAGGTTGAAGCTCTTGTTGCAGATGGGGAAATCCGAGATGGCCGTCCCGCGCAACGCGAGCGCCAGGCCCGTCCAATTGTGGAAGGATGGGTCCACGATCTTGTATCGGGCGAAGCGCCCGTCGCCGCCGGTGATGGCCACGTGGCAGACCTCGCCGCGCCATCCCTCGACGAGCGCCGCGGCCAGGCTGTGCGGGGCCATCGGACCAACCGCCTCCCGGAGGGGACCGTCCGGCGGCGAGGCCAGCTGGGCCAAGAGAAATTCGCCGCTGCGCTCGATCTCGAGCGCGCGCACTCTGGCCCTCGCGAAGACATCCCCCTCCGGCCACACGCTGACCGGCATCTGCGCGAAGCGCGACCAGCCCGAGGGCTGGTCGTATCTCACGTCGCGCACCAGGCCACAGGCGCGCGCCGCGGGCCCGACAAGGCCGATCGCCTCGGCCTGCGCCGGCGCCACGGTGCCCACCCCCTCGAAACGCACGCGCACCGAGGCCGCGTCCCAAAACCATCCCAGCGCCCTGCGGACATCCCCGAGGCTCGCCCGCAATCGCGCCGCAAGCTCGTCCGCACGCCATGGCTCCAGATCCTGGCGGCACCCCCCGGGCACGACTAGCCCCCGCCCAAAACGGTTGCCGCAGATCAGCGCGGTGAGATTCAGAAAATCGCCGCGGATCTTGCCGCAGGCCGCCGCGGTCGGCAGAAAGGCGACATCGCCAGCCAGCGCGCCGATGTCGCCCGCGTGCGAGGCCAACCGCTCGAGCTCCAGCGCCACGGCCCGCGCCCACTGGGCGCGCAGCGGCGCCTCCATGTCGCACAGTGCCTCGATGATCCCCGCGTGGGCCGTGGCGTGGGCGATCGTGGCGTCCCCCGAGACCGCCTCCATCTGGTGCCCCGTGAGCCGATGCGGCCCGCCGACGAGCGCCGCCTCGACCCCCCGATGCTGGTAGCCCAGCGCGATCTCCAGATGCAGGACCTCCTCCCCGGCGCACTGAAAACGGAAATGCCCCGGCTCGATGACCCCGGCGTGCACGGGACCGACCGCCACCTCGTGTACCTCCCCGCCCCGGACGCGGAAGAACTCCCCATTGGCCGGCGCGCCATCCGAACCCCGCCGCACCGGCTTGAGCCACGGGTGCCCCTCGGGCTTCACCCCGTGCTGCTCCCACAACTCTCGCTCGAAGAGATGTGCCTGCGTGTCCATCCGCGTCAGCGCCGGATAGGCCCCCGACACCGGCTCGCTCCGCGCCGCCCCGAGCGTGTTGTCCGCATCAAAGGCGATGATCGCCACGAGACTCACCCCGCGCGCCCCGGGCACGCCGAACCACGCGACTAGCCTTCCCCCGCGCGACAGGTCGCGCGCCGTCGCCCCGACGAGATCCTCGGCCGACCACGCGGGAATGCCCCCCCAATCCAATCGGGTTCCGTTGGCAAACAGGGCGAATGGGGACGACGCGCTCATGGTGCTGGGAAAAGCGCCGCCGTGGCCGCGGACCACGCTTCCTGCAGGACCGCCGGCGTAAAGAGGCCCAGCATCGCCGACAAGACAAGCAACGCCACCGGAGGCGCGAGGACCCAGACCGTCTCCCGAAACTGCTCCGCGTGATGCCGGACCGCGACCGGCGGGCGCCCGTCGACCGCCGAAAAGACGAGCCTCGTCATCCCGAGGAAAGCGAACAGCAGGCACACCAGAAATGCCGCGACCGCAAACCATCGGCCCGCATCGATGCCGGCGGCCAAAATTTTCAACTCGCTGAAGAACGGGCCGAACGGCGGGCATGCCGTGATCGCAAACACCCCCACGACCAGGATGCGGGCGGAGACCGGCGCGAGCCACGCGAGCCCCCGCGCCCCGGGCAGGGATGCCGTGCCGGCGGCCCTCCTCAGATTGCCCGCGCCCAGGAACAGCGCGCCCTTGGTGAGCCCGTTGCTCCAGATGTGGAACAGCGCCGCCCATACCCCGGAGGGCCCGAACGACGCACCGAGGGCCAGTATCCCCATGTGCTCGACGCTCGAATACGCCAGCATCCGCTTGAAATCCCGCGCCGCCAGGAGGAACAGCGCCGCCACGCCCATCGAGAGCATCCCGATCACCAGCAGGCTCCGGTCGGCCATCCCCCCCTCGCCGGCCACCCCGACGACGGCCCGCACCCGCAACAGGGCGGTGAATGCCACGGTGGTGACACCCCCCGCCAGCATCGCGCCAACGATCCCCGGCGCCTCCCCGTACGCATCCGGCTTCCACGTGTGCATGGGCACCAATCCCATCTTGGTACCATAGCCCACCAGCAAGAGCGTCCACGCCATCAGCATCCAGGGGCGCGACAGCTCGGGCCCCTGGCGCATCAGCGAATCAAACGTCAGATCGCCCGTGCCCCCGCCATGCAGCGAGGCGTACCCGAGGCAGAAGGACCCCAGCAGCGAAAGCGCGATCCCGGTGCCCCCCACGAGGAGGTATTTCCATGTCGCCTCGAATGCCCGCGGCTGATTGTTGAAGTGCAGCAGCGGGACGGTCGCCAGCGTGACGCCCTCCACCGCGATCCAGAGCAGCCCCACGTGCCGCGCCTGGTGGCCCGCGCTGAGCAGCGCCAGCACCCCCAGGAGCGACGCGACAAATACGCGATTCGGGCGCTCGCGCCGGATGCGCAGATACGGGACCGCATAGGCCGAGCACACCAAGAACAGCAGCGAGACCGCGGGCAATACGGCCGCCGCCACGGGATCGAAGGCGAGCCACGCCCCGGGGACCGCACCCCCGCCGCGCACCAGCAGGTGGAACGCGACGGCCGCGTGCGGCACCGCGCAGGCCGGCAGCAGCCAGGGGCGCGTCCGCCCGCCGGGCCACAGCGCCGCCGCGAGGGCGCCGGCGGCGGGGATCAGGATGAGGAGCAGGTGGATCATGGCGGGTTCATTCGCGCAGGGCCGTCAGCTTTCTGGTGTCGAGGGAATCGAAGGCGCGCTGGATGCGGTCCACGATGATCCCGAGCACGAACACGCCCACCGTCACGTCGAGCAGCACCCCCGCCTCCACGAGCAGCGGCATCGAGGTGATCAGCAACAGCCCGAAGAGATAGATGCCGTTCTCCAGGACCAGATAACCACAGATCTGCGAGATCGCCTTGGTGCGCCCAACGAGCAGGATGAAGCCCGCCAGCACCGACGCGATCGCCCCAGCCACAAGCAGCGACCCGGCATGCTCCGGAAGCAGCGGCAGCGCACCGGATAGCGCAATCGCCGCCAGCGTCCCCGCCGCGCCCAGCAGCAGCGACGGCAGCATCCCGATCTGGGGCTCGATCTCGCGCGCGATGTTCGCCGCGCGCATCGCCTTGCCAAGCAGCAGCGGGATCATGACACCCTTGCCACACATCACCGCCAGCGCCACGGCCACGATCCGCCAATCGAGGTGATCGGCCTCGATCAGGAGAGGCATCCCGCCGAGCACCAGGCCCTGCACCGACACGATCCGGATGAGGGAGGGCAACCGGCTGCTGCCCAGGGCGAGGAGGTTGAGCCCCATCACCACGCTGACGAGAAAATTGAGCCAGGGCGTCACGCTGGGGTCCCTTTCCAGGCGACGAAGAGCGAGAAAAGGCAGAGGAGGAACGCCGTCGTCAGCATCAGCGGCACGCGCCGGAACGCGAGCCGCGCCATCAGCGACTCGACCGCTCCCACCGCGACCGTCACCGCGGACACCCCGCCGAAGAACGCGACCGCGGCCGGCAGGGGATCGAGTCGGTCGAGCGGCAAAGCCGCGCCCACCAGCAGCGCGGAGTAGGCCAACAGCTTCATCGAGGCCCCGTGCAGGATGACCGCCAGCGGTGGACCGCTGTGATCGAGCACCATCACCTCGTGCACCATGGTGAGCTCCAGATGGGTGTTCGGGTCATCGAATGGCACGCGGCAGTTCTCCGCCAACAGGACGATGAAAAGGCCGCTCGCCAGGAGGATGATCCCCGACCCCCAGGGCGCATCGAGCATCCCCTCCAGCGTGAGGCTCCCGGTCCCCACGCTCAGCGACAGCAGCGCGGCGAAGATCGCGGCCTCCGATAGCACCGCGTAACTCACCTCCCGAGCCACACCCATGCCCTCGAACGCCGATCCCGTCTCCATCGCCGCCCAGGCCGTGCAGAACCGCGCCAGCGCGAAGAGATAGACGAACAGCAGCATGTCGCCCCGGAAGGACAGCCCGGGACCCGCGGGGCCGACCGGCACCAGCTGCGCCGCGACCGCCACCGCGACCCACCCCACCGCCGGCAGCGCCACGAACGCGGGCGACGCCAGATCGCTCACGACAACCCCTTTGCGCCAAAGCTTGGCAAGGTCGTAATACAATTGGAGGACCGGGGGTCCCCGCCGACCCGCCACCCAGGCCTTGACCTTGTTGACGATGCCCGGCAGCAGCGGCGCGACGAGCACCCACGCGGCAAACCGAATGATGCCCCCGGCCATCACTCGTTTCCCCCGATCGGCGCGACACCCCCCTGGGGCCGTCTCCCCTCGAACGCCCGCACCGCGCCCATGATCGCATCGTCGCCCGCGCCCGACGCGATCTCGCCGCAAAACGAGGGCGACGCGACCAAACGGCTCAATCCGGCCAGCAGATCGAGGTGCAGGCGCGCCGATGGCGCTATGAAAAACAGGAGGCGGGTGACCGGCTCGCTGTCGGCGGCGGGTTCGGAAAACTCGAGGGGTCCCGCCAGGAGAACCAGGGCGACCAGGCCGCAGTCCCGGCCGAGGGCGAGCCGCTGCGCGGGATGCGGCAGCGCAAAGCCCCGCCCTATCGGCGCCACCGTCACCCCGCCTGCCCGCGCCAGTCGCCCCGAGACAAATGCCGCCGCCGACGCAGTGAGGCCCGGCAGGCGCAAAGCGATTTTTCCAAATAGCGGCATCGCCTCCGCCGGGGCGACGTCCCGCCAGATCCCGCCGACTTCGAACAGGCGGGACAGCGGCGCGCCCCCTCCCGCGCGAGCCCGATCCGGCGCGAGGAAGCCGGCGCGCGCCGCCAGTCCCCGCCCGCTCGCCCACTCTGCCACGCGAGCCCGGTCGAACAGCAACCGCCCGCGGTCCGGCGTGTGCGGCAACCCTTCGCGGCGGATCCAGTCCTCGATCACGCCCTCGGAGACCCCGAAGGATTCCGCCACCTCTGTTATGTTCAGATACATGGTCTACCAGCCAGCCGAGCCTCCGGCGTCATCCCGCCACCACCCGGATTTCATGGCGCACCTCCGCCCCAGAGAACCGTGGCGACGATGACCACCCCAAAGAGCAGATAGAGCAGATAGTCCTGCACGAGTCCTCGCTGGGTCTGCCGCACGAACCGCGCCACCCGCAAGACCGCCCGCGCCATGGGCGCCAATACATAATCCAGCACGGTCTCCGGCACGTGTTCCTCTCGAGACGCGCCCGCCGGGAGAACCGCCCCGGGACTCTCCTCGTGCCGGACCGGGCGCAAGATCCAGGCGAATGCCGCCACGAGCAGCGACGCGAAGGAACCCGCCGTGTACTGCATGCGCGCCACGGGGGCGGCATAGCCGCAGTCCCAGGTCGGCCCGACGGCCATCCCCCTCCATCGCGCGACCGCCCACAGCGCCCACGCCGCGCCAGCCCCCGCGATCACCAGCATCACGTTGCACGCCCCGAGGGCCGACAGGCCATCGGGCACCCCGCCGCCAGGCCACGCGTATCCCCAGCACGACGCCGCCCGCGCCATCGCCGGCCAGAAAACGACCGGCGCCAGCCCCAGCGCCAAGCACCCCGCCGCCAGCAAACCCATCGCGCCCCGCATCGCGCCCCCGCACTCGTGCGCGCGGCGGGCCGACTCGCCCCGCGGCGCACCCAGGAACACGATCCCGCACACCTTCACGAAACAGGCCAGCGCGAGCGCCCCGGTCGCCGCCAGCGCGATAGCGCCACCCGCCATCACCCACGCCCATCGGACCCCAAGAACCGCGCCCTCGAATAGGCCGCCGAACAATAGCCACTCGCTGATGAAGCCATTGAGCGGCGGCAGACCGCTGATCGCCACCGCCCCCACCGCGAATAGGCCCGCCGTCCACGGCATGCGGCGCCAGAGACCACCCAGCCGAGACATCTCCCGCGTGCCCGTGGCGTGGATCACCGCTCCGGCACCCAGAAAGAGCAGCCCCTTGAAAAGTCCGTGATTCCACACGTGCCACAGTCCGGCGACCAGCGCCAGCGCCCCCCAGGCGGGACGGCCCCCCTCGGCGGCGACCATGCCGAACCCCACGCCCATGAGGATGATGCCGATGTTCTCGACGCTGTGATACGCCAACAGCCGCTTGAAATCATGCTGGCCGAGGGCGAACGCCACCCCGAGCACCGCGCTCGCCACCCCCGCCGCCACGATCACCCACCCCGCGCCCGGCGGGACCGGCAGCCAACCGGAAAAGCGCACGATCCCGTAGATGCCCATCTTGATCGCCACGCCGGAGAAGATCGCCGAGACGTGGCTCGGGGCATTCGCGTGGGCCGACGGCAGCCAGATGTGCAACGGAACCATCCCGGCCTTGATCCCGAACGCGAGGAGCGCCAACCAGAACAGCGGCGCGACACCCGCCACCTCCCCCAGTTCCGGGCCCAGCGCCCACCCGCCCGATCGCTCCGCCAAGAAAGTGAAAAACGCGAAGAGCATCAGCGTCCCCGCATGCGACGCCGCCAGATACAGCCACCCCGCCCCCCGCACTTCCGCCGAGGACCGGTCCAGCGTGATCAGAAAATAGCCGCTCAGCGCAAAGGCCTCCCACGCCAAAAGGAATAACATCCCGTGCGCCGACAGCACCACCAGCGCCATCCCGCCGAATATCCCACCCCACCAGACCCTCCCCCACCGCGCGGAGCGCGGATGCCACCGCTCATCCCAATACTGCCCCGCATAGAGCGTCCCCGCGACGCCCAGCACGCAGATCAACAGGAGAAACACCGCCGCGAGAGGATCGAGCCGCAGGAACGCAACACCGCCGAACGACCACTCCCACGCGCCCCGCCCACCGAGAACCCGCGCCGCCGCCACGCCCCCCAGCACGCATGCCCCCACCATCAGCCCCACCCACCAGCGCGGCGCACGGATCCCCGCCACCACCGAGGCGATCCCAAACAGCAGCGACAGGGTCATCGTGAGACTCATGGGAATCGCCGCGAGTTTGCCAACAGACAAGCCTCAGACCCCTGCCCGGGCGCGCCCCTTGAGCGCCCTGGCCACCCGCGCCTCCGGTGTCGCCGACACCGGCGCCCACTCCAGAAAAACCCCGCAGTTGTCGCAGACGTCCAGATCATCCCCCCGCCGCGACGGATGCCGGTGCCCCAAAGGCAGATTCAGATGACAGGCCCCGCACACCCCGTTCCGGACTATCGCCAGACTGCGCTTGCCACGCGCGATCAGCCGATCGTGGTGGCCCAGGAGCGACGTCGGCAGCCCCTCGCGTGCCCGCTCGATCGCGATCTCCCGTTCCCGCTCCGTCAGCGCCCCTGCCCACCCCGCAATCGGTTCCGCCTCCAAATCGTTCAACCGCCGCAGGGCCTCAATGATGCGCCGTATGTCATGCATGCCAAAATCTGGAACGCAGCCGCGATGCCAACGCCCACACATTGCGCATATCCCATTCGACACAAACAGGATGCGACAACCCACGCCCAAGCGGCGACACCCCAACCCCTCACGCAAAGCGCAATTTTTGCTCGCTTCTTAACCCGTTGGCGCAAATATGTACCATCGACCCGACCCAGATCCAGATCCTGCTGATCGATCCCGAGCGCCGGTTCGCCCCGGTCTTTCGGGAGGTATTGGCCTCGGCGGGTTATCGCGTCAGCGAGACCCGGACGGAGTCCTCCGCGATCGAATCGGCCCGCGCCGATCTGCCGAACATCGTGGTCAAGCCGGTCCTGGCCGATTCCCCGGGCGTCCGGCTCGGGCCGATGGAGCGATTGCGCTCTTTGTGTCCCGACATCCAGTTCATCTTCGTGAGCGCGCACGCCGACGTGCGCATGGCGATGCGGGCGGTGCGGCGCGGCGCGTTCGATTGCCTGCCTTTGCCCTGCGAGCGCGACCAGCTGCTCGAGTCCATCCAGCGCGCCCTGGAGAATCAGCGCATCGTGGCGGAGCACGGCGAGATCCTCGCGCGGCTGAAGCCGCGCCAGCACCCGAACATTCTCACGGGCGACAGCCCGGGCATGCGTGGGGTGCAGGAGATCATCGAGCGGGTCGCGGACACCGACGCCACGGTCCTCATCCGGGGCGAGAGCGGCACGGGCAAAGAGTTGGTCGCCCGCCTCCTGCACGAGCGGAGCGACCGGGGCCGGGGTCCCTTCATCGCGGTGAACTGCGCCGCGCTCCCGGACACGATCATCGAGTCTGAGCTCTTCGGCCACGTGAGGGGGGCCTTCACCGGCGCCATAGCGGACAAGCCCGGGCGTTTCGCCCTGGCCGCCGGCGGCACCCTCTTCCTCGACGAGATCGGCGATCTCTCCCCGATGGGGCAGGCCGATCTCTTGCGCGTTCTGGAGGACGGCATATTCCGCCCGCTGGGTAGCCACACGACGGTGCGGGCCGACGCGCGCATCATCGCCGCGAGCAACCGCGACCTGCAGGAGGCCTGCCGCCAGGGCAAGTTCCGCGAGGATCTGCTGTATCGCCTCAACGTCATCACGGTCGATCTGCCGCCCCTGCGCGAGCGCCCGGGGGACATCGCCCCGCTGGCCGCCATCTTCCTCCAGCACTTCTGCACGCGCCACAGGCGCCCACTCAAGCAATTGTCCCCCGAGATCCTCGGCGCCATGGAGCGCTTCCCGTGGCCGGGCAACGTCCGCCAGCTCCGCAACGCCATCGAGCGCATGGTCCTCCTCGCCCCGGCCCGCACCCTCCAGCCCGAGCACCTGCCATCCCACCTGAGGCCGGGGGACGCCGCGCCCCCGGCGCGAAAACGTCTCGAGGACATGACGATGTCCGAGGCGCAAAACGAACTCATCCGCCTCGCGATCGAGCGCTGCGGGGGCAACAAGGCCGCCGCGGCCCGCCGCCTCGGCATCAGCCGACGAAACCTGCACTACAGGATCGGCACGCCGAAGGATCCAGGGCGCCGCTGATCACACGACCCAATCCCGCCGATACTCGGGATGGATCATCCCCCCGGCCTCCGGCGCTCCCCTCACGGCCAGCCGTTCCCCGTCCCACTCGATCGCCCGACCGAGGCGCAGCGCCAGCACCCCGGCGAGCGTGATCTCGGTCAGGCGGCCGCCCCCTTGAGCCTCGGGCCGCCCTCCCGCCAGATGGACACGCCATCCGTATGCCACCAGTCCCGGACACCGGCCACCCGCCCAAGATCCGCGTGCGCGGGAACGAAGGCGATCGGGCCATAGGGCGTGGCGGGGATGTGGTTGCCGAACTGGCGTTTCTTGTGGAGCAACACGGCGGTCAGCGCGTGCGGCGGCGTGGGGGTGTTTCCCCAGACGCAACCGTTATGCGGCAGGACGGCTTCTTCGAGTTCGGGATCCTGTTCCCACTTGTCCACGCCATGGCCGTTGTGGCCGTCCTCGATCCACTTCGGGGGCGGCTCATGCACGGCGAACCCAAGCGCCGACATGCCGGCCATCTGCTCCGGCCTCGGGGTGAAGACGAATCCCTTGCCCAGCATGTGGAGAAAGAGGCCGCTTCCCTCGAGGCTCATGGCGGTGAGCCGATCGCCCTGCCAGCAATCGGTGCGCAGGTAAAAGCGGTCTGCGCCGAGGACCGTGTGCGCCACCAGCAGGCGCAGGAAAGGATGCCCATGCTTGGGATACTCCCATTCCTGCATCCTGGAAAAAGAAAACGCATCCGTGATGGTCGAGGCCGAAATATTGCCAATGAGACCGGCCTGCCTGAGGCCCATCCGCGCGAGAATGTTGATCTCCGGTGTCCGCGAATTGGCGTCATCGGTGGCGGCGGTGATCGTCGCCCCTCGCCCGTCCCCAAAGAGCGACTCGAATACTCCCTCCA
>CAZYWZ010000118.1:0-19928 GCA_964651705.1 uncultured Verrucomicrobiales bacterium
GACCACCAAGGAGAGCGCGCTGACAAATTTCATCGTTCGGTACATTAGACCCAACATTGTCTTGAGGGACACTTGATGTCCGAATGCGCGGAAACGCCCGTTTTCGGACACGCCGTTGGGATTGAAGCCCTTGTGTTCATCCCCGTGGGAAGGAAGATACCGTGTCCGGCACCTTGCTCAAGGACATTTTGGTGTCCCTGAGCAAGGGATTTGCCCGGGAGAGCGCCTTGTTGAGGGACACGGGGGCCGTGTTGAGGGACACGTGGCGGGCGCGACCCTGCTCAGGGACATTTTCCGGCGGTTGCGCGCTTTTGGGCAGATTTTCCGCGGGACAATCTCCGCGTCTGGCTTTTGGAGGGCCTCGAAGGTGGTGTTGGCAGGGAAGGAGGGAAGAAGGCTTGCAAGTTTGGAGAAGATTGTCGTTTGACATCTGGAGCATACAGGTGTATTACTGGGCCATGGTAGGGGAGATGGGAAAAGGAGCGGGCGCGGCGCCGCGTGTTGGAACCGATCATTATCGGCTGCTGCTGCGGCTGCTCGAAGAGGCACCTTGGCAGGAGCGGTCGAAAGAGAGCTGCAAGATCAACGTGAACTGGTTTCTGTCGTTCTGCCGGAGGCGGGAACTGGAGCTGGACCGGTCTGCGGCGGAGGCGTTTGTGGCATGGTTGCGGACCGAGCGGGGATGCGCGGAATGGCAGGTGGAACGGGCCGAGCGCTCGGTGCTTTGGTTTTTGGATGGCGCGGGCCGGTGCGGTGCGGGAGGCGGATTGCCGCCGATGCGCCCGGGGTCATTGGAGCAGCGCGGTGACCGGGACTGGGCGGACCGCGGCGGCGTTCCCCCGCCGGTGGGCACCGGGGTGATCGGAGGCCTGCGGCGCGAGATCCGCACCCGCCACATGTCCTACCGCACCGAGGAATGCTACGCGCTCTGGACGCGGCAGTTCGCGCGGTTCACGAAGCCGAAGCGGCCCAGGGACTGGGACACCGAGGATGTGGGTCGGTTTCTGAACCATCTGGCCGTCGAGCGCCGGGTGTCTGCCGCCACGCAAAACCAGGCGCTCAACGCGCTGGTGTTTGTCTTCCGCCACGTGCTGGGCCGCGAACCGGGGGAGTTGGAGGGGGTGACGCGCGCCAAGCGTCCGCAGCGGATGCCCACGGTGCTGAGCGAACCGGAGATCGGGCGGCTGCTGGCAGGTATGGAGGGCACCTGCCGGCTCATGGCGGCGTTGATCTATGGGGCGGGGCTGCGCCTGCGGGAATGTCTCCGGCTGCGGGTCAAGGACATCGACTTCGACCAGGGGCTTCTCATGATCCGCCAGGGCAAGGGCAACAAGGACCGGGTGACGGTGCTTCCCGAGAGGCTGCGGGAGCCGCTCCGGGCGCATCTGGAACGTGCGCGCGCGCGCCACCAGGAGGATCTGGCTGCTGGACGCGGCCAGGTCCGGCTGCCGGACGCGTTGGACAGGAAGTACCCTTCCGATTCGAATGCCTGGGGCTGGCAGTGGGTGTTCCCGGCCAAGGGGTTTTCCACCTGTCCGCAGACCGGCTGGACCGGGCGGCACCACGCCCATCCCAAGGCGCTCAACCGCGCCATTGCAGCCGCCGCGCACCGTGCGGGCATCACCAAGCGCTTCGGCTGCCACGCGCTGCGGCACAGCTTCGCCACCCACTGCCTGCGCCGCGGCTCCGACATCCGCACCGTCCAGGACCTGCTCGGCCACAAGGACGTGAGCACCACCATGATCTACACCCACGTGCTCAACCGCCCCGGCGTCGTCGCAACCAGCCCGCTGGACACCGCATTCCCGGACATCGTCATCTCGGCGTCAGGCCCGCCCGCTCAATCCGTTACGGGGCACCCACAGGACGCGGGAACGACGGCCCTTTGAGCCCCTCTGCGTGCGGCCACCGTGCCTGCCGCCCTCGACCTTCCTGGCGTGGGATGGCACGGATTCCGTCTCGTTTTCAAGGTCCGACGCCTGATAACCTGACACGTCATGGTGCAACGGCGGCTTCAGGGCTGGCGCTGGCCTCCCTCGGCGAGTGACAGGAACTGGCGCCGACGAGGTGACACGTGATGCGTCAAGTCACATTGTGTGCCCGCGGGGGCGTTTTCCAGCCTATTGGCGGGCGGCGATCAAGGGACGAGTCGATCAAAGGGGGGGGAACCCCTCCCGGTATGAAAATTAGACATGGTGGGGCGAGGGACCCTACGATTAGTTTTGCCATGGGGACGGATACCAGGATCGCTCGACGGTGGCCGATGACTGTGTGGGCGTTGGTCGTGGCGGGGTTCGTTGCGATGAACGCGATGGCCTATCGGCACGCATACGCCATGATGCACTTTGGCGGGGGAACAGCGCGGACGAACAAGCCCGAGAAGCTGAGCCCCGCGGAGAAGATCCGCGTCCTGATCTGCGGGGTGACCGTGCCAAGGCCCCAAACGAGGCTGGCCCCAGCGGCGCTGAGGCCGCAGTGCCGTGCCCTCACAATCCCATGCGACAACGGCATTAGCCTGGGGGCGTGGCATTGTCCCGCTGCCTCAGGCGACCCCCTCGTGATTTTGTTTCACGGGTACGCCGGGGAGAAGACCGGCACGCTGCGGGAGGCCAGAGCATTCCTTCAACTTGGCCATTCGGTCTTGCTGGTGGACTTTCGTGGGTCGGGGGATTCCTCGGAATCGTACACGACGATCGGTTTCCGAGAGGCAGAGGACGTCGCGGCCGCGGTCGCCTATGCACGCGTCGTTCTGCGGCAGCCGCGGGTGGTCCTTTACGGGCAGTCCATGGGCGCGGCGGCGGTCCTAAGGGCCGTGGACGCGTGCGGAGTCCGGCCCGACGCGATCATCGTGGAGGCGGTGTTCGATCGGATGCTTCACACGGTGAGGCACCGCTTCGAGGCCTTGGGGCTCCCAGCGTTTCCGGGGGCCGAACTGCTAGTGTTCTGGGGCGGGCTTCAGGCCGGGTTTAATGGTTCTTTGCACGATCCCGCGAAGTACGCGTCCTCGGTCACCTGCCCGATCCTCTTTCTCCACGGGTCCGATGATCCCAGGGCGCGGGTCGAGGAAGCGCGCCGCGTCTTCGCAGCCGTCCTGGGATGGAAACAGTTTGAGGAGTTTCCGGCCCTCGGCCACGAGCCATCCTCGGCCCGCTATCCCGAGCGGTGGACGGCGGCGGTGAGCCAACTGCTGGCAGAGGCAAACATCAAGGCGGCCGAGTGAAGGACGATCCGCCAGGGATGGGATCCGATCAACTTCCGGCAGGTTTATGGTTCCATTCTGAACTTCCGGCGGCCTTATGCTTCCTTAAACACGCGACACGGAATCGACCCTCCCTACGAGAGGCGGCAGCTTTATGCATCCCAACGCGGTGGTTTTATGGTTCCAGGCACAGGCGAGCCACGAGCCCGGAGAGGAGGCGGTTGCCGTCCGCCCCGGAGCAGATCGGCGTACCCTCCGGCGGCTCATGATGGAGCACGAGCCACGGCGATCCGGTCCGGTCACGTGCGGCGGCTCCCGCCTCAAGGGTGGCGGCGATACGCCCCGGGGCGTTGACGCCGTCCACGACCGTGTCACGGCAGACAGACAGGACGAACCGTTTCCCGGCCACGCAAATCTCATCCGAGAACCCGGGCCACATCACCTTTTCGAGCCCGGGACCTGGGCCAAGCCATCCGGGACGCGCGGCATCATGGTTGCCCTCCGCCACGGCCAGGGGGCGTCCGGTCGCGGCGAGACGCCCGAGCCGGTGGAGAATGGACTGATGCTGCTCTTTCAGGGTGGCCCGTTCGGTGAAGATCTCGCACAGGTCCCCGCCCAGGCAGACCAGGTCAAATCGTGGCGCATGCCGGATCACCCACGCGAACCACTCCCAGTTCGCGTGCAGGTCCGAGACGGCCAGAATGCGCGGAAACACCACAATACGGTAGCCGGTCGATCAAGCGGTGAAAGATTGATCGGCGAACCCAGACGCAACCCCGACCGAGACTCCTCTGCCGTCGGCCTTCGGGTTATGCCGCATGGGGGTTGGATTTTCCCTCGCAGGGCCCCGCCCGTGCGGCATAATCCGCTAGGCGGCATAATAGGCTTTATGCCGCATGCGGCATGGCGCTCAATAGCCAACATTCAACAACCAACATCCAAGGTGTTCCTTCTGTGACGTCGGGTGGGGAGGCGTGGGATGGTCGCGGGGGTCTGGGCGGGTTGGTGGAGGCGATGCGGCGGGCTTTGCGGGTGCGGCACTACCGGTTGCGGACGGAGGAGGCGTACCTGCAATGGGCGGAGCGTTTCGGGCGATTTTGCGAGGATCGGGACGCGGCGGATTGGGGGAACCGGGAGGCGCGGAGGCTATTGGCGGTGACGGAGGGGACGGTTGGCTTGATGCTGCGCCTGCCTTACGGCACGGGGATGCGATTGATGGAGGTGCTGCGGTTGCGGGTCAAGGACATCGATTTCGAGCGTGGGCAGATCACGGTGCAGGAGTTGCTGGGGCACGCGAGCCTCGAGACGACGATGATCTACACGCACGTGATGGAGCGGCGCGGGGTGGCGGGGGTCAAGAGCCCGCTGGACGGGTGACTTGCTCAAGGGCGGCGAATCGGGACAGCAGGGGCTCGCAGGGGGTGCCGGGCGCCGGTTCGGGATCGAAGGGGAGATGGGAGATCAGGAAATCGTCGCAGGCGCGGAAGAGGGTGGTTTCGTCGGTGGCGTTCTTGGCGCGGCGGAGGAGTTGGCCGGAGGGCTCGATGCCCGGGAGGATGAAGTTCAGGAATTTCTTCAACTTGCCGAGGCGTGCCGCCTCTGGTGCGGGCGGGTGGCAGGTGGCGCGGTAGAGGCATTCGATGTATTGGCGGAGGTCGGCCAGGGTGGGCTGGGGCGGGGCCGCGCCGGACCAGGCGGCGCGGATCTGGCGGAATAGCCATGGGTTGCGGATGGCGCCGCGGCCGATCATGAGGCCGCGGGCGGCGGTGGCGGCGGCGACGGCGCGCGCGGCGCGCGCGGAGGCGATGTTGCCGTTGGCGATGACGGGGCAGTCGAGGCGGTCGGCGGCGAGGCGGATGAGGTCGTAATGGGCGACGGGGGAGTACATCTCGCGCACCGTGCGGGCATGCACCGCGACCGCATCGAGGCGGTGCCGGCCGAGGACATCGAGGACCGGCCCAAACTCGCCGGTGCCCTCGAAGCCGACGCGGGTCTTGACGGTGAGCCGGGTGGCGACCGCGTCGCGGAGCGCGCGGAGGATGGCATCGATGTGATCGGGCTGGCGCAGCAGGCCGCCGCCGGCCTGCTTGCCGCAGACCTGGGGCGCCGGGCACCCGAGGTTGAGGTCGATGCCCGCGACGGGTTCCTCCTGGAGCCATTTTGCGGTCCGGACCAGGGCGGGGATATCCCTTCCGATCAGCTGGGCCAGGACGGGGACCCCGCAGGGATTCTCGCGAATCGATTTCAGGATGTGGCGCCCGGGCCGCGAATCCGCATGGACTCGGAAGTACTCCGTGACCAGCAGGTCCGGGGGCCCGTAGGAGGCGATCACCTGCCAGAATGCGAGATCGGTCACCTCCTGCATCGGGGCGAGCACCAGCAGGGGGCGATCGGTGGGGAAGGTCATCGCTAGCAGCCTGTCGGACTTTACCAAGTCCGACAGGCTGCTAGAAAGCAAAACCGCCTGACTTCTAGATAGTTACAATGGAGGGGTTTTGGGTGTGGCACCGCTCTTGCGCAAATCTCTGGCACCGGGAAGCTCTTCCTTAAGTTCCTTGTTATTAAATAGGAGGCGGTTTTGCCAGAGGAATCTGCCGGACAAAGTCCGACAGATTCCTAGGGCAACGCCTCTCGCAGCGAGGCGGCCGCGGCGCGGGCGGTGGCCTCGATGTCGGCCGGCCCGTGGGCGAGCGAGAGGAACCCCGCCTCGAACTGGGACGGCGCGAGATAGATCCCGCGGCCCAGCATGGCATGGAAGAACTTGGCGAAGGCCTTCGTGTCGCTGCGCTTCGCCTCGGCGAGGTTGCGGACGGGTCCCGGGTTGAAGTACAGGCAGAACATCGAGCCGATGCGCCGGAGGCAGAGGCGATCCTCGAGGCCGCGCGCGGCATCGCGCATCGCGGTCTCGAGCGCGGCGCCCGATGCCTCCAGGGCGCGGAACGCGTCGCGCGCCTCGAGTTCGGCGAGCTGCGCGAGTCCGGCGGCCATGGCGAGGGGGTTGCCGGAGAGCGTGCCCGCCTGATAGACGGGGCCCAGGGGGGCGAGCTTGTCCATGATGTCGGCCCTGCCGCCGAAGGCGCCGACCGGGAGGCCGCCGCCGATGACCTTGCCGAAGGCGCTCAGGTCCGGCGCGATGCCGTAGATCTCCTGCGCGCCGCCGCGCGCCAGCCGGAAACCGGTCATCACCTCGTCGAAGATCAGGACGGAGCCGTATTCGGTGCAGAGCTCGCGGAGGCACTCGAGGTATCCCGGCTCGGGGAGGTAGAGCCCCGCGTTGGCGGGCACCGGCTCGACGATGACGGCGGCGATCTCGCGGCCCCTCGCCTTGAAGGCGGCGCGGATCGCCCCGGGGTCATTGTAGGGGAGGACGATCGTCAGCGCGGCCAGTGGCGCGGGGATTCCCGCGCTATCGGGCCGGCCCAGGGTCAGGGCGCCGCTGCCGGCCGCGACCAGCAGGGAATCCACGTGCCCGTGATAGCATCCGTCGAATTTCACGATGAGGTCGCGCCCGGTGAATCCGCGGGCCAGGCGCACGCAGGACATCGTCGCCTCGGTCCCGCTGTTGCAGGCGCGCACCTTGTCGACCGACGGGACCCATGCGCAAATCTTGGCGGCGAGGTCCACCTCGCGCGGGTTCGGGATGCCGAAGCTCAGGCCGTCGGACGCCGCGCGGATCACCGCATCGACGACCGGCCCCGCCCCGTGCCCCAGGATGTTTGGCCCCCAGCTGCACACGTAGTCGATGTATCCGTTCCCGTCGGCGTCCTCGACGCGGCAGCCGCTCGCGCGCCGCGCAAAGAAGGGCGCCCCGCCGACGGCGCGGAACGCGCGCACCGGGGAGTTCACGCCGCCGGGGATGTGCCGCAGGGCCTCGGCAAAGAGTCTCTCGGATCGTTCGCGCCTCATGGGAGAAAAGCCCTAGCAGCCCGCCGGGCTTTGCCAAGTCCGGCGGCCCGGCGCCCGCGCCCATCGGCGGAAAAATAAAAGGGCCCGGATCCTTTCGGACCCGGGCCCAAATATTGGGGTTGGGAGTTCGCCACGCTCTCTTTCCCGGTTACTGGCATTTGGCGCCCAACGCGGTGGTTGGCTGCCAGCTCCCCGACGCTATTCTCCACGGCAAGCGGAGTCTCCGGTCTCGTAGCAGGACCGTCCTGGCGATTGTCTCGCCAGGATTTTTGAGTGAGGCCTCTTTGCCCGGTTCGACCCGCATCTGCCGATGCCGATTCGCCGGACAGGGTGATGAGATTCCCGCAAAGGTTTCCCGTCATCTCACCGCCTTTCACCGCAGGGTCGGCCCCCACTTGTGGTGGGGCGTTGGCCCCGCGCTACGGGTCTGACCTCTTACCTCTCAGGTTGCCTTCGCATTGCAGGTCGGGCGACGCGGTCGCGCCTCCCGATCATGGGGCCTTCGGGCTTTGCCACGCCCCTGGAACCCCATGCCGCCGGATCGTCCTTTCGCGCGTGGGCGCATCGTGTGCGCCTCCGCCTTCGGGCGGGATGTCTCCCGCCAACGGTCCTGACGGCAGCTGGCATACAGTAGCAACCTCTACCCTCTGGGTAACTGCATCAAGCGCCCGGGTCGAAACGCCCCGGAGGCTTTGACTCGGCTCGGCCGCGGTTTCTCCTCGCGCCTCGCCGCCATTGTTCCCCGATCGCATCTCCCGTCACGTGCGACCGTGACGGGGGGAACCGGTGAAATATGCCTCGCCGCTCTCCCGTTTCCGTTCGAGCCTCGAGGGGTTGGCCCCGCCAGCGGGAACCAACCTTTGCTCGGTCACCCGAGTTCATCCTTGAATCGCACCAGAGAGTCACGCGCACCCTCCAGCACGACCCGTTCTTTCAAAGAACCTACCCTAAACCTATTCAGGAACCGTCCCTCGTCAAGGGGCCCGGCGATATAAATCCCACGGCGACAGCATTTTGTGAATAAGTCGTGAATAACCCCAGAACCCTCTCTGGGCGCGGGACTTCGGGGGTTCTGGCGTCGGTGAATATCTTTTTTTTGCGTGTGGGGGCAAAAATTTTCTTGGGGGTGAGGGCTTGGCATCCGGGTGATTGCGGGTGCTGGGGGTTTCGACGTGCCCCGCGTGCGGGGCACCGCCGGGGGTGAAAATTTGCCTATTCCCCGCCGAAGGGCGAAGGCCCTTCGCTACCGCCGGCGCTCTCACCCGTAGCGAAGCCCCTTCGGGCTTCGGCGCCCCACCGGGCCCCCGCCGAAGGGCGAAGGCCCTTCGCTACTAGAGAGTTACGTCGAATTTTCGAGCCAGATCCCGTGCCCCGCGCGCGGGGCACCACCGTGGCGGAAAATGGCAGGCTGCGCCCTGGCGCACGCGGACGTTCGATTCGGCAGCGTGCGCCAGGGCGCAGCCTACATCGCGACCCAATTTTCGAGTCAGGCCTCGGGGTCTCGCGCGGCGTCTGCCTCCAATGTCTTGACGGCGGCGACGACGGAGGAGTCGAGGGAGCGGAGGCGGCGGGAGAGTTCGCGGGCGATGTTGAGGGTGATGCGGGAGCGGTCGGCCGGGTAGAGGGAGGCGAATTTCTCGAGCATGGTGAGGGTGAGGCAATGGACGAGGGAGGCTTCTCTGGCGCGGACGGTGGCGGAGCGCGGGCCGCCCTCGACGAGGCACATTTCGCCGAAGACGCATCCCTGGCCGAGGACGGCGAGGACGGTCTGGCCGGGTTGGCCGGCGGATTTGACGACCTCGACGGCGCCTTCGCCGACGATCCAGATGCTGTCGCCTGGGGCGCCCTCCTGGAAGGCGGTCTCTCCGGGTTTGAGGGCGACGTCGATGGCGGCGACGGCGAGGGAGCGGACGGCGTCGTGGGCGAGGCCGTCGAAGATGAAAACGCCCTCCCATCCGGGGCCGGAGGGCGGTGGCGTCAGGGCGGGGCGCTCGCGCCGGAGCGCGGCGTAGGCGGCGTCGAGCGTGCGCAGGCGGCGGGAGAGCTCTCGGGCGATATTGGAGATGATGGTGTGGTAATGGTTCGGGTGGGTGGCGGCCAGCCGGTCGAGGTGGGCGCGGCCGAGGGAGAAGATGGTGGTCTCCGGCTGCGAGGCGCGGACGGTGGCCGAGCGCCGGTCGTTCTCGATGAGGCCCATCTCGCCGAAGAAACTGCCGGGCCCGAGGATGGCGAGGATGGTGGGGGAGTCGGTGCCGATCCCCTTGATGACCTCGGCCGCGCCGGTGCCGACGATGTAGATGTGGTCCCCGACCGAGCCCTCGGTCACGATGGGCTCGCCCGGATCGAAGACGCGCTCGCGCATGACCGAGACAATCGAGAAGAGCGCCTCCCCGGAGAGGCCGCGGAATATCGCCATGTCGCGGATGGGGACCGGGATGTTGAACGGGTCGCGCTCGCTGGAGAGTGGCATCGGTGGGGATCCTAGCAGCCTGCCGGACTTTACCAAGCCCGACGTGCTGACTCGAAAATTGGGTCGCGATGTAGGCTGCGCCTTGGCGCACGCGGACGGTGGATTCGGCAGCGTGCGCCAAGGCGCAGCCTACCATTTTCCGCCACGGTGGTGCCCCGCGCGCGGGGAAGGATCAAGGCGCCGGCCCTGGCCCCATCCCGCATATCGGCTTTTCATTTTTCGCCGGGTCGGGTAGGATGGGACAGCCTTGCAGGCGGGTAACGCGGAGGTGACAGATGGCGCGGATCTTCATAGGCATCGACAGCGGCACGCAGAGCACCAAGGCGCTGGTGGTGGACGGGAACACGGGCAAAGTGCTGGGCTCGGCGAGCCAGGCGTACGGGCTCATCGGCGGGCTGCCGCCGGGCGCCAAGGAGCAGGATCCCGAGGTGTGGATCGACGCGACGCGCAAGTCGGTGCGCGCGGCGCTGCGGAAGGCGAAGGTGCGGCCCACGGACGTGCTGGGCATCGGGGTGTCGGGGCAGCAGCACGGATTCGTGGCGCTGGACGAGGCGGGGAAGGTGATCCGCCCGGCCAAGCTGTGGTGCGACACGAGCACCGCGGGCCAGTGCGAGCAACTGGTCCGCAAGCTCGGCGGCCTCGCGCGCGTCATCGAGATGACCGGCAACTCGATCCCGCCGGGGTTCACCGCCTCGAAGATCCTTTGGCTCAAGCAGGCCGAGCCCAAGAACTACGCCAGGCTGGCGACGGTGCTCCTGCCGCACGACTACATCAATTTCTGGCTCACCGGGGAGCGGGCGATGGAGCATGGCGATGCCTCGGGCACGGCGCTCATGGATGTCAAGACGCGCCGCTGGAGCGAGACGGTACTGGCGTCGATCGACGCGGAGCTGGCCTCGAGGCTGCCGCCGCTGCGGGGCTCGGAGCAGCCCGCGGGCAAGGTGCGGCCGGAGGCGGCGCGGCAGCTCGGCATCGCGCCGGGAGCGCTGGTCTCGGCGGGCGGCGGGGACAACATGATGGGCGCGATCGGCACCGGCAACACGCGGCCCGGCATCGTGACGGCGAGCTTCGGCACCTCCGGCACGATCTACGGCTATAGCGCCCGTCCCGTGATCGACCCCGAGGGCGAGATCGCCGCCTTCTGCGACAGCACCGGCGGCTGGCTCCCGCTCCTCTGCACGATGAACGTCACCGTGGCCACCGAGCTGGTCAAGCGGCTCTTCTCGGTGGACAACGACAAGCTCCGGGCGCTGATCAAGCAGTCGCCCCCGGGCGCCGACGGCCTGCTGCTGGTGCCGTACTTCGAGGGGGAGCGCACGCCCAACGTCCCCAATGGCACGGGCATGTTCTTCGGCCTCCGCGACGCCACTTTCACCAGGGCGCACATGGCCCGGGCCGCGATGGAGGGCGTGACCCTCGGCATGAATTATGGCCTGAATCGCCTCTGCGCCCTCGGCCTGCGCCCCAAGGAGATCCGCATCACCGGCGGGGGGGCCAAGGATGCCGAGTGGCGGCAGATCATGGCCGACGTCTTCGCGACCCCGGTGGTCGCCATGCAGACCTCCGAGGGCGCCGCCTATGGCGCCGCGCTCCAGGCCAAGTGGTGCTGGCACCTCGGCCGCGGCGAGCGCATCCGCATCAGCGCCATCACCGACGAGTTCGTCAAGGTCGACAACGGCTCGCGCGTGGAACCCCGCCGCGACGCGGTCAAGATCTACAAGGAACTCCAGCACATCCAGGACGGGTTCAAGGACGCCTGCCGCGATGCCTTCGCGCGCCACGCCCGCCTGCGGGATGCCCGCTGAGAAAGGGCTTGCCGATCGCGCCCGATGCCGCGACTTTGCCCCCCGCCATGCCCCTGCTGATCCAGCCCCGCATGCTGCGCCTCGCCCGACGGGTGGGGCTCTTCTTGCTCGGGGGCGTGCTGAGTTACTCCATCAACGTCTGTGTCTTTGACCTGCTGACGGGCGGCCTGCATTGGCCCCGCGCCGTCGCCCAGTGGCTGGATGTGCCCGTATATGTCACGGGCGGCGCGGGCCTGTCCAAGCAGCTGGCATACGCGGTGAGCCTCTCCGTCGTCACATTCACCGGCTTCCTGTGGAGCTACCACGTGAACTTTCCGACCCGCGAGGCCTGGCACCGCTGCGCGCCGAGGTACGTGGCGACCTTCATCCTGTGCGCCGTGACAAACTACACGGTGGTGCAATTGCTGCTGCTGCCGTTCCCGGACAAGGAGAGGATCGTGATCCTCGTCGGCATGGGTGCGGGCGCGGTGGGCAAGTTCCTCCTGTACTCGTACTGGGTGTTCCCCGAGCGGGCTCTCGCGGGGGGAGGGAGCGCGGCATGACCGGCGGGGGCTGGCGGGCGGCGCGCGATGCGATAGCGCGGGATTGGGAGTCGGGCGTGGCGGACCTCCGGGCCCTGCTGCGGTCGCCCGACTTCCACGCGGCACTGTGGCTCTGCGTCCCGGCGCTGGTCGTCGGCGCGGCCCTGCGGCTGCACCTCTGCCTGGCGGCGCCCTATGGCTACTTCCTGAGCGACACGCGGAACTTCATCGATTCGGCCAAGGAGTTTTTGGAGAGCCCATTGAGCGTGTTCGGGGTGACGACCCGCACCTTCCTCGCCCCGGTACTGTATTCGGTGCCGGTCGGGCTCGACATCCCTTTGCTGCGGGCCGTGCCCTGGGGCCAGCACGCGGTCGGCCTGGGGATGATCGTGCTGGCGGGGTTGCTCTGCGCGGCATGGCTCCGGCACTGGAGGTGGTGGATCGTGCCGGTGACCCTGGTCGTGGCCGCCCACCCGACGCTGCTCTGGTACGAGCACATGGCGCTGCCGGAATCCATGTTCGTGGCGCTGACGCTGGCGGTGGCCGTGTCGGTCGCGCTTTTCCAGCGCGTCCCATCGCCTCCCGCGTACCTGATCCTCCTGGCGTCTATCTTCCTGACGGCCGGAGCGCGGCAGGAGGGTTTCCTCTACACCGTGGCCGCGATCGGCGCCTGCCTCGTCGCGTTCCGCCGCGATGCGCGCCGGCTCGCCGCATACCTCGTGGCGTCGGGCCTCTTCATCGTGGTGACGACGAGTGCCTCCCGGACATCTCAGGGCGGGCAGTTGCTGATCGCCTCGCTCATCCAGTATGCCCCGGACCGCCTCTGGTTCACCCCGGAGTATTCGGGGCGAGCGGCGGCGCTCAGGGAGCACTTTCGCCCCAAGTGGCCGATCTATCCCGACGAGCACAACGAGTCCCGCAAGCGCATCGTGGAAGATGTCCGGGCCTTCCTGATCGAGGGGCGGGGACTGACGCATGACGAGGAGGGGAGGGCCAACAACGGCTTTTGCAAGAGGGTGGCGGTGGAGATCGGGCTCCGGAACTGGTGGGCGCTCCCGCGCATGGCCTATTTCAAGTGGCTGGCGATGCACATCGAGCCGTCGAGCCCCTCGTTTGATGGCGAGTGGCTGCGGGTCTACGTCCGGAGAAAGGTCCTGGAGAACCCGAAATCCAAGGAGCGGAAGTACCTATCGTGCCTGTTTGGCGAGGTGCCGGAGTCCGACGCGGCATTCTCCGATGCCCTCTGGTCTCGATACTACCCCGCGGGGCGCCTCGGTGCGCTGACCGATTGGCAACAGCGGTTCTTGCGCCTGAGCCTGTGGCCACAGGTCCCGGGCGAGGAACCGATCCGCCTGATGGGCCCGCCCGAGGCGGCACAGAAGGTGCCCCTGCTGCCGTGGCTGTACCCGTTGGGGGCGACGGGCCTGCTGTTGGCGGGGTATTTTTCGCGGCGGCATCGCGGCCAGATCCTGCTGTGGCTGGCGATGCTGCTGTTCATGGGGTTTGTCGTGTGCGTCGCCGGCAGCCTCCGGTCGCGCTATCGGCTGGCTTTTGAGCCGTACTGGTATCTCGGGCTGGCTGGGTTGCTCGACACGGCCGTGATCCTGGGCCGCGTGGTGTGGGCGCGGCTGCGGGGCGGCGGCCGGTCCGCGGAGTGTTAGGGGTGAACGGGGATCAGGCCCAGGCGACCAGAGGGGGCCCGTGGGGACGGCTCCCGGTCTGGGTCAGGTGCGCGCTGATTTTCGTGGCCGGGTACGTGCTCGCGCAGGCCTTCGCGCGCGCGCCGATGATGGGCGATGACATCGACTATTACGGGTTCGCCCTGCACCGGTGCTATCCGCGGGCCGAGTTTCCCCCCAGCCAGGGATTCCATTTCTTGCGCTGGACGGTCTGGGGGCCGATCTGGGCATACATGCAGTGCGTTGACCCCGGTTTCGGGGCGTTCGTCTTCGTCCCATTCGCGTGCCTGGCGGCCATCTGTGCCATGGTGTACCTCCTGGGGCGCGAGCTGTTCGGCGAGGCTGGCGCCCTCGGCGCAAGCCTGATCGTTTTCTTTCATCCCCTCATGGACGACCTGATGCTGCGGCCGATGCCGGACATCGTGGAGGCGGCCCTGGCCACGGTGGCCCTTCTGGTGTTCTGGCGGCGGCAGTTCGGGCGATCTGGCGGGGGCGGGGGTTGGATCGGGGTCGTGGGGCCGGGGATGGCGGTGGGGGTATTGGCCTTTCTCAGCTGGGTGAATCGTCCGACCGGGATCATCTGGTTCATCGCCGCCGTGGTGCTGTCGTTGTTGCTGGCGAGGCGACTGCTGCCGCTTTTCCCGGTGGCCATCGCCACCTTCGCGGTGTGTTTCGCCATCGAGGGATGGATCTACGCCGGGCTCTTCGACAATTTTTGGCACAGCTGGAGCGCGAATCTGGAAGCCACGGACCGGAAGGGCACGGGTCCGGTGGCGCTGTGGTGGTTGCCGCTCCGCTACCTCTCGGTGATCGCCAGCGGGGGCGCGCTGAAGTCGATCCTGCTGGCATTCTCGGTCCTCGGGGGCGTCCTGATCTGGCGCGGGCGTGGGCCGACCGGGCGATTTATCATCGGGTGGTGTGTCCTGCTCTATCTGGGCGTGTCGTGTGGCCTGCAATCGGTGGCACCCGTCAAGCCGCTCGTGCGGGTCGGGGAGCGCTTCATCGGGGGATTGGCGGTGCCCCTGGCGCTGCTGGCCATGGCGGGGGTATCTGGCGGCTGGCGGTTGGCGACCGCGCGGTGGCCGGGTTTGTCGGGTCGCGCCGGTTGGGCGATCGGGTTGGGGGCGATGTCATTGGTGCTTCTCTCGTCCCGCTCGTGGAGAGACCTCCAGTTCATGCCCGAGATGAAGTCGTGGCTCAAATCCCGTCCCCCGGGCAGCGTCGTCGCCGCCGATGGCGATGCGTACGAGGCGGCGCACGTCGCTTCCCCGAGGACGGCGCGGCGATTGCGGTGGGAGATCGTGAACCGCGGCGACCTGCTGGGAAGCCCGAGGTTGCCC
This sequence comes from uncultured Verrucomicrobiales bacterium, assembly GCA_964651705.1. Lineage (GTDB taxonomy): Bacteria > Verrucomicrobiota > Verrucomicrobiia > JADLBR01 > JADLBR01 > JADLBR01. The sequence continues at coordinate 14,921 of CAZYWZ010000118.1, forward strand.
GGGGTCCGGGAAGCGGATCACCTGCTGGTCTGTCGCCCGCGCCTGATGGTCACCTTGCGCAAGCACCTCGAGTCGAGGAAGCTGGCCGAAGAGATCGTGCTGCCGCGCGAGTTGCTCGGGCCGGAGTTTGGCTGGGACGTGATCGGGGTGGCATTCCAGCCGGTCGAGCTCGATGACGAGGCGGAGATGCTGGCGGCCCCGCGGGGGGCGCGGGCGCCGGACTTCCTTTGGCTCCGTCGGGCCCCGGATGATCGCCGGCGCGCGGCCGCATCGATTTCGCCGCTGATCCGGTCGAGTCGCTGGGAGGCATACGACGACGAGATAGGGCGGTTGTCGGTGGACGATGCCGGGGCGCTCGTCTTTCATCGCGAGGGGCGCGGCCAGGCGCGATTCATCGGCGCCGTCCATCCTGTGGCGCCAGGACACCGCGGCCGCGCGGTGCAATTTCGGGCCGACATCTCCTCGGGTGCGGCCGAGCCCTTCGAGGTGGCCGTCGCCTTTTTCGATGCCCGCGGCCGGCATCTCGACACGCAGCTGCTCCGGACCTATGGCGCGCCGTGGGGCCTCTGGGATTTCAACGCCATCGAGGTGCCGCGCGATGCGGCGACCTTCCGTGTCCTCGTGGCGGCGCGATCCGCCTGCCCGGGCTTTAGCGTCGACAACGTGCTGATGCATGTGGCGGAATAGGCGGCCGAGATGAACGCGTTGCGCCAGATGGTCCTGCGGCTTTCGGCACTGACCCCCATCCAAGAGTGCATCGTCTGGCTGGCGGTGGCCGCGGTGGTGGCCCTGCCGCGCCTGGCGCTCATGGACGCGGTGCCGGTGGCGCTCTGGTCGAGCGATTCCGCGTCGTACGTCACCCCCGCGCTGCGCTTTCTCGATGGGGAAGGCTGGGTGTCCAACGAGAGGCGCGGCCCGGTGTACTCGATGATGATCGCGGCGTGCGTCGGCTCGGGGGGCGGGCTGTGGGCGCTGGTGGTGGTCCAGCATCTGATCGCGGCGGGGTGCGTGCTGGGCAGCGCCCTGGTGATGCGGCTGTGGTTCGGGCGGGCGCCGGTGGTGCCGCTGGCGCTGACCGCCGCGGGTTACGGCCTGTACAACCTGCCCGTGTATCTGGCGCATCTGGTGCGGGTCGAGACGCTATTGCTGGCCCTGCTGTTTGCGGCATTCGGCCTGCTGGCCGTGGCGCTGAAGACCGGCGGGCGCGGATGGGCATTCGGGGCGGGGGTGGCCACGGGCCTGGCCGCCGCGACCAAGGGCCTGCTGGGGCCCTACGCGGTGTTGGCGGTCCTGGGTATCGCCTGGGTCCACCGGCGCCGCTGGCGCGACGCCGCGATCGGCGCCGTGCTTTTCCTGGCGGGCATGGCGGCGCCCAAGGTCATCTTCGGCACGCTGACCCAAGCGGGTGCCGGGGATTTCGGCAGCGAGTCGTACGCGGGGATCCAGTTCTACGGGCGCGTTGCGCAGTGGACCCGGCTGGACGGCGGCCCTTACCCCGAGATCAAGGCGCATATCCGGCCGCAGGTCGAGGAATACCGCGCCCTGGAGAAACGCGACAACAACCTCGTCATCAAGCGGCTCATCGTGCCCCGCATCGAGGAGTTCCTCGCGGCGCATCCCCTCCCCGAAAAGACCGTCGATGACGTCTGCCGGGAACTCGCCTTCGAGGCCATCGCCAGCGAACCCGTCGCGTTCCTCGGGCAGGCCTGGGATGATCTCCTCAAACTGCTTTTCCGGATCGCCTACCAGAAGCAGATGCCGTCCCGGGGCGATCTCGAGGAGCTCGCGGAGGACGTCTCGCGCCTCGGCGCGCCCCTGGATCGCGTCATGCCGCCCGCGACCGCCGAGGTCTTGCGGGATGTGGTGAAGGGCGGGGCGCTTGAGCCCTTTTACCGGATCAGCCGCCTGGCGTGGCCCTTCGAATGGAAGCCGCCGATCCTGGTCGCTTCGCTCGCCCTCCCTCTCGCTTTCGTTTTGGGATCTGGCCCGATGCGGGCATGGCTCCTGGCCCTCGCCGGATTCTGGTACTTCAACCTCCTGCTATTCTGCACGGTGGGGAAGCCGCTGAATCGGTATTTCTCGCCATTTTCTCCCGTCATGTTCTGGGCGATGGCGTGCGTCATCTGCAGCCTGTGGTTGCTCGCGGCGCGCGCCGCCGCACGGCCGCCGGACCCATCGCGCTGAACGCCGCCCCCCCGATGGTTGCCACCATCTTGGCCCATGATACTCTAATCCCAATGCCCGCTGTGCCACAGATTCCCGTCCCCGCCGACCCCGCGCCGCCGGCGGGGCGGGCCGCCGTGCCGCGGATCCGGGGCGCGGATTTCCCACACATGGGGATCCCGATCCCGGAACACGGGACGCGGGATAACCTGGCTCCCCTCCCGGGCAAGCGGTACGTGGTCTGCCTCGGTTGCTCGCACACCTTTGGCCACACGAGGGCGCAGCACACGTGGCCGGCCTTCCTCCAGAGACTGCTCCCCCGGCGTGAATTCCAGGTGCTGAACATGGGTCGGCGCAATTACGGCCTCGGGCTGAACATAGCCTGGTACAGGGAGTTCGCGCGGAAGCTCCGCCCCGAGACATGCATCATCCAGATCCCGCTCTTCTGCCGCCAACCGTTCCCGGGCCTCCAGGACGACAGGGCCGAGCACTTCACCATGAAGCGCGGGTCGTTGAGCCTCGTCCGCAGTCAGGCGGTACCCCTATTGGCCTTCATCGAGAAATCTCCCGACCTCGTCGACCGGGACATCGCACGGCTGTGGGATTTCCTCGAAGAACTCAAGCGCGACGGGGTCACCCCGGTGGTCCTCGGCTATAAGACCAACCTCTCGACGGACCCGTTTCTCTGGGACGTGGTGGTGGGCCACCACGCGAAGGCCGAAAGGCTCTGCGGGGAGGTCGGGGTCGCGTTTTGCGGCGGGCCCGAACTCTCGAATTTCGGCCTGCGCCGCCGGCGCATGCTCTGGAACGAGACCCACGCGAATGAGAGAGGGAACCTGTTTCTCGCCCGCCGCAACTACGAGACGGCGCTGTGCCCACCCCTCCCGCCGCTCTCTTTCCTGAAGCTGGCGCCGCTGGAACTCCTCTGTGCCGGCGTGTCTTTCGCGAGGGCCTGCGGCATCGCCTACCGGAGGAAACGGAAGAACAAGATCCGCAGGGTCGAGGGTCCCGCCCCCTCGGCGGACCCCGACCTGCCCGGCGAAATCTATACGCTCTGGTGACGCGGCAGCCGCCCGCGGCACCAGGAGAGGGCCGCGCCCAAGGCGATCGCCGCGTAGAGAATCACGAACGGCTCGAACACGAACCGGAATCGCGCCTCGATCCCGGCGACCGCGAAAATCGCGAAACCGAGGGCCCCGAGCGCCGGGAGCCATGACAGGTGGAAGGCCCGGGCCCGGCCGGCTCCCAGGCATCCGCTCACGGCGCCCGCAAGGGCGAGAAGATGGATGGCCGGCAGCGCCAGGACACCCCCGAATCCGCACGGTCGATCGGGGTGATGGGGCCACGAGACCATCGACTGCCAGAGGTCGAGCCAACCGTTAAACCACGTGAGGCGCCCGCCGCTATAGTTGGCTGCAACGAAGGCCCGCGCCTCGGATTCCGTCGCCCACGCGATGCCGTATAGCTGCCGGGACAACCGAAGAACGCGCGGCCACTCGCGCCCCATGGATTTCACCATCTCCCTTTCGAACGCGTCGTCGTCAAATCGGCCGCAGGGTGTCCGGTCGATGGTCATGAGAAATTTCTCGAGGGCGAGGGCCGGTACCCGGAACCAGTTCTGCAAGTAGATTTCCAGCGCGAGCCTGCGGCAGAACTCGTTCACCTGGTGGTCGGACTGCGGGTCGCCCGAGCCCGGGTTGGCCTCGAAGTGTTGGCGGACGGCAGCCGAAAGCGCCTTGCGGGTATCGGTCTCGCCGCGCCGGGGTTGGCCCTGGAGCGCGCGGCACCGGTCGCGGATGGGAAGGAGGAGGGGTTCGGCGCCGGCGGCGGCCCGCGTCCGGTCCGGCATCCAGTGCATGACCGATGCCAAGGGCATCAGTCCGGTCTGCGAGGTCCGCGTGGCTGGCGAGAGGCACATCACCAGCACCGCCAGGGCGGCGCCCTGCGCGGCGAGCCGCCTCCGGTCCCGAAATTGTGCCAGCAGCACGGAGATGCCCGGCGCGAGCAGGAGGATCTTGCCCTCGGGCCGGGTCAGGGCGGCGAGCGCGACCGCGGCCAGCAGCGCGCCCCATTGTCGCCATCCCGGTCGCTGGTGGTATCCCGCACAGCACGCCGCCGCCAGCACCACGAACACCAGGTATAGGCTCTCGGCCACCAGGACTTGCTCGTACCACAAGATGGCGGGATGCGCCGCCACCAGCACCGTCGCCGGGATGATCACGGCGCGCCATGCCGGACACACCCCCCGCACCAGCGCGCCGAACGCGAGCACCATCGCGACGCCCGCCGCCTGCTGGAGCAAAGGCATCACCCGGAGGATTGGCGCCCCGGTCGCCGCCGTCGCCGTATAGAGCCACGGCACCAGCGGGACCTTCTTCTTGTGCACCTTCCACTCGCCGCCATCGATCCACTTCTCCGTGGTGAGGAGAAAATCGTGCGAGTCGTAGTGGAAATAGCCAGCGGGCAACGCGGAGGTCAGGCCCGCGCGCAGGACGACGCCCAATACGAGCGCCGGCGCGCACCAGAGCCACAGCGCGCGCAGGCTCGCGGGCCCCGTCGCTCGACCTTCCAAGCCCATTGCGCCAGCAAGGTATCGACCGCGCCCCCCGGCTCAAGAGAAAAGCCCCGGCAGAGACAACCCTCGCCGGCGTCTCTGGCGGATGAGCGACCCGCGCGACGGCCCTGTTACGGCGCGTTCTGGGCCCCACCCAAATCCTCGCGTAAGGATCGCTCCCCGAGTGACGTGCCCTCAACGAACCGTATAGGACGCAGGCACGTCACTGTGCGAATTTCTGTAGGGCGCGGATTCCTATCCGCGCCACGCACGGTCCTGCCGGTTGCCCGT
>CAZYWZ010000119.1:0-19531 GCA_964651705.1 uncultured Verrucomicrobiales bacterium
CGTCCGCGTGCGCCAAGGCGCAGCCTACATCGCGACCCAATTTTCGAGTCAGTCGATGATATCGACGGGGCAGGAGGGGAGGGCGTCGAGGAAGGCGCGGCCGTAGCTCATGTTGAGGATGCGGCTATCGAGGATGACGAGGATGCCGGAGTCGGAGGCGGAGCGGATGAGGCGGCCGACGCCCTGGCGGAACTTTAGGATGGCCTCGGGGAGGGAGTAGTCGCGGAAGGGGTCGCCCCCGGCGGCGGAGATGTTCTCGAGTTTCGCCTCGATGAGGGGGTGGTCCGGTACGGCGAAGGGGAGGCGGGTGATGATGACGTTGCTGAGGCTCTCGCCCTGGATATCGACGCCGGACCAGAAGCTGTCGGTGCCGAAGAGGACGGAGTCGATGTCCTCGCGGAACTGGCGGAGCAGTTCGTGGCGCGGGGTGCCGGAGCCCTGGACGAGGCAGCGGGTACCGAGTTCCTCGAAGAAGCCCTCGAGGCGCGCGGCTATGGCGTTCATGAGGCGGTAGCTGGTGAAGAGGACGAAGGCCTTGCCGTGGGTCATGCGGACGAAGTGGCGGATGTGGTGGTCGAGGGCGTCCTCGTAGGCGTCGTGGTCGCGGGGCGAGGGCATCTTGCGCGGGATGAAGACGCGCATCTGGCGGGCATAGTCGAAGGGGGAGTCGAGCTGGAGGGCATCGGCGGATTCGCCGCCGATGCGGGACTGGAAGTAGTCGAGGCCGCGGCCGACGGAGAGGGTGGCGCTGGTGAAAATGGCGACGGCGCGTTCGCGGAAGAGGATCTGGCGGAGGTGCGGCGCGATGTCGATGGGCGCGGCGTTCAGCGAGAGGTTGGTCTGGAATCTCCCCTCGCGGCTGACCCAGTAGACGGCGTCCGGGTCGGGCTGGGCGAGGAATTCGCCGATGGATTCGCGGATCTCGGCGAGGCGGCGGTTGAGGTCGCCGAGCTCGGCGCGCTGCTCGTCGTTCTCGAGTGCGGCGGCGACCTGGCGGAGGGAGCCATTGAGCTTGGCCAGCGGGCCGGAGATGGAATCGGTGGCGATGTCTGGGCGGCGGACGCGCCATTCGCCGCCCTTGGCGAAGGAGCAGGCGCCCTCGATGGCGGAGAAGAACCGGTCGGCGGATTCGATCGCCTCGACGACGAGGGGGACGGGCTCCCCGTGCCGGATGGCGGCGAGGAGGCCCTTCTGGGTGCGCGGGTTGTAGAGGCGGTGGAGGTTGTAGCGGAGGGAGCCCTGGGAGGCCGCGATGCCGATGTGGCGGGCGGCGACGTGCTCGAGGGTGTGCGCCTCGTCGAAGACGACGAAATCGTTGGCGAAGAGGTAGCCGTCGTCGTCGTCCTCGAACTCGCGGTCGCCGAGGATGGTGAAGAAGAGGGTGTGGTTGACGACGACGACATCGGCCGAGAGGACGGCGGCGCGCGCGCGCTGGTAGAAGCAGTTGTGCGGGGAGCAGGTCTTCGGGGTGCAGATGCCGCGCTCGGAGCAGACCAGGGCCCAGATCCTGGGGTCCGGTTCCGGGGCGAGGTCGGAGAGGCTACCGTCGGCGGTGGTGTTGGCCCACTCGCGGAGGCGGGCGAGCGCCTCGGCCTCGGTGGCGGCGACGAGTTCTGGGGCGTGCTGGATGGCGCGGTTGAGGCGTTGCGGGCAGAGGTAATTCTGGCGGCCCTTGATGAGGACGGGGCGGAAGTCGCGGTCGATGAGGCGCCGGGTGACGGGGAGGTCCTTGTGGAAGAGCTGCTCCTGGAGGTTGATGGTGTGCGTGCTGACGACCATCTTGGAGCGGGAGTCGAGGGCGTGGAGGACGCCCGGGACGAGGTAGGCGAGGCTCTTGCCGACGCCGGTGCCGGCCTCGACGATGAGGTGGCGGCGGTTGGCCAGGGCGGAGGCGATGGCCGCGGCCATCTGGCGCTGCTGGGGGCGGAATTCGAAGTTCTTGGCGCGGGAGAGGGCGCCGCCGGGGCCGAAGAAGGCCTCCATCAGCCTTGGCGACTCATCCGCGAAACCCGCTGGGGCGATCATGGGTGAGCCATCATGGGGGCGCCGGCGCGCAACGCAAACGCGAATGCGGCGCAATGGCGTCTTGGCGCGGGGGTTTAGAGGGGCTAATGTATGGCGAGATGGCAGGCGCGCGCGTTATCGTGGTCGAGGGCGACGGCATATTGCGTGGGCAGATGGTGTCGGCGCTGCGGGCGGCGGGTTTCGACGCGGGGGAGTGCGGTGGTGCGGAAGAGGCGGTGGCGCTGTGTTTCGCGGAGGGGGTCGCGGCGGTGGTGCTGGACGCGGGGGTGGCCGGGGTCGGGCTGAGGTCGGTCTGCGAGCGGCTGCGGGGCCGGGCCGCGGTATTGGCGGTCGTGGACGGGGCGACCGGGGCGAGGGGGGAGGCGCTGGTGGCGATGGGGGTGGATGATTTCATGGTGCGGCCGGTGGACGTGGAGGCGCTGGTGTTGCGGGTGAGGGTGCGCGTTGCCTCGGCGGGTTTCGGGGTGGGGCAGGTCCTGTTGCGGCAGATGCTGGATGCGGGCCGGGACATGATGGTGGGGGTGGGGCCTTCGCGGGAGATCGTGGAGTTTGGCGCTTCGGCGTCCGAGGGTTTTGGGTGGCCGCGGGAGGAGGTGATGGGGCGCCGTCTCGACGAGTTGTTCGCGGAGCGGGACGAGGGCGCGCGGGTTTTTGGGGTCATTCGGGACCAGGGGGATTTCATCGGCGAGGTGACGAACCTGCGCCGGGATGGGAAGTGGTTCGTCTCGGAGGTCTGGGGCTCGCGGCTGGATGGCGGGGGCGCGATCCTTTTCTTCCGCGAGGTGACGATGCAGCGCGCGGCGGAACGGGCGCTGCGGGAGAGCGAGTTGCGCTACCGGGCGATCGTCGATGACCAGACCGAGATGGTGTCGAGATCGGACGTGCTGGGGAGGCTGACGTTCGTGAACGCGGCCTTCGCGCGGCACTTTGGCGTGGATCCCGAGGCGGTGCTGGGGATGGGCGTGCTGGAATTCGTGCACGTGGAGGATCGGGGTTCGGTGAAGGTGAACCAGTCGCGGCTGAGCCCGGGGGAGCCCGTGGCGGTTTGCGAGCATCGCGTCGTCAGTCCCGCGGGTGCGGTCTCCTGGGTGCAGCGCACGGACCACGGCATATTCGATGCGGGGGGGGCGTTGTGGGAGGTGCAATCGGCGTGCCGCGACATCACCGAGCAGCGCCAGAGCCGGGCGTCGCTGGTGGCCTCGGAGGCGCGGTACAGGCTGCTGTTTGACGCGAATCCCTCGGCGTGCTGGGTGTTCGACCGGGAGACGGGGCGATTTCTGGTGGTCAACGACGGGACCGTGGCTCGGTACGGGTATTCCCGCGAGGAGCTCATGAAGATGCGGGTGGAGGACCTGCATCTGGAAGAGGACCGCTCGGCGCTGTGGCAATTCATCCGGGGCTTGCGCGGGGGGCTGACGCGTGCCGGGGTGTGGCGGCAGCGGAGGAAGGACGGGACGATGATCTACGTCGAGGCGCTGTGCCATGCCTTCGATGTGGGGGACAGGCCGGGGTACCTGGTTGTCGCGCACGACATCACGGAACTCAAGCTGGCGGAGGAGCGCCTCCGCGCGAGCCAGGAGAGATACCGGAGGCTTCTGGAGAACACGCGCGCGGTGCCGTGGGAGGCCGAGCTGGGGACGCACCATTTTCTGTACGTGGGTCCCCAGGCGGCGAAGCTGCTGGGGTATCCGCCGGAGGATTGGCTGGCGGAAGGATTCTGGCAGGGATGCCTTCACGCGGACGATCGGGAGCGCGTGGGGGAGGTGCGCCGTTCGGCGATCGCGGCGGGGGGTGAGTTCAGCGGGGAGTACCGGCTGGTGGCGCGGGATGGCTCGACGGTCTGGGTGCGGCACGTGGAGTCGGTGGGGAGCGATGCGTCTGGGGCCCGGGTGCTCCGGGGATTCATGGTGGACATCACCGACAGGCGACTCGCGGAGGAGAGGTTCCACGCGGTGGCGCGCGCGGTGGAGAGCACGAGCGATCCGGTGTGCATCACGGATGCCTCCGGCGCGATCGCCCACCGGAATCCGGCGTTTGCCGAGGCGTTTGGCGAGACTTGCACCTCGCTGGTAGGCGAGGGCGGGCTGTCTTCGATGGCGACCGATGGCGGCGCGATCGATGGGGTGCTGGGCGCCTTCGCCATCGGGAACTCTTGGGCGGGGCAGGTGACGATGCGGCTGATCGGCGGGCGCCGCGCCAACATGTTGCTGCGGATGGACAGCATCGCGCCGGGCGGGGACAAATCCGTGGGCAGCGTCTGGGTGTTCACGGACATGGCGGGGAGGCAGGCGCTCGACGCGGAGATGGTCCGGTCGAGCAAGCTGGAGTCCATCGGCCTGCTGGCGGGTGGCATCGCCCACGATTTCAACAACCTGCTCTTGATCATCAGCGGGAATCTCTCGCTGGCGAAGATGGAGTCGCCGGACGATTCCCCGACGATGGCGTTGATCTCCGAGGCCGAGAAGGCGGCGGAGCGGGCGGCGGAGTTGGCCAAGCAGCTGCTGACCTTCGCGAAGGGCGGGGCGCCGCGGCGGAGGCCGGTGCGGCTGGCGCGCCTGCTGGAGGAGACGGTCAAATTCAACCTGCATGGCTCGCGTTCGGATGGGGAGGTGGCGTGCCCGGAGGATCTCTGGCCGGTGATGATCGACGAGGGGCAGATCGTGCAGGCGCTGTCGAACCTGATCATCAACGCGAAGGAGGCGATGCCCGGGGGTGGCACGATACGGGCGCGGGCGCGCAACCGGCGGCTGGCGCCGGGCGAGCTGAGCACGGTCGCGGCGGGCGAGTACGTGCAGATCCAGATCGCGGACGAGGGGGCGGGGATCCCGGAGGAGATCCTGGACAAGATCTTCGACCCCTATTTCTCGACCAAGGCGCACGGGAGCGGGCTGGGCCTGCCGACGACGTATTCGATCGTGCGCAAGCACGGGGGGTTGATCACGGTCCGCTCGGAGCCCGGGGTGGGCACGTCATTCGACATATTTCTGCCGGCGGAGATCGGGGCGGTGGTGCGGGAGGAGCCGACGCCGAAGGGCTCGCTGGTGACGACCTCATTCCTGTTGCGGGAGGGGAAGGGGAAGGTGCTGGTGATGGATGACGAGCCGGGGGTGAGGCTGACGATGATCAAGGCGCTGCGGCGGCTGGGTTACGACGGGCATCCGGCGAGGGATGCGGAGGAGGCGATGGAGATGTTCCGCGGGGCGCTGGACGCGGGGGAGCCGTACGATGCGGCGATATTGGACCTGACGATCCCTCGGGAGGCGGGGGGCGAGGAGGTCGTGCGGATGATGCGCGGCCTGGCGCCGGAATTTCCGGCGATCGCGTTCTCGGGGTATTCGGAGAATCCGGTGCTGGCGAACTACCGGGAGTACGGATTTGCGGCGGCGATGGGGAAGCCGTTTCACATCGAGGAGCTGGCGCGGAAGCTGGGGCACGTGATGCGCGGGCGGGGTGGGCCGGGATGAGCGAGGGGGGGCGGGTGATCGTGCTGTTGAGCGGCGGGATGGATTCCGTCGTGGCGCTGCACTGGGCGCGGCGGGAGCGTGAGGTGGCGGGGGCGCTGAGTTTCCGGTACGGCTCGAAGCACAACGACCGGGAGATCCCGTGCGCGGCGTGGCACTGCCGGGGGCTGGGGGTGCCCCACCGGGTGGTGGCGCTGGATTTCATCGGCGAGTGCTTCGCCTCGGATCTGCTGGAGGGCGGTGGCGATGTGCCGGACGGGCACTATGAGGAGGCATCGATGCGGCGGACGGTGGTGCCATTTCGCAACGGGATCCTGCTGGCGATCGCGGGGGGATACGCGGAGAGCGCCGGGGCGGGGGGGGTGGTGATCGCGGCGCACGCGGGCGACCACGCCATCTATCCGGACTGCCGAGAGGCATTCATGGCGGCGATGGGGGAGGCGCTGCGGCTGGGGACGTATGCCGGGATCGGGCTGGTCCGGCCATTCATTTCCATGGACAAGGCGGGGATCGTCCGCGCCGGTGCGGGGATGGGCGTGGATTTCTCGCGGACGTGGTCGTGCTACCGTGGCGGGGCCGCGCATTGCGGGCGGTGCGGGACGTGCGTGGAGCGGCGGGAGGCGTTTCTGCTGGCGGGGGTGCCGGATCCGACGGAGTACGAGGAGGCCGGGCCGTTGCCGCCGAGGCCGGCGCGGGTGGCGTGATGTTTGTCGCGGAGATATTCCACTCGATACAGGGCGAGGGAGAGCTGGCGGGGGTGCCCTCGGTCTTTGTGCGCACCTCCGGCTGCAACCTCCGGTGCCGGTGGTGCGACACCCCGTACGCCTCGTGGGAGCCGGAGGGGGAGGAGCTTGAGGTCGGGGAGATCGTGCGCCGGGTGAGGGCATTCCCGTCGGCGCACTGCGTGGTGACGGGGGGCGAGCCGATGGTTGCGCGGGGCATCGGCGAACTGGCGGGGGCGCTGCGCGCGGGAGGGTGGCATATCACCATCGAGACCGCGGGTACGATCGCCCCCGGGGGCATCGCTTGCGACCTGGCGTCGATCAGCCCGAAGCTCCGGAATTCGACCCCGGACGCGGCGATGGCCGGGGGATGGGCGGCGCGGCACGAGCGGGACCGCTGGAGGCCGGGGATCGTGCGCGAGTGGATCGAGGCCTATCCCTATCAGTTGAAGTTCGTGGTCGAGGGGCGCGAGGATCTGGCCGAGATCGACGCGATGATCGCGGGACTTGGCATGGACATTCCCGGGGACAAGATCCTGCTCATGCCCGAGGGACGAGATATCCAGGCGCTGCGCGCGCGCGGCGCGTGGCTTGCCGGGGAGTGCAAGGCGCGCGGCAACCGATTCTGCGGGAGGCTGCAGATCGAGCTCTTCGGCAACCGTCGGGGGACATGACCATGGCATATCGCATCTGCAGGGCGTTCGAGATCGAGAATGGGCACATGCTCTCGAGGCACCCGGACAAGTGCCGATTCCCTCACGGACACAGCCGCAGGGTGGAATTCGTGCTCGAGGCGGACTCGCTGGACGCCAACGGCATGGTCTGCGACTTCAAGGTCCTGAAGGAGGTCATGGAGGATTTTCTGGAGGGATGGGATCACGCGCTGGCGATGAACACGGAGGATCCGCGTTTCGCGATGATGCGGGAGGCCTACGGCGAGCGGATCGTGGCCTTCGAGGGCGTCGATCCCACGACCGAGGTGATGGCCAAGGCCCTGTTTGACGAATGCGCGCGGGGGCTGGCGGCGTATCTGCGGCGCCCGGACCCGCGGTATCCGCTGGCGGGTTCGGTGCGGGTGGTGTCTGTCAAGGTGTGGGAGACATCCAGTTCGTGGGCGGAGTACCGGGGCTGACTCGAAAATGGGGTCGCGAGGTAGGCTGCGCCTTGGCGCACGCGGACGGGCGATCCGGCAGCGTGCGCCAAGGCGCAGCCTACCATTCTCCTCCCCGGTGGTGTCCCGCATGCGGGGCATGGGATCAGGCCAGAAACTTCAAACCTCGAATAGCGCGGATACCGAAGATAGCTCCATGTAATTCATGCGTCTGTGAATCTGAGGGTAGCCGCCGAGGTGAGGGGGCGGGTGTGCGCCACCTGGGACTCCGCCTACGGGGCAGGCAGGAATGCCTGCCTCAGGGCCCTTCGCCGCCATCGCGCCGGTGTCGCGCTCTGTGGTGGGGGTTCACGGGGGTGTTGGGGGTGGTGTGCGGCGTGGCGTGGCCGGGGGCGATGCGCCGAGGCGCCGGAGGGTTTCGGCGGCGTTGAGCAGGGCGCGGCCATTGTGGTAGGCGGATTTCCAATGGGAGCCCTTGGGGCGATCGCGCTCGGGCGCGCCGTCGTGCGAGACGGTCTGGAACCATTCGCCGTGCTCGTGGTCGATCTGGTGATTCCAGATGAAGGCCCATTGGCGGAGGAAGGCGTCGTAGTATTTCGGGGTCTCGGCGCCGAAGCGCGCGTGCATCAGCAGCAGGGCGTTGAGTCCCTCGGCCTGGGTCCACCAGATTTTCTCTGTGGCGCAGTGTTGGCCGAGGGGGGATCCGAAGTCATAGAATCCGCCGTGGCGTTTGTCCCATCCGTGGCGGAGGGGATTATCGACAAGGGATCGGGCGACGGCGAGGGTCGCATCTGCGTCTTTGCGCCCGAGGGCGTGGTGTGCCTCGAGGAGGAGGTAGGCGGTCTCGACATCGTGGCCATAGGAGTCGTGGCCGGGGACGGGGCGCCAATCCGGGGCGAAGTAGAGGTGCAGGGCGCCGGGCGGGGCGGCGATCCGGTCGCGCACGATCTCGAAGACCTCATTCAGACGCGCCGTCAGGACGGGGTCGGGCCAGACGGCGCGCAGGCCGGTGAGGGCCTCGAGGAGATGGATGTGGGCATTCATCGATTTGAAACCGTGGGGCGTGCCCAGCAGGGCGGTGGCCCCTGTCGCGTCTGGCGGGGGATCGAGGATGGGTGTGCCGTCGCGTCGGAGGGCCTCGTGGTAGCCGCCGTTGGCGGCATCGTGCGCGTGATCATCCAGCCAGCGGAAGGTGCGGCGCGCCAGGTCGAGCGCGCGCCCCGATCCGGTGGCCTCATGTGCCGCGGCCGCGGCGTAGATGCAGAAGGCGATGCCGTAGGCGTGTTTCCGTCCGGGGTCGCCCGGACGGAGTTTCCCCGACGCATCCACCTGCCAGAACGGGCCGCCAAATTCCTTGTCCCACATCACCTCGTCGAGGCACGCCACACCGTGAGCGACGATGGGCCGATACGCCTCGGCGAGATCCGGGCAGCGCATCACCACCTGCGCCGCCACCCAGGTCATGCGAGACTGGAATACGATCATCCGGTCGTCGTCCGTCCCCCGCGTGCCGTCGTTGAGGAAACTCGGATGAAAACCCCCGCGCTCGCGATCGACGCAGCGCGGGAACCAGAAGGCGAGGACCCCCTCGCGGAAGTGCTTTTCCATCTGCCCGGCCAGGCGGAGGTAACTGGTGTGCCCGGCCGGGTAGTCCCCCGGCTCTAAAGGTTTGGTGCCCGACGCCACCGAGCATGCCAGAATGCTGGTCCAGAAGGAGCGAATGACCGCAAGGGAGATGCCCATGGCGGAAGGTTAGCCGGAATCGGTTCCAGTCCGAGGGTAATCCGTCGTGAAACTTCGGGTCCATCGGAGGGCCGGTGTGGACTTGTAGGCGGCGTTGCAACGCCGCCTTGGATGGGCGCGTCGGGCCCTGTTTGGAGAGTCTGGCGGCGGGAACACGCCGGGCCGCTCGGGGCAATCCAAAGCGGCGCTGCAACGCCGCACTCCAAAAATGGGGCGCCGCGTCATTCAGGGGGAAACTTCATTCCCGCTGCCGCCTGACACAGGCGGCCTACAAAATTTGTAGGGCGTCTCTGCGACGCCAACGGGGGTGAAGTTTCTGGCCAGGAGGCTGGGCGCTTCCTTCGCCGCCAGGCGGCGAGACCGGCGGCACCGGCGGCCAGGAGGGATAGACCGGAGGCGGGTGTGGGTTCGGGGATGAGGCCGATGGCAATTTCGGTTTCTGGGTCGGTCTCCCAGGCCCAATCGTACAGCGTCATGGCGGTGGGATCGCCCTGGGCGTTGGTCTCGATGCCGACGCGGATCCACCCGTAATGTAGACTGGTCTGGGTTCCATTGGCGACCCGGATGCCGACACCCAGGAATCCGGCGTCAGCGAATGACATCGTGCCCCCGGCCCAGTTGGCCCCCGCCGCCCCAATCAGGGCGGTGTTGGGGGCGGTTGTGACGGCCGAGACCGTCGCGCCGGCCGACAATCGATCGGGGAAAGCGCCGGCGGTGACGACGCCGGCCCCGCCGAGGCCAGATGTGGACTGTGTGGTGAAGACCCAGGCGGCGTTTGATAAGCGAATTTCGAAACGAAAATCGTCAATGAGGTCGCCATTGATATCTACCGAGGCATCTGTCACCGGTTGACTGGACGTCGGGGTTAGAATGATGTCTTGCCTCCCACTGTATTGGATCGCCGCATCGGCCGATGGTGCCATGGCGAGCGCGGCGGCGGTGGCGGCGGCGTGCGTGATCGGTTCGCGCCACCGGGGGCGAGCCCGTTTGGTGAAGGACGCGGAGCGGTCGTAGGCCTCCCACAGATGGTCGAGATCCATGGCGGGATCGTGCATTCGCATCCCGTAAAATACGGGCGCGACCGTCCGTTTACCAAATTAAGTTTTTGATAAGATTATGGAAGGGAGTGGGTTATGGCGGGGGGATTCAAGGTTCGGCGTGGCTATGTTGAGTAGCGAAGGGCTTGCGCCCTTCGGCGGGGGACGAGGGCCGATCGCCGGAGGCGATCGCTACGGGGCGTGCGGTAGCGAAGGGCTTGCGCCCTTCGGCGGGGGACGGGCTATTTACGCCGTCGGCTGCTTCCGTCGTCGCCAGGCCGCGATGCCCGCCGCGCCCGCCGCCAAGAGCGCGAGGCCGGCCGCGGGGGAGGGCTCGGGGATGAGGCCGACGGTGATGGGGGTATTCGCCTCGGTCTCGTAGGCCCAGTCGTACACGGTGAAGGCGACCGGTGCACCGGTCGCATCGTTGGAGATGCCGATCCGGATCCAGCCGTAGTTGGTGCTTCCGGCGTTGTTTATGGCAACGCCGACGAAGCCCGCGGCTGCGAGGTTCATGGTGTTGCCGAACCAGAGGCCACCCGTGGAACTGCCACCATTAACAGTTTCCGAAGTGAAGAACCGGAGCATGTTAGGTTTTGCGAATGATGCGACTGCCACACCATTGGTCAGTCTTGCTACATTTGGATTCGGGGCAGGCCCGGCCGGAACGACGCCCAAAGCATTGCCAATTGCTGCAATCCGAATGGATTGATCGCGGTAGCGCAGGGTGGTTATGTCCGATTCTGTGAAAGTCGCAAAATAGCGCTTAATCTTAAAGGAAAAGTCGGCTTCCCCGAACCCATCTAGATCGATAAAAGCTGTTGTTTCATCAGCACCTGTTGGACTTAGGGCACGGGTAATATCTGTTGGATTAGTGTACGCGATCGCCGCATCGGCGGAGGGGGCGAGGGCGAGGGCGGCGGTGGCGGCGGCGGTAAAGGCGGCGCCTTTTGCGGTGGCGGAGGGTTGGAACGACTTGGCCTGAGTGCGGTAGGCGTCGAGGGCGTCGTCGAGGGCGTCGTCGAGGGAAAGGGGGCGGGTTGGGGGGTTGGGCATGGGGGTCTCCCGGATGATGTCGTCAGTCACGTTACGAAATAATTAAGTTATACGCAAGCAAAAATGGGAGGTGTGCCGAGCGATTTTGGGCGGCGGGGTGTCCGTTTCGGGGCGGCGAATCAAATTTGATGGTCAGTGGGAGGGTGGGTGTGGGAGAGTGTGGGGGTGTTGAAGCGGGAGGCGAGCGTGAGGTCGACGGCGGGTTTACGGTGTTGGGCGGAGATTGGGGTGGGGGCGTTGCGGTGGAACGTGAAGTATTTGCGGCGGGCGGCTGGGCGGGGTGTGGGATTGGTGGCGGCGGTGAAGGCGGGGGCATATGGGCATGGGCTTGGGGTGGTGGCGCCGGTGTTGGCTGGGGAGCGGGGGGTGGCGATGCTGGGGGTGGCGAGCGTGGGGGAGGCGCTGGAGGTGCGGGCGTTGGGTGTGGGGGCGCCGATCCTGTTATTTGGGGCGTGTTTGAAGGCGGAGGCGGGGGAGGTGGTTCGCGGGGGATTTGAGCCGATGGTATCGACGGCGGCGGAGGCGGGGTGGCTTGGGGTGGCGGCGCGGCGGCAGGGACGGCGGGTGCGGGTGCACGTGAAGGTAGACACTGGGATGGGCCGGCTGGGGGTGTGGCACGAGGAGGCGATGCCATTGATCGAGCGGGTGGCGGCGACGGAGGGCCTGGAGCTGGCGGGGGTATGCACGCATTTTGCGTGCGCGGACAGCGATGCGGCATTCACGCGGCGGCAGTGGCGGCGGTTTTCCGCGGTGCGGGATGCGGTGGGGCGGCGCTGGAAGGGCGTGCGATTCCACGCGGCCAACAGCGCGGGGATATTGGGTTTTCCTGGGATGAGGGGGGAGCTGGCGCGTCCGGGGATCGCGCTGTACGGGTCGTCGCCGATCGGGCGATTCGCTGGCGCGCTGCGTCCGGTGATGACATGGAAGGCGCGGGTGGTGCTGGTGCGGGAGGTGCCGAAGGGGCGGACGCTGAGCTATGGGGCGACCTATGTCGCGCGGCGGCGCATGCGGGTGGCGGTGGTGGCGGCGGGATACGGGGATGGGTATTCGCGCGCGTGGTCGAATCGCGGCACCATGCTCGTCAACGGGCGGAGGTGCCCGGTGGTCGGTCGGGTGACGATGGACCAGACGCTATTGGATGTGACGCGCGCGGGGGAGGTGCGGCCCGGCGACGCGGTGGTGCTCATGGGTCCGGGGCTGCCGGTGGAGGAACTGGCGCGGGGGCTAGGGACGATCAGCTACGAGGTGTTTTGCAGCGTGGGGGCGAGGGTCCGGCGGGTGGGGGTCGGATAGCCGACACTCAACGACCGACATTCAACATTCAACACAGAACCGGATGGAATCCGCCGTCGGGGATGTGCCGGGTGACCGCGGCCCAGAAATCCGCTGGCTTGGACCCGGCAGGGGGCGACGGATTGTAAAAATGCTAGCAATCTGGCGCGACGCCCATCGGGACGGGGGGCAGGACCTCGGTCTCGATGCGCATGCGCTCCCACTCCGCGGCGGTCATGGGCGGGGCGGGCGCGTTCTCCAAGAAGAGGCACGCCTTGCGGCAGGATTCCGTGCAGGCGCCGCAGAGGATGCACCTGCGGCGGTCGATCATCCAGCGCTTCTCCTTGCGGTTGACGACGATGGCGTCGGTGGGGCAGACCTTGGCGCAGAGGTTGCAGAAGACGCACGTGTCGTGGGCGAATCGGACATGGCCGCGGGTGGCGGCGAAAGGCTCGCGACGGACGAAGGGATAGAGCCGGGTGGCCGGGGTGGCCACGGCGCTCGCGGCGATGAGTTTCGAGATGCTCCAATTGGCCATGGTGGCGATTCTCCGGTGAGGCTAGCGTTCCGCGCAACTGATGCAGGGGTCGATCGTGAGCACGATGACGGGGACGTCGGCGAACTCGCAGCCCTTGAGCATGTGGATGAGGGCGGGGATATTGGCGAAGGTGGGGGTGCGGACGCGGAACCGCTCGAGGTTGCGCTTTCCCTCGCCCTTGATGTAGTAGCCGACCTCGCCTCGCGGCTGCTCGAGGCGGGACATGTACTCGCCGCTGGGGTTGCCCTTGACGGGGACATCGATCGGGCCCGGCGGGGTCCCGTCGATCAGTTGGCGCATGAGGTCGAAGGACTGGTAGACCTCGCGGACCCGGACGCGGCAGCGCGCGTAGCAATCGCCATCGGTCTCGACGACGGGCTCGAGCCGGAGGTCGGGATAGGCACCATAGCCGAGGCGGCGGGCGTCGAATCCGATGCCACTGCCTCGGGCGGTGGGGCCGACGGCGCCGAGGGCGTGCGCGTCCTCGCGGGAGAGAACGCCGAGTCCGCGGAGGCGTTTCTTGGCGGTCGGGTCGTTGTCGAACACGTCGGCGATCGCGCGGTACTCGCGCTCGATGGGATCCAACTGCGCGCGGATTCGGCGGAGGGTGTCGTCGGCGATATCGCGCCGGGTGCCGCCGATCTTGCAGGAGCCGAAGATGACGCGGCCGCCGGTGGTCTCCTCGATGATGTCGAGGATCTTCTCGCGGATGCGCCAGGAGTGCATGAAGAGGCTCTCGAAACCGAAGGCGTCGGCGACGAGCCCGAGCCACAGGAGGTGGCTGTGGACCCTGGAGATCTCGGCCCAGAAGGTGCGGAGGTACAGGGCGCGCGGCGGGACATCGATGCCCATGATCGCCTCGATGGCCTGGCAGTAACCCATCCCGTGTATGAAGGAGCAGATGCCGCAGACGCGCTCGGCCACGTGGACCATCTTGTGGAAGTCGTGCTGCTCGCAGAGCCGCTCCAGGCCCCGGTGGACGAATCCGATCGTGGGGATGGCATCGACGACGGTCTCATCCTCGAGCACGAGGTCGAGGTGGATGGGTTCGGGCAGGACGGGATGCTGCGGCCCGAAGGGAACGATCGTGCGGGGTTTGGTCGTGGGCGCGGCGCTCATGGCGTTGGGGTCTCCTTGGCGGGTGCGGGCGGCCGGGGCCCGCAATTCCCGGGCGGGATCTGCTCGGGATCGTCGGGCAGGGGCCGCGCGGCGAAGGGATTCTTCATGCGGGCCTTGAGGAAATTGCCCTGGAAGTCGATCGCGAGCCCGTCGAACTTGACCCCGAAGAGATCGTGGATCTCGTTCTCGTACAGGAAGGCGCAGAGGTAGGCCCCGGTGATGCTGGGGACCCTGGCGCCCTCGCGCGGCACGATGGCCCGGATGCCGCGGAGGTCAGAGTCCTTGGCGAAGCTATAGAGCAGTTCGAAGTCGGGGCCCGCGGTGGTGCAGCAGACCTGCATGAGTCGCCATCCGTCGGCGCGCATGGCGGAGGCGCGGGCGGGCAGCGCGGGGGGATCGACGGGCCCGATGGGCTGTGGCTCGGTCATGCGGCCTCCTCGGCGAGCGCCGCGGGGCGGCGTCGCCCGCGCAGGGCATCGGCCTTCTGCTGGAGGATGTCGAGCGCCCGGATGACGCCGTCGATGATGGACTCGGGGCGGGCCGCGCAACCGGGGACATAGATGTCCACGGGGACCGCGGTCGCGGCGCCGCCGTGGATGTTGTAGCAGGGCGCGAATATGCCGCCGCTCAGCGCGCAGATGCCGACGCCGACGACGACCTTCGGGTCGGGCATCTGCGCGTAGAGGCTGCGGACGACCTCCATGTTCTGCGCGTTCACGCCGCCGGTGAGGAGGAGGACGTCGGCGTGCTTTGGGTTGCCGGTGTTGATGATCCCGAAGCGCTCGAGGTCGTAGGTGGGCGTGAGGGCGGCGAGCACCTCGATGTCGCAGCCGTTGCAGCTCGAGCAATTGTAGTGCAGGACCCAGGGTGATTTCTTGAACAGGGACATGTCAGTTCCGGTGGGGGTTCATCGCAAGAGGTCGAGTATGGCGAGGTTGGCGAGGCCCAGCGCGGCGCCGGTCCACCAGGAGAGTTTCACGGTGTGCTGCCAGCGGAGGCGGGCGTGGGTGTTGTCGACGAACACCTCGAGCAGGTATGTGGCGACGGCGAGGGCGATGGCGAGCGCGGGGTGCAGCGGCACAAAAAACAGGCAGGTGAAGCCGAGGAGCAGGACATTCTCGTACCAGTGCGCGATCTCGATGAGGGCGAGGTCGGGGCCGGCGAAATCAGTCGTGATGCCCTTGACGATCTCCTGGTGGCCGTGGTGCGAGGAGGAGAGATCGAAAGGGGACTTGCGCAGCTTGATCGTCAGGATGAACAGGAAGCCGAGGAAGACCCCGGGCAACTCGGCCAAGATGGGCCGTCCGGAGGCCACGATGTCGCGGACCAGGAAACTCCCCGTGGACTGATAGAGCCCGAGGACGGCGATGATCAGCATGGGCTCGTACGCCATCATCTGGAGCAACTCGCGCTCGGCGCCGATGTGGCTGTAGGGGGTGTTCACGGAGAAGGCGCCGAGGGCCAAGAACACCCCGGCCACCGCGAGAGCGAAGATGGACAGGAGCAGGTCGCCGCCCGAAAAGAATAGGGCGCCCGCGATCAGGAGGAACACGAGGAATCCCCAGATGTAGAAACCCTGGTGGGGGTTAACGACGAGGCGAGACTTCTGCAGGAGTTTTCCGACATCGTAGAAGGGCTGGAGGAGGGGGGGGCCCTTGCGCCCCTGCATGCGGGCCGTGACGATGCGGTCGACGCCGGCGAGCAACCCGCCGGCGGCGGGTGCGCCGAAGAGGAAGGCCGCCGCGCCCGCGATCCCGGTCATATCCATGCGATCACCACCATGGCCACGGCCAATGCCGCCGAGGCGCGTATGCCCCAGCGCATCAGGGCGTGTTCATCGAAGAAAGAAGACAGGTAGTAATTCCGCATGTCCACGGGGTGGATCTGGCCCATCGCGCCGCGGAACGCGCCGCCGCCCCCCGTCCCGACGCCGGCGAGATAACCCTCGCTGCGCGCCGAAGGCCTGGGTAGCGCCGCGTACAGCAAGGGCAGGGCGAACAACACCATGAGCATGCCGACCATGACCGCGGCGCCCCCCGGGCCGAGGCCCGAAGTGGTTCCGTAGACCTCGCGCACGTGGGGCTCGACGAACCAGCGCGCGACCCAGGGGAAGAACACGCACGCGCCGAGGGTGCCCAGGGTCAGGGTCCCGAGGGCGATCCACTTGTCGATGCTGATCGGTCCGACGACGTCCTGGTGGCGGTGGGGGATCGAGACGATCTTGCCCATCCACTTGGCCCAGAAGAAGAGCGTCGGCCCGCTGCCGAAGGCCAGCAGGCCGGCGAGCAGGACGTGGCTATCCATGAGGGCCTTGAGCGCGGCGTACTTGCTGATCAGCATGCCGAAGGGGGCGAGGAACATGCCGCAGATGCCCACGATCATGATCGCGCCCAGGGCGGGGCGCGTCGCGATGAGGCCCTCCATGAGCTCGATATTGCGGCTGCCGATGCGGTGCTCGATGGGGCCGACGCCGAGGAAGAGCAGTGCCTTGGCGACCGCATGGAAGATGATCAGCAGCAGGGCGGCCCATAGGGTCTCGGGCGTGCCGACGCCCGCGCACATGGCGACGAGCCCGAGGTTGGCGACGGTCGAGCAACCGAGCACCCGCTTGGCGTTGCTCTGGCTGACGGCGACCAGGGAGGTGACGAGAAATGTCAGCCCGCCGACCAGCGCGAGCAGCAGGCCCTCGGTCGTGCCCCTGAAAACGGGCGCGAATTTCACCAGCGCGAACACGCCCGCCTTGACCATGGTGCTGGAGTGCAGGAGCGCGGAGACGGGCGTCGGTGCGACCATCGCGCTCAGCAGCCAGCGCGAGAATGGCAGCTGGGCGGCCTTGGCCAACCCGGCGAACGCGATCCCCGCCGCCGGAACCATCGCCAGCGCGGGGCCCGCGGCGATCAGCCGGTCGGCATCCAGCGTCGGATCACCCGCGAAATAGGCCTCGTAGCCCATTGCCATGAGGAATCCGAGGCCGCCCACCAGGTTGAGGCCGAGGGCGTGGAAGGAACTGAACTTCGCCTCGTCCGTCCGGGCGTAGCCGATGAGGACGAAGGAGCAGACCGTCGTCACCTCCCAGAAGAAGAACAGCCACGCCAGGCTGTTCGAGAAGACGATGCCGAACATCGCCGAGAGGAATACGAAGACCGTGAAAAAGAAGCGCCGCCGCCGCACCGGGATCTCGGGGTGGTGGCTGTGGTACTCGGTCATGTAGCCGATCGAGTAGACGGCCGTGAGGCCGCCGATGACGCCGATGATCACGGCCATGATCACCGAGAAGTGGTCCGCGTACAGGGGACGGTGCGCGTGGGGGAGGCGACCGCCGCACTCCAGCAGCGCCATCCCCGCGGCCTGGAGCACGACGAGCGCCGGGATCCAGAGCCGCCGCCGCGGCAATTCCCGGCAACGATAGAGGAGGTAGGCCGCGATCAGCATCTCCAACCCGAACATCACCGCGTCCGCCGCCCGGGACTCGATGGGGAAATACGCCGGACCTTGCGCCAGAGAACGCCAGCACAGACATACGGAGGCCCCCCCCAGGATCGCCGCCGAGAGGCGCGCGATGACCTTCCGGGTCGTGAGGTGGGGTATCAGGGCGATCAGACCGGCCGGCAACAGCGGGAACAATATTAGAAACAGCAGCAACTCCATCGTCTCGTGTCCAAGAATGCCGACATCGGTTCCTCGCTCGGTGATCGGTCCAACGGATCCACTGCTAAGGCACAGCTGCACCGGACGCAATCAAAATTTGTATGGATTCTTAACAGATTGCGGTCTATGTAACATATTTTATTACAGATAGTTGCGCTTCTTAATAGAACGGGCAATTCGAGGATAAGTGCCGTGTTGATTGTAGTTTAGTGGATTTTCCCTCGCGGGGCTTCGCCCGTGAGGCATAATCCGCGGGGCGGCAGGACAGGCGTAGTGTCGCAGGTGGCCTGGCTTGCGGCGGGCAACACTCAACAAGCGAGGTGGAATCAAGATCATGAGGGAAAGGTTCTGGTTGGGGCGGGTGGGGAGTATTGTATGTGCGGGGCGCGGGGTGTGGGAGCTGGTGCGGGGGCAGCGGAACGCGAGGATTCATGCGGTTGCGACGGTGGGCGTGGTGGGGGCGGGGTGGTTTTTGGGCGTGGGGCGGGAGGAGTGGTGCCTGCTGGTGCTGGCGATGGGATTGGTCTGGGCGGCGGAGGGGATCAACACGGCGGTGGAGGCGCTGGCGGACGCGGTGGCGCCGGGGCACGACGAGCGGGTGGGCCGGGCGAAGGATCTCGCGGCGGGGGGCGTGCTGCTCGCGGCGATCGCGGCGGCGGTGGTGGGAGCGGTGGTATTTCTGCCGAGGTTGGCAAGTTGATGCCATGGGCGGCTGGTGGGGCCATGCGCTGAAGCGCCTTTTGGGAGACGAGGCGTATTTTCGCCTGCGGGCGCGGCGCCGATTCTGGGCCGCGGTGCGGGAGGGGCGGCCGGTGGTGTTCGTGCACCAGATGGGCAAGGTCGGGTCGCTGTCGGTGTTGCGCGAGCTGAAGCGGAAGCGGGAGTGGGTGGGGAGAACTCCGGTATTCTATCACACCCATTATTTGAGCGAGGGGGGCATCCGGTATCTTCGGGAGATTCAGGAGGCGGGGCATGGGGGTTGGCGGGCGGTGCCGCCGAGTTCGCGGCGGCATATCGGCGAGAGCCGGGGGCGTTCGGACGCGGTGAGGTCCGGTGTTCTCGATCGCGTCGGGTGCCGCGTCGTGTCGCTTGTGCGAGATCCCGTGGCCGCGGATCTCTCGGGCTTCTTCCACAACGTGGCGTGGTGGCCCGCCGGGTTGCGCGAGGCGTGCGAGCGACGGGAGCCCGGCTGGCGCGAGGCGCTCCTCGCCCATTTTCTGGAGCGCTTCCCGCACGACATCCCGCTGCGCTGGTTTGACGGGGAGATGGCGGCGGTCTTTGGCATCGATGTGTACGGATCGGCGTTCCCTCGCGAGCTCGGGTATCGGGTTTACGAGCGCGGGCGGGTCCAGTTGATGGTTCTGAAGCTTGAGATGCTGGGGGTGGTTGGTGGTGAGGCATTCCGCCAATTCATGGGGATTGAGGATTTCGCGCCCCGGCGGGAGAACGCGGCATCGGCCAAGCCGCAGGGGGAAATCTACGAGGAATTTCTATCGGGGCTGGTCCTGCCGGGGGATTATCTCGATCGGATGTATGGGGACAGGCACAGCCGACATTTCTACGGCGAGGGTGAGATCCGGGCGTTGCGCGGCAGGTGGGGTGGGGTTCCCGGCGGCTGACATTCTGGCGAATGGGGAGACGGTCTGATATGGGCGATGCGCTGCGCCGGCGCGCCGAAGCCCGAAGGGGCTTCGCTACGGGAGGGGGGATCGGGCAGCGAAGGGCCTTCGCCCTTCGGGGGCGGTGTCCCGTCCGGCTGTAGATTGACACTCATGAAGCAAAATTCGGTGTTGGTGCGA
>CAZYWZ010000120.1:0-19321 GCA_964651705.1 uncultured Verrucomicrobiales bacterium
GACGTTCGATTCGGCAGCGTGCGCCAAGGCGCAGCCTACATCGCGACCCAATTTTTGAGTCAGTGTCCTGGATGCGTGCTGGAAGCGGGCTCTGGCCATCGTGCGGCCCAGACCTCCGTAGCGGCCTTCCGCAACGAGGCCGGGTTCCAGGCCATGGTGGCGGGGTCGGGCAGGGTGCGGGAACCGGGGGAGCGGGCGAGGAATAGGAACACGCGTTGTTCCCTGGGTTGGAGCGGGATGGTGTAGCGGAGGTTGCCCGGGGGATAGAGGGACTGGTCCTTTTCGCCGCCGACATCGACATATCGCCCTGCCTCGGCGCCCGCGGCGCCGGCGAGTATCGCGGCATCGTCGGGGACTGACGAAGGATCGAACAGCCAGATGGCATTGAGGATGGGGTTCCGGTCGCGCGAGGTGGCCTCTGGGCTGACCAGTATGTCAAGTCGTCCGTCGCCGTTGGCGTCGCGGGCGGAGAAGCGCGCGATGCCCGGGACATGGTGCCCCCACCGCGCGATGGGATCGATGGTCTGCGGCGGCGCGCCCTCGACCGAGGCCACCATCACGCGAGAACCCGCGTCCGCGTGGTGGCTTTCGCAGAACCCCAGCGCGACCGTTCTCTTCGCGCCGTTGGGGACGGCGAATCGGTAGCGGATTGGAACGCCGCCCATGCCGGCCGCGATGTTCCTGAAGGCGGGATCGCAGGGCGCGCTGGGCTTGCCCCAACCGCGCAGTGCCGCCACGCCACCGGCGCAGCCCCATTCTCGCTCCTCGCGCGCAGGGGATAGGCCGCATGGGAGCGCGAGCGCGGGCCGCCCCTCGATGATTCCGGATGTGTCGCCGATGGCCATCGTCTCGGGGACGGCCAGTTCGATTTCCATGACCGCGGGATCATTGCCGCGATTGAGGGCCGTCGCCTCGATCACGTCGACACCCTCGGGCCAGACCGGGGCGCGGTAGGCTAACTGGCGGAGTTCGAGGTCGCCTGCTACAGAAACCGTGACCGCTGCGGGCATGGGGTGGTCCTGTTGCTGTTGCGTTGTCTCGGCCTTTTGCGGGGTGGCGAGCCGCAGGGCGATGTGGCCCCACGGTTCGGCCAGCGATCCGTCAGGCCCCACCCCGGTGGGCGGGAATCCGGGAGAGCGGATCTCGACCGCGTGGGCGCTGTGCCAGGCAAGGCCCAGGACCCAGATGATGAGTGGGGCAGACCCGAACGCCATGAGCGCATGGCGGGCTGGGAGCCCGCCCTCCCGGGGGCCGGAGTCGCGCCTCATGCGGCCTCCGTCGCCGGCGGGCGCTCGGGGGAGGCCACCATCTTGATGCCCCACATCTGGCAGAAGGCCTCGAGATCGCGGCGGTGGTTGCCCGCCAGGACGACCTGGTGAAAGCCCGCGACATCGCGGACATCCTCGACCTTGTCCATGTGGATCTCGACGCTGGTGCGGCACCCCCCGGCGGGCGGGGTATTCACGTTGCCCACCACGACCCCCGTATCGACGATCAGCTCATGCGGGCTCTTGAAACGCACGAGCGTGCAGGGCCTGCCCTCCTTCCAGACCACCTGGAGCGCGACACCCAGATTGGACTCCGAATGCGACCGGAGGATGTGGCGTTCCCGGGGCCCATCGAAACCATCGATCTTCGTCCCGCAGACGCAATGTGCCGCGACCAGGACGTTTTTGACGGTCTCCGGCACCGGGTCGTTCATGAAGCCCGGCTTGTCCAGGAGGTAGCTGCTCAGCATGAGCGACATCGCCCCGAAGACATCCGCCTCGCAACCGTAGGTCACCCCGTGATCCTGGAACATCGAGACCGCCATGCAGGGCGGCGTTGGGACCACGCGCGAGGATACCATCCCGAGGCAGTCCGAGGTGATGGCGTTTGCCCCCTCGTCGCGGATGAGGCGGCGGGCGGTCATGAATGCCCGCGCCGCATTGTGCAGGTCCTCCGCGCTGGGCTCGACGACCTTCTCGGCGTTCTTCATCGCGGTCGACGCGATCTCGCGCGCCTCGTCGGTCAGGGGCATGCGGTTGAACAGCTCGTGCAGCGTGTCGCGCGGGATGTAGCGCACCTTGGTCCCGAGACGCTCGAGCACCGTCTCCTTGCGCTCGTTGCCCTTGAGCACCAGCAGCCTCGTCTCCTCGAACTGGCGCTTCGCCCGGACCATGCGGAACGCCTGCTCGATCGCCTCGACCTCGAGCGACGAGACCACGTGGATGCCGGGCTGCCTCGCCAGCTTCAACACGTGCTGGGTGAAGGCCGTCCCCACCGGCGCCCAGATGATGGTCGGGATCGCCGCGGCCTTGAGCCCGTCCAGCCACCGCCAGCAGTGGATGTGCTGGATGTGAAGCAAGATCGCATCGTGGCCTTCCGCCTTGGCCCGCTCCAGCCAGGGTCCAAAATCCTCCGCCTTCTCCACCGGGGAAGGGTCGAGTTCGGCGGTCACGCCCGCGCGCTTCGCCATCTTCGAGAACGCCGCCTCGTATTCCTTCCGGTGCCCCTCGATATCATACGAGGTGCCCGGCCAGCCCAGCCAGTACGGGGGCGGTTGGCGGAGTATCACCCCCTTGATCCTCACCTTGGGCCGGGGACGGAGTTGCTCCAGGTCGATGCATTCCCCCAGGTCGCCCGCCTGAGAGGCCTCCGGCGCCGCCGCCGCCACGAAGGGGGTCGCCGCGAACGCCATCAGTGAGGATGCCAGAAAACCGCGACGAGAGACCGTGCAGCAACTGCACGCGCCGCAGGGGAGTGCGGGGAAATGCGCCATGAGAAATAGTGCAGAACCGGCATTTTCAGGATTCAAGAAAATAATGACGGGCTGACTCGAAAATGCCAGACGTAGCCACGGCTGTGAGGCCGTGGATCTTCCCACGCGTGGCCCATCTGTTACCAGATGGGCTACTTCTTCCGCCCCGGTGGTGCCCCGCGTGCGGGGCACGGGATCTGACTCGAAAATTGGGTCGCGATGTAGGCTGCGCCTTGGCGCAGGCCGCCGAATCGAACGTCCGCGTGCGCCAAGGCGCAGCCTACCATTTTCCTCCCCGGTGGTGCCGGGCAGGCGTGTCCTGGGACCAGCCGGGCAGTTCAAATAGGTGGCGCCTTGCCGAATTTTGTAGTGAAACTTAACATCGTGACGGTATACACAGGGGATGGCGAGCAGCGTGACCGAGCAGGCATCCCCGAGTGATTCATCCATCACCCTTCCGACGCTGGAGCTTCTGGCGCGTGAGGGATGGAAGGTTCAACGGCGGTCGGTATCGCGGGCGGGCATCGTGGAGCACTTCGTGACCGTGGCGGGGCGGGAGCCGTGGCGCGTGGGGGCGGTTTTCGTGGCGTTGGCTGGGATGTTGGGCGAGGTGGGGGGGAGGGTGGTATCATGCGAGGTAGTGGGTCGTGGGGTGAAGGAGGCGGCGATGGCGGCGATGCGCCGGGCCTTTGGTCGGGTGCATTGGCCGGTGACGTGGCTTGAGGACAATGTGGCGGACATGGTTTGCGTGCAGGTCTGGGCGGTGTCGGGATCCGGGGTCGAGCCGATGGAATATCGCGGGGAGATCGCGGGGACGCTATTCGAGGACGAGGATTACCAGTACGTGATGTTGGGGAACGTGCTGCCCCCGGATCTGTCGTTGCCCTCGGGGGAGCAGTCGGCGCAGCTGCTCGCAAAATTCGACGACGTGCTGGGGGTGCTCGGCTGGGATTTTCACGACACCGCGCGGACATGGTTCTACAACCGGGACATCCTTGCCTGGTACGACGACTTCAACCGGGTGCGCCGAGAGTTTTTTAAGGCGAGGGGGGTCTTTGATCGCTACGTTCCCGCGAGCACGGCCGTTGGCTGCGATAATCCCTCGGGTGCCGGTCTGGTGGCGAAGTTGCTTGGGGCGCGGCCGAAGGGAGATGCGCCGCGGGTGGTGCCGACGCCGTCGCCACTCCAATGCCCCGCGATCGAGTATGGGAGCGCATTCAGCCGGGGTGCCGAGATGGGTTCGAAAGGCCAGCGGCGGATTCTGGTTTCCGGGACGGCGAGCATCGAACCGGCCGGAGCGACGGCCCACGTGGACGACCTGGATGGCCAGGTGGCTCTGACGATGGACGTGGTGGCGGCGATCCTGGAGAACCGGGGGATGAGCTGGGGGCACGTCGTTAGGGCGATGGGGTATTTTAGCAGTCCGGAGACCCTCGATGCCTGGGAGCGGTATGTGGAGTCGCGCGACCTGCCCGAATTTCCGACGGCCATATTCAATGCGGTGGTGTGCCGTCACGATCTGTTGTTTGAATTCGAATGTGACGCATTGGAGGGATGAACATGAAGGCGATCCGGATCGGTTTGATGGCGTTGGCATGCCTGGGTGTCGGGGGCGGTCTGTCCGCGGCCGAGCCCGTGGCGTTGTTTGATGGGAAGAGCCTCGATGGCTGGGATGTGATCGGCTGCGAGGCAGTCGTCCAGGATGGCGCGATCCTGGTCAAAGACGGCAATGGCCTGATTCAGGCGAAGGGCGCCTTTGCCGATTTCGTCCTCGAGTACGAGTGGAAGGCGCTGGCCGCGGACATGTGGGACTCGGGAGTGTATTTCCGGTACGATGAGGTTCCCGAGGGCAGGCCGTGGCCGAAGAAGTATCAGGTCAACCTGCGCAAGGGGATGGAGGGGAACATCGAC
Source organism: uncultured Verrucomicrobiales bacterium (assembly GCA_964651705.1). Lineage (GTDB taxonomy): Bacteria > Verrucomicrobiota > Verrucomicrobiia > JADLBR01 > JADLBR01 > JADLBR01. The sequence goes on from CAZYWZ010000120.1 coordinate 4,652, forward strand.
GGTTTTCCCGACGGCAAGAGCGCGGTGCCGACCAAGGCGGGGGACTGGAACAAGTTCGAGCTGACGGTGAAGGGCACGACCGCCTCGCTCAAGGTCAATGGCCAGGACGCATGGAGGGTCGACGGCATCGAGAAGCCCTCGGGTTTCATCGCGCTGCAGGCCGAGGTGCCGAAGGGCGGGCAGTTCCTCTTTCGCGACATCCGCGTCACGCGGTTGCCGGCACCGTGATGCGGGGCGGGGGACGCGCCGCATCATCCGGGGGGAAGCTTGATTCCCGCCGCCGCCTGGCACAGGCGGCCCACAAATTTTGCAGGGCGTCTCTGCGAGACGCCATCGGGGGGGAAGTGCCAGGTCAGATCCCATGCCCCGCAGACGGGGCACCACCGGGGCGGAAAATCGTAGGCTGCGCCTTGGCGCACGCCGCCGAATCGAACGTCCGCGTGCGCCAAGGCGCAGCCTACATCGCGACCCAATTTTCGAGCTCAGCGCGCCGCGCCGTGCTTCTTCAGCGCGTCGACGACGGGCTGGTTTTTAAAATCTTCGGCGTAGGCGAGCGCGGTGTTGCCGTCCTTGGTCTTGGCGTTGATCTCGGCGCCCTTGGCGATGAGGAACTCGACGGTCTCGGCGTTGCCGCCCGGGGCCGCCTCGTGGAGCGGTCGGCCGCCGCCGTTGCTGGCGGCGTTGACGTCGGCGCCGGAGGCGATGAGGGCGGTGCAGATAGGGATGTCGGTTTTCATCGCCGCGTAATGCAGGGCGGTCCATCCCCGTTCGTCCTTGAGCTTGGGATTGCCGCCCTTGGCCAAGAGGGCCTGGGCGATCTCGAGCCGCTTGCGCTCGGCGGAAAGCATCAGCGGGGTGCGGCCGTTATCCAGCGGGGCGTTGGGGTCGGCGCCCTTGTCCAACAGGGCGGAGACGACATCCTTTAGGCCGCGCGAGACGGCGTTGTGGAGGGGGGTGTAGCCGCCCTTGCTCTTGGCCGCGACCGAGGCCCCTCTCTCGACGAGCAGCGCGACCGCGTCGGGGCTGGCGGCCTGATGCAGCGCGGTCATGCCGTTCGGGTCCGCGGCTTCGGGCTTCGCGCCGGCATCGATGAGGCGCGCGATTTCTGCCGCATCGCCCTTGGCGGCGGCCTTGATCAGCGCGGCGGGATCGGAGGCCAGGGCGCCGGCGGGGGCCAGGACGGCGACGAGGACCGCGGCGGCGATGGGTTCGATGGTGGGTCTCATATTTCTCATGGATTTCCTCACGCTAGGCGCTCGTGGCAACCGTATGGCTCCTCGCCATAGCAGGCGGTTTTCTGATGCTTTTCGAACACGGAGAATCCCGCGTCCGCCATCTGTTCGAGTCGTGAAGTCTCCTCGGGGGTGATGGGCGTGTAGGCCCTCGCGATGCCGATGGCTTGTCGGAAGATGTCGGGCCAGGCGGGGGGGATGCCGCTGGCGATGCTTGGCTGGGAGAGGGTAAATCGGAGGGCCATGCTGGCCTCCGTCGGGTCATCGATCGGGCGATACCACCACTTGCGGGTGCGCTTCGCATCCGGGGCCCAGGCACCGCCCGCCAGGGGTTTGATCGCCAGCACCGCGGCCCCCTGTTCCTGGACCAGCGCGAGAACCTCTTTGCCGAAGCCGATCTTGAAGTACTCGACGTAGCTGATGGGGAACATCACGGTGTCAAACCGGAATTCCTTCATCGCGGCGATGGCCGCAACGGTGGTGTGCGCCGAAAAACCGATGTGGCGGATCTTGCCCTGCTCCTTGGCCTTGAGGATGACCTCCATGGCGCCACCGGGGCCGAGGGCCTGTTTGACCTCGTCTGCCGTCATGAGGCAATGGAGTTGGTACAGGTCGAAGTGGTCGGTCTTGTGGCGCTCCAGGGATCGGTGCAGTTCCTCGGTGCAACCGGCGGCGTCGCGCATCTTGGTCTTGCAGGCGAGGAAATAGCTGTCCCGCGGTACGCCCTGGAGGCCGATGCCCATCTTGATCTCGGCGTCGCCCTTGCCGTAGGCCGGCGCGTTGTCGAGGTAATTGACCCCCGCGTCGATGCCGGAGCGGATGAGCTCGGTGCAGGCGGACTGCTCGTCGTGGATAAGGCCGAGGCCCGGGATGCCGATGATCGGCACGTCGACGCCGGTGCGGCCGAGGGGGCGCCGGGGAATTCCCGAGGCCGATGCCGCCCGGAGCGCCGGGATGACTCCGGCCGCGAAACTCGCGGCACCGCCGCCCGCGATTTTGAGGAACGAACGTCGTTTCACCGCAGACCTCCTCCCACGTCAGGCGTGGGCATTGCTACTCCCAAGTAAAGCGGGGTCGTCGGGAAACTCAAGCGGTTGCGGCCAGGGCCATGATCCTCGCGTAAGGGTCCCTGTGCGATTGGAATAATCCTCGACGGCCGAAATACGATGTGTGGTGTCGGCGCGCCGATTCCCAATCGTGAGGGATCTTTGGCGCGCAAAGCGGTGTGGGGCTGCGTCGCGCCCCCGAGAACCTCCGGTCGCCCGCCGGGAACGCCTGAAGGCGTCACTACGAGCCTTTCGTTCCCCGCTCGTAGTGCCGCGTTCACGCGGCCGCCCACGATGGCCATGGAACGCGGCGCGGCCAGCGCCTCGCGGCGCCGGAGCGCCGCTTTGGATTGTCGTGCGCGGCCCGGCGTGCAAATGCCGCCTCCTTCGCCGGGCGACACAATACCGATCCTTACGCGAGGATTTGGGCAGGAAGTCGTCTCTGGCCTAATCGCCGCAAGGGCCTTTAGACTTCCCGCCATGCGCCGCGCGATCCTGCTCTTGTCCCTTGCATGTCCCTTCCGCCTCTTTGCCTCGGGGTCTACCGATGTCGTGATCTATGGGGCGACGCCGGCGGGGATCATGGCGGCGGTGGCCGCGCAGCGGGAGGGGGCGCGCGTGATCTTGCTGGAGCCTTCGCGGTGGATAGGCGGGATGGTGGCGGGCGGGCTGAGTTCGACGGACACCGGGAACAAGAAGACGATCGGTGGCCTGGCGATGGAATTCTTCGACCGTTGCGAGAGGGGCTATGGCCCGGAGGACAAGTACGACTGCGAGCCGCGCGGCTACATGGCGGTCTTTCGCGAGATGCTGGCCGAGGCTGCCGTGAAGCCCCGGGTGGGCGCGCGGCTCAGAAGTGTCAGGCGCGAGGGGCGCCGCGTGAAGGCCATCGAATTAGCCGACGGGCAGACCATCGAGGGGAAGGTGTTCATCGACGCGGGCTACGAGGGGGATCTGATGGCGGGGGCGGGTGTGGGGTACATCGTTGGCCGAGAGCCCCGCGCGAAGCACGGGGAGTCGTACGCGGGCTTTCATCCGAACGAGCCGCGGGGCTTTGGGTCGGATGTCATGGCATCGGTCTGTCGTTGTATCGGGGGTGACGGGCCGCACTACGTGCACGGGGCACCCTGCCCGATCGATGGGCGGGGGCCGGATGGGAAGCCGCTCTGGGGCATCCGGTGCCATGATGCGTCGCCGGGCGACGGCGATGGATTGACGCAGGCGTACAACTTCCGGCTCTGCGTGACGCAGATCGAAGAGAACCTTGTGCCCTTCCCGAAACCGGCGCAGTACGATCCCGCGCGCTACGAGCTCCTGCTGCGCCTGATCCGGGCGTACCCGGGGATCCGTTTCGGCCGGTTGGTGCACTTGGCGAAATTGGCGAATGGAAAATTCGACCTGAATGCGCAGGGGCTGTTCTCGACCGACTATGTGGGTGGCAACGCGGGATACCCGGATGGCTCGCCCGTGGACAGGGCGCGCATCTGGCAGGATCACGTCGACTACGTCCAAGGCTTCCTGTGGTTCCTCGGGCACGATGAGCGGGTTCCCGGGGCGCTTCGGGCGGAGACCCTCTCATGGGGGCTGTGCCGTGACGAGTTCGCCGACAACGGGAACTGGCCGTACCAACTGTATGTGCGCGAGGCTCGCCGGATGATCGGGGCGTATGTCATGACCCAGAAGGATGTCCAGGACGATGTCGAGAAGGCGGACGGGGTGGGGATGGGTTCGTTCGTGATCGACAGCCACATCGTGCAGCGGCTGCTTAAGGAGGATGGCACGGTGATCGACGAGGGAGCGTTCGACGGCCCCGCGACACCGTACGAGATCCCTTACCGCTGCCTGACGCCCAAGGCCGACGAGTGCGAGAACCTCTTGGTGCCGGTGTGTTTCTCGGCCTCGCACGTGGCGTATTGCACGATGCGCATGGAGCCGGTGTACATGGCGATGGGACACGCGGCGGGAGTGGCAGCAGCGGGGGCGTTACGGGCGGAACACGCCGTCCAAGATATCGACATTGCCGCGCTTCGGGCGAGCCTATCCGAGCAAAAGGCCGTGCTTTCATTGGTGCAGCCGGGCACGATCCGCTCCAGGAATCTGCCTGGGCTGGTCATCGACGACCGGAAGGCTGGGTTCTCGGGGGCGTGGATGACCAGCAACTACGGGGGCGGGGGGGTGGAGGGATCTTTCCGCCACGATGGCGATGCGGGCAAGGGAACGAAGTCGGCGCGGTACGAGGCGGCATTGCCCGCCGACGGAAGGTATGAGGTGCGGTTATCCCATCTGGCGGCCCCAAATCGCGCGACCAACGTGCCGGTGACCATCCATCACGCGGACGGCGTGGCCGAGGCGCGGGTCAACCAGCGCCAGCCGGCGCCCATCGATGGGCTGTTCGTCTCGTTGGGCGTGTTCCGGTTCGACGCCGCCCGCCCCGCCGCCGTGACCATCGGCAACGCGGGCACGGATGGCTACGTCGCCGCCGACGCGGTGCAGTTTCTCCCGGCGCCGTGAGGGGAAGCCGATTTCTCGGGCACCACCGGGGGTGAAAATGCAGCCCCTCCGGCCACGGAGGGGCCCACGGCCGCACGGCCGTGGCTACGTCTGGAATTTTCGAGCCAGGTCAGCGCTTCATTGCGGCGCTCTTGATGTCATCGGGGAGGGCCGAGCGCTGGATCCAGGCGCGCGCCGCATCGGGTTCGTCGCGGACCCACTGTCGGGCGATTTGCCCAAGAACCCCTTGGCGCGTCTTTGCGTCGCCGATGGACTGTGCCCAGTTGAATGCGCCATCCGGGTCATCGGCCAGGATGTGCGGGGCGAAGGTGGCGACGGCGGTGTCGCGCGAGGAACCCTGTGGGAGCGAGTTGATCCAATTCGCGGCGGCCGTGGCATCCCTGGAGGCCCAGTTATTGACGACGCCCCGGATCCCGTTCTGTCGGAGATCTCCTTCCGGCAGGCGCAGGGCCCAGGCCGATGCCTGGTCGGGCTGGTGCGCCGTCCAGCCGTAAAGAATTTGGGGCAGGATGGTCTGTTGTGCCTCGGCGTCGGGGACTCGGGTAACCCAGTTGGCGGCGCCCTGGATATCTTTGGAGGCCCACTGTCCGGCTACCTGCCGGATGGCGTCGAGCTGCAACTTTCCGGGCGGCAATTGGAGCGCGTAGGAGGCCGCGCCCGCGGGGTCCTTTGAGGCCCATGTGCCGACGACGCTCGTGACGGCCGAGTACTGGGAATTCCCCGGGGGCAGGTTCGCGGCCCACTGCAGCGCGCCGTCGAGATCCTCCCTGGCCCATTGCCTGGCGATGTTGCCGGCGACGCGGCTCTGGATGGCGGCTGATGGATGCTCGGTGAGTTTTCCCGCTGCGGCCCTCGGGTCCGTCGAGGCCATGTGATTCAAGATCGTCTCGAGCGCACCGTGCTGCATCGGGCCATTGGGCAGTTGCTTGGAAAACGCATCCCACGCGGCCATGGGATCTTTTTCGGCCCACTTGCGGGAGATGGTGTTCATCGTATCGATCGTCTCTCGATCGGGGTCGAGGCGTGCGGCCAGGGAGAAGGCGGCACTGGGGTCCGATTCCGCCCAACCGCGGCAGACCGCGGCCAGCGCGCCGGTGCGCTCTTCTGAATTGGCGAGCGAGGCGGCCCAGGTCTGGGCGGCGGCGGGGTCGCGGATGGCCCAGTTCATGGCGAGCCCTCCGATGGCGTGCTTCCGGTCCTCGCCGGGGGCGAGTGCCATCGCCCGCCCCGATGCCTCTGCGGGATCCCGTTTCGCCCATTCCGAGAAAATTGCGGACAGCGTCCCCGATCGCCTGTCGCCCTCGGGGATTTCGCCGTACAGGCCCAGGGCGCGTTCCGGATCGGAATAGGACAGTTGGCCGAGGATCGAATTCATCGAATCCGCCCGGAGCCGGGTGTCGCCCTGGGCGCGGGCCCAGGCCAGGGCCGCGCCCAGATCCTGCGTCGCCCATCGGCCGACCACGATCCCGGCGAACTGGTTCTTCTGGTCTGGCGAGGCCGACTCCTCCAGATGGCGGACGGCGGCCGCCGGGTCCAGGTCGGCCCATCGCGCCATCAGGGCGAAATGGAGCAGGTTCTTCGATTCGGGATTCTCCAGTTCGTCGGCCCGCGCGATGGCGTCCCGTATCGCGCCGGGTCCGACCTGATCGCTATAGTACAGCAGCATCTTGATCCGGTTGATGATATCGGGGGTGGCGTCGAGTTTCTGCGCGATGCCCCTGACATCGAGGCCGGCCAATTCCTCGAGCATCTGGGCTGTCTTTGCCACAGCGCGGGATGGTCTCTTGGGGCCTGCCGCGCGGCCCATCGCGGGACTTAGGGATTCCCGATCGCCGCCGGTGATCGGGTCACCGGCGACGCCTGAGCGATCCGCCTCCCGCCCGTGGGCCGGCGCCGTATCGCCGAGCTGGGATCGGCCGAGAAGGAAACCGATGCCGAGTCCCGCGAAGAGGCCAAACGCGGATATGACGAGAGGTGGGGTTTTTCGCATGAAAGTCACAATAACACATTGCCTTTCGCGTGCGAGGCGCGAGCGGGGACACGCCGACCCCACCGGGGGTAGATATTTTCCAGAACGCGCCGCGCCATTCAGGGGGAAACTTATCCTCGTGGCACAGGCATATCCCCCGCCGAAGGGCGAAGGCCCTTCGCTACCGTCGGCGCTCTCACCCGTAGCGAAGCCCCTTCGGGCTTCGGCGTCCCACCGGGCCCCCGCCGAAGGGCGAAGGCCCTTCGCCACTAGCGAGTTACGTCGTATTTTCGAGGCGGTCAGCGGCGGCGCTGGGCGACGTGGAGGAACAGCGGCAGCGGCAGAGCGAGACCGACGACAATGTGCGACCAACGACAGAAGGCGCGGAGGGATTCGTTTCCGGCGTAGTAGAGGCCGAGTCCGGACAGCACGAGGGCGCCAAGCGGGACCACCAGTGCCAGGCCGGAGCCGAGGTGGCGCCGCGCGCGCCAGGCCGGGAGGATGTGCAGGACGAAGAGGGCGCCGAGGAGGATCTGGAGTGCGGCGGCAGAAATGCCGTGGATCTGCAATAGAACGTAAGGGGGCGGCGATTCCGGGCCCGAGCGCCAGCCGACGAGCGCATGGGCGGCGCCGGAGGCGTAGTTGGCGCCGAGGGCGATGGCCAGCAGAATGATCAATGAACGACCGAGTCGGCCCGGTCGATTTCCATTGGGAAGCTCTTGGTTCGCCACAAGCGTAGGGAATGCGCGCCCGATGATTCAATGACAAGCCCGGAGATGGCCCGGCGCGGGAACCACCGCCGCAAGCCTTGGTGGCCGGCGACGCACAGGGCCGTCGCCCATGCATCGGCTTCGGCGGCCGACCGGGCGATGACCGCGCTCCCCGCGGCCGATGCGCCCTGGGTCAGGCCAACCCGCCGCGGGTCGCGGATATGGCCCGGCTGGAATGTTTGACCCGACGCGCACAGGGCGGCATTGCGGAGACTGACCGCGCCGAGGGTTTCGTCGGGCCGATGGGGGTGCCGGAGATGGAGGATCCAGGTACGGTCGCCGAAGGCGCGGATGTCGCCGCCGGCGTTGACGATGCCGCCGGTGATCCCGGAACGGCGCAGGAATGCCACCATTTCATCAATGATGTGGCCTTTCGCTATCGCGCCGAGGTCGATCTGGGCATCGGGGTTTTCGCGGATGACGTGCCGGTCGCATAGGCGGATGGCCGGCCCGCGAAGGGATCCCGAGAGAGGTGCCGGGCTAAACGCACCCTCAGAGGCGCGCCAGATCGAAATGGCCTTCGAGAGCAGCCGCCTCAGTCGGAGGCTCGCCTCGAATGGATGGCGCGCGGGCCATGCGTTGAGTCGGCCGACCTCGCCCCCGGGCTCGAATCGAGAGAACTGCCGCGAGAGACGCCTCGCCAGCATGAAGGCGCGGTCGGTGGCGCGGTGGGCGTCGGACGGGCTGGGGCCGTAGAGTTCGACGTGGAGGAAGGTCCCCATCGCGACCGTCGCCCTGCGCACCGGAGGCGGGGCGGCGGCTGGGCGGGCCGGCGCGCGCCGGGTTGGGGGACTGGTGTGTCCCGCGCGCCAAGGGCGACTCGGTGGTGAGTCAGCCGATCTTCGGGATGGCCTCATCGGGTGGCAATCCTTTCGGCGAAGAGGCGCAGCAGGCGATTGACGCCCTCGGTCACGTGTCGGCACGAGAGCGTGGCGCCACCGATGTTCACTATGTCCTTCTGGAAACGCGGCGGCCGCGATGGATCGAGGCCGCGAAACTGTTTTCTCCAGGTCGCGCCGCGGATCTGTCCCCCATAGCTCTCGCGATACGCCAGGATCTCTAGCCCAAGGATTTTGCCGCGGGGATCCAATGCCAGCATGTAGTCGATCAGGAGGTGCTTTCCGATCACGGCGTCAATGAGCGCGTAGCCGAGCATGCCGGAGGGGCCGCGCGCCGCCCAACAGCGTGTCGCGCCGCCGCCGATTGGCACGGTGTCGAACGCGGAGGCGCCCGGGAATAGCAGGTGGCGGGCCTCCTCGGCGCTGAGGTATTGCGTCGCGAAGGCGCACGGTGCGGCCGCGACGATGGCGGAGGCACAGGCGCCCGCCGCCATCCATGAACCGGGATATTGAAATTGGCGCGACATGCGTCTTCAGAAGAAAAAACCGACGGCCATCTGGTAGGTGTCGCGGCCGGTCCCGCCATCGAAACGCTCGCCCTTCCAGTCGAACTTCACCGCCAGCTCGGGCGTCGGCAGCCAGCAAAGGCCCAGCTCGAACACGTGCCTGTCCGGAGATTCGGGCGAGACCTCGGGATCGAAATCGTTCTCATCGGAACCGCCGGCGTAAGCGGTCTGGAGGTCGAGGCGGGTATACCGGAAGTAGGGCGCGAGATCCATCCCCTCGCCGCGGCCCGTGTTCCAAGAATCCGGCCAGATGTGCAGCGCGACTTCGCCGGAGATGCCCTGCATGAATGATCCGACGTTGTTGTCGAAGTCCCCGTCGTTGTTGGCGACTAGGTTGTGCGGGCGGTCGAGGTCCACGAAGACGTATTCGCCGCGAAGTTCCAGCGGGGTGCGGGGGATGCGGTATCGGAACTCGGCGTCATAGATGAAGACGGCGGTGCCGCCGAGGGCGCGGGGGTCGCCATCCGAGGGGGTGGAGGCACCCAGATTCGGGTTGTCGGAGCCGCCGCGCTCCGGCGTGGTGTCCGCGTAGTAGAAGCTGAAACTGGTCCCGAGGCCGGGGACCGCCGGCGGGTCATAGGCCAGCCGGAGCGCGTAGCCAAACGAGTCATTGGATTGGGCGAAATCGCCCACCGCGGGGCGGGCGCCGCGGATCCCGCCGTCAAATGTGATCCCGGGTCGCGAACCGGACCCCTTGCTGTTGTCCCCGTCGTCGTCTAGGCCGGCACTGATCTGCACCTGATAGCGCAGGCCCTCGGCGATCTGCCCATGGAGACTCGTGGACATCTCGAACCAGGTGGAAGGTATCAGCTCACGGTAAAGGGGCGGGCGCTCCGTCGAGTAAAACTGGGTGGGCTCGTGATACAGATTGAAATACCCGACCGGCACCAGATCGATCCCGGGCGCGCGCCAGGCGAGCCAGGGCGTGAACATGAAATCTGCGAAGAGTTGCTCCACCTCGATGTTGCCGCCCTCAAACGTCTTGGAGCCCGAGTCCGTGGACGAACCCCCGTGCTCGAATTCGATCTCCGCATTGAGCACGATCCAGTCGTTGAATTGGTAGGTGGGCAGGAGCACCAGGCGGTGCGGGTCCCAGCGGGTGGCCCCGTCGCGGCTGCGCAGCTTGGTTTCGCCGTACGCGCCCAGGGTCAACTCCTTGGCAATGGAATTGCCGAATGATTCCAGGGGACGCCGCACCTCCTCTGCGGCAGTGGCGCCCTGGGCGGGGCCGGCCTGCTGGCGGAGGTGCTTCACCTCAGCCTCGAGGTCTTCGATGCGTTTCAGGAGCTGGTCGCTCGACGGGGGCTCGGCGCCGGAGAGACGACCGAGTGCCATGGCCGCCAGAACCGGCATGACGATGGGCTGGATGCTCTTCATGCCGCCAGCGTATCAGGCGCCCCTGGGGCATGCTGCCGGGCGGTTGCGATTTCTTGACGGAGAATTGCGGCGGGCGCTTAGGCCCTGCGGCGCGGGTGGGCGGAGGGGTAGAGGCAGGGGCAACAGCCCATGATCTCGCAGAAGGCCTTGCTGAAGTGGCTCAGGCTGGAATAGCCGACCTCGATCGCGGCCTCGGTGACGTTGCAGCCGCCGGAGGCGAGGAGTTCCGCGGCGCGCTCGATGCGGAGCTTGCGGATGAACCGGGGGATGGTCGTGCCCGCGTGTTTCGAGAACAGCCGGCTGAGGTGGAATGGGCTGGCGCCGACGCGGCGGGCGAGTTCCTCAAGGGGAGGTGGCTCGGCGGGGTTTTCGGCGAGGATGGACATGGCCTGGCGGACGAGGTCGCCCGGGGCGATCGGGCTGGCCGGTGCGGCGTCTTGCGCGGGCCTGGAATCAAAGAGAAAACTGGCGGCGAGTTCCAACGTCTTGGCGCGGTACCAGATGGGGAGGGCGGCCTCGCACAAGGGCGGTCGCCGCAGGTGCAGGGCCAGGATGCGCTCGGCGGCGGAGAGGTCGCGCACGGCACCGACGGCCGAGGCGGGGAGGCGGCCCGTGAGCCAATTGCGCGCGGCGGGCACCAGGCCCGATCCCCGCTGGCCCAGCGTGCGCTCGATGAAAGGCCGCGCCCAGCGAACGGTGACAAAAAGATGCCGCTCCTCCGCCCGGCGCGTCGCGGAGAGAACCTCCTCCCGCTGGAAATACAGACCCGCGGTGCCGGGTAAAAACAGGGCCCCGCCGCCCTTGGCCCGGATCTCGCCCCGGCCCTCAAGATTCAGGCACAGCTCCAGCGCGTCTCTCCCGAAGCAACAGGCCCAGTCCCAATCGCGCCGCGTCCGCGCCGTCACCGCCTCGACGCAAAACCCGTCGCGCCCGAGATCGCCGTGCAGGCGCTCGACGGACGCGGGGCGCATCGGCATCTTTGAAGATGGAGTCAATATATAAAACAGTACTTCTAATAGATGGGGCATGTCAAGGCCGGGGGTTTCGCCGGCGGCGCGGGGACGCGCCGCATCATTCAGGGGAAAACTTCCGATTGGGGCGAGCGGCCTTGTGGACTGCGGTGGCAGAACCCCGTCAGGGGTGGCGACACCGCTTTGGAACGAGCGTGGAGCGCGGGCGTTGGCCATGGCGCGCGGGTTGCGGCTCCGCCGGAAACCAAAGCGGTGTCGCCGCTACGCTCTGCCACCGCAGTCCAAAAAACCCCGCCTCCTCGCCTTGAGCGGGTCGGCGCGCAACCCCGACCAAATCGAAGTTTTTGGTTATCCCATGCCCCTCCTTCGGGGCAGCACCGCGGGTGAAAATGTAGCCCCTCCGGTCCCGGAGGGGCCGGGCGGTCAGGGTCCACGGCCTCACGGCCGTGGCTACATCTGGAATTTCCGAGTCAGTGCGTCGGCTTCCAGTGCGAGGGCGGTCTCTCGCGGAAGCCCGGGGCCTCGGCGATGGGCCACGAGGCGCGGAGGGGATCTCGGTATGGTCCGATGCGCTCGACCGGGATGGGTTTGAAGCCGATCTTCTCGGCGGGGGAACCGGGCCTGAGCCGGAAATCGTCCTTGTCGCGATCGGCGAACATGGGGTCGGCGATGAGGGAATGGGTGTCGAAGCCCTTCTGTTTCCAGGATTCCCACTCGTCGAGAGCCTCGACCTCGACCAGCGAGACGTCATCGAACCAGGCGGTGCCGGGTTCGCCGGAGACCTCGATGCGGACGCGGAGGGACTTCATCTCCGGTTTGTATTCTTTGTCGCCCTCGGCGGGCATCCGGAAGATCAATTCCGCCTCCTTCCAGTCGGGGCCGGTCTGTGCCGGGGCGGATTTCATCCAGAAGTAGACTTTGGCGACATAGGATTGCGCGGCGATGGTGGCGCGCGTTTCGGGACGGGATGTCTTGAGGCGCGCGGTGAGTCGATAGGCCTGGCCCGGTCTGGTGGGGATGTCCTGGCCCACGAGGATCGGGGTGATGGCCTTGCCCGCGGGACCTTTTGTTCCGCCCAGATCGATTCGGAGCGCGCGTTTTCCGCCGGCGCCCGGTTCGGCGTTGGCCGCGGCGTGGGGCGCGGGGGTGGGGTGCTGCTGCCAGCGCCACTTGGGGGGCAGTTTGCCATCGGGGCCCTCCTCGAAACCGGGGTCGGCCACGAGGTTGTCCGTGAGCGTCTTCCCGCAGGCAAACTGGCCGGTCCGGATGGGCTGGCCACCGTGCCAGACGAGGTTGCTGTCGGAGGCGTTGTGCTCGAAGGAGAAGTTGCGGACCCTGAACAGCGCGGCATCGGGAGCGCTGTAGCAGATGATGTTTCTGGTGAAGACATTGCCCGACATGATGGTGCCGTCGGGCAGGACGGCGTCTTTGGGGTGGAGATCCATGCGGCGCATGTGCTTCCACGCGGGCTGATCGGCGACCGACTCGTAGCCCTTGACCATGGAGGGGAAGTGGTTGATCCAATAGCGGTGCGTGGTGTTCCATCCGCTGCACTCGATCTGCTGCAGGGTGCCATCGACGAAGATGTTGTTCTCGACGTGGTTGTCGCGGCCGTTGTGCAGGTGGATAAGCGCGCGGACGCAGCGCGCCACGATGTTGCCATACACGTCGACGCCGCCGGTATTGTCGTCGTGGTAGATGCCCCAGGCGTAGTGTGGGGAAAGGTACTGCCCGTCCTCTTGGCCAAACCCGATCACATCGGTGATGAAGTTGTGGCGGATGATCGAGCCGCGCGACGAGATCCAGTCGCGGCCCCCGGTGTAGAAGGCGCCGGTGTCGGCGGTCTCGAGGCACAGGTGGCGGACGCGGTTGTATTCGATGGAGAGGTTGTTGCCCGAGTATTGGACGGCGAAGCGCGGGAGGTCGTGGATGAGGTTATGCGCGGCGCGGAGGCCGACGCCGGAGAGGGAGACACCGACGCCCTGTTTGTAGTGGACGCCGGTGTGGTGGATGTAGTTGTTCTCGGCGCGGTGGTTGGCGGGCGCCAGGGTGATCCGGTCGCCGCCGGAGAGCCCGATGCCGTTGCGCCCGATGTCGTGGATGTCGTTGCCGGCCGCGGCGCAATCCCTCCCGCCGGCGATCGCGATGCCGCTGCCGCCGTAGTCGCCGACGGCCCGTATCGTGCAAGCCGCCACGAGGCAGCGCGAGGAGTCCTTGATCGTGATCGCCGTTCCCTCGGCGTGCTCGAGGGTCACGCCGAGGAACGTGACGTGGGACGCGCCCGGGCCGACGACGATGAGATCGCGGACGACCGGGACGATGACCGGTTCCTTCCCGAGGGGTTTGGGGGGCCAGAGGTAGAGGTCGCCCTTGGCCTCATCGAGGTACCATTCGCCGGGGGCGTCGAGCTCTTCGCGGAGGCCCTGGATGAAATAGCGGTCGTTGGGGCGGATCGGGTACGAGCAATCGGTCTTCAGCGTGATGATGCGGGAGCTCTCGTCGACGGATGCGATGCGCGCGTAATTGTTCCACCAGTTGTACCTGGGGAAGACCATGACCTCGCCGTCCGTGGGACGGGACCATTTCCTGCCGTCGGCCTCTTTGTAATGGAGGCTCTTCCGGCTCTCGCCCTCGATGTCCTTGTACATGGGGATGGGCTCGCCATCGGCATAGGCCCAGCCTCCGGCGATGGGGTTCTCGGGGTCATGGTTCGGATAGCGGGCCAGCGGCAGGCGCTTCCCCTCGAAGAAGAGCATCCGGAATTTCGCGCCCTTGATGCCATTCGAGGCGAGATCGGCGCGCAGGACCTTGCCCCCGGCGGGCTTGAATTGGGTGATCGGCAAGCCCCCACTCAGGATGGCGCGGGCGCTCTCGGCAGCGCGATAGACGACGGGCGCTCCTTCGGTGCCAGAGTCCTCCGCCCCCAGTTTGAAGGTCTGCCTGAGATGGTGCGTCCCCCCGGCGAGCCATATGGTGACGCCACCTTTCGGCAGAGGCCCCGCGCCCTTGATCTTGCGGACCTCGTCTCGCGCGCGCTCGAGGGTGGCGAACGGCCCGCCGGCGCCGCCGGGCGGGGCCTTGGGTTGGCGACCGGACCACGCATCATTGCCTTCGGGTGCTATGTAAAGGGAGATCGCCGGTGGCCCGGCCGGGGCGGTGACTGGGGGCGGTTCGTCCTTCCCTGTGGGCGAATCGGAAAATTCGGGTCCGCAAGCAGTGAGGCCCAGGGCGATGGCGGTGGTGAGAGGAGCGAGGATCGCGTGGCGCATACGTGGGAAAGAGATTGCAGTGACCGGTGGCGGTTTTCTAGCCGGAAGCGTCGGCGCAGGCGGGGTACCACCGGGGCGGAAAATGGTAGGCTGCGCCTTGGCGCACGCTGCCGAATCCAC
>CAZYWZ010000121.1:0-19026 GCA_964651705.1 uncultured Verrucomicrobiales bacterium
AGAAAGACCGCCTCCCAACCGCCGGCCCCGGTGTCGTTTCATTTGAGGCAATTCGGGGTGCGGTAGCACAACGCAAGAGTGATTGAGTTTTCCGGGCGCGGGGTGTAGGTTTTTTGAGCATTTTTGATCCCCGATCATGAGTACCAAACGTCCCACCGGAGTCGGCGCGGTCGAGTGGGCCAATTCTGGCCTGGATCGACGGCATTTGCGGTGATCGCACCCGTCCTGGCCCCGCGGCCTGGGCGTTCTTAGGATGGCTGAAGAGACCCTGCATTTTGATGATCCGCGGAACCTGGAGTCGCTGTACGTGAACGATCCCCGGAATCTGCACATGATCGAAGAGCGGCTGGGCGTGAAGCTCAACAGCCGGGGTGGGCGCGTGAAGATCGCCGGCGAGCCGGGGGAGATCGACAGGACGCGCAGGCTCTTCGGGGTGCTGGACTCCGCGCGGGGGCGTGGGGTGTCCATCCGGCAGCATGATTTCGCGTATGCCCTGGAGCTGGTGGCGCGGGGGGAGGAGGCGACGCTGAACCGGATGCTCTCGGACGCCATCCGGATTTCGCCGAAGAAGCCGCCGGTGGTGCCAAAGACGGCGGGGCAGGGGCGTTATCTGGAGGTGATCCGCGCCAGTGCCGTGGTGTTGGCGCTGGGTCCGGCGGGCACGGGCAAGACGTATCTGGCGGTGGCGATGGCGCTTCAGGCGCTGCGCGAGGGCAGGGCGGATCGGATCATATTGACCCGGCCGGCCGTGGAGGCGGGCGAGTCGCTGGGGTTTCTGCCGGGGGATCTCCAGGAGAAGCTCCTGCCGTACCTGAGGCCGCTGTATGACGCGCTCCACGACATGATGGATCTGGAGGAGGTGCAGCGGCTGATGGACCGGGGCACGATCGAGATCGCGCCGCTGGCGTACATGCGGGGGCGGACCCTGCACCGGTGTTTCGCGATCCTGGACGAGGGGCAGAATGCCACCTGCGAGCAGATGTTCATGTTCCTGACCCGGCTCGGGCTGGAATCGAAGTGCGTCGTGACGGGTGACCCGACGCAGATCGACCTGCCGCACCAGCGAAAATCCGGGCTTATCGAGGCGGTCCAGGCCCTCGGATCGGTCCCTGGCGTCGGGATCCACGAGTTTGGCGAGGCGGACGTCGTGCGCCACGAGATCGTGCAGCGGGTCATCGCCGCCTATCGGGACCTGCGGGGCAGCCGGAAGACCTCGCTGACGCTTTGAACGGAAGATGGTGGGCACATGAATCTGCTCAGCTTGTTTCAGCGGCACAGGTTGGTGCGACAGGGGCTGTCCTGCGGCAAGCAGCGGCGTCGGGCGACCGAGGCCGAGTGGCGCGGGAAACTCGAGGCGGGCCCGGGGTGGCGGCTGCTGTTGGTCGGCATCGCGGGAGCGGCGATCTGCCTGCTGTGCCTGGCGCGCGCCTCGGGGCCCGGGGGCTGGATGGCCGCGTTGCTCGAGTCGGCGCTGGTGTTCACGGCGTCGCTGATGGTGCTGCCGTTCCTCTGTCCCGATCTGGCGGCGCGGAACTCGCGGGTGCTGCTGATCTATCTGGTCATATTGGTCCACCTTGGCGCGGCGCGCGGGATCGTGCTGTTCCGCGAGGAGACCGGGATGTGGGTGCACCTGATCCCCGCGGCCTTTGCCCCGATGATGCTCTCGGTGTTGCTCGGGCCGGTGGCGGGGATTTTCGGCGCGGCGACGGCGACGCTGCTTTCGGCGGTGGCGCTCGGGGAACGTTTCGAGGCGGTGGCGACGGTGGGCCTTTTCGTCGGGGTGCTGGCGGTGATCTGCACGCGCCGGGTGCGCAAGCGGCAGCACATCATCCGGGCCGGGCTCTTTTGCGGCGCGGCGGCGATGGTGTGCTCCCTGGCGTTCGGCATCGTGGGGGACACGCCCGCGGCGGAGGCGCTGCGCTTCGCGGGGTGGGCGGCGGCGGCCGGGCTCCTGACGGGTTTCATCGTCAATGCCATACTTCCGCTGTTCGAGTGGCTGTTCGACATCACGATCGACGTGACGTGGCTGGAGATGGCGGACCTGAACCACCCCCTGTTGCAGGAGATGGCGACCCGGGCGCCGGGCACGTATCACCACAGCCTCGTGGTCGCCAATCTGGCCGAGGCGGCGGCGGCGGCGATCGGCGCCAACGCGCTCCAGTGCCGGGTGGCCTGCCTGTTCCACGATATCGGTAAGGTCGTGAAGCCCGAGTATTTCGTGGAGAACATCGGGGCGGGCGAGAACCCGCACGACGAGCTCTCGCCGAGCATGAGCGCGCTGATCGTGACGTCGCACGTCAAGGAGGGGGTGGACCTCGCCCTGAAGCACAAGCTCAACTCGCGCATCCTGGACGCGATCCGGGAGCACCACGGCACGACCCTGGTGAGCTATTTCTATGCGAGGGCGCGGCAGCAGCAACGGGACGCGCTGGAGGGGGTGCGGATATTGCAGATGCGGGAGGAGGATGTGCCGGCGGTGCAGGAGAGCTCCTTCCGGTACCCCGGGCCGAAGCCCAGGAGCCGCGAGACGGCCATCCTGATG
Source organism: uncultured Verrucomicrobiales bacterium (assembly GCA_964651705.1). GTDB lineage: Bacteria > Verrucomicrobiota > Verrucomicrobiia > JADLBR01 > JADLBR01 > JADLBR01. The sequence goes on from CAZYWZ010000121.1 coordinate 2,543, forward strand.
CTCGCCGACGCGGTGGAGGGGGCCTCGCGGAGCCTCGAGAAACCGACGGCCCAGAGGGTGGACGAGCTGGTGGACAGCATCGTCCGGAAGAGGATCGCGGATGGGCAGCTGGACGAGTGCCCGATCTCGCTGAGCGAGGTCGGGCTGGTGGCGGAGCGGCTGGCGGCGAATCTCAAGACGATGATGCATGGACGGATCGCATACCCGAAGGATGAGGACGAGAGGCCGGCGGACAGAGAGCGGGGTCGCCGTGGCCCTGACCAATCGGCAACGCCGATACCGGTTGCCCCTGAGAAGGCTGCGCCGGCTGCTTGAGCCGATGGCGCTGCTGCGGCGGCCGCCGGTCGGGGAGGTGTCGGTGGCGTTCCTGGGGCCGCGGGCGATGGCGGCTGCCAACGGGCGTTTTCTCGGTCACGCGGGGGCGACGGACGTGATCACGTTCGGGCACGGGGAGATCCTGGTGTGCCCGGCGGTGGCGTGGGCCGAGGCGCGGGCGCGGGGATTGCCTTTCGAGGAGGAGCTGTTGCGATATATCGTACACGGCTGGCTGCACCTCTGTGGCCATGACGACGCGCGGGCGGCGGATCGCCGGCGCATGCACGCCGTACAGGAGCGGCTGGTGGCGCGGCTGGTGGCGGGGGGCGTGGGCGAAGGGAAGGGGACTGGCCGCCGTGGAAGGCCCGCCGGGCGCATGACATGAGCGCGTTCTCCGATAGGGCGATCATCCTGCGCCGGGAGCGCAGCGGCGAGACCTCGCTGGTGGTGCAGTTGCTCTGTCGGGGCAGGGGGAGGGTGGATGCGCTGGCCAAGGGGGCCCTGGGACCGGGCTCGACGACGGCCCCGGTGCTGGACATGTTGCACGAGGTCGACGTGGTGCTGCGGCCGCCCCGGCACGGGGGGCGGGCGTGGGTTCAGGAGGCGGTCATGATCGAGTCCTTCATCGGCATGCGTTCCGATTTCCCGCGATTCGATCTGGCGTGCTACTTTGCGGCGCTCGTGGGCCTGTGCGTGGACCGGGAGCACCCGGCGCCCGAGGTTTATGACCTGCTCCGGCTGGCGCTCGGACACCTGGAAGGGCATGGCGCCAGCGCGGAGGTGATGCGGCGGTTCGAGCGGCGGCTGTTGATCCTGCTGGGGCTGGGTGTGGCGGGGGAGGGGCTGTCCCCGGTGCGGTTTGCCGCGATCTTCGAGCACAATTTCCACGCTCTGCCGCCGGGCCGGGAGCGGTTGCTGAGCCGACTCGGTTAGCCCTGCCGCCGACGTTCGGGCTTTGGCCCTGGCGGGGGCCGGCTCCGGCGGAAGCCACGCGTGGGACGATCCACGGTCTGGCGACCGTGGCCACACGCGAAATCGTTGAGTCGGTCGGATGGGTTGCGGATCCTGGGCTGGGTCCCCGAAAAAAAAGCGGCCCCGCCAAATGGGCGGGGCCGCTCCCCTCATTGTGCCCGGCCTCGCCGGGCACATCCATTCCTTGGTTCAGACGGCCTTCTCGCCGCGCTCGCCGGTCCGGATCCGTATCGCCTCCTCCAGCGTGCTGACGAAGATCTTCCCGTCGCCGATCTTGCCGGTCTTCGCGCTCTTGGTGATGGCGTCGATGGCGGACCCGAGCATCTCGTCGGTGAGGACGACCTCGAGTTTCAGCTTGGGCAGGAAATCCACGGTATATTCGCTGCCCCGGTAGATCTCGGTGTGTCCCTTCTGGCGGCCGAAACCCTTGACCTCGGTGACGGTGAGGCCCTCGACGCCCACGGCGGCGAGCGCCTCTTTGACCTCCTCGAGCTTGAACGGCTTGATGACTGCTTCGATCTTTTTCATTTTGCTTTCCTTTCTTGGGCGGTCCGGCGAGCGCCGGACCGCCCGGGGGTTGATTCCAATCGCCGGTTAGATGCGACCCGGGCCACTGGCGGCCTGGAAATCCGGGTACGCCTCGGCGGCGTGCTCGCCCAGGTCGAGGCCCTCCATCTCCTCTTCCTCGCTCACGCGGATGCCGATCGTGACCTTGAGGATATAGAACAGGGCAAAGGCGAAGACAAACGTGAACGCGCCGATGGCGGCGACGCCGATCAGCTGATCGGTGAATTCGCCCACCCCCTCGGCGAAGCCGGAACCGAAGAGGGCGACGGCCAGGGTGCCCCAGATGCCGCAGGTCAGGTGCACCGAGATGGCGCCGACGGGGTCGTCGATCTTTATCTTGTCGAAGAAGATGACCGACAGGACCACGAGGACACCGGCGATCAGGCCGATGAGGAAGGCGCTATTCGGCGTCATCTTGTCCGCGCCGGCAGTGATCCCGACGAGCCCCGCCAGGGCGCCGTTGAGGGTCATCGACAGGTCGGGTTTTTTCAGCAGGGTCCAGCTGGTGAACATGGCGCCCACCACGCCCGCCGCGGCGGCGATGTTGGTGGTGACCAGGGTCAGGGAGGTGGCCGCCGGGTCGGCGCTCAGGACGGAGCCGCCGTTGAACCCGAACCACCCCAGCCAGAGCATGAAGACACCGATGGTCGCCAGCGGCATGCTGTGTCCGGGGATCGGATGCACCTTGCCTCCGACGAATTTACCCTTCCGGGCGCCGAGGAGGATGGCCCCCGCGAGAGCGCCCCAGCCGCCCACGGAGTGGACGAGCGTCGAGCCGGCGAAGTCGTAGAACCCGAGCTTGTCGAGCCAGCCGAGCCCCCACTTCCACGAGCCGGTGATCGGGTACGCGATCGCCACGAAGACCGTCGAGAAGATCACGAAGGAGGAGAGCTTCACGCGCTCCGCCACCGCGCCCGAGACGATCGTGGCCGCCGTGGCCGCGAACATGGCCTGGAACAGGAAATCGGTCCAGTAGGTGTATCCCGCCTTCGCGTATTCCGGCGTCATGCCGTTTTCCGGCGCGCTGAGCAGGAACCCGGAGAACTTCAGGAAGCCGTTGTCGCCCTCGCCGAAGCCCGGGTACATCAGGTTGAAGCCCATCGCGAAGTACGTGACGATGCCGATCGATACGATGAACGTGTTCTTCGTCAGGATGTTCACCGTGTTCTTGGACCGGGTCAGCCCCGATTCCACCGTCGCGAACCCCAGGTGCATGATGAACACCAGGGCCGCCGACAACATCATCCAGATGTTGTTTGCCGTGAAGGTCGCGCTCAGCGCCGTCGGGTCATCCGCAAACGCCACCGAGCCGGCGCCCATCACGGTCGCCATCACCGTGCCGAACAAGGCCAGCACAGACAGTTTCTTGCATTTCTTTATCATCGCCATTTCTCCTTTCGAGTTGGTTTGCGATGGCTAAAGCAGATCATGTGCCAAGTGGTAAAAATAGTTGTAATACATTGTTAAACAGATTGATAGAGTGTGAATTGAAATATGCGGCGCGGGTGCAAAAAAGACCAATAATAGACATTTAAGGTTGAAAATATCTAGTCAGGGCGACTGGTGTGGTGGGGGTGGTCGGGGGAGGACTCGTTGACGCGTCAGGTGATCGGCGCCGCCGCCCGTGGGCAGGGGATCATGCATGTGGAAACCGCCTTACGGGATGAGCAGGCTCGCCGCTCAGATTCACAACCGCATGAATTACATGGAGTTATCTTCGGTATCCGTGCTATTCGGGGTCTAAAGTTTCTGGAGTGCCCCGCGTGGCGGGGCACCGCCGGGGCGAAAAATCGTAGGCTGCGCCTTGGCGCACGCTGCCGAGTCGACCGTCCGCGTGGGCCAAGGCGCTTGGCTAGCCTTGCGAGGCGACTTTGCGGAAGACGAGGAGGTAGTTCTCCCGGAGGAAGTTGTGTTCCTCGACGAACGCGAATCCGGCGGACTCGATTTCCTGGCGGAACGTTTCCTTGCCGGCGCGGACATGGTCGAGGATCCACTGGCGGCTCTTGCCGGGGATGCGCTCGAAGTCGATGACGACCAGGCGGCCGTCCGGGCGGAGGGCGCGATGGATGGTGGCGAGGGTCTTCAGGGGGAACTCGAAGTGGTGATAGGTGTCGCAGATGAAGGCGAGATCCACCGATTTGGCGGGAAGGCCGACGTCATCGGTGGCGCAGACCGTGGCGATGACGTTGGTGATCCCGGCGGAGGCGCAGGCGTTGGTGATGTGGCCCACGAATTCGTCGGAGATGTCCACCGCGCGAACGACGCCGCCCGGGGCCACTTTCTGGGCGAAGAGCCGGGTGAAGAGGCCCGTGCCGGCCCCGATGTCGGCGACGGACATTCCGGGCCCGAGCCCGCAGGCCTCGACGATCTTCTCGCGAAAGTCGTAGATGTCCCGGCCCTCGCGCTCGAAGCGGCCGATGGATTCGCCGATGTCCGGGGTCTCGTAAGTCTTGTTGATGCCGGGATTGATGCTCTGCTCCTGGGCGCGCAGCGTCATGGTTGCCGCCACCAGCGGGATCAGGGTCCAGAGGGGATGTCGCGAAACCGATCGCATGGCGGATGCTGTGCCGTCGGGGCCCGTTCGTAAATCCCGATTGCGGCCATGCCGCCGTGTGACCGAAGAGCCGGGAGCCATGCGGGGTTATCGGCAAAAGTGCCGGGGCGTCGGGCGTTGCCGGGATTGGGTTTGACGGTGCCGCGAATTTGTCGAGACTCTATACGCGAGGCCCGGTCACGCCGGGCATGGAGGAGACCAGATGATGGAAGTGCGGACATCGCGCGGGAAGGCGTTGGCGTGTGGGGTCCTGTGGGCATGGGCGATGGGTCCGGCGGCACAGGCCGCGACCAACGTCTGGGACGGTGGGTGGACGGACGACCTGTGGTCGAGCGAGACCAACTGGGTCGGGGACGTGGTGCCTGGGGCGTCGGACATGGCGCTGTTCAACGAGACCGCCACGGGCGTGGCGGGGGACAACGTCGTCGATCAGAACTTCACGATTCAGCAGCTGACCTTTGGCGCGCTGGGGGCGCTCGCGACGGCGCACACGACGACGATCAGCGGCGGGGTGACGCTGCTGGTGACGGGGGACGGGGACGGGTCGCTGAACGCGGGGGATTTCAACGTGGCGCACGACATCAGCCTCTACACCGGGGCGAAGACGACGGATGTGGTGATTGCGGGCTCGGGGGAACTGCGGATCGGCAACCCGGGAGAGAGCACGGCGGACATGGTGGTGGGCCGGCGGGGCGGGGGCGGGACCAGCAATGGGACGATCCGGGCGACGCTGGACATGTCGGGGCTATCGGCATTCTCGGCGGATCTGGACGAGATGCTGGTGAGCCAACCGGGCGGGGACAACGGGGCGAACGTCATCGCGACGGTGCGGCTGGCGAAGACCAACGCGATCGTGGCGAACACGATCACGGTGGCGAACTCGATTTCGGCCGGCGGCAGCGGGAACAACGTCCTTCGGCTGGGGCAGACGAATTCGATCCGGGCGGACGACATCTACATCGGGCGGAAGAAGGCCAACGGCGTGCTGGATTTTGACGCTGGCCTGTCGGGCCCGTCGGTGACGATACGGAATCGGGCGGGCGATGGGGCGGCAAATCTCTACATCGGGTACAACGATTCGGGGAACACGGGGACGCAGCCGACCTCGCTGGTGGATCTGCGGGGCGGGATCGTGGACGCGCGGTTGGATAGCCTGAGGATCGGGTTTCACCAGCAGGGCAACGGGTCCGGCTCGGGCGAGCTGCGGATGGGGGCGGGGACGATCACGGCCAGCAACGTTTTTCTGGCGCAGGTGGGGGCGCTTTCGACGGTGGCGACGAACACGAAGGCGACGATCACGATGACCGGCGGCGTGTTCACGGTCTATGGGGACATGGTCGACGCGGGCCGGGGCACGAGCACGATCAATGTCGATGCGGGCACGATGACGGTGGGCGGGAATTTTCAGGTGGATAACCTGAGGGTGGGGCAGGACATCACCAACGCGACCCTGACGGTGACGGGGGGTTCGGTGGTGTACACGAATGGCTCGGACCTGATCGTGGGGCGGCGGACGGTGAACATGACGAACAACTTCACCGGGACGCTGGACATGTCTGGCGCCGGGGAATTCCGGGCAGAGGTGGACGAGTTTCTCGTGGGAACGATATCGGGCACCGCCGGGCAGGCGGCGGGCAGGGCGCGGGGGATTGTCCGGCTGGCGCAGACCAACGTGATCGACGCGAGCAGCATCGTCATCGGCGACTCGCTGGCGGCATTCCTGGACGGCTATTCAAGCCGGATGGATCTGGGGCAGACCAACGCGATAACGGCCGGGACGATAATCGTGGGTGGCAACAAGTCGCACAGCGCCACCGCGACGCTGGGCATCGCGTCGCCGGGCGGCACGTTTGTTTTGGGCTCGGCGAGCAACCGTGGCGACGTGTACGTGGGCCGGGTGGCGGTGAATACGGGCGGCGGCGCCTCCGGCGTGATCGATACGACCAACGGGATCTGGAATGCCCACATCAACTCGCTGGTGATCGGCTCGAAGACGAACACGGCGCTGGGCACGACGCGCGGCATCGTGAATTTTTCCAGCGGCAGGGTGGATGTGCTATCCATGGTGCTGGGCGAGCGGACGGGGGCGAGCACCAACGTCGGCATCGTGCAGGGGACCTTCAACATGTTCGGGGGCGAGCTTGTCGCCGGGACGATCGCCAAGGGCGCGGGCAACGGAAACAACGCGTCCGACCAGGCGAATTTCAACTGGACCGGGGGCACGCTCTCGGTGAGCAACTTCAATTTCGATCTCGTGCAGAACAACACCTCGGCGCAGAGCACGCTGAGCCCGGGCCAGTCGGTGGGGACGACGACGGTCAATGGGGACTACGACCTGATCGGCGGGCGCTGGCTGATCGAGTTGGACCCGAACACGATGACGATCGATCTGGTCAACGTGACCGGGGAGTTGAACCTCTCGGGATTAAACGACGTGCTGGAGATCGACGTTCTGGGGCTGTCGGCGGCGCCGGGGACGTACGTGTTCGCGACCTACGGCAGCAGCAACGGCGTATTCAACAGCGAGATCTTGGACGCGGTGCTTCCGGTGGGCTCCTATGTCGACTACGCGTATGCGGGAAACCAGTTCGCGCTGGTGGTGATCCCGGAGCCGTCGGCCTGGGTCCTGTGCCTGATCGGCCTTGGCTGGCTGGGGTGGGTCAGGCGGCGGGGCTGACTCGAAAATTGGGTCGCGATGTAGGCTGCGCCTTGGCGCACGCGGACGGTCGATGCGGCAGCGTGCGCCAAGGCGCAGCCTACCATTTTCTACCCCGGCGGTGCCCCGCGAGCGGGGCACGGGATAGCCAGAACCTCCAAAGTTCGGACCGGGTCGGGCGGGCGCGCGGAGAATCCTTTGACGCGCATGGAGTGCCGACACGAAGTGCCGGGGTAGCCCTGACAACCGGTTGGGTTGTCAGCCTTTGGGGCGGATCGATAAAAAACTTTGTGATCGATCCGGGCTAGAGGGATAGGACGAACTCGACGAGGTCCCGGACGTCGTCGTCACTCAGGAGCATGGGGCGCTCTTTGTTGAAGCCGTGCTCGCCCTGTTTGATCAACTGGTGGATGTCGACATACCGTCCGTCGTGGAGGTAGGGGGCGGTGCGCCAGCATTCCACGAGGGTGGGGGTATCGACTTTCGGGTCGGCGTCCTTGCGCTTGACGGTGCCCAGGTCGTATTCCTTGAGATTGGTGTAGAGCGGGGCGGGGTGGCATTCGGCGCAGCCGACCTCGGGGGCGGAGAAGAGGGATTTGCCGCGTTCGGCGGCGGGAGAGAGTTTGCCATCGACGAGTTGGGGGCTGGGGACGGGTTTGAGCGATTTGAGGTATTCGTCCACGCAGGCGGCATCCTCGTCGGGGACGACGGCGAAGAGGATGTGGCGGAAGCCGGAGCGCACGGCGGCCTCGGCGGAATCACGCACGCCGCTAAACATCGCGGGGGGCGTCTTGTGGGTGAGGAGCATGCTCTTGTTGTTCTTCGGGTTCCCGATGCCGTCATTGAGCAAATCCCAGTTGAGGCCATCGGCGCGACCGTCCGGGTGGCAACTGGCGCAGCTCTGCCAGTGCTGGAAGCAGACGGTGGCGTCGGCGAAGATGACCTCGCCGCGGCGCACCTTGTCCCAATTGGGTTTCGGGCCCAAGGGGAGGGAGGCGACGTTTGGGCGAGAATCGGGGGCGAGGTCGGCCGCGGAGAGGCTGTCGGAGAAATACATGGCGGCGTAGGCCTTCCCGCCGGCGATCGCGACGCCCCTCGCGCCCTTGCCGTCGAGGTGGATGCGCCTGCGGAGGTCGACGAGGAAGGCGAGGTCGTTGGGGATCTCGGCCTGCGAGGTGGGCATGTAGCGGCCGCCGGTGTAGGCGGGGGCTCCGCTCGTGGGGGGCCGGGCGGGGATCTGGGCGATCTTGGCCAGCGTGCCGGGGAGGTCGATGAGGCTCACCTCGTGGGTGCCGAAGTGGGCGACGGCGACCCATTTGCCATCCGCGGAGCAGGTGACGCCCCAGGGGTTGGCGGCGCCGAGGTCCACGTCATCGAGGAGGACCGTGTTGACCGATTTTTTATTGGCCGCATCGATGATGGTCAGGGCATTGGTGTTCTGCCACCCGCGTTCGAGCTGGGTGGTGGGCAGGTGGAACCGGGCCAGGATATGCGTCACCAGGACGTGTTTGCCATCGGGGGTGATGCAGATGCCGCGGAGGCCGGTCGAACCGTTGGGCAGGGGGATCTGGGACACCGTGCCCGATGCGGTGTCAATGGCGGTGATCTGCGCGGTCACCACATCGCCATCGGCGCGCGCCAACGGGAGGTGGTTGATGACGTATACGGTCTTGCCATCGGGGGTGGCGATGGCGCCGACCGGTTCGCGGATCGCCGGGATGCGCGAGAGCTCCTTATTGGCCGTCACATCGATAACCGAAACGTCGTTGTCGAATCGGTTGCAGACATAGAGGCGCTTCCCGTCGGGATGGGGGGCGACGCCCGTGGGCGTGTGACCCGCGGCCAGCGGTTTGGCGACCTTCATGGTGGCGAGATCGATGGCGCAGACCACGCCCTTCGGCGCGCCACAGGTGACGTAGAGGGTCTTGGCGTCGGGCGCGAGAGCCAGTGCCGTGGGTTCGGCGGGCACCCCGACGGTAGCCACGGCCTTCCCGGTCGCGGGGTCAACCGCCATCACCTTGGCGGCGTCGGCGCAGGCCACGAAGAGGCGGGACCCATCCGGCGATGCCACCAGCGCCGAAGGGCCGATCTGCTTCGGCGCGGCCTCGGCCAGCCATGGCACGGCGACCGAAAGTGCGGTGAGTAGCCACCAGTGACCGGTGGAACGCGAGGGCCAGGGATGCTTCATAAATTCTCCTGTCTGGTGATACTAGAGATCCAGAGGATTGTCCTCAAGGGGTTTGAGATTTCCATGGGCGCGAATCCCGGTGCCGCGTCCGGGAAGAACTCCCATCCGCGCACCGGCCGCACGTCGTCGGGATCGCCATCGGGCGCCGCCTTGCGATCTCATCATCTCATAATATGAGTAGGGGTGTTTGGGTGTAAAGCGAAACTTTGGGGCTCCAGTGTAACTATTTAGAAATCAAACGGTTTTCCTGGGCCACGGCGGCAGACAAGAATATTTGCCTCACCGGCCGTCGGTGAAAGTCATTTCAATCCGAAAAATATCCGATATCCGTGGTTCCACGTTTCATGTCAGGCATGAAGGTGCGATGTGTTGGAAGGCCGCGTCTGGGGCATTGGTTGGTTTCGCGGGGTCCCAAAACGAACCGTAAGGCCATCCCCTCGACTGAGCGATCCGTGCCACGGTCCCGTTACGGAGCGGTCCAGGGGGGGCGTGGGCTTGCCAAAAGGCGCCTTTTGGCGAAATTTTTGGATCTGATGGCAATCCACGGATTGGGTTTTCCCCGGTTGCGCGCGACGGCATGCTCCGCGGGCGCGCGTGGTTGCCGTGCGTGGGTGGCGTTCGCGCTGGCGACATTTCTTTTGGTGGCGTGGGGTGCCGCGGCTGCTCGGGGGGAGAGTGTCCGCGCTGGGGTGACGACGCTGGTTTCTCGGGGACCTGGCAAGGGCTTTGGGGACATGGATCTTTCCCGGCGGGGGTTGGGGCCGAGGTTGCCCCATCCCAAGGGGCCGCTGATGGTGCCCGAGGGCCAACGCCATCAGATCGTCGTGAAGTTTCGGGATGATTTGAGGGCCCGGTTGGCCGGTGCCGACCGATTGAACTTTCTGGGGAATAGGGTGCCGGATGGGCTGGCGGGGGTGGTTGGGAAATACCGTCTTCGGTTCTGGCGCGTCTTTGATGACGTGGCGGGCGTGGAGCGACTCTGCCTCCGGGCGGCGGACCGTAGCGGGAGTCAACCTCCCGATCTGAACGGCACGATGCGCATCGAGAACGTGCCGCGGCGGGATGTCCTCGACGTGGCGCGGGCGCTCCAGGCGCTGGATTGCGTCGAGGGCGTTGAGATTCAGTCGCTGGATGTGAGGCCGCCGCCGCCGGGGGACATTGCCCCCAAGACGCCAAATTTGGAATCGATACAGACCTACCGGGGCGCCAATCCCGGCTACGATGCGAACTACGCCCGGTCCAAAGGGGCCGAGGGCGCGGGTGTCCGGTTCTCCGATTGCGAGTACGGGTACAATCCCGGGCACGAGGACCTGGTCGATGCGGGGATCGTCAATCGGTCGCGCGGCGCGATCCATCCCGATGTCTATTCAAACAACTGGGATGAGCACGGCACGGCGGCGCTGGGCATCAGCCTCGCGCCGAACAACGGCTACGGGATATCGGGCATTGCACCGCTGGCGAGCGGGGCATTTTATTCGGAATGGACCACATCGGGGGGCACGCGGGCGACGGCCATACAGGACGCGATCGCGGATTCCGATGCCGGCGATGTCATCCTCCTCGAGATGCAGACAACTGGGGCAGGGGGGGATTATGGGCCTGCGGAGCTGAGCAGCACCGTATGGAATCTCACGAAGGTGGCGACCGACGGCGGGATCCTGGTCGTGGCGGCGGCCGGCAACGGCAACCAGAATCTCGATGGCGGCGCCTACGCCTCGTACATGGCCCGCGGCGACAGCGGGGCGATCATCGTGGGGGCGGGTTCGGCGAACGCGACGCACTCGAAGCTGAGTTTCAGCACCTACGGCACGCGGGTGAACGTGCAGGCCTGGGGCGGTTCCGTGGCATCGACGGGCTACGGGAGCTACGCCCGTTACGGTGACGATGATCGGCAGTCCTACACGAGCGGCTTCAGCGGCACGAGCAGCGCCAGCGCCTGCGTGGCCGGGGTGGTCTGCGCGATTCAGTCCCACGCGATCGCGCGATTGGGGACGAGGCTGGGCCCATCGGAGATGCGGGATCTGCTCGTGGCGACGGGTTTTCCCCAGGGTGGCTCCGGGGGCCATATCGGGCCGGCGGTCTCTCTCTCCGGCGCGCTGGATGCGCTGCCGGCCAAACCGTTGGGAGGTGGGGGTTGCGCTGCTGCCGCCATCGGCGACGGGGATATCGAGATCCGTTTCGCTGGCCTGCCATTCCGATCGTACAGGATCGAAGCGAGTCCCGACCTGCGCTCTTGGGTGACCATCGGGAGCGGGGTCGTGGCGGGGGTGGGCGAGACCTCCTGCATCTTGGAAGGGGCGGCGGCGGGGCATCCGCAACGATTCTTTCGCGTGGTCGAGGAGGTGGCGCGGTGAGGCATCGCGCTTCGGCCGAACCGAGGGAGGGCCTTGTCGTCGCCGGTCGGGGGCGTAACGTATGACAGAATGACGGATCCCGCTGCCGAGGGCGGACTCGTGGGTCGGCCCGACGAGTCGAGCTATTTCTCCCTATTCGTGACGCCGGACAACCGCGAGGTGGTGCCGATCCGCCCGGAGCCGCAACCGGGCATCATCGATCCGGCGCGACTATTGGGGCAGGGGGTCCTGACGGAGAATTATGACGCGGGCGACGAGGAGAACCCCGGGGATTTCTATCGCGTCATCCGGCTCTCGGAGGAGGAGTTTCATCGGGAGGGGTCGGCGGAGTTCCAGGAGCATTTCCGTCGCAGGACGGACGATCTGATCGAGGAGGCCCTGGCGGTACACAAGCTCAACCCGGATGGAGAGATCGCCGGGATGGCGCGCCTGCTTGAGGTGGGGCTCGCCCAAGACGAGCGCGTGTTCACGGATCCGGAGGGGCGCGACTACGTCTTCAAGGATTGTCGCGTCTATTTTCGGTATCGCGGCATCCCCGGGGGCCGGGCGCTGTCGGCGCCGGAGGCCAAGGCCCTCACCCTGCGCGATAAGATCGAGATCTTGATCCAGGCCGCCGCGGCGCTCGCCGAGATCCATGCCAAGTCATGGATCCATGGCGACATAAAGCCCGAGAATATCCTCTGGGCGCGGGATGCGGAGGGTCGGCTCGGGGCGATGGTGATCGACTTCAATTCGGTCCGGGCGGGCTCACAGCTCACATCGGATTCGCCGCTCTACTCCGCGACGCGCGACTGCGTGATCGTGGGGGGGCGCCGGATCGTGCAACCGCGGATCGATATCGCGTCGTTTGGCAGGACGATGGTGGAGTTTCTGCTGGGCCTGACGTTCCTGCCGCACGAGGAGGAGGAGACCTATGGGGAGGACGAGCTATTCAGGAACCTGGATTACTGGTTGAACCGGGCGGGGGCGGAGGAGTTGGCGGCAGAGTTGGTCCATAGGGGATATGCGGTGGCCGCGCCATTCATCCGATACGCGAAGAGCATGACTGACGCGGATATCGGGAGGCGGCCCGCCGCGATGGCGGATGTCGTCAAGCGACTCGCCTCGATGGCGAGGCGTGCGGGACGGAAATTGGATCAGACGGTGTTCCTGTCGAATTTTTTGTGCGGTGATGCGGAGGCGTTGATCGCGCGGGCCATCGCGAGGGGACACGCGCGCGATCCGGAGGTCTCCGCCGAGGCGCGGGACGGGTTCGCCCGGTTCTTGCGACATCACATGTCTGGCGAGAGGATCACGGTCTACGAGTTCGCGGGATTGGGGCGGGGGGTGGTGCGGGAGATCGCGGCCTGCGAGCGGGGCGTGGCGATGATCGATATCCGGATGGGGTTGTCGACCTATCGCACGGGCGAGCTGGATGACATGGCGATCGAGGCGCTCTTTCATCCGGAGAGTCCGGCGCGGTTGCGGTATCTGGTCCGGCGGCGATCGCGGGTGCCGCTCCACGAGGGGCTGCGCTCCCTTTTCATCGGATTCGGAGACTATTTCCGCCAGATTGCCTTTGGCTGGCATCGCCTGTGGCGCTCCGGCGTGGCGGGGTCGGCGCGGATGCCGATCAAGGCGACGCGGGTTCGGAGAACGGGATCTTGAATTCGGATTTTCCCGGGGACAGCCGGAAGTGTCCCAGTCCATCGGACGGGGTCGGTGTCTTGGGTTGCAGTCGGGTCTTGGCGCGCGGTGGGAGCACGAGTTCGGCATCGCAGCCGTCCGGGACCGCGATGATGACGTCGTGGCCGTCGGCGCCGCGTTTCGCCTCAAGCCAGATTGGGCCCCGGGGCGTGTGGGCGACGACCTCCAGATCGGGGAGATCGCCGAGCTGGGGCCGCAACCGCAGTCTCGCGAAACCGGGTTCCAGGGGCCGGAGGCCGAGGATCTCCTCGTAGAGTATATAGATGGGTGACAAGGCGCAGTGGCTCCATTGGGCAGTCGAGTCCGGCGGGCAGCGCCAATTTTCTTGGATGGTGTTGTTCTGGATGACCGAGGGCATCCGTGCCCATTGTTCGCGGAACTCCTTGAGGATGACGTCGGCGCGTCCGGTTTTTCCGAGGGCCCAGTAGCGCCAGCCGGCATTGCAGGGATAGGAGAGGCCCATCTCGGGCGGGGGATCGGCGAGGGCGCGGGCGGATGCGCTCGTGTCAGCGTCGGGGCATTGATCGAAGAGGATGGCGGTGGCGAGGGTGCGATCGGAGAGGCGCGGGCCGTTCTCTTCGGCGAGCCAGGGAAGATTATCGACGAAGGCGTGGCGTTCCTTGCACCAGAAGCGCGCGGCGGTCGCGCGGAGGATCTCGCGGCCGCGGCGGCGTGCCTCTTCCGCGCGCTCGGGTTCGTCCATGACCTCGCAGATCGGGGCGAGGGCGTGGCGGTACATGGAGGCGGCGTTTAAGTTGAAGGCGCACTCCTTGTGGCGCTGTTGCTTGAAGGCGGTGAAATCCATCCAGACCACGGGGATGCCGAGGTCCTCGACGGGGAGCAGGCCGTCGGCGCGGCGGAGTGACCAGAGGGTCTCGGCGAATCGCAGGAGGCGGGGGTAGGGCTCGCGGAGGGCGTCCTTGTCGCCGGTGGCCATGTAGTGCTTCCAGCAATCGAAGTTGAACTGGACCCCATGGTCGAGCAGGGGGCCCCAGACGCTGGAATCGAGTTCGCGCTGCGGGAGCCTCGCGAGACGATCGTAGGCGGGATAGGTATCGAGGAAGACGCCGCTCTTGGTCAGGCCCTCGCTAAAGGTGCGGAGGAACCTTGCGACGATGCGGTTCTCCCCGAAGGCGTGCCGGATGGCGATGAGCTGGTGGCCGCCGTCTCCGCTGTATTGCTGGCGCTCGCGGCCCATGCCATCGACCACGGTCTCGATGGCCGAGTTCCGGAGGGTGTTTATGCCGGCGTCGAAGAGGCGCTGGAGTCCGGCATCCGAGGTGCGGATCGCGGGCTGTTGCGGCCAGGCGTACTGTCGGCGGCGCACCCCGATGCCGCTCACGGTGACGGGCCTCGACGCGTTGCGCACGTGCAACTGCAGCCAGCGCAGGGATTCGAAGTCGGCGGTCTGGAAGGCATTGGTGCCCTCGCGGCAGATGAAGCGCGCCCAGGAGAAGTGATGGGAATCCAGCCAGCGCGTGTTCGAGGGGTCGTGGCCCTCCTGGAACATCAACTCGACGATCGTGCCGGCGGGCGCATCGATGGTGAAGCGGGGAAACCCGACGATTTGTTCGGCGAATTCGAAGGTGGCCTCGACGGCCTGACCCGGATCGGGGGTGGGTGGCAGTTCCCATGCGCCTTCGCCCTTGGGAGTCGCGACGGGCTCTGGAGTCACCTCGAAGGCGTCCGGCATGCGCGCGTCAAACCAGTCGGCGGGATCGCGATGCCATCGGACGCGGCCCGAGTGCGCGATGTTCCTGGCGGGGACAATCTCCTCGCGGGTCGCGGGGATCTGGCGCGCCCGGAGCGAACCGAGTGCGGGGGGCACCTGTTGGACCGTGTCTCCCGGCCAATGGCGGTCTTTGCGGCAGGCGGGGGGCTTGTCGGGCGGGCAGGGGATCTCCTCTGCCGGGAGCCACCGTGCATCGAGGGTGAATCCCGCGGTGTCCCATCCCTGGGGGTATAGGCGGGCATCGAATTCCTCTTGGAGCGCGCGGAGGAACCAGCGCTTGTATCGCCCCGGCGGGTGGGAGCGGTCGAGGAGTGCCCGCCACGAGGCATCCGTCATGATCCTCATTTCGCCGGAAGTTGTCCGGACATTGACGTTGAGCAGGAGGCCCGGCTTCCCTCCGGGCCACGTGCCGTCGCCGTGACCGTAGAAAAGGACCTGTACGCCGACGATATTCGTGCCCGGCTTGAGGAAGGCCGTGATGTCGACGGGGTCGGCATCGAGGTGGCGGGGATCGCAGGGGGCCGGACCCCATTGGACGCGTTGGCCGTTGACGGTGACGGTGTATCTGCTGTCGGCGGCGATCCAACCCCTCGCGCTCTCCGGGGCGGACGGGAGTTCGATCTCCTTGCGGAACAGGACGAATGTGTTCGGGAGTGTCCGCCCGGAGGGAAGCCAGATCCATTTGGCGGGGGCGAGGGTCATGGCGTGGGGCGCCCAGTCGCCGGCATCTCGTGCGGCGGTCGCCTGTTCGGCGGTGAGGAATGGGGAATCGTCGTGGGCCGCCGCGCGCGGAGCGGCCACGAGAATCGCGACCGTCGCGGCGATGCCGAGGCGCGAGTTCATGATGGGTATCGTGTTGAGCGGCAGGATGGCCTTCGCCGCGGGGGCTGCCGCCCGCATCTCCACCGCCTCGTCCGCGCCCAGATGCGGGGTGTGCTCCTTGTAGCCCCAGCATCCTTTCTGGAGGCCCGAGCAGATCTCGGGCGGCATATCGGGCTATCGGCGGGGGCCGCGTTATCGCACGCCGCGAAGGTGGCGGCACAGACGGCTCCGCCTCGGGCGAGAATGGGGCGACGTGTCATGGGTGTCATGGTGGGGACTCCTGTGTGCGCTGTGAGAATCGGGAGAGGGTTTAGCGAGTATGCGGTCTCGCTCTCGCAACTCAAAACCGTTTTGATGCCGGCCTTGGCCGCCTCTGGTGCGACGTGGCCGGACAAGACAACCCCTGCCCACAGATTTCCCGCTTCGCGGGTATTGTTCACTCTGCGCGTGAACAATACGGGTTGGAGAGTCAGGCGGCGGGTGCACGCCGGACCGTTCGGGGCAATCCAAAGCGGCGGACAGGAGTGTCCGCCTTGCGGGATGCACAGGTTCGCCGCGAAGTTTCTGGTCAGGATGATCGGATCTCAGGTCATGGAAGGCCCAGCGTTCGCCGCGTGCGTGAATCAAGCTCGGCTTCA
>CAZYWZ010000122.1:0-19008 GCA_964651705.1 uncultured Verrucomicrobiales bacterium
GACGGCGCGACTCGGTCCCCGGAGGGGGTGGGCTATCGCCCCATGGACGGCACTGACGGCACGCGCGGCACTTCGGCCGCGCTCAGACCGCAATCTCATCAAAAACCACTACCCCAGATCGGCAGAGAGACGGCACTTCCTACGACGGCACTGTGGCCCGTAACAAGTGGGATCGGATCATGGTCGTGCCTCGCTATGGGTTGTGGGGTTGTTGTTGGGGCGCCGGTCGTTGGCGCAAAAGTCCACCGGCGCGGCCACCCCGATGCGATCGGCCTTGAAGTAGACCACGGGGGCGGTGGATCGGGTGCGGTCGAAGCGGATCTGGATCTGGCGGCCGCGCAGGTCGGCGGGGGCCTCGAAGCGGGTGTTTCTGAAGGAGAAGGTGTTGTCGGCGCGCACGGTGCGGGCCTCTTCGGCGAAGAATATCTCGTCGTTGGCGGGGTTGGGCGGCAGGAAGCGGATGCGGGCCAGGTCCAGGCCGAAGCGGTCGATGGGGCGCATGTTCAGGGTGGCGTGGGGCCGGGCGTTGTACTCCTCCTCGACCCAGGCGGTGAGCTGGCGGTTGAGCGCATCCAGCGAGGACAAATCCAGCGCCCGGGAGAGGAACTGGTCGCGCACGGTGCGGAACCATCGCTCGATCTTGCCCTTTGCCGCGGCGTCGCGGTGGGGTGCGTGGAGCAGCAGGATGCCCAGCCGGGCGCAGATGGCCACGATCTCGCGGGAGGTGTAGATGGAGCCGTTGTCGGCGTAGAGGCTCTCGGGGATGCCGCGCTTGTAGAGGGCGCCGCGGAAGGCGCTCACCAGCGCCTCGATGGTCTCGGCCAGGAAGAAGGCGGCGTGGCAGACCACCCGGGATGCGTCGTCGATGAAGGCGATGAGCCGGGTGGGCACCGGGCCGGCGGGAGTTTTGACGTGCGGGCCGAAGGGGGTGTCGGCCTGCCACATCTGGTTGGCGAATTGCTTGGCGAAGGCCAGCCGGACCCTGTTGTCGCTCTGGGCGGGAGCCTTGAGCAGGTCGTACCGCTTGACCAGGCGGCTGAAGGTGTTGGGCGCGATAAGTTCGCGCCGAAGCAGGCCCGCCTCGATGCAGGCGCGGTAGACGGCGGCCTTGCTGGCCATGCCCCGGTGAAAGCCGGGCCGCACGGCGTCGATGGCCTCCTGGAGTTGCTCCAGCTCGACCTTGCGCACCGCGCCCCGGTCGCCGCGGGGCCGGGGCTGCATGGCGGTGACGCCGTGCTTTCGGTAGCGGCACAGCCAGGTCTCGATGGTGCGCCAGGTGAAGCGGCGCGGGACGCCGTTCTCGTCCTTAAAGCTCATCTGGCTCACCGCCTTGATCCGATCCCGGATGGTCTTGCCGGCGGCGAAGTCGATGGCGCCCAGCACGCGCATTTTCAGATAGGAACAGATCCGCTGCATGGACGCGGACCGTAGGTGCCGCCCGCCGGCGAGGCTATCGGAACGAAGTGTTGCCGCCCCCGCAGGTGCCCGGTAACCGGTGGGCCTACGATCCGAGCGCGGCCAAGGAAGCTGTTTCCTTCAGGCCAGAACGTGCCGCCGGAAGTGGCGCTGGAAAGCGGCGATCGGGCAGATTGAACCGGGGAAGAGCACCCCCAGATGCACGCGGACTTCTTCGATGGCCGCCGCGCCCCAGAGCCGCCAGAGGTGCAAGGCGCGCACCGTGCGCCGGAACAAGAAAATCGAAAGCAACACCGAGCAGGTCCGCCCGCAGCCGCGGCGCCGGTTGCGGTTGCTACAGAAGAATCGCCGACCCCGGAGCCGCTGGTCTCGGCCATTGGAGGCGTAGCCGCGAAGGAAGCCGTGGCCGATGAGCCAGCCAATGCGCCGGCAGTGCGGACATGCCAGAAGCTTGGACTCGCGGCGGCACCGGCGCATCGCCGCCGCACAGGCCACCTGCGGAGGCGAGCGCATGGGGTGGCGATCCTATCCGCCCGCGGTCCGCGCCTCAACCGCGGGAACGGCGCATCGACGGCGCAGGCTTATCGGCCTGCGGCACGGCACTATCACGGCGCATCCCCTTGCCGAATTGCTGACGGCGCAGACCCGTTTTCCCCGATCTCAAAACGGCACAAGAACGGCGCTTCCTACGACGGCACTGTGGGATTTAACAGGTCGGGATCGGGAGAGCCTGCCTTCTGGGCTTAAGGGGTGTCCACGGGGACCCCTCGTCCAGAATCCATCTGGATCCAGAGATGGCGCAACTCCAGTTCGTCCGATCCATCCGGCCTCCGATGGCGCGAGGCGAGGGAGCAAACCCCCGCGACAGGATCGTCGCACATGGCGTGAAGGAAATCGGACTCGCTCCAGCGAGACAATGGTTCCGCCGCCAGATCTCTGATCCAGGCGTTGACCTCGCGCGCCCAGTGCGCGGCGGTTCGCTCCTGGACGTAGGCGATCATCGCCGCGAAGGCATGAGCCGCCCCGTGATACCCGAATTTGAATCTCTGGATACCGCCGGTCGAACCCCTCGCGGTGACGACATACTCGCGTTCGTCCCGGCCCTTCTCTCTCGGGGTCGGGAGCCGCTTGCATTCGATCGGAAAGAGGGCGTCGAAGATGGTATGACGGCGTCCCGCGACATGGAGCACGGTCGCACGCGGTTTCGCCGCCAGATCGACCTTTCTCCCCTTGCGAGCCTCGTCAGCAATCTCGGTTTGAAACCGAATATGGTGCCACTCGGCAGATGTGTACGTGGCTTCGTTCAGGTAGCTGCAGAGTTGCTCCGTCAGACCGGTCTCGGCAATCTCCCTGGGCCGGTCCGGGTGATCGCGCCAGCCCGGTAGTTTCCGCGCGATGAAGCTCACCAGTTCGGCCTTCGCCGTCAACGGAAGGTGGAGCTCGCGAGCAAACTGGCCGGAAGCGGCGGCGGGAGATGTGTCGGCGAGCATCATGGGGGCGTTCAGAATCCCTGCTGGGCCAGGTCCGCCAGTGTCTCGTCGGCATCCCGAAGGGCCACAGACCGCAACCAGTAGCGCAGCCGGTCGGGTTTGAGGAGGTAGATGCAGGCGCCATCGTAGACCCGGGCAACGCGCGTGACATTGACGCCGGCGCCGAACTTCTCCCGAAGCAGTGCGTCAACCCGCCGTGCCAGGCTTGATGCGCCATCCCAGGCCACCCGTCCTTCGCCGAAGACATACGGCTGGCACATCACGCCCTGCCACGCATGTCCGCCCAGGGCGCGGAGGGGCTTCATTCGATACACGCCGTTGATCCGGCCGGTAAAAACTTCATTGAATGCGGGCAGCGCCGACGCGCCGGGCTCTCTCATCGCCCTGGAATTCTGGCCCCGGCGGATCATGTCCTGGTAGTGGTCCACGATGTCGGCGGCCACAAGTTCCTCGTGCGGGGCGAGGCGGAAATCTCCGGATTCGTCGAACGGGAGCGAGACAATGTCCTCCCTGCTAAGGGCGGAGGACTTCTGGGTGAAGACCCTCGGGCTCGTCGCCGCGACATACGCCCTCAACGCCGTCCCATTGTCATCCAGCCATCGGCTCATGGCCCGAAGCCGGGCCGCGTCTCCATCGCGAGCGCAGAAACCGACGATCCTCTGCGTGTAGGTCAGATAGCCTCTATTCCAGATGGCATGGTGAAGTTCAGACTGCGATCGGATCAACAACATCGGCGGAGTGAATCGCCTGGGCGTATAGGGTGACTTGAACAGCCTCACGTCACACCGCCGGATATCGTCTTCCGCTATGCCGCCTTCCGTCAGGCTCTCGGATGGCAGCCATGGTTTTCCCGTGATATGCTCCGCGGGGGAGCGATTCCCTCGCTCGCCCCGTATCCAACCCTCGCCAAAATCCCAGGCCCGCCGTCTGGCGTACTGCCCGAAAGTCGTCAGGGACTTGAGCCTGTTAACAAACGCCAGGACACGCCCTCCGCCCACCGAATTGGCCCGCCAGACGTTGTCGTCGGCGAGCGCCAGGGACCGCGGCAGCCAGTGCATGTCGTAATAGTCGATGTCGAATCCCTGTTCGGCGTCGGCGCGACCGCTTCGGCGAAACGTCGCGTGGAGGATCATCCGGTCCGGCTGAGGCGACCGCGCCTCCGCCACGACAACGACGACTTTGGTGTCCGCGCCTCCTTTTCGGAAAAGACCCCGGATCGAGATGAGATCAAGTATCTCGCGAACGTCCCAGCGCCCCAGGAAGTGCCTTCGGAACCCGAGCGACCGCTGATTATAGAGAAAGTTGTACTGCTGGAGCATCGAAAGGACCCCGCCCGGCCTGAGCAGTTCCATGGACGCGTGAAGGAAGAGGTATGCGACCTGCCTGTCGGGCAGCGCACCGTGGCGCTCGCGATACTTCGCGTAGGCCCTTTCTGCCCCCCCGGTTTCAAGCCTCGATACGAACGGCGGATTGCCGACGACAACGCCGACCCGACCGTCGATCGCGTTGTTCTCGATGGCCTCGAAGAAACAGCCCGTGTGGAGGGTCTTGTCCTTGAGTGGCGGGAAGAGCCTGACGCTGGCCCGAATTTCCTCCGGTTCGAGCGAGTCGCACAGGGCGAGGCAGAGGCTAAACGCCGCGAGATCCACCGCGCCCTCCTCTTTGTCGACCCCGATCAACCGCCTGGTGATCATCTGCTTGAGTGCCCCCTGATCCGGTTGTCTCCAGTCGTTGCGATAGCGCCAGTGGAGGACCAATCGCTTGTATGCCTCAACCAGGAAGATCCCGGACCCGCAGGCCGGGTCGAGAATGGCCTCGTCGTCTTTCTCCAGTCGATCCAGCCGGTCCCAGCTGAGGACTTCACCGAGCATGAGGCGGACGACAAAATGAGGGGTGTACACGGCCACGTCCGTGTCCTGGACAAACAGCTGATAGATGTGACTGATGAGTTCGACGGGCAGATCGGCAAAGGAGTACCGCTGCCAGAGGGTGCGCTGGCCGTTCGGCTCCTGGCGCCCCTCCACCAGGTTGGCGAAACGCGTGAGTTGCGTGCTCGAAGCACGGAGCCGGCGGCGATCGGCCCTGTCCAGCACGAACAGATGGCCGTTGAATCGGCGTTCCAGGTGCTTGAAAAGAGCAACGACGGCTGGTCCGTCCGAGAGGACCTCGAAGAATTTCTCCGCCCCCGCCTTGAAGCGTCCAAAGAACCCGTCCTCGAAGACGTTCCTCTGTTCGAGATAGGCGATCAGAATGGAGAGGATGAGCAACCGTCGCCGGAGAGGTTTGGGGAGCAGGGACCTGTCGTTGAGGCACTGATAGAGATGGCGCACCTCTTCGATGAGCATCATCTGCGCCGCCTGCGTGCCCGACAGGAGCATTCCGCACACCCCCGGATCATCCCAGAGCGTGCCTTTGCGGATGCGATCGGCGTCCCACCATGGCTCGGCAGCGATTCGGGCCGCGAGATCGAGCGTCTTGAACGGGCGGCAGACGACCCTCCCGTCGACGTCAAAATCGGGCCGATGCGCGCACCGGAAGAGCTGAACCAACCCGCCTGTGACTCGATAGACCAGGGGCACGCCGCCCCAACTCCAGAGCTGCCTGTGGAGGCGCGCGAAGCCGGTGTCGCTTCCAAGCTCATCTGATCGGTAGAGGAAGGCCTGGGCCGTCGCCACTCGCCCGTTGCGCGGCGCCTCGAAGAAGACGGCGTCGGCGCGGTAACGCAACGCCTTCTCCATGACCGCCACTTCTTCCGGCGGGCGACCCTTCTTGGAGTAGCCTCGGACGGGAATGAGCCCATCCACCACGGCACCATCGCCGCGAGCGCTAAATTCGGCCAGCCAATTTCCAAGACCACTCATTCTATATCCCGTCCTATCTCGCCCGTCGGATCAGGCCCACGTAGAGCCCCAGCACACGAATTTCGCTGCCCGGGGCGCCCTTGATCCGTATATTGGCAACCGCATCGTTTTCCGCTTTGAGGAGAACGCCATCCCGTTGGATTAAGACTCGCTTGAGAGTGACTTCTCCATTGACCGAGACCGCCCCGATTTCTCCGTTTTCCACACACGGCTGCCGCCGGATCACCGCAAGATCGCCCGAGTTGACGCCGACTTTTACCATGCTGTCACCGCTGACCCGAAGCGCAAAGAGTTCGCCGCGTGGATAAATCTCGTCTCCGATAGCTATCCAATCCTCCACGTGCTCCTCGGCGAGGATAGGCGCCCCGGCCGCTATACGCCCCACGATCGGAATTCGCCGGACCCGAAATCGCAATCTGCGATGCCCCCCGAGGATGCGGATACCCCTGGACTTGCCCTGACAGAGCTCAATGTAGCCTTTCTCGCTGATCAACCGCAGGTGCTGACGGACCCCGAAGGCGCTTCGCAATCCAAAGGCATCCTTTATCTCGTCTTGGGTGGGGGGCCGCCCGTCCTCTTGGACCCTCGCCTCGATGTAGTCCAAAATGTCTCGCTGCCTCCGGGTCAATTCGCGCCGCGCGCGCCCTTTAGCCCGCATATTGAAAACCTACTGCGAATATCAGCAGTATTCAAGTGCATTTGACATGTGATTAACCCTTATGCCGCATTCGGCATAGGGGCCCTCATTTCGAACTGTGTTTTATGCCGACTTCAGGCGCCTTTTTAGAGGAAAATGGGAGTTTCGAATTCGGCATAATTCTGGCCATCGAAGGTCGAGAAGTTGTTCTTCGTAGTTATCGAGATCTCTGA
This sequence comes from uncultured Verrucomicrobiales bacterium, assembly GCA_964651705.1. Classification (GTDB taxonomy): domain Bacteria; phylum Verrucomicrobiota; class Verrucomicrobiia; order JADLBR01; family JADLBR01; genus JADLBR01. Next base: position 6,638 of record CAZYWZ010000122.1, read on the forward strand.
CGAAAGCCGCTGAAGCGGTCAGCCTGCTCGCTACGAAGAGCACCCAGATGATGACCAACCCTGCATCGGGGGAGGCGCACCTGCTGCTGCCTGATGGCCAATGGGCACTTCCAACGGTGATAGGGGCAGCTATTATATGGCGTGTTTCCGCGCATCCTGGCCGTCTCGGACCTGCACGCGAACTGGGGATGGTTCGCGTGGGTGATCCGGCATGCACCACGGTTCGACCTGGTCTGCCTGGGCGGGGACCTGTGCGAGATGTTCACCGAACGGGCCACCCTGAAAGCGCAGCATCAATCCATTTTCCACCGGCTCGGGCGTCTCGCTGCGACCGGACGCCCCCTGGCCGTGGCGGGGGGGAACCATGATGCCGCGAGTCCCGGATGGCTTGGCCCAGGTCCCGGGCTCGAACGGGTGATGTGGCCCGGTTTCTCGGGTGAGATTTGCGCGGCCGGGAAACGGTTCGTCCCGTCTGTCTGCCACGACACGGTCCTGGACGGCGTCAACGCCCCGGGGCGCATCGCCGCCACCCTCGAAGCGGGCGCCGCGGAGCGCCACCGGACCGGATCGCCGTGGCTCGTGCTGCATCACGAGCCGCCAGAGGGAACGCCGATCTGCTCCGGGGCGGACGGCAACCGCCTCCTCTCCGGGCTCGTGGCTCGCCTCCAACCCGATCTGGTGGTCTGCGGGCACGTCCACGAGGCTCCCTTCGAAAAACGGCACGGGGGTCACTGGCATTGCCGGATCGGGCAGACCCTGCCGGTCAACGCCGGGCAGTGGCCAAAGCGCCGGTGGCCGTGTCACCTCCGGATCGAGGGCGACGCGGTCATGTGGCGCGCCCCAGGGCACTCAAGGGACTCCGTCGAGTTGACGGAAAGGCCGACATCCTCATGAACGGTCGTCCAGAAGATCAAACATGTCTTGAAGCTCTTCCAACAGATCGGGAGGAATCGGGTGAGGAACATGGCCCCCGGACGGATCCGGCCTCACCAGCGGCACTTGCGTGCCCCGGGCTCGATCGCGGCAGCGCAGCATCGACTGCAATCGGAGGATGCTCTCGGCGAATCGGTTGGTCCGGAGGCCCGCACCCGAGTCGTTGATGTCGCCCACGACAAGAATCTGCAACAAATCGTTCCAGCCCGCAAACGACGCACCCCTGTCACGTACGGACACCGTTTGGGCGATATATATAGATGGTCTGCGACACCAACTGGGATCCGGCCTGGGTCTCGCATCGCGGGTCCTCTTCTCAAAGGACTGGAAGTCGCGCAGACCCCGATCGCAGAAAGCGATGCCGCCCATGGTGATGACCGGACGCGGCTTGTTCTTCCGCCACCACACCAGAAGCGCAGCCGCGGCCAAGGCCGCGCCGGTCCCCTTCCATTCCGCCCGGTTCGCCAGTCCCATCGAGATCTCCTTGTTCCACGGGCACCGCCGCGCCCAGCCCGTTAGCCCGGGGTCGGTCCCGGCTCTAACGATGTGGCCCTCTGGGCCAGGCGGGGGAAGCAGGGGCCAGGCGAGGCCGCCATCGATCCCCGGGGCGGGTTCGGGAAGCGGTCCCCGGCGGCGGGCTAATGGGCGCTCGGCCCGCCGCGGGACCGCCGGCCGTTCGGCCCGGTGGGGCTGGCGGGAAGGGAGGCATCGACATGAGCGACTGGAACTGGATTTTGTGGAGCGCGCTTGCCGGGATCGGCTCGGTTGGCGTATTGCTGGCGATCGATGCCCTGGGGCGGATCATGCCGGTGACCATCAACAACGAGAGGTTTCGTCCGTCGGCTCTCCGGGGCGTGGGGGCTTTCCTGCGGGCGGCCTCGCGCCTGCCCCCGGAGTTCGTGAGGAGCGAGGCGACGCTGCTGGACTTGGCCAAGCGCTGGCCCGGGCCGCTTCTTGGCGACTTCATCCGTCGCGTTGGCATTCGCTGGAAGGCGATGGCTATCGGGATGGACAGGGACTGTCCCGCGCTGGTCGCCGCAGCGATGGCTGCCTTGGATGTGACGCCCGTCCAGATCGTCGAAATGGAGCGCGAGGCGGGGCCGCGGGTCCGGGCCATGCTCCAAGAGCGCCGGGCGCGGGTCCCCGACCCCCTGCTGCCCGCCGAGAGGGGCGCCGCTGCCGCGGGGGGTGGCACGCCCGGGGATCCTGCCGACGACGAACTGCGACTGAGGGAGAAGGGCCGGGAGAGGTGCCGGCGTCCCCCGTCGGGAGACAGTCCGCGGGAGCGGATCTTTCAAGGTGGGGGGATGGCGGGGAGCGATGGCCACGCGCCAGCGCGGCCCGACGGGTGATCGGGCCGGGGACGGCGGCGTCAATCCGATCTGCCGCGGGCCGGTCGCGGGGATGACCGGGCGATCCGCAGCAGGCGCCTGACCTGGCCAGAGGCGGCCAGCAGCGCCGCGCCCCTGGATTCGATGATCCAGTCACCCGCGGCGACCCGGCGGACCATGCCGGCCCTGGCGAGGGCCTTGAGGTGGGTGGTGACGGTCTGGCGACGCTGGCCGATCGCGGCGGCCATGTCGGTGACCGTGGGCCGGACCCCGCGGGCGTCGTGGCCCCCGAGCATCTCCAGCACCCGCCACTGCGCCGCCGTGGGGCGCAGCACCGAGCCGGTGGCCCGGGCCGGCGCCTGCCCCGAGAGGCGGGCCACGATCTCGTCGAGCGTGCCGCGGTCCGATTCGGCCAGCCTCGCCCGCAGCGCCGAGATCATCCCCGCCGTTTCCGTGCCGTTCGCCGCGCCCCGATCGTCCATGCCCGAGATTAGCCCGTCGGCCGGGCCAGGACCAGCGACAGCCCGGGGGTCCCGAAAGGGGCGTGCCCCAGGCAGCCCCGCGGCAGCGGATTGCCGTTGACAGCCCATGGCGACCCATTAGCGTCGCCCCCAGGAAAGGCCACGACAAGAGGGGAAGATCTCATGGATCGTCGCTGGTGGGTCGGCGTGATCGCTCTCGGGCTGCTGGCGGGCTGGCCCCGCGACCTGGCGCGCGCCCTGGACATGGACGGGGATGGGGTGAGCGACGTCTGGGCGCTGCATTTCGGGGTGACGAACCTCGGTCCTTCGGCCGACCCCGACGGCGACGCCCAAGACAATCGCTTCGAGTCGATCGCTGGCACCGATCCGCTCGACCCCCTGTCCCGGTTTGGCGCCCGCGCGACCACCGACCAGACCAACCTCGGGGTGGAGTGGTTCGGGGTCGCGGGCAAGCGCTACGAGGTCTGGTTCTCCTACGATCTCTTGGAGTGGGAACTCTTCGACGGGCCCCTCGATGGCGCGGGCATGAGCCTGTCGGTCACCGACGGGCTGCCTTCGGCCGGGGGCGGGGAGATGATGATGTCAGCCCCGGACCCGGTGGGGGAGGCCCTCGCGGCGCTGGCCGACGACGGGCTGGTCCCGACCTGGGGACCGTATCCGGCGTGGGCGCCGAAGCAGCCGCCCAAACCGCCGCTCCAGCTTTACTTCGTGAGCGCTTGCGCCTTGGACAACGGGCTCAGCTCGCTGTACTTCTGGGAGACCACCGAGGAGGGGGTGGCGCACTACATGGTCCTGAGCAACATCCCCTTGGGACGCCTGCCATCCCTGCAACAGTGGTTTGACAGGGACGCCGGCTATGGCGCGATCTTCCTGGATCACCCCTACCGGTGGGACATGTTCGCATGGTACTGGTACATCGAGAGCGCCGAGAAGCTGGAAAAGGGGCTGATCGAGTGCAAGGAATTCACGTGGACATCGGCGCCTTTCGAGCGCTTCGGTTACCGGGCGCCCTCGGGCTGGGTGCTGGACTACATCGGGTGGATCCACCGGTTCTTCGCCGAGAACGCCGACCGTTTCGCCGAGGAGATGATCGCGTTCGAGAGGGCCACGGCGGGCGAGGATGCCACCTTCCGCATGGCCATGGTCGCCCCGGAGGAGGGGGGCGGCGGGGCGACCATGGCCATGTCGATGGAGCCCGACGGCATCCGGAAGTTCTACCGGGTCCAGGTCATCGCCAGCCCCGACGCGGACGGTGATATGCTCGACGCCTCGGAGGAGGCGCTGCTGGGCACATCGGATGGGTCGCGCGATTCGGACGCCGACGGGATGCCCGACCCCTACGAGTTCGTCTTCGGCCTGGATCCCATGGCGGGTGACTCGGGCGGCGACCGCGACGGGGACGCCGCCGCCAACGACGAGGACGCCCGGCCCGACGACCCAGGGGTCGGGCGACTCGCCGTGACGATCACGTCGCCGGCCGGGGGGGCCACCGTGCCATGAGGGGCGGCGTTTCTCCGGGGACGCGGACCGGCGGCGGCATCGCCGCGGGTGTCGCGGTCGCGGCGTGGGCGCTGGTCGGGCCGGGGGCGGGGATGCCGGCTGCGGGCGCCGAGTCCAATCCCCACGCGAGCGGCGGCTGGTTCGCGAGGGGGGCGACGAACGCCGTCCCGTATGTGGCTTTCGTCGTTCCGGTGGACATGCAGAGGGGCGTCGCCCTGGCGCCGACCGGGGACAACGCCGGACGATTCGGCGGGGCGAAGCCCTGGCCGAGCCGGATCGACCGGTTCGCGGTGACCAATCTCCAGCATGGCGGGACCGGCCCGCCGCTCGCGGTCCAGAACCCGCTCGCGGCCTTCGGCGGGGGGGCCGCCGGCACGCGGCTGATGACGGGCCGCTCCTACGCTTTCGGTCTCTATGCCGGGGCGCACCCCACCAACTCCCTGGCGTCGATCCCCTCGCTCCGCATCGCGGCGTACCGCAAGAGCGATTTCGCCAGCCCAGGGGCGACCGGCATCGCGCCGGTGACCAGCGCCACGGTCTCGGTGCCGGTGCCCCCCTACCGCGGCGGCACCAACCTCGCCGAGTGGGCCGCGTTCGCCGCGGCGGATTTCGCCAAGAGCTTCGAGGTCTGCGGGCTCCGCTCGACGCTCCGGCTGGTCGAGGGGGGCTACCTGCCCCCGAAGCAGACCGAGGCCGAGGCGATCCTGCCGAGTTCCTGGGCCTTCGACCAGGCCTACGGGATGGAGCACGTGGCATCCTCGGACGAGTACTACTACCTGATCGAACTGAAGGGCTACCTGCCCGTTTCAGGCGAGCCGCCGATGATCGCCACCGCCGGCGGCGCGGCCCAATACTACCCCCTCTACGGCCTGGACTTCGAGAGCAGGCCCCCGTGGACCTGCGAGCTGGTGGACCGGCCGAGCTTCCAGGCCGAGCCCGTGCCCCCGCGGTACCGCGGCAAGGCGCCGGAGGAACTTCTCTCGGAGCGCGCCGAGGTGCCGGGGTTCGCCGCCGCCCCGGTCCCGGCCCAATGCCTTGGCCTGGACGCGTCCCCGGACCTGCGCGCGCACCCGGAGATCGACGGGCTGGTCGCGGACCTCGGGAGCGGCGACCCCGAGCGGGACGCCATGGCGTTCGCCAATTTCGTGCTCAACGAGATCGAGCTGACCGACCCGGTCAGCTACCACGACGACGGGGCCTACGATTCCCAATCGATCAACGCCGGCGGGGTCTGCCGCAACGCGCTGGCGGTCTACCGCGAGGGCCAGGGCAACCCCGCCGAGATCTGCTCGCTCTTGGTCTACATGCTGCGCAAGGCCGGCATCCCGGCGGTCTACGCCTTCCCGGCGCCCAACAGTCTGAAGATGCTGGATGAGCGCGTCAGCGAGCTGTTGCGGGTGCAGGTCGTCGGGGCGCTGGACCTGCTGGGCAACGAGGAACTGGCGGGGCTCCCCGGGGCGATGACAAACCAGGTCTCGGGCCGCATCCCCGCCCTGGTGCCGGTCAACTATCCCTGGGTGGCGGCCCACGTGCCGGTCGCCGCGGAGGGGGGCACCAACCGCTGGGTCCACATATTCCCCTGGCTGGCGGACACCGAGATGCGCGAGGGCGGCGATCTCTACGACCACCTCCGGCCCGCCGACGCGGGCGACACCGACGGGGTCGGGTCCGCGATGGAGTGGGTCCGCCGCTACATCAACGCGGACACCAACCTCCTCTCGCTTGCCGGGGACAACGTCCCGGCCGCCCTGTTCCCGGAATACGTGAGGCGGAGGCTCGCCCGCAACCACCCGGGCGTGTCGATCGAGGACCTCGGCATCCGGCACCGCAACCGCAAGCACGCCTTCACCTCGTGGGACGAGTTCCCCGCTCCCTTCTCCGTCTCGGCGGCCCCGACCTGCCGCACCAACCTCGCCGAGATCGCCGACATCTTCGACACCCTGGAGATCGAGATCCTCGATCCGGCCCAGACCGTCGTCACCAACACCGGCCCCATGCGCCTCTGCGACATCCACGACCGGCGGCTGGTGGCGCGGTACGACAAGGTCGCGCCCGCGACCTCCACCAGCGGGCTCCAGGACCCCGGCGGGAGCCACGCCTACATCGGGTGGGTCTACACCGGGCGCGAGGAGGGCCGCATCCGGCTCGTGGAGATCGAGAACTATTACGCCGATCCCCTCGGGCACTGGATCGGCCCGGTCGTCGTGGAGGTCCGCTTCGAGGGCGACGATGGCGACGGCAACGGTCACTTCAGCATCCATGACGACAGCTTCACGCTCGACGAGCCCAACGAGGCCAAATGGATCGAGATCGACTTCGCGGGCCTCCAGGAGACCGGGTGGCGCAAGGCCGTCGTGCACTGGGACGTGTTCACCGTCGCCGGCCATGACGAGGTCGACGAGGGCGAGGCACAGATCCGGGGGCAGATATTCGAGCTCCCCGACAACACCCTGACGGTCTCCCTCGCGCCCTTCCGCGACTCCGCGGCCGGCACCAACGGTTTCGGCGGGTTGGCCAACCCGCTCCTGACGGCGCAGCGGATGGCCGTTGCGGTGCCAAACGACCACGCCGGCCACTACGTCCGGACGCGCCAGTCCTGGCACCGCAATTACACCGGCGATCTCTGGGTCGAGCCCTTCCTGGACGTCTATTCCAAGCGGAGCGCCGAGTACACCGGCACCATGCACCGCGGCTCGATGGCCGCGATCTGCCTCAACTACGGGCGTGTGACCCCGCGGATGCTGCGCCCGCACGCCGAGGAGTTCTGGCGCATGCAGCGCGCGCTGGACGCCGATCCCTCGTGGGACCCGCCGCGGGACCTGTACCAGGGCACCCCGGCGTACCTGATGGGCATGACCTCCTTCGAGTCCATGAGCCGCTTCGACGCGCTCAACCAGGGGCTCCACAAATTCCGCATGCTCTCCGGCCGCATGCTGGGCTTCTACCAGTTGCGCGCCCACGCGCCGGGGGGGTACTTCCCCCCGGGCGAGTACCAGATGGTCGAGCCGGGGATCGATTTCGCCTACTCGTGGGCGGCGCTGGCGCAGAGCGGCGCGGCCCACCTGGAGTCGGGCAACGTGCTCTCCGAGGCGATCCGGGACTATTCCGATCTCTTCGTCGCCGACGGCTCGGCCCACGAGCATTTCGCGATCGACCGGTTCTTCCGCGACGACTCGGCCGTCTCGACGGTGAAGCTGCTCCAGATCGCCGCCCGGAATACCAACGCCCCGGTGGAGCTCACCCGCGAGAGCTACGCCGCGGCCGGCACCAACCTCTACGGCGGCGTCCGGCTCGATGCCCACGACCCGGTCCTGTGGTCGAGCATCGCCGGGACCTTCAACGCCACCCCCGCCGACGGCGCCCAGTTCACGAGGGTCTTCGTCACCCCCGGCTCCCAGGAGGGCGGCGACGACGGGGCCGGGGGCACCTCCTACCGCGGCATGGGCGCGCTGGTGATGGGGAAATTTTTCCGCGCCGGCTGGATCAGCGACGACCAGAAGCCCGACAACGGGGGCCGCGGCGGTCACCTCGACCCGCTGGCGCTGGCCGGCGGCAACGTGGTCAACCTGGCGCTCGAGCCCTACCCGGACTTCGGGTTCTACCTGGACGCCACCGGCGGGCCGTCGGCCTCCGACCCCGCGATGCTCCCCTCCCTCTACGCGGACTACGACACCGTCCGGATCGCCGAGGGCGCCGACGCCGGGTTCTACCATTTCAGCGAGACCGACATGGGGTGGCGCGCCGCCGCCGCCGGGGCCCTCGGGCTGGATTGGGGCCTCGGCATGGGGGACACCCTGATCGAATCCGCCAATCGCGGCATGCTGGCCGGGACGCCCTCGTGGTTCCGGGACGGGCTCAAGCTCGCGCTGGACCCGGTGCACGTGGTCACCGGCGAGTTCTACCACGACGCGGTGGACCTGGCCCTGCCCGGGCCGATGCCGCTCTCGATCCGCCGCAACTACTCCTCGCAGAACCCCGCCGACAACCAGTTCGGCGCGGGATGGAAGCTGGCCCACATGCCCTTCCTCTCGGTAGCCGCGGGAGAGACCAACATCTGGGCCGCGGAGCCGGACGGCTCGGTCCTGTCCTACCGGCGGCAGGGAGGCCAGGACGTGTGGAGGGCCGGGCCGGAGGACAACCCGAATCTCAACAATGTCGCCGGGGGATTGGGCAACCTCGCCGAGGCGCGCATCGAGCGCGCCGGGGGCGGCGGCCCCGGCACCGTCTACCGGCTGACCACCCCGGACGGCGCCGCCCGCACCTTCACCGTGCGCTCCTATCCCATCGGCACCGGCACCAACCTGATCCAGCGCACCCGCCCCTACCTGGATTCCTGGCGCGACCCCAACGGGAACACCTACGCCTTCCACTACTACACCAACGGCGCCCTGCCCGAATATGGGCAACTGCGCCGCATCGAGGCGGCCAACGGGAATTTCATCGGCCTGTATTATGACGTGGCCGGGCACATCACCGAGGCCTACGCCGGCGACGGGCGCCGGGTGAAGTATCGCTATGATGACTACGGGGACCTGGTCGAGGTCACGCTGCCCGACGGCGCGGTCCACGCCTACGCCTACGGGCACCGGACCGGCTCCAACGGGATCTACTCGACCCATCTCCTGGTGCGCGAGGACAAGCCCGAGGGTAATGTGCTGGAGAATTCGTACGACGATGAGCGCCGGGTGACCGAGCAGCGCGCCACCGTGGGCGAGGACGGGGCGCTGGTGCGCAACGGCACCTTCGTCTACCAGAATGCCACCAACGCGGACGGCACCGCCTCCGGTTACACGCTGGTCATCGACGCCTACGACCGCACCAACCGCTACGAGTACGAAGGCGGCCAGTTCACCCGCATCGAGGACGCCGCCGGCAACGTCACCCTCATGGACTGGTACTCGGTCGGCGATGCCCGCCCGGGCGCCTACCCCCGCAGCCTCGCCTCCCGCACCGACCCGCGGGGCCTCGTGACCGAGTACCGCTATGACTCCCGCGGCAACCCCACCAACATCCTCGCCCGCGGCGACCTCACCGGCGAGGGATCGAGCGCGGAGGCGACGACCAGCGCGACCTTCGAGACCAACAACGTCCCGCTTCTTGTCACCGAACCCTCGGGCCATTACACGACCTTCGCCTACGGCGACACCAACTACCCGCTGCTCGCCACTTTCGTGCAGCGCCTCGCCCCCGGCGGGACGCCCGTGGCCTCGGCATCGAACGCCTACACCCGGGTGGATGGACCCAACGGCCCCATCGGGGGGCTCCTCCAGAAGACCATCCGCGATCCCGGTTCGGCCAACCCCGCGGTCACCGACTTCACCTACAACGACGAGGGTTTCGTCAGCGGCACGACCCAATACCCCGGCACCGGCGACCCCGATGTCGCCCTCGCGTTCCGCCGCAACCTCCGGGACGAGGTGGTCGAGCGCCGCGACGCGGCCGGGCGCCGGGTCAATTTCTCCTATGACGACATGGGCCGGCCCACCGGCACCGAGTACCGCGAGGCCTCCGGCGCGCTGGTCGGATGGCGGTACGATTATTTCGACGGCAACGGCAAGAAGACCTGGAGCGATGGCCCGCGCTGGTTCCCCGAGGACTACGTCTGGCGCAAGTTCGACCGCGCCGGCCGCCCCCTCGAGGAGGCCCGCTGGCGCAGCCGCGCCAAGGCCGACGCCTCCGGCGCCGAGGCCCCCACCGGCGAGGACCTCTGGGCCTCGACCTTCTTCTCGCACGACCTCTTCGGCAACCTCCGCTCGATCGTCGACCCCAACCGCAACCTCACCGAGATGGACTATGACGCCATCGGGCGGATGACCGCCCGCCGCGTCTATCAGGGCACCTCGGGTTCGCAGATCCTCTCGGGGGAGAGCTTCGGCTACGAGCCCGGCGGCGAGATCGCCGTCCACAGCAACGCCCTGGGCGGCGTCACCCGCATGCTCTACACCGCCACCGGCAAACTCAAAGAGCGCCACAACCCCGACGGCACCACGGAATACTGGCGCTACCTCCCCGACGGGCGCTTGTCCCGCGAGACCCACAAGAACGGCTCCTATCTCGACTACGGGTATCAGGACGCGACCCGCACCGTCACCCGCGCGCTCTATTCCTCGACGGGCGGATTCCTCGCGGGCGACAGCCAGACCTTCGACTCCCGCGGCAACGCGATCTCCGAGACCGACCGCGAGGGGAACACCTGGCTCCGGAGCTATGACGGCCTCGACCGGCCGCGCACCATCACCGGCCCCGACCCCGCCGGCGATTCCGACCCGCAGTCCACCACCAATTTCTACGACGCCGCCGGGATCACATCGATCGTCCAGAACGGCCTGGGCGAGCGCACCGTCACGATCCGCGACGCCATGGGCCGCACGACCTCGGTCGAGGTCAAGGACCCTTCCGGCGCCACCGTGCGCCGCACGGGTTACGCCTACCGCCCCGACCACCACGGGGTCACCGTCACCGAGGGCTCCGGGCCAGGCGCGATCTCGGTCAGCACCCTAACCGATACCGCCGGGAACACCGTCGCCAGGAAATGGTCCGACGGCGCCTTCGAGACATGGGACTTCGACCCCGCCGGCAACCCCGTCGCCCACCACGACCCGCTGGACCGCACCACGACCTATGCCCACGACGCCCTCGGGCGCCGCACCTTCGAGCATCTCCCCGATGGCGCGGCGACCACCTTCCTCCATGACGGCCTCGGGAACCTCACCGCCCGCATCCTCCCCGGCGGGCTCACCGAGACCAACACCTTCGATCCCGCCGGGCGCCTCCTGACCAGCATGCTCGTCAGCGGCGCTCAGACCTCGCGCGCCGTCAGCCGCGCCTATTACGGCTCCGGCAACGGCGCCGGACAGTTGGCCTCCTGGACCGACGCGCGCAACGTCCACTGTGAGCTGGCGTATGACGCCTTCGGGCGCCCGCAGACCGAGACCTATTCCGGCCCGCAGTCCCTCACCCGCACCCTCGCCTATGACGACCGCGGCCTGGCCACGGGCATCGCCGAATCCTCGCCCGCCGCCACCACCGAAATCTCCCGATCCTTCGACCCCTACGGCCAGATCGCCTCCGAATCCGTGGCCCTCGACGGCAACGCGCTCTCCTCCATCGCCCAGACCTGGGACGGCGCCGGACGGCGCAAATCCCTGGCCCCCGCCGGCGGCCCCGCCTTCGCCTACGCCCATCGCGCCGACGGGCCCCTCACCAATGTCACGGTCAACGGCAGTTCCTATCGCTTCGCTTACGGGGACAACGGACTGCTCACCGGGCGTTCCGGTCCCGCCCGAACCGAGACGGTGGTGCGCGATGGCCGCGGGCGGATCTTCGAGCGTTGGTACGACTCCGCCCTCGGCGGGCAACTCTATTGGGAAGGCACCGGCTGGAACGCCGACGACACGCTCTGGGGCTACGGCCTCTGGGGATACGCCGCGGGCGAGTGCACCTGGTATTACGACAACGATGCCAGGCGGCGGCTGGCTCAGGAAGAAGTCGATCTCGGCACGCTCCTGCGCTGGCGGCATCTCTTCGACGAGTCGCCGGCGCCCCAGTTGAACGTGCGGACCTACTCGGACTGGATCTATTCCAATGATGGCCAGAACTGGTCTGACGGCTGGAAGAACTTGTCCGATCTGCCCGACGCGCTCGGGCGAATCGGTTTCTCGGCGGTCCTGGGCGACAAGATCCCGGTGACCGTCGCGGGCGAGGCCCTCGGCGCGGGCCGGGTCAAGGCGTCGTTGGCCGGCGTCAACCTCGGCGAGGCCGCGATCCGCGAGGCCTGGGACGACGACGGCTCGTGGCGGCTGCCGCATCCGCAACTCGTGCGCGCGGGCAACGGATACCAGATGGTCGCGTCCGCCGCCCATCCCAGCGACCACTTCACCGCATGGGCCACCAACACCTTCAACGTGTCCTGGCTCGAGCCGACCATCACCATGGATCACGACCCCATGGGCAACCTGGCCACACGCGCGTGGTCTGGCATCGGAAACGGCAACCGCACGCAGACCTTCACCTGGGACGCGCGCGGACGGCTGATAAAGGCCGCGCAGAGGGACGGTACCAACGACGGGTATGATCTCGAGTGCGTCTATGACGGCCTGGGCCGCCGCATCCTCACGGTTGAACG
>CAZYWZ010000123.1:0-18694 GCA_964651705.1 uncultured Verrucomicrobiales bacterium
AAATGGGTTACGAGATCACACCCATCCCCGTTGCGGCGTGAAGTTTCTGGCTAGTAGCGAAGGGCCTTCGCCCTTCGGCGGATCTTTTCTTCTGGCGTTGCCGCGCCGCTTTGGCCGGTCGCCTCATGCGATATTGCGCCGAGGCGAGGCGCCGGGTAATCCTGGGCGCAAGGGAGTTTCGGATGCCATGTTTGCGCGGTGGTGATGCCGGCGGTGACGTGGTGGCGGAGAAGTGATGCGACGAGACGGTTTTCTGGTGGCCCTGAGCCTCGCCGGCGCGATCCTGGGCTGGGGCTGGGCGTGGGTCGGTATCCGCGATGCGGTGCAGCATTACGAGCCGGGTCCGCTGGCGCTGGGGCGCTACATCGTGGCATCGCTGACGCTGCTGCCGCTCTGGGTGGTCCGCGGCGCGAGGTTGCCGCCCGCGCGCGATCTGCCGATGATCGCGGCGATGGGGTTGCTCGGGTTCACGTTTTATAATCTGGGGATCAACGCTGGCGAGAAGACCGTTACGGCGGGGACCGCGTCGCTGATCGCCGCCTGCATCCCGGTCATGGTGATGATCGGGGCGCGTTTGTTTTACTCCGAACGGCTGGCGGCGGGCGGGTGGCTTGGCGTGTTGGTGGCGTTTGCGGGGGTGGGGATCATCACGGCGTCGGCGGAGGGCGGGGTTCGGCTATCGCCGGGTGCGCTGCTGGTGCTATTCGCGTCGGTCTGTGCGGCGGGGTATGGGCTGCTGAGCAAGCGATTCCTCTCGCGGCATGGCTGGGTGGAGGCCACGACATGGGCGGTGTGGGCGGGGACGCTCGGGCTGATCCCGGCGGGCGGGGGGCTGCTGTCGGCCGTGGCGTCGGCGCCGATTTCGGCGACGATCGAGGTCGTGCTGCTGGGGATCTTTCCCGGAGCGGTGTGCTACGGTTTCTGGAACTACGCGATTTCCCGCACATCGCTTTCGCGCGTGGCGAGCTGGATGTTTCTGATCCCGGCGGCTTCGGTGGGGCTGGGGTGGCTGCTGCTGGAGGAGATGCCGCCCGGGATGGTGCTCGTCGGTGGCATCGTGGCGCTGGGCGGGGTTTTTCTGGCGAATGCGCGGGGCAATCTGCAGGTTGGGCCGCGGGCATGAGATCCGGTGAGCCGGCCCGGGGATTGGATGGTGCTGCGGCGGGGAGGGTGAGTCGGGTCGTTCAACGGCACCTCATCCGCCGCGATATTGCTTCCGGTAGGTTTCGGGATGGCAGCCGGCGGCGGCCGCGAACATGCGGGTGAATGCGGACGTGGCCAGGTAGCCGCAGTACCGGGCGACCTCGCCGAGCGGCGCATCCGAGTGCCGGAGGAATTGCTTGGCGTGCCGCAGGCGGATTTCCACGAGGAATTGGTGGATCGTCTGGCCGGTGGTTCTCGCGAAGTGGCGCTCGAGGGTGCGGCGCGGGATCCCGACGGACTCGGCCACCTGATCGGTGCCGATGGGCCGGCGCGCGTTCGCGCGGATGAACTCGATGGCGGCGGCGACCTGCGGGTCCATGGCGGATATCCTATCGGTCGAGGCGCGCGCGATGACCTCCAGCGGGGCGAGCGTCACGTGGCGCCGTTTTGGCGGCCGGCCGACCAGGAGGCGCTCGAGCAACTCGGCGGCGCGGCGCCCGATCTCTGCCGTGGGCAGGGCGACGCTCGAGAGCCGCGGGTGCGTCAGCTCGCACATAAGTTCGTCGTTGCTGGTGCCCAAGACGCCGACCTCGTCGGGCACCTTCAGGCCCGCCCAGCGGCAGGCGGCCAGCACGCGCTCGGCCACCCGGTCGTCGCTCGCCAGCAGGCCCGAGGGTTTCGGGATGCCCCGCAGCCATCGGACCAGCGGGGGCAGGGCGATCTCGCCGTCGGGCCAGACGCCGCTGAATGTCGCGACGGGGAATCCCCGGCGGGCGATGATCTCGCGAAAGTGCTCGCCCCGGGTGCGCGACTGATGCGAGTGCGCCATGCCACAGTAGGCGAAGTGCTCGAAGCCGCCGGCGATCAGGTGGTCCGCCGCCAGGCGGGCGATCTTCCTATCATCGGCGAACACCGCCGCGTCATCGAGATCCAGGTTCCTCGCGCTGGCCTCGACGGTGATGACGCGAAGGCGCTTCAGCGCCCGGTGCAGGCCCGGTTCGCGGTCGTAGAGGATCGCGCCATCGACGTGCAGGCCGGCCATCTGATGGCATGCGGCGGCATCGTCGCCCCGCACCAGAAACAGGTACCATCCGCGCCCCAGTGCGTGGCGATAGGCGCCGACGAGTCGCTCGCGACCGGGGGCATCGCGGGTGTCGATGCATACCGCGACGCGGAAGCCGCCCGCGCGCCGGCGGGCGCGGTCCCGGTGGGCTTCGCCTGCGGGGAGGGGCATCCCGCAATCCCACCACATGGGGCGATTTCGTCAATGGCGCAAATTAGAATTCATATGGCGGAAAATGCCTCTGGCGGGATGGGGGCGCCGGGGGAGAATGCGGGCATGGACATTCGGATCGCCCTCATCGCGATGTGCGGCGCCATGGCGCCGCTTGGATTGGCCGGATCGGAGCCCGCGCGCGCGTGGGAGGAGCCCATCGAGATCCCGACCTACGCGATGGGCGCGCCGGACCGGAATCCGATCTTCGTCACGCGCAGGGCGTATCAGGGGGCGGAGGCGCCGGTATATCCGTATCCGATGTGGGACTCGGTCGGCGACGCGCGCGTTGAGAGGACCTATCGGGCCGTGTATCTGGAGAACCGTTACGTGCAGATCTGCGTGCTGCCGGAGATCGGCGGGCGCGTGTTCTCGGCGCGCGACAAGACCAACGGCCACGACTTTCTCTATCGCCAGGGCGTCATCAAGCCGGCGCTGATCGGGATGGTGGGGGCGTGGATCTCGGGGGGCATCGAGTGGAACATCCCGCATCACCACCGGGCCAGCACCTTCATGCCGGTGGATTGCTCCTTTGGGGAGGAGCCGGACGGGAGCGCGGTGGTGAGGATCGGCGAGCTGGAGCTGCGGCACCGGATGCGCTGGGTGGTGGAGTTGCGCCTGCGGCCGGACAGCGCGTGCGTCGAGCAGACGGTCCGCCTGATCAACCGCACGCCCGCGGCGAACTCCTTCCTGTTCTTCGCGAACATCGCGGTGCACGCCAACGCGGATTATCAGGTCATTTTCCCGCCGGATTGCCGATGGGTGACCAACCATGGCAAGCGGGAGTTCTCGGGGTGGCCGGTGTCGGATTCGATATACAACGGGATCGATTTCCGGGAGGGCGTGGACGTGAGCTGGTGGAAGAACCACCCCAGCCCGATCTCGATGTTCGCGTGGGGTTCCGAGATGGATTTCGTGGCGGGGTACGACCACGGGCGGGGCGCGGGGCTCGTGCACATCGCCGACCGGCACACCAGCCCCGGGAAGAAGTTCTTCACGTGGGGCGGCGGCGAGGCCGGGCGGGCGTGGGACCGCGCGCTCACGGACGCCGACGGACCGTACATCGAGCTGATGGCGGGATCGTACTCGGACAACCAGCCGGATTATAGCTGGATCGAACCCTATCAGACCAAGGTGGCGGAGACGTTCTGGTATCCGATCCGGGGGATCGGCGGGGCGAAGAACGCGAATCGCGATGCGGCGGTGAATCTCGAGGTGGCGGGCGGGGTGGCGAAAATGGGCGTGGCGGTCACCGCGGAGCGCCACGGGGCCAAGGCGATCCTGTCGGGCGCGGGGGGCGTGATTTTCGAAAAGAGCTTCGACGCGGGGCCGGGTCGTCCGTTCGTGTCCGAGTGCAAGATCCCGCCGGGCGCGGCTGGGCTGGTGCTGCGCGTGGCGGAGGGGCAACGGGAACTGATCTCGTACGCCGTGATGGAAGAGTCGCCGGGCGCGGCGCCCGACGCCGTGGTGCCGCCCGCTCGCCCGGAGTCGATCGGGGGCATCGAGGATGTGTACCGGGCCGGGCTGCGCCTGGAGCAACTCCACAGCGCGGCGCTGGATCCCGAGGATTATTACCGGGAGGTGCTGCGGCGGGATCCGGGGCATGCCAGGGCCAACACCGCCATGGGCATCCGCGCATGGCAGAGGTGCCTCTATCCCGAGGCGGAGGGATATCTGAGGGAGGCGGTGGGGCGACGCACCGCGCTGTATCTCGCGCCCAGGGATGGCGAGGCACATTACTATCTGGGTCTCGTGCTGCGCGCGCGGGGCAAGGATCGGGAGGCGCGGGCCGCGTTCGAGCGGGCCGCGTGGGACGCGGGGTGGGAATCGCCATCGCGGTACCAGTTGGCGGAGATGTGCGGTGCCGGGGGGGATCTTGCGGGAGCCGTCGCGCACCTGGATCGCGCGCTGGCGGCGAGTTCGATGCACGTGAAGGCGCTGCTCCTCAATGCCGCCGCGCTGCGAAAGCTGGGTCGCGCCAAGGAAGGCCCTGGCCTGCTGGATCGCGCGGCCGCCGTGGATCCCCTCGATCCGTGGCTGGCGTGCGAGCGGGCGCTGGCGAAGGGGGACGTCCCCGCGGTGAAGGGTGACGACCCGCAGGCGAGCATCGAGGCCGCGACGGACTACATGCTTGCCGGCATGTGGGAGGATGCGGCCGCGGTCCTGGGCGCGGCGCGGGGCAAGGCGGCGACCGATCCGATCGTCCTATACACCCTCGGCTATTGCCTCGAGAAACTGGGCAAGGCCGATGCCGCCGACGCGCGATACGCCGCGGCCGCGAAGGCGTCGCCAGATTACGTCTTCCCATTCCGGCGCGAGTCCTTCGACGTGCTCCTGCGCGCGCGAGAGCGGGATGCCGGGGACCACAGGGCCGCCTATTACCTCGGGAACCTGTACATGCGGTACGCCCAGCGCGACAAGGCCAGCGCCCAGTGGGAGGATTCCCGGAAGCTGAACCCGGCGTTCGCCCTCGCGCACCGCAACCTGGCGCTCGCCTATGCGGGCCAGCCCGATGGGATGCCGAGGGCCATCGAGAGCATGGAGGCCGCCGTCGGCCGAGACCCGGAGGAACCGCGCTTCTGCCTCGAGATGGATCAGCTCTACGAGGCCGCGAACGCGCCGGCCGAGAAGCGGCTCGCGTTTCTGGAGGCGCATCACGGGGCCGTGGCGAGGCGCGATGACGCGCTCTCGCGGGAGATCGCGCTGCTGGTGGAGGTGGGCCGGATCGATCGGGCGCTGGAGTTGATCGCGGGCCGCCAGTTCCACATCTGGGAGGGCGGGGGACGGACCGCGGTGCACAACTCCTACGCCGAGGCGCATCTGGTCCTCGGGCGCCGTCACCTCGCGGCGGGCCGGCACGCTGAGGCCCTGAAGGAATTCGAGGCGGCGCTGGAGTATCCCGCCAATCTGGGCATGGGTCGGCCGTTGCGCGGGGAACGGCTGCCAGAGATCTACTTTGAGATCGGCCTGACGCGTGAGGCGATGGGCGATCGGGAGGCCGCGGCAAAGGGCTTCGGGATGGCGGTGCAGACCGCGCCGGCGGATCTGGCGCCCCGGCGGCCGGCGGCCACCGACGAGCCAGAGGTCTATTACTACGCCGCGCGCGCGCTCGAGAAACTGGGGCGATCCCAGGAGGCGGCCGAGGTGTACGCGGGCCTGATCGAGACCGGGAAGGCGCAGTTGAACGACCACGTCCCGATGTATTTCTTCGCGTCATTCGGGCATCCCCAGCCGGAGGGCGAGCGCTTCGCCCAGGCGCACTATGTCATCGGGCTGGGGCTCCTGGGTTTAAACAGGGGCGGCGAGGCGCGGGAGGCCTTCGGGCGAGCGGTGGAGTTGAGCCCGGGCCACGGTGCCGCCAAGCGACGGATGAAGACGAGCACCGAGGGATCCGGCGCCGCCTCGGTCGCCCCGATCCTGACGCCGAAACCCAAACCGGAGCCGCGGATCAACGGCGCGAGGGTGTTCGGCGCGAGGCCCGGGCGACCGATCCTGTACACGATCGCGGCCACGGGCGATCGGCCGATGGCGTTCTCGGCCGAGGGCCTGCCTTCCGGCGCGACGTTTGACGCGGCGAGGGGACGCATCGGGGGATCCGTCGCCGAGCGGGGGACCTACCGGTTGAGGCTCCGGGCGGAGAACGCGCGGGGCCGCGCGGAACGGGAACTGCGGCTCATCATCGGGGACGACATCTGCCTGACGCCGCTGCTGGGCTGCAACACGTGGGGCGGCTGGGGCGCGAAGGTGACGGACGCCAACTTGCGCGCGGCGGCGGAGGCGATGGTGCGCCTCGGCCTGATCGACCACGGCTGGCAATACATCAATATCGACGATGGCTGGCAGGGCGAGCGCGGGGGGAAGCACAACGCCATCCAGCCGAACGAGAAGTTCCCCGACATGCGGGCGCTGTGCGATTACATCCATGGCCTGGGGCTCAAGGCGGGGATCTATTCGACGCCGTGGGCGACCAGCTACGCCGGGTTTGTCGGCGGTTCCAGCGATGATCCGGGTGGATCATGGGCGAAGCCCGCGCGCGCGCGGGATGGCTGGCGATTCGGGAAACACTTTTTCGAGGTCAACGATGCCCGCCAGTGGGCCGAATGGGGCTTCGATTACGCGAAGTACGATTGGAAAATCGACAGCCCCGAGATCGCGCGCCGCATGGCGGAGGCGCTGGCCGCGTGCGACCGCGACATCGTGCTGGAACTGTCCAACTCCGTGCCCCTGAACCTCGCCGCCGAGTGCGTCGCCCTCGGGCAGCTCACGCGGACCACCGGGGACCTGATCGATCTGTGGGACCGCTCGCAGATGGACGAGGGGACCCGGAAGTGGGCGGTGGGCATCCGCGAGGTGATGCTCGAGCACGACGCCTATGCGCCCTTCCAGCGCCCGGGGCACTGGAACCACGCGTGCAACCTGCGCGTCGGCCTGCTCGGTGGATGGCGGGACAAGCCATTGACCCCGTCGCGGCTCACCCCCGACGAGCAGTACTCGCACATCAGCCTGTGGTGCCTCTGGGGCTCGCCGATGATCATCGGCACGCCGATCGAGCGGCTCGACGAATTCACTCTCGGGCTGCTCACGAACGACGAGGTCCTCGAGGTCAACCAGGACCCGCTCGGCAAGCAGGCCGTGCGCGCCGCGCTCCCCGGCGGCGGCGAGGCCCTGTGCAAGGCGATGGAGGATGGGAGCCGCGCGGTGGGCCTGTTTAACCCCGGGGCGGAGGCGGCGACCGTGGCGGCGACGTGGGCCGATCTGGGCGTCGCTGGCCCGCAGCGGGTGCGCGACCTCTGGCGGCAGAAGGACCTCGGGGTTTTCACGGACGGCTTTTCGGCGCGGGTGGCGCCGCACGGGGTGGTGCTGATACGGCTGTTTGCGGCGGATTGAGCCCGCGACGTCTCGGCCCCGGGCGCTTTTTGGGCCGAGGTGGCCCGGAGGCGTTTTCGGGGGGTGATTTTGGGTGGACTCGGGGTTGACACGGCCATCGCGATGCGATGAATTGGCGGTGGAAAACGGAGGGCGAATGAATCGGATCATTACCATCGCGAGCCAGAAGGGCGGGGTTGGCAAGACGACCTCGGCGTTGAATCTGGGGTATTCCATGGGGCGTTTCGGGGGGCGGACCCTGGTGGTGGACCTGGACCCGCAAAACGGGATGTCGATCGCCTCGAACCTGCGCAACTACACGCGGCTGGGCCTGATCGATTACCTGAAGCGCCGTTCGGTGGCCGAGGAGGTGCTGGCCGAGGCGAGGGATGGCTCGATGACCGCGCTGGGGATGGGCGACGTCGCCCCGGAAGACATCCGGGAACTGGAGGCGTCGGCTTGGGACGGGTCGCTGGCCGCGGCATTGCGCGAATTGGGCCGCGGGTACCAGCATGTTTTCATCGACGCGCCCGCGGGCGTCGGTGGCCTGGTGAATGCCGCCCTCCGGGCGAGCGACGGCGTGATCCTGGTGCTGACGTGCTGCCCCATCGCGCTGCAGTCGCTGCCGTCGTTCCTGCGCCTGGTGCAGCACATCGCGTCGGGCGACAACCCCTCGCTGGTGCTCGACGGCATCTTGCTCTCGATGGTGGACCGCACGATCGCGGCGCAGGACAAGGTCTATGCCGAGCTGATGGGGCAGGTGCCGCCCGACACGCTGTTCCGCGAGGCCGTGCCCTTCGACGCGAAGTTCCAGTCGGCGTGCCTCGAGGCGGTGCCCGCGGTCATGCTGCCCGGCGGCGAGGAACTGGCACGGATCTTCTTGGACATCACGATCGAACTGCGCCAGCGGGAACTGGCCCGCGCCCGGCCGATCGCGACGGCCGACGGCCCACCGCGGCTCTTCTGACCCGCCACTTCGCCCCCGCCGGCGTCTCGCAGAGACGCCCTACAAATTTTGTAGGCCGCCTGTGCTAGGCGGCAGCGGGAATGATGTTTCCACAGGACTGATGCGGCGCGTCCCCGCGCCGGGGGGCGGGGCTGACCAGAAACTTCAAACCGCGGATAACGGATGCCGCAGATGATGATTTCTCATTGCGGCACTGGCGATGTCTGGGGAAGGCGCCGAGAGCTTGCCCACCCGCGTG
The DNA here is from genome assembly GCA_964651705.1 of uncultured Verrucomicrobiales bacterium. Lineage (GTDB taxonomy): Bacteria > Verrucomicrobiota > Verrucomicrobiia > JADLBR01 > JADLBR01 > JADLBR01. The sequence goes on from CAZYWZ010000123.1 coordinate 8,488, forward strand.
GTGGGCGAGGAGGCGGCCCTGTTTTGGACTGCGGTGGCAGAGCGCAGCGGCGACACCGCTTTGGCTTCCGGCGGAGCCGGGACCCGCGCGCCAGATACAGCGCCCGCGCCCTGATCGCCAGAGGCGATCCGGCGCGATTCCAAAGCGGTGTCGCCACCCCTGACGGGGTTCTGCCACCGCAGTCCACATCGGCCCTCCGATGGATCCGAGGTTCCCCCATGAATGATCGGGCCGCAGCCACGGTCGTCAACCCGTGGGCGCGCAGGCCGGGTGTGGCCCATCTGTGACCAGATGGGCCACGGTTTCCCCCAGCATGGGCGGTGTCCGTGGTCGGCCCAAGCATCAGATTTAGTAATGGCCAGATAAGCCGTGTTTAGGCCGGGGGTGGGGACGACGCCAGGGGGGAAGAAAATGGTTGTGGCCGGCTATCCCGGCGGCATATCCTGCTGCAATCGGAGGAGTTTCCTATGTTGAAGCGAATCGTTGGCATCGCGATGGGGATGGTGTGCCTTGGGGTGGCATGGGCCGGCGAGGACGTGTCCAAGAAGCTGGTCTCGGTGATCGATGAGCCGATCCCGGAGCGTTCGGCGCTGCCACCGGGCGCGGTGACGTTCGGGGGGCGGATCAGCGAGGATCTGGCCGATGGGTACGTGGATTTCCTGATCCCGCTGTGGCGCGGGGGCAACGACGTGCTGTTTTTCAACCCGCGGGTCTTGGGCGATGACGACAGCCGGGAGAGGTACAGCTTTGGCATGGGGTGGAGGCACCTGTTCGCCGAGCAGGAGATCATCATCGGGGCCAACGCGTACTACGATTACATCGACAGCCCATATAACAACCATTACGACCAGCTTGGCGTGGGCGTGGAATTCCTGAGCCGCTGGGTGGACGCGCGCTTCAATTACTACCTGCCCGATGGTGAGGAGCATCTGGTGGATCGCAGCGAGGATGTGGACTTCAGCCTCTCGGGTGCCTACGCCCGGGGGAATACCATCTACCAGGACTCCAGATTCACCCGCGAGATCACCGAGCTCTACGAGGGCGCGCTGGAGGGTTTCTATGCCGAGGCGGGATTCCTGGTCCCGGGCCTGGACAGGTACGCCGAGCTGCGCTTCTTCGGCGGCTATTACAACTACGAGGGCCCGCTGGGCGCCGATTACGACGGCTGGAAGGCCCGCGCCGAATTGAAGGTCCTGCCGGCCATCACCTTGGACGTCGAGTACTACGAGGACGACAAGCTCATGGGCGGCCACTGGACCGGCGGGGCGCGCGTCACCGTCCCCTTCGAGATCGGCAACATCTTCCAGGGCCGGAATCCGTTCGAGGGCATCACGGACGCCTTCCGGCCCCGCCAGCGGCAGTTCTCCGAGCGCATGAGCGACATGGTCATCCGCTCCGCCCGAGTCTTCACGCAGACCGAGGAGCGCAAGCGCCGGACCGTGAAGAGGAGCACCGAGACATTGCTGGATAACGTGACCTTCGTGGACAACAAGTCCGCCCCGGGCGGCGACGGCACCGCCGAGAATCCCTTCGATAGCATCCAGGACGGCGTGGATGGCGCCCAGCCAGATCCCGACGACGACGATGATGATGCGCCGCCGAACGTGTTCGTCCTCGGGGGATCGAACTACAACGAGAACGTGGAGATCGACTTCAGCCTGAACCTGATCGGCGATGGCTGCCGGATCGACCTCGGCACCGGCAAGCCGGTCATCGATGCGGACGGCGGCACCGGCATCTCCGCCAGCGACGCCGAGCAGGTGATGATCGCCAGCTTCGAGATCTTGAATGGCGAGGTCGGCATCTTCGCGAGCAACGTCGGGGCCTTCGATGCCCACTGCAATTACATCCATGACATGTCCCTGGCCGGCATCTACGCGTCCGGGTTCAACTCGGCGCGCATCTACAACAATGTCATCGAGAACGTCGGCAGCGGGGTGGCCGTCCCGCCAACGTATGCGCCGGTCGGCGGCGCCCTGCTGAACGCGGGGGGCGGTGGCTTCGGCCCCGCCAGTCTCCCGCCGGCCATGGCCCTGGCCGATGACGACGACGATCTTCTCGATGACCCCGTGGTCATCGAGGTCTTCGACAACCAGATCCGGAACGTGGCCGGCGACGGCGTCGCCATCCAGAGCACCGGCAGCCGCGACCTGCTGGCCTCGGTCCACAACAACACGATCACGGACGTGAGCCGCAACGGGGTGCATTTCCAGGGCTCGGGCTACGACCGGATCGTGCAGGTGGATGTGTTCGACAACACGATCGAGACCGTCGGCTCCGCGGGCGTCCTGATCGAGAATTACGACTCCGGCGGGAACCTGCTGCTCGCCATGGTCTCGGGGAATTCGGTCACCGACTACGGCACCAGCTACTCGCCCGACGCCGGCATCGAGGTCTATACCACCGGCTACAATTACGAGACCGAGATCGTCATCGCGGACAACCTGGTGGAGGGAGCCACCGGCTCGGTCCAGGACGGCATCCGGGTCAGCGTCCTCGGCTCGCGGGTCGGCGCCGACGTGACGATCGCGGGCAACGAGATCCTCGACCCCGGCCAGCACGCCATCGCGGTGTACCACAGCGACTACGACAGTTCCGGCGACGGCTACCTGGACCTGCTCGTGGAGGACAATTTCGCCACCGGTTCCGGGGTCCCGGGCAACGGGCTCTACGTCCAGACCTATGCCAGCACGGCGGATGTCGACATCGATGTGATCGGGAATGAATTCGTCGACGTCCTGGGCAGCGGCGTTCGGATCTATCAGTCGAGCTACAGCAGCGCCTCGGGCGGCCTCGGCAGCTTCAGCGCCTACATCGCCAACAACACGCTGGAGGCGAGTTCCTCGACCTCCAATTATGGCGACGGCGTCCATGTCTATCTGGCCCGCGGGGCGTACGGTTCTGGCGCGCAGGGCGAGGTCACGGTGGATGTCCTGGACAATGACATCACGGGCTTCGGATCTCGGGGCATCTATGTGTATCATAGCGCCACGCCCTCCGGTTCGGCGCCCTCGGGCACGTTCGACGCCAACATCAACGGGAACCAGATCGTCGCGGGGGGCGGCGCGAGCGGAATCGTCGTCGATGCCGGGATCACGGATTACACCTATGGCGGCGGCGGCATCCCGCACACCATCGACATCCTGAGCAACGTGATGTCGGGCGTGGCCGATGGCGTGTACGTGAGCTTCTCGGCGCAGTCCTACGGTTCCGGTGGTGGCGGCCAGTCCCCGCTGACCGCGAACATCGAGGACAACGAGATAAACCGAGGCGATTACAAGGGCACCGGCATCCGGTTCGATGCGATGACGACCGCCTCCTCCGGGCAGGCCTTCGACACCGAATTGACCATCCGCAACAACCGGATCGCGAACGAGAGCTACGCCGGCATTGACGTGATGGCGTCGTTCGCCGCGTCGGGTTCGGGTCCGCTCGGGACCTTCGACCTCTGGGTGAACGACAACACCGTGACCTTCAATCCTTCGGCCGGCGGCACCGCGATCGATGTCGGCGTGAATGGCGGCCAGAACGGCTACGGCGCGGGCCTGACGCAGAATCTCTGGGTGCAGAACAACACCCTGAACATGGGCAGCGCCGGCGACGGGATCGCCGTCAACGTGAACGTCGATCAGAGCGGCAGCTCCTTCGGTGGCACGACCTTCACGAGCTGGATCCAGGACAACCGGGTCAACGGCGATCCCGAGTTCCGCGGGACCGGCATCGAGGTCTATTTCACCGGCGCCGCGGGATACTACAACGATGGCCCGTTCGTCGTGGACCACACGATCACCGGCAACCGTATCGAGAACCTCGATGGCGGGGACGGGATCTATATCCAGAACGAGATCTACGATAGCGGCAGCTATTACGCGGCCCACACCTTCGACGCGGACGTCTCGGACAACGTGGTCAACGGGACGCCGTTCACGGGGGTGACCGGGATCGACATCAACATCCACGGCCCGAACGTGGACGCCTCGGTGGTGGCGATGGACAACGAGGTCCGCAACATGTCGGGCGCGGGAATCCGGATCTACCAGTCGTCGTACAATACGGCCTCCGGGTACGTCACGCCGAGCCTCATGGCCCAGATCTCGGGCAACACGGTCGAGAATGTCGACGGCTGTGGCATCCGGGTGGACGCCAACGCCGGCTTGTACCAAGGCGGCCAATACTACGTGGACCTGACGATCGAGAACAACCGCGTCGAGGACATCGGGAGCTGCGGCGTCAACGTCGATTACTACGTGAACGGGAGCAGCACGGGCGGCTTGTTCGGCGACTTCACGGCCACTATCGAAGGCAACGAGATTTTGGGCTCCCAGTCGGGCTACGGGGTGCGCGTCTATGCGATCGGGTATAACAGCGGCTCTTACGGCACGGCCCTGGATGCGAGCGTGACGGTGGCGGACAACCGGATCGAGAACCCGCAGGATGGTGGCGTCTACATCGACTATTCTGCCTACAGCTATGGCTCGGCGGTGGGGACCTTCACCGTCGATGTGCTGGATAACAACATCAGCGGCGTGCCGTCTGGCGATGGGGTCTTCATCCGGCACTCGGCAGACTATTACGGCTATACCTCCGGGACCGTGGGGACTTTCGACGTCTCGGTGCAGGACAACCAGATCGCCCTGGACAAGAGCGGCTATGGGACGGGCATCGAGATCCAGACAGTGACCTCTGAGACCGGGGGCGGCGCGTGGGCCGCGACCGTAGATGTGTTGGGCAACCGGGTCGAGGGGATCCACGCGGGCGATGGCATCTTCGTCCGGCAAGACATTTTGGGAGTGGGCTACTCGAGTGCCGTCAGCACGTTTGACGTCACGGTGGAGGATAACGTGGTCCTCGACCCGAATGGATCGGGCACCGGCATCGAGGTGGTCACCTACAGCACCGATTACCGCGAGGTGGACGCGACCGTCCGCGTGGCGGATAACCGGGTTCAGGGCTTCGGCGGCGTGGGCATCTACGTCGAGCAGATGGTGGCTTCGTCCTATTACGCGGCTACGCCAAGTCTTGTCGCCGAGGTGATCGGGAACCATGTCGAGGATGTCGGCGGCTACGGCATCCGGGTGGCGGGCAGCGGGAGTTTCTACGGCGGGGCCTTCTACGACGTCGAGACGACCATCACAGGTAACACCTTGCGGGATATCGGTCGCGACGGCATCAAGTCGATCTACTACGTCTACGGCTCTAGCACGGGTGGCCTGCTGGGCGAGTTCGATGGCACGATCTCAAACAACGACCTCGCCGATATCGGTGGGCGCGGCATCCGCGTCCGCCTCTACGGCAGCGACTACGGGAGCTCGGACGGCGGCTATGACGCGACCGTGGATATCCTGAGCAACGGCGTGAACCGCGCGGCGGGCACCGGCATCCTGATCGACCACCGGACCTATGCCTCGTATTCGGGCGGCTCGCTGGTGGCCGATGTCTCGAACAACGAGGTCGTGGGCGCGCCCATGTACGCGAACAACGTCGCGGGCATCGATGTCCAGACGAGGTCCTCGGGTTCATCGGGCCACGATGCGGACATCACGGTGTCGGAGAACCGGGTGGCGGACTACAACTTTGGCAACGGCATATACGTGTTCGCCTCCAACAGCGGCAGCTCCAGCGCGACGCTGAATGGCAACCGGGTATTCGATCCGGGGTACGACGGCATCCAGATCGACAACGCCGGCGCCACGATCGCCCTGTCTGGTTCGGATAACAATCAGGTCACCAACCCGGGCAACGCGGATTTCGAGGGCTTCGGGCCGATCTCGGGCACGATCATCGTCAACAACGTGGCGGTGCCGTAAGGAATCTGCCGGACAGAGTCCGCTGGCCTGAGACTTCAAAGTCTAGACCCATCAATGAGTCTCCCAGGCTATTGGAAACGGGCTGGTTGTGCGGAAACCGCCTAAAGGCGCCTTCCCGTCCCTGGCGGGGCTCTACGAACCCAAAGCCGCGGGAATGTTCGTAGTGGTGCCTTTAGGCACTCCGTGACCCACCAGGAGTTTCCACAGGAAGTGTCGGGGATAGCCCCGCCGCCGGTGCGCGGGTCGAGGCAAGCCAGAGTCATCCACGCGCCGGATGATTCATGGTGAAACGCCTTTTGCGTCGTAGCGGCCGAGGTAAGGAGGCGGAGTCCCAGGTGGCGCACATCCGCCTCCTCACCTCGGCGCACCCTCAGATCTACAACCGCATGAATTGCATGGAGTTGTCTTCGGGATCCGTGCTATTCGAGGTTTGAAGTCTCTGGCTATTCCTCGGGGCGCGGGGGCGTGTCGTGTCTGTGGTGGGTTTGGGTTGAGCGCGCCGACGGAGTCTGTTAGGGTTCGGCGGTTGTTGGCCCCGTAGCTCAGGGGATAGAGCGGAGGTTTCCTAAACCTTAGGTCGGGCGTTCGAATCGCCCCGGGGCCACCCGCTCCGCCGACGCCATGCGGTGCCCGCCAGGGTGGGTCACCACCGGGGCGGAAAATGGTAGGCTGCGCCTTGGCGCACGCGGACCGTCGATTCGGCGGCGTGCGCCAAGGCGCAGCCTACATCGCGACCCAATTTTCGAGTCAGTGCTCCCGGTATTTGAGTAGCAGGTCGAGCATCTTGCGGTCCAGCTGGTGGCCGTGGAAGTCCTCGTAGGTGATGTCTTTTCGTTCGGAGTCGAGGATGCCGAAGGAGCCGCGGAAGTTCCAGAGGGCCCATCCCATGCGGGCGGCCTTCCATCGCTTGAGCCAGTCTTCCATCCAGGCGAGGGCGACCGGGTGGGGGGTCTTGTTGTAGCAGCCCCATTCGCCGACGAAGGTGGGGGCGCCCTGCTTGGCGATCTCTAGCCACGGGGCCAGGTATTCGGCGAGCTGATAATCGGGTTCTACGTCTGGCGGGGGTAGGATGGCGCCGCCGGGGCCGAACTGGAGGGGGAGTTGTTTCTTGCCGTAGCCGGTATCGGTGGCGAAGGCGCGGCGGGCGCCCCCGGGGGCGGTCGCGGCGATCTCGGCGAAGCGGATCCAGTCGCCATCGGTGTTATCGATCTCGAGGCGCCGTGCGTCCTTGGGGAGGGTGATGGCGAACGCGATGGGGGCGGTGGGCTCGAAAGGGGTGTATTTGCCCTGTGGGACGGGCCTCCAGGCGTCGGGTTGGGCCCTGGGGTCGAAGGCCTGTTCGGCGACGGGGGTGCCGTCGGCCTTGGCGAGGAGCTTGGCCCGCTGGGAAAGGCCCGTGATATTGAGCTCGATGCGGGTCTGGGCCTTCAGGGCACCCGTGATGACGAGCGGGGAGCGGAGGTCGGGCTTCACCGGGCCGTAGAGGGCGCCGATGATGCGGGGCATGGGCCAGGCGGGCTCGGGCCACTTGTCGGAGCCCTTGGCCCAGCTGGCGCGATAGTGCGAGATCTGGCCGGGATGGTAGCCGCGGGTGCACTGGACGATGTTGGAGTAGGCGAGGAATTCGGGGATGGGTTCCTTGCCGACGTTGAGGCCATCGACGAGGATCAGGCGGGCCGGGTCCTCCTGCTGGATGGCCTCGATGGTGCGGCAGAAGACCTTGAGGTAATCCTCGCGGGTGGTGCGGGCGGGCTCGTTGAGCAGGTTGAAACTGAGGCGCGCGGAGGGGGTGCCCCTGTAGCGCCTGGCGAACATCCGCCAGTGTGCGACGAAGGCGTCCAGCGCGACGGCGTTGGTCCAGAGATTGGCGGGTTCCTCCGGGGGATTGATGCAGAACCCCGGGGCGCGGTGGAGGTTGATCGAGACGTGCAGGCCGTGCTTTTCCCCAAAGCCGACGGCCGCGTCGATCTCCTCCAGCTGGCCCTCGCGGAACTTGAGCCAGTCGCCCTCCTCCGTGTAGCAGCGGTAGTCCATGGGCAGGCGGACATAGTTGAAGCCCAGTTCGGCGATCCAGCGGAAGTCGTCCTCCAGGAACGGCGAATTCTTCTTGAGGGTGAACTTCTCCTGGAGGTTGAAGCCGCGCCATTTCGAGACATCGATGCCGGCGACGACCTGATGGTCTGCGGCGGGGGAGGGGAGGCAGAGGGCGAGGCAGAGGGCGGCGGCGAGGGATCGCGTTTTCATCGGGTTGAACTGCATGGCACACGGTAGGATGGGGTGGGCCGATGCGCCAGCGTTTGTGGGTCGCCGGGGAGCCAAAGCGGCGCCGGTGACGCCGCAGTCCAAAATTTTGGAGTGCGGCGTTGAAGCGCCGCTTTGGATCTGGCGGGTTGACAGGCGCGCAGGCGCGGCGCAGCCTTGAACCGAGTGGGAATAGGGGACCCGCAGGAAAACTGGCCGCATGCGCCGTTGCATCGCCTTACGGGGCGCGGGGTTTATTGCGTGACCGCGGGAACCTACGGCAAGCGCCATGTTTTCGGGTGCCGGCGACGGCTCCGGTATGTCCACGACCGCCTCCTGCATTGGGCGAAGCATCACGCCTGGCGTCTGGAGGCATGGGCCGTGTTCTCAAACCACTATCATTTCGTGGCTCGCGCGCCAGACGATGGGAGTGGGGCGGCGTCGCTCCCCGCGATGTTGGCCGAATTCCACGGGGAGACCGCGGCGTTTGTGAATCGGTTGGATGGGGCGCCGGGGAGGAAGGTCTGGTTTAACTATTGGGAGACGTTGCTGACATTCGAGCGCTCCTACTTGGCGCGACTGAGTTACGTGCACCAGAATGCGGTGAAGCATGGGCTTGTTCGCGTGGCCAATCAGTACCCGTGGTGCTCTGCGGCTTGGTTTGAGCGCACGGCGGCGCCCTCCCAGGTGAAGACGATCTATGGGTTCAGGACGGATGCGGTCAACGTGCTGGATGACTACGAAGTCTGGAAGGGGCTGGGAAGCCAAAGCGGCGCCGGTGACGCCGCAGTCCAAACTCGGGTGGGGCCGGGAAGCCAAAGCGGCGCCGGTGACGCCGCAGTCCAAACTCGGGTGGGGCGGGAAAGCCAAAGCGGCGCCGGTGACGCCGCAGTCCAAAGTGGGCAGTCCAGAGGAAACTGTCGGACTTGGAAAAGTCCGACGGGCTGCTAGGGTCGGCGACCGAAAGAAGGAGGTTGGCGATGAAGCGGATGTTGTGTCTGGCGGTTCTTGTGGCGGCGGTCGCCGGCGGGGTGGCGTTTGGCGAGCCCGGCCCGTATCGGCACGTGGTGATCTTCCAGTTTAAGGAGGGGACATCGGCGGAGAAGGTCGAGGAGATCGAGCGGGCGTTCGGTGAGCTGCCGAAGCAGATCGAGGCCATCCGGTCCTTCGAGTGGGGCCGGAATGTGAGCCCGGAGGGGCTGAACCCGCAGCTGACGCACTGCTTCACGCTGACCTTCGATAGCCAGGGGGCGATCGAAAAGGGCTACCTGCACCACCCGGCGCACGAGGCCTTCGTGGCGCTGATCAAGCCGCACCTCGAGAAGGCGGTGGTGGTGGACTACGTGGCGCAACCGCCGGCGAAGTGAGTCGGGCCAAGCGGCAGCGGGCGGGGCGGGGGCGCGGCGGCCGGCGCTGCCTCCGGTGGGCGGCCTGGGCGCTGGCCGGATTATTTTTTGCGCAGCTGGGGTATGTGCTCGCGCTGCGGTGGGTGGATCCGCCGGCCACGCCCACGATGTGGCGGGCCGCGCGCGAGCTCCGCGCCGAGGGCGCGAAGATCCGATATGCCCCGGTCTCCCTCGAGGCGATGGGCCCCCACGCGCCGCTGGCGATCCTCTCCGCGGAGGATCAGGAGTTTTGCAACCACCGGGGCTTTGACATGGGGGCGATCCGCGATGCCATCGCCTACAACCGGAAGCACGCGGGGCGCAGGCTGCGCGGCGGGAGCACCATCTCGCAGCAGGTGGCGAAGAACGTCTTCCTCTGGCAGGAACGCACGTGGCTCCGCAAGGGACTCGAGGCGTGGTTCACCGCCCTGATCGAGGTATCCTGGGGCAAGCGGCGCATCCTCGAGACCTACCTGAATTGCGCGGAAATGGGCCGGGGGATCTTCGGCATCGACGCCGCCGCGAGGCACTATTTCGGCAAACCCGCAAACGCCCTGACCCGCGAGGAGGCCGCCCTGATCGCCGCCGCCCTGCCGGGACCCCGGATCTACAGCATCGCCAAGCCCGGCCCCTGGTTGCGCCGCCGCCAGCAGTGGGTCATCGGCCAGATGCGCAATATCGCCGGGTACCCGCGGATCCGCGCGCTCCTCGCCAGCGACGGCTGACTCGAAAATCGGCCACGGGATCGGCCTGTAGGGCGCGGATTCCGATCCG
>CAZYWZ010000124.1:0-18433 GCA_964651705.1 uncultured Verrucomicrobiales bacterium
GCTCTCGGTTCGTGCGTCCGCTGATGCGGCCGGACGAACCGAGAGGGTCCCGTCGGCTGAGATTCGTGTGCATTCGAGTTCATTCGTGGTTGAAACCCTGCGTGCGACCGGAGGCCCGGGGATTTGGAACCACGGATGGGAGAGCTTCGTGCCCTCCGTGGTGAGATTCGCTTCGCTCGCCGTGTTTGACGGGGTGTGGCCTGGCCGGTAATTTGTGGGCATGAAAGGGGCGCTGACATGGAGCCAGATCTGCCGCGACAAGGCGCTGGCGGAGCTGCCTTTCAAGGTGGAGTTGACGCCGAGGGGGATTATCGAAATGAGTCCGGCGAGACCACGACATGGGAAATTGCAGCTGCGGATCGGCGGTCTGATGGAACAGATGTTGCCGGGCGGCGTGGTCATCACGGAGTGCCCCATCGAGGGCGCCGACCAGGTCCGCGTGCCAGACGTCTGCTGGATCGCCGAGGGCCGCGAGCGGTACAACGCGGACGAGACCGCGCTGGTCGCGGCGCCGGACATCTGCGTCGAAGTGCTCTCCCCGAATAATACGGACGAGGAGATGGCGGCCAAGCGCTCTTTCTACGGCGCGCTGGGATGCAAGGAGTTCTGGACCTGCGCCGAAAGCGGGGAAATGAGATTTTTCCTGCCCGATGGAACCGCCCTGAGCGCATCGAGGATCTCTCCCGGCTTTCCAGCCCAGATCATCGTGAGGTGACGCGAACCACGAAGGGCACGGAGGTTTGGAACCACGGATGAACACGGATGAACACGGATGGGGTGCGCGCTCTCGGTTCGTGCGTCCGCTAACGCGGCCGGACGAACCGAGAGGGTCCCGTCGTCCGCACGAATTCGCGTGCATTCGCGTCCATTCGCGGTTGAACCCTGCATCTGTGTCCATCCGTGGTTAAACCCTGCGTGCGCCCGGAGGCCCTGGGATTTGGAACCACGAATGAACACGAATGGACACTAATGCCTTCGTGAACTTCGTGCCCTTCGTGGTGCGAAATTCAGCGGGGGAGAGGGTCCCGTCGGCCGAGATTCGTGTGCATTCGAGTTCATTCGTGGTTGAAACCTGCGTGTGACCGGAGGCCCGGGCGATTCGGAACCGCGAATGAACACGAATGGACACTAATGCCTTGGTGAACTTCGTGTCCTTCGTGGTGCGAAATTCAGCGGGGGAGAGGGTCCCGTCGGTCGAGACCCGTGCGATTCACGTCATCCGCGGTTGAACGTGGACGTTGGTTGTTGAATGTTGATTATCGGGAGTTGAACTTGATCCGCACCTTGTCTTGGCTCGCCGTCCTCCGGCGCCGCATCGGGGTCCAACTCCCGGAAATCCTCGAATGAGACAGCAACTAACTTCCCTCTTGCGCCGCCTGATCGGGGGTGTGCGCTTCCGGCGTCGGCTTCCGCCAGAATTCGGTGGCGGGCGGATCGTGGTCTGCGCGAATGCCGCGCTCTCGTGGCTGCGGCCGAATATCTGGTCGCGCGAGGCCGGCGTGCTGGACTTTGCGCGAGTCTTCGTCCCGAAGGGCGGTGTCGCGTGGGATGTCGGCGCGAACGTTGGTCTATTCAGCTTTGCCGCCGCAGGCGTCGCGGGAAAAAATGGGTTCGTCGCGGCGTTCGAGCCCGAGTCCTCATGCGTCAGTCTCTTGCAGCGCTCGCGCGCCCTGGATCGCGACAAGCGCGCGCGGGTGGAGGTGTTCCCTATCGCCATTTCGAATAGCCGCGGCATCAGCGAGTTCCACGTGGCCGGCTCGAGCACCTCGGCAAGCCATTTGCAGGGCGCGGGAGATGTCGGCTTCACCGACCGCGTAAGCGACAGGCGAATGGTTGTCACCGCGGCATTGAATGACTTCATGGACGCATTGCCTCAACCAAACGCGATCAAGATCGATGTCGAAGGACACGAGGTCGGTGTCCTGGAGGGGGCACGGCAGGTTATCGCGCGGTCGAGGCCTGCGGTGCTGGTCGAAGTCCTCTGCGGTAGCCACAAGCCCGTCGCGGACTACTTCGCCCAGTTCGACTACGCGCTGTTCGAGTTCTCCGCCGGACTCAAGGGCTGCCAGCGCATCCCCTGCCCCATCTGGAACACGCTCGCCGTTCCTGGCGAAAAAGCCGAAGACATCGCTGTCTTGGGCAGGAAATAGGTATGGTTGGGGAAAAATGCGAGGCTGGTCGTTGCGTCGTCGCCTGACGATCGCTCTTGCGTTGGCGACCAAGCCTCGGATAGGAAGTGCAAGGCGATTCGCTTGGCTGCCGGAATGGACCTTTGCATTCGTGAGAGGATTGGGTTTGAGATTGGGATCGAAATGATGCTGGGGTGTTCGGGGATCTTAACGGATGAACCCAAAAAAGTCCGATGCCCGACGATGAGAAAAGAAATTGGCCAAAGATATCTGCACAAAATATACCTTTGACCTTTTGGAGCAATGAGAAAGAGAGGGGCACGTGCGTGGCAGGCTGAAGTATAGATTGTGCGGGATCCTTGACAGAGCGCAAAGGGCCGCGGCGTCTTCGGCGCTTCTCGTTCGCATGGCCGTAAAATTGCGCAACCAGATGGAGGCAGTGATGGGATACTCGCTCGCCCCCAGCCCGAGAATGGATGAGAATGGGGAGGGGAAGATGCTGTCGATGATGCGGGGCCGCATCAACAGGTTTGTCGATGTGGGTGCGAACGTCGGGGATTGGACGGCGAGAGTGCTTTCGGGAGTCGCGCCGCAAGCATCGGCGCTTCTCTTTGAACCGAATCCAGAGGCTGTCAAACGCCTCCGCGTTCGATTTGCGCGCTCAGATGGCGTGCAGATCGTCGGGTGCGCACTGTCGAGGGCGCCGGGGCAGGCTAATCTTTTTGTTGTCCCAGACTGCGGAGAAACAACTTCGCTGGTGAATGGTTGGCATTCTCAGGAGAGATGTGTCACAGAGGTCGAGGTGGGGACGCTTGACGGGATTCTAAAGCGTGAAAAGTGGGTGGATGTGGATTACGTAAAGGTAGATACTGAGGGGCACGATTTCGACGTTCTTCTGGGTGCGGAGGATCTGCTGAGCCGAGGGGCAGTCGGGGTGATCCAATTTGAGTATGGATACGCGTGGGCCTTAAATGGCAGCACGCTGGGCAGAGCGATTCGGTATCTTGAGAAGTTTGGGTACGAGACCCGAGCCGTGACGCGCAATGGTCCAATCATATATGATTATTTTGAATTTCGGGAATTCTTTCGGTATTCGAATTTTGCTGCGGCGCGACCGGAGGTCTGGTCGGGGTTAGGGTGCTGAAAACGATGGCGGTTGGGGATGCGGGGACGGCGTTCTCTGATTGGGCAGTTGATCTGTCGATGAGACGCTGGGCACCATTGGGATTGGTGGACTCCGGTCGCGGCCGGTGGCCCGAAGAGCCGCAGTGTCATCCATGAAAGTCGCCTTCTATTTCTCGAACGCGCATCTGGGTTGGTGGCGTTGGCCTGATCTCATTGATGGTGGGTTGGCGGCCAGCGGCACGGACTCGCAGTTTTTGCATCTGCTGCACCGGATGAGCGTGCGCGATGATGCGATGGCCCTTGCGTTCTTTTCGGGAGAGCAACCAGGAAGAGCGCCGCCGGGTTCGTCCGCTGTGAAGGGTCTTGCCGAGGCGGCGGGAGCTGCGGTTGAACGAGGTGCCCAGGTGATTGTGTTCAACAATCGGGATCGGGATGAGACGGTTGGCGGATTGGAGAAATGCCGCTCGGTGGGTCTTTCGGCGATCGTCTGGGATCACAACGGTCCCTGTCCCACATGTCGAGAGGCGCTTGCTAGACAGCCGGCGCTAAGTCGGTTGGTCGTAGTGTCCCACAGCCATGCCGACGCGTTACGGGCGGACGCGCTTTTTGACAAGGTGGCGGTGATTTACAATGCGCAGCTATACGGGAATGGGGCGGGTCCCGGGTCTTTGGCTATGCTGCCTATGAGGGTCTGTTTTCTGGGTGCGACGATACCGGAGAAGGGCTTCCATCATCTGGTGCGAGCGTGGGGGTGCGTTCGAAAGGCATGCCCTGGGGCGGAGCTGACCGTCATTGGGTCTTCGAAACTGTATTCGTGCGATCGGCAGACCGGTCCTCTGGGCTTAGGGGATCCGGCATTTGAGCGGGAGGAGATTCAGCCGCATTGGGGGAGAGGGGCATCCGATTTGGAGAGACTGGGAATCCGGTTGGCTGGTTTGCTCTCGCCGATTGGCGTTATGGAGACGCTCCAGACATGCCGCGTGGCCGTGGTTAATCCTTCAGCGCGTAACGGGTCGTTTGAGACTTTTTGCGTGAGCGCGATCGAGGCGCAGGCGGCGGGTTGCCCGGTGGTGGGCGGGAGACGGCTTGGTCTTCGGGAGACGGTGCGCCATGGGGAGACGGGGATATTGATTCAGCGTGAGGAGGATCTGGCGGGGGCGATCATCGGACTGTTGCGCGCACCCGATAAAGCGGCGGCGATGGGTGCGGCGGGTGCGCGGTGGGTCGGGGAGACGTTTTCGACCGAAAAGGCGGACGCAAAGTGGATGGCATTGTTCCGCGACGTGATTGAGGGAAGGCCGAACCGACCGCCTTGTTTTCAATGGCGGTTGGCGACTCCCGGCAGCATCGCACGTCAACTAGTGCGTTGGGGACGTCTGGTCGTGAGGACGGGTTGGCGGCCATTTGGGTTGCGGTGATGAATAGGTTGGCGAAGCGCCGATGCAGCGCCGCTTGGTATTGCTGGTGAAGCTCGATGTGGAGGGTCACGAGTTGGCGGTCATGCGCGGGGGAGTGCCGAGGGCGTTTTGCGACCGTATCGCGGGCATTTTGATCGAGGTGCACCTGGGGTGTTTTGATGCGCCCGTCGAGGCGCTTGCCGAGCTGGCCGGGGCGATCGAGTGCATCGGGCCCCCGATGGTCATGATACCGGACGATCCCGAGGCGGGGCCCTTCGCGCGATTCTGGCGGAACGCCACCGGGCGTTTTCCGCTGAGGCCCGCGGCGGATGCCGACGTGCGGCGCAGGGTTGCGGCGCGCGAGATCCGCGAGGTGTATCTGCTGGCCCGGCGGGTCGCGGGCTGAAAACGGAACCGATCGCCTCGGGCGCTTGGCTACGGGGAAGCGCCGCGGTAATTGGTGAGCTAGATTCCATGCCCCGCGTGCGGGGCACCGCCGGGCAAGAGAATGGTAGCGAAGCCGCTTCCGGCTTCGGCCTATCCCCCGCCGAAGGGCGAAGGCCCTTCGCTACTAGAGAGCTGCGGCGAATTTTCGAGTCAGCGGCTTGAACGATCCTGATCCCATGAGACATCCTCGCATCCATGCCATCTGCCCCGCGCTCAACGAGGAGGTGTTTATCGGCCACACGATCCGGACGCTATATCCGTTTTGTTCGGGGATCAGCATCCTGACCCAATACGACAGGGATTGGTATGGGAAGCCGGTCCGGCCGGATCGGACGCTGCAGATCGTGGCGGATTTTCCCGACCCGGAGGGCAAGGTGCAGTTGGTGGTGCGGCGTTGGCGCGATCAGGCCGCGGCGTTGAATTGCGAGATGGCGGCCGTGGCCTGTCGCCCGCACCGGGGCGTCGGGTCCCACGGATCGACGGCGGAGGCGATCGGCGCCCTCCACGATCCCCCGGACTATTTCTTGATCGTGGATGCGGACGAGATCTATGACGTCGAGACACTGCCGAGGATCATTGAGTACGTGACGGCAAGGCGGCTCCGCGCGGCGCGAGTCCATGGGTACAACTACCTCCGGACGTGGAACCGCCGGGTGCCGCCGGAGGCGGTGCGGTTCTGTCATTTCGGCTTCGTCCGGCCGGGCCTGCGCTTCGAGCACATCCGGGAGATCACATGGAATGAGCACCGACTGAGCAAGGCGTTGCGGATACTGCGACTGCCCGATTTCTCGGCGCGGCTCTTCGGGTTCATCACGGTGCCGCCGGAGGTGGGGCATTTCCATCACGGTTGTTGGCTTGGCGATAACGCTCGCCTGGCGGCGAAGGCGCGGAAGTCGGCGCACACGTGGGTGGATACGCCTGGCTTCATTCCGTCGGTCGATCAGCACGACACGATCCATATCCCGGAGATCGATTTGCCCCGCAACATCCGTGAGGCCGAGTGGCCAGAGGGGTGGTTGGAGAGGGAAGGATGAGGGAGGAAGGCGGATTTCGGAGGGTGGAAGGGGGCGACTAGCGACGAGCGACTAGCGGCTAGCGGCGAGGGGTGACAATTCGTAGCCGCTGGCGGCTCGTTGCTAGCCCCTCCTTCAAAAGCATGAGCGAAGCTTCAGATGCGAATCGGCTGCGGGTGCTGGCGGTGGTGCCGACGCCGTACGTGTTTGGCCTGCAGGTGGTGACGCTGGATTTCTTCTCGCGGTTGCGGCAATGGGCGGACTGTCACTTCCTGATCACGCGGTGGAATGATGGGGAGTTCCCGCGGCGGTTGGAGGCGCTCTCGATCCCATATACAACCTCTTGGTTGGGGATGTTTTCCAGGAAGCTGGATCCGGAGAATCTGCGGATGACCTTGGAGTGTGCGTGGCGCACGCCGGAGTTGTATTGGTGCTTCTGGCGGCTGGTGAGGCGGTTCCGGCCCGACGTCATCTATACCGCCAATCACCACGAGCTGATCTTGCTCTATCCGATGCTGCGGCTTCTGGGGATCCCCGTCGTGTGCCACATGCACGACCCGCCGCCGAATATCCCATTCCAGCGGGCGAGTTTCCGGGTCTGGAGCCAGCCGGTGACGCGGTTCGTGGCGATCGCGGAGGACGTGCGGGATCGGCTGGTCCAGTTTCCCGTGGATCCGGGCCGGGTGACGGTGGTGCACAACGGGATCGATCTGGGGCAGTTCCCGAAGCGCGAGACGCGGGGGGATCGGTTCACGCAGCAGTTCGGCTGGCCGCGGGATGTCGTTATCGCCGGGATCGCGGGCCAGATGCATGACCGGAAGGGGCATCTGGATCTATTGGAGGCGCTGGATCGGCTGAGGGATCGCGTGCCGAACCTGCGGGTGGTCATCGGCGGGAAGGCGGGCGGGGCTTATTATGAGGCATTGGTCGCATTTGTCTCAGAGCGCGGGCTCAAAGATCGCGTGGGCTTCTGCGGGTGGATGGACCATGCCCGGGATTTCTACGAGGGGATCGACGCCTTCGTGTTGGCCTCGCGGCACGAGGAGGGCTTTGGCCTCGTGCTGGCGGAGGCGATGGCGGTGGGCGTGCCGGTGATCGCGACGCGCAGCGGGGGGGCGGTGAACGTGGTCGAGGATGGGGTTTCGGGGTTATTGGTGGATCGGTGTGCGCCGGAACAGATTGCTGAGGCACTGGAGGCGCTGTGCGGGGATGCGGCGCTCCGGGACCGGCTGATGGCGGGGGGCCGGGCGCGGGTCGAGCGCGAGTTTGATCTGGATGTCCAGGCGGACAAGGTGCTCGCGGTGTTGCGGGAAACCGCAAAGCGGAAAACTTGAACAGGGCATGGTGGCGGTTTGGTAACCACGAATGAACGCGAATAGACACGAATACGTTTTCAAGGAGGCGGGTGAAAGCAAGCTGCCTGGTGATCCCCGGTAGCCATTGGTGTTCATTCGTGTCCATTCGTGGTTCAATCCGTAAGCCTAGAACCTCGCACCTAGTACTTCGTGCCTGGGGCTCCGCCCCGGCTTCGCCATGAAACGCAAAGACTTTGACCGTCTCGCGGTGCGCCGTTTCTTCAAGCGCGCGCTCAGACAGGGGACGTGGCCCCTGCTCCAGCGGCTGCTGGTGTACCCGAAGGTCCTGCGCCTGCCCCCGGTCCGGTTCGCGGGGAACCCGACGCACATGGTCCACACGGTAGTGCGGGAGCGGGACGCGATCATGGCGCATTGGATGCTCCGCACCCTGCACCACTTCGCGCCCGCGCCTTTGTCCGTCACGCTCCACCTCGACCCGACGGTGCGGCCGGGTACCGCGGCGCTATTGGCCGAGAAGTTCTCCGGCCTTCGTATCATTTCTTATGCGGAAGCCATGGATCGTGTGATGCCTGTGTTGGAAAAGTTCCCGAGGGTAAAGCGGTGGCGGGAGACCGATTTTTGGGGTATCAAGGGTCTGGATACGTATCTGATGGGCGATTCACGCTGGATGGTCGTGGTCGATAGCGATGTCCTGTTCTTCGCACCGCCGGTCGCGCTGTTCGCCGATTCGCCACAGGCCGCCTGGATGGAGGATGGTAACTATGCGCTCGATCTGCCCCCGGAGGCGGGGCCGGAGTGGCTTGGTCGCCGACCCTTGCTGGCCTTGAACGCCGGATTCGGGCGCATCGAACGGGGACTGTTTGATCTGCCCATCGCCGAGAGGGTGCTGGAGAGGGTGCCCAATCCGGTGAACGACCAGGTGATCCACGCGGCGTTCACGGCGGGCGCTGAGGACGCCGCTCTGCTGCCCGGACGCGAGTACAACTACGTGAAGGAGTCCGGTTTGGAGGACAGGATCGTCCGGCACTACACGACCCCGTACCGCTTCCTCATGATTGAAGAGGGGGTGCCCCGGGCGGCAAAGCTGTTGGCAATCCCCTTGGCGTCGCCCTTGCGAGAGCGACCATAAACTGGCATCTTAGCGGAAACCTACAATGGGCGTCGTCGACGACACAGCCATTTTAACCCAGGTCCTCCTAGGGTGGACTATGGCCGCGAGCTTCGTGGCGGTCCTGATGGTTCACCGCACCGCGCTGTTGGGCTTCACTGTGTTTGCGGCATTTGGCATCGTTACAGCCAGCCATTCTGCCCTTCTGTGGTCGAGCCTGTTCGGCCTGGATTATTCGTGGGTATCGCCGGAACACCTCGTCGTATTCAATTACGTGTCGATCGGGATGATCCTCTTCGCGGCAGGCGTGTTTGTCGCGTGGAAGCCACTGAGGATTTCTGCCGCCTACGACCCATCGGGGCAGAAGAACCCGATTTCTGGAGACCGTGCTCCCTCCTGGCTGACCCCACAATTTGTGCTGCTGTGTATGTTCGTCGGTGCCGCGGGTTACATCTTGACGCCGATCACCAGCGGAATCCCCACGGTCCACGCGATCTGGACGATTTTTTTCGACTGGTTGAATGTGGGGATCCTCATCGCCGGTTTCTATTCGGCGGTGACTGGGCGTTATAAGGTTGTCACCATTTCGATCCTGATCTTCTTGCCGTTGGGCCTATTGCGGACGGTTTCAGACGGCCACGCCGGCGCCCTAGGTTCCTTTTTGGTCCAATTCGGGCTGGTCTTCTTGTTGGCGAGACGCGTGAAGGTTTGGCAGTTGGCGTTGCTTGGGCTGCTGTTTCTCTCTTTGGGACCGGTGGCCTCCGCTTGGTTCAGGGTCCGCGGATTTGTCCGGAGCGGATCCATCCAAGGGAATCCGATCCAGAGGATGCTGACTTTTGCGGAGCTGTTCTCGATGTATTATGAACCTTTCAATATCGATCCGCACGGCCTGCGCGACGTGTTATTCCTTCGCATCGATTTTTCACGAATCTACGCCGCCCAGGTGGAGCATCAGCCGAATGTCGAACCGTACGCGCACGGGAAGACGTTTTTTGAGAACATCCTGATCATTTTGGTGCCGCGGATTCTCTGGCCGGACAAGCCCGTGCATTTTGGCGGCACGGCATTTGTGGGTCGATTCACGGGAATGTATCAGGAAGACAACGAGGGCCTGAGCGTTGGAACACCCGTGAATCTGGAATTTTATGCGAACTTTGGGCCATGGGGAGCAATGCTATTGCTTGGGGTTTATGGGTATTGTTGCGCGCGGCTTGAGCTATCGCTGTTTGACAAGAATTTCCGTGACCTGCCGAAGCTGATGCGCCGCTTTGTTTATACGATGGTGCTGTGCACGACCGGTTCAGGGTTGGCGATGACGGTGATGAAACTGATCCCCGGGCTAGTAGGTGTCTGGTTGGCTGGCAGGGTGATCGAGAACCTCCGAAAGTCGATGCGTTTCAACAAGGACTTCCTGACGCCGCTGGACCCCAAGAAGAAGTTGGTGCGGACGATCGTGACGGGGGAGGCGATGGTGCCCGCCACGGCGGGGATCGATAAGGTCAGCGTTGATGCGTTCCGGCAAGCGCCGGATCTTCGACCGACGCAAACCCTGCCGGTGCGGCGGACGGCACCGTATGGGTTTCGGCGGTGGGAGGGGCCGGGGGGGAAGTGATTTTTGATGGCCGATGGAAGATGGAAGAAGGGGGAAATTCGGATTGCGGAAAGTGGAATTGGGACACGAGGGATGTGGACCACGAAGGTCGACCTGTCCGCCTCTGGCGGACGAAGGAACACGAAGCTGGGGGTTTTCCCGGGGGCTTTTCGTCTTGGCGCGAGGGAGCGAACAACGGATGGGGTGCGTGTGAATTGGCGTCGATTGGACAGGTTCTCGCGCCAAGACGCCAAGGCGCAAAGGAACTTTGGCGTGTTCCGTGGTTGTGATCCGGCACTTTCCAAAAGGAGCGGAGGGGCGTAGTTTCCCATCATGAAGTTTATCACGACATTGGATCGCGATGAGGATGGTGTCTGGATTGCGGAATGCCCGTCGATTCCCGGCTGTGTCAGCCAGGGGGAGACTCGCGAAGCGGCCTTGGCGAACATCCGGGAAGCCATTTCAGCCTGCCTTGAGGTTCGCGGCGAGCGCGGGCTTCCGCTGACTGTGGAGACACAGCAAGTCGAGGTCGCCATCTGATGGCCGGCCTGCCGACGCTGAGCGGGCGGGAGGTGGTTCGGGCTTTTGCAAGAGACGGGTGGCAGATGGCCCGGCAACGCGGTAGCCACATCATCCTTGTCAAAGAGGGTCACATGGCGACCCTGTCCGTTCCCGATCACAAGGAGGTGGCCAAGGGGACCCTGCGCGCCCTGATCCGCTCGAGCGGCTTGAGCGCGGACGAATTTCTTGCGCTTGCGGAGAAGTGACCCACGAATGGACACGAATGCCGTCGGTTCCGCGTGTTCGGCGGTGGATTTGAACAGAAGGAAGCGAAGGGTTCTGATTCGTGGCCTTCGTGGTGGAATTCGTTCTTGCCTCAGGGTGCGGTTGCCAGGGGGAGGGTGCGCGGGTAGGGTGTTCTGATGGCGGAAGCGATGCGAGTGTTGCCGGTGATGTGGATTTCATCCCGACGGAGGCGTTCACCGAGGCGGAGGCCCGGATCGCCATCGCCGGGGCACGCTTCGTCATCGAGACGGTGGGAAAGGTTCAAGTTTGAAGTTTCAGGTTTTAAGGGGGGGGACAGTTTTCCGTTTTCCGTTTTCGGTGTTCCGTTGGGAGTCCTTCGCGACCTTCGTGATCTCGCTGCTAGCCCCTAGCCGCTAGTCCCTAGCCTCCAGCACCCAGAACCCAGCACCTCGCCCCTGTCTGTCCCCATAGCCACGCTCAAGGAAGTTGCCCGGCGCGCCGCGGGTTTTCCTGTGATTGAGGCGGGTTTGGGAACGCTAATCCTCGCTAATCTTCACTGATCCTCCCGGCTTGTCTTCTCCGTCCTTGGTGCGGTAGCAAGACTCCCATCAGCGTCGATCAGCGCAGATCAGCGTTCCCGACTTAAGAACCGTGAGCGCAGCGAACCTCCATCTCTGGCTGCCGGAACTGGTCCGCACGAAGGGCGGGATCCAGGTATTTTCGGGATTTTTCCTGCGTGCGCTGGTGGGGGCGCGCGCTTCGGGGTTGCGGCTTTTTTGCAAGAATGACCGTCGGGGGACGCTGGGGGGTGTGGTGCCCGAGGGGATTCCGGCCACGTGCGCGGGGGATTGGCCTGGGGTATCGCGGACGGCGGCGTTCGTGGGGCAGATCGTGCCGGCGGCGTTGAAGGAGCGGCCTGGGCTGATCCTGTGCGGGCACATGAATTTCGCGGCGGCGGCGTACTGGGTGCATCGGTGGGCGGGGGTGCCGTATTGGATCATCGCGCACGGGATCGAGGCGTGGGATCTGCGGCGCCCGGGGATGCGGGCGGCGGTGCGGGGCGCGCAACGCATCCTGGCGGTGAGCCGCTTCACGCGCGACCGGCTGATCGCGCAGCTGGACCTGCCCGGGGACCGGGTGGTCCTATTGCCGAACACCTTCGACGCCGCCGGGCTGGCGGTTGGCCCGAAACCCGAATATCTGCTCCAACGCTATGGGCTATCGGCGGGGCAGCCGGTGATATTGACCGTGGCGCGGCTCTCCAGCCCAGAGCGCTACAAGGGCTATGACAAGATCATCGAGGCGATGCCGGCGATCTTGGAGCGCGTGCCCGACGCGCATTACGTGCTGGTGGGGAAGGGCGACGACCGGGCAAGGGTGGAGCGCCGCGTGCGGGAGATGGGCATCGAGGACCACGTGTCCCTTGCGGGCTTCGTGCCCGAGGGGGAACTGAAGGACCATTACAACCTGTGCGATGTCTTCGCGATGCCCAGCAAGGGGGAGGGCTTCGGCATCGTGTTCCTCGAGGCGCTGGCGTGCGGGAAACCGGTGGTGGCCGGGAATCAGGATGGCTCGCGCGACGCGCTCTGCGATGGCGAGCTGGGCGCGCTCATCGACCCGGATGATGTCGGCGAGATCGCCGGGACGATTTCCGGCATCCTGTTGCGGCGTTACGAGCACCCCCTGATCTATAGGCCCGAGGCGCTCCGGGAGGCCGTCGTGGCCAGGTATGGGTACGCGCGCTTCGAGGCGCTCGTGCGGGAGCACCTCGCGGCTCTGGTGGACGGGGGGTGAACCACGAAGGGCACAAAGGTTTGGAACCGCGGATGACGCGGATGGCGGGGATGGGTTTCGCGCACTCTCGGTTCGTGCGTCCGCTGATGCGGTCGGACGAACCGAGAGGGTCCCGTCGGCTGAGATTCGTGTGCATTCGAGTTCATTCGTGGTTGAAACCTGCGTGCGACCGGAGGTCCGGGGGACTTGGAACCACGGATGGACACGGATGCACACGGATGGGGTGCGCGGGCTCTCGGTTCGTGCGTCCGCTGATGCGGTCGGACGAACCGAGAGGGTTCCGTCGGCTGAGATTCGTGTGCATTCGAGTTCATTCGTGGTTGAACCCTGCGTGCGACCGGAGGACGGGTGGATTTGGAACCACGGATGAACACGGATGGACACGGGTGGTGTGCGCACTCTCGGTTCGTGCGTCCGCTGATGCGGCCGGACGAACCGAGAGGGTCCCGTCGGCTGAGATTCGTGTGCATTCGAGTTCATTCGTGGTTGAAACCTGCGTGCGACCGGAGGCCCGGGCGATTCGGTGCCGCGAATGGACGCGAATGCCTTCGTGAACTTCGTGCCCTTCGTGGTGAGGATTACGGGCGGGTTTGGGAACGCGGATCTTCGCTTATCGTCGCTGATCGGATCTATGGTCGTCGGGCATTTCTCTTCAGTCTCTGGCGACGCACTCGGAGAGGGGGCGCACCGTGATCCGGTCGGCGAGGGCGTAGGAGCGGGTGCCGGGGTAGACGACCCAGAGTTCGTCGAGGGTGGTGTCGGCGACGGCCACGTGCATCGAGCGGGTGGCCGCCGGGGCGTCGGCGCGCTTGAATTCGACACCGATGCGCCGGCCGCGGACCTCGAGCAAGAGGTCGAGTTCGGTGCCGCTGTGGACCGCGTAGAACCAGGCGTGGTCGGGTCGCTGGGCCTGGAGGATTTCCTCGATCGCGAAGCCTTCCCAGGACGCGCCGAGTTTGGGATGGGTCAGCAGTTGGCCTGGCGAATGGATGCCGCACAGGGTGTGGAAGAGCCCGGGGTCGCGGAAGTAGATCTTCGGGGTCTTGACGAGGCGTTTGCCCAGGTTGGCCTGCCAGGGAGGCAGGCGGCGGATCATGTAGGTCTGCTCCAGGGCGTCGAGATAGGCGCGCGCGGTGTTGGGTGCGATGCCGAGCGACGCGGCGATCTCGCTGCCATTCCAGATCTGGGCGTGGTAGTGGGCCAGCATGGTCCAGAACCGGCCCATGAGCGCGGGCGAGAGGCCAAAGCCCAGCGCCGCGAGATCGCGTTCGAGAAAGGTGAGGATGAAATTCTTGCGCCAGGTGGCGCTGCCCTCGTCGTCGGCGGCCAGATAGGAACGCGGGAAGCCACCGCGATGCCAGAGGGTGTCCTGCGCGTCGGCCGGGAGTTCGCTCAGGTCGAAGCCGCGCATCTCGATGATCTCGATGCGCCCGGCCAGCGACTCGGCGGCCTGGCGGGAAAGTTCTGGCGAGGCGCTGCCGAGAATCAGGAACGTCGCCGGCTGCCCCTCGCGGTCGGCCAGCACGCGCAGGACAGGGAAGAGGCCGGGCTGGCGCTGCGCCTCGTCGATGACCACCAGGCCGCGCAACCCGCGCAGCGCCGTCATCGGGTTCTCCATGAGCCGCGCAATGAACGGGTCTTCGAGGTCGAAATACTGCAGGTGGCCCACAGGGATCATCTGCCGGGCGAGGGTGGTCTTGCCGCATTGCCTCGGGCCAAGAAGCGCCACCACCGGGTTGCGAGCCAAGGCCTTCTTGAGGCGAGCGATGTAATGGTCGCGCGGGATCATTTATGAAATATTGCAGTCGCGATGCCGGATTTCAAGCCGGATGGACACGAATGGCACGGAGGATGGGAACCACGGATGGCGCGGATGGTGTGCGCGCTCTCGGTTCGTGCGTCCGCTGATGCGGCCGGACGAACCGAGAGGGTCCCGTCGGCTGAGATTCGTGTGCATTCGAGTTCATTCGTGGTTGAAACCCTGCGTGCGAACGGAGGACGGGGGACTTGGAACCGCGAATGCACGCGAATGGAAGAGCTTCGTGGTTGGCTATTGAAATATGTGTGGCATAGCGGGAGTCATTAGATCGGCGGAGGGGCCGAGGGATCGGGCCCGCGAGGCGGTTTCGCGGATGCAGGCGTGCCTGCGCTTCCGCGGGCCGGACGACGAGGGTGTCTTCGTCTCTGCGGATGGCCGGGCGGCGTTCGCGCACACGCGGCTCTCGATCCTGGACCTGAGCCCGGCGGGGCATCAGCCGATGTCCACCCCGGATGGCCGGTACACGATCACCTTCAACGGCGAGATCTACAATTTCTTGGCGCTCCGGAAGGAACTGGAGACCGCGGGGGTGCCTTTGGCGAGCCGGTCGGATACCGAGGTCATCCTGCGGTTGTACGAGCGCGAGGGGCCGAGTTGCGTGCGCCGCCTGCGGGGGATGTTCGCCTTCGCGATCTGGGACGAGGTGGAGAGGCGATGTTTCTTCGCCCGCGATCCGCTGGGGATCAAGCCCCTGTATTATTATCGGACGGCGGAGGGCTTGGCGTTCGCCTCGGAGGTCCGGGCGCTGCTGCGCGGGGATGGGATCGAGGGGCGGCTGGGGATGGTGGGGTTGTATGGGTATCTGACGACCGGCACGGTGCCAGAGCCGGCGACCCTGTTGCGCGGGGTGGAGATGCTGGGCGCTGGGCACTGGATGGAGTGGCGGGATGGGCGGGTGCGAATCGAAAATTATTGGGGGGTAAACTTTGCGGGCGAGGCGATGGGGAGGGAGGATGCCGCGCGCCTGGCCCGGGAGGCCCTCGTGGATTCCCTGAGGCATCACTTCGTCAGCGACGTGCCGGTGGGGATCTTCCTCAGCGGCGGACTGGATTCCACCACGCTGCTCGCGCTCTCGGCCGAGGCTGGCGCCGGCCGGGTCGCGACGTATTCCATCACCTTCGAGGAGCCGGAGTGGAACGAGGGCCCGCTGGCGCGGCGCATCGCCGAGCACTTCGGCTCGGAGCACCACGAGTTCAAGATCACCGCCGACATCGGCCGCGAATGGCTGGAGGAATTTCTCGAATCGGTGGATCAGCCGACCATCGATGGGTTCAACACCTTCTGCGTGTCGAAGGTCGCCCATCAGCATGGCGCCAAGGTGGTCCTCTCCGGTCTCGGCGGCGACGAGCTATTCGCGGGGTATCGTTCCTTCGTGGCGCTGCCTCGGGTGATCCGCTGGATGCGGGCCACGGGTTTCGCGCATCCCCTGTACCAGAGGGTGGGCGCGTGGATGGAATCCCATAGCGCCTCCAGCAAGGCCAGGCGCATGGGCGACTTCATGCAGAAGGACAACTCCTGCGCGGCATTCTACCGCAGCTTCCGCGCGGTCTTCGCGCACGCCGAGGCCGAGGAGCTGGCGGCGACGCTATTGCCCTATGGGGTTGTCCCCGGACGCGGTTCGCGGGAGCCGCGGCCCGAGGAAGGTTGGGCCCTGCGGGATGCCGTCAGCTTCTTGGAGCTGACCAGCTACATGCGGAACCAGCTGCTGCGGGACAGCGATGTCATGAGCATGCGCTGGGGGCTGGAGCTGCGGGTGCCCTTCGTCGATTCCGAATTGATCGAGACGATCGGGCGGGTCCCGGCCGCGCTCCGGCTCCGGCACGGGAAGAAGCTCCTGATCGAGGCCGTGCCCGAATTGCCGCGCTGGCTCCTGGATCAGCCGAAGCGCGGGTTCACTTTCCCCTTCGAGCGGTGGTTCGCGGATCGCTGGCGCGACTTGCTGCGCGATGCGGTCCCGCCGCAGGGGATCGTCCTCGACACGTGGTACCGCGGATGGTCGCTGGCGGTCCTGAGGCACTGGATGCGGCGCAACGGGGTCGCCGCGGCAGGGAACCGCGGATGACGGGTGGGGCGGGAGTCTTAACCACGGATGAACACGGATGGACACGGATCTGGGACTTGCGGTCGGTGCCCGCGCGTGGGCCATTGGTTTTCATTCGGCCGCCACGGCGGACGAATGAAAACCAATACGTGCGCCAAAGATCCGAGAGATCCATGTTATCCGTGGTTAAACCCCGTCGGTTGAGTCGGTGGTTGGCATGAAGGTCTTGCATGTGATCCCTTCGGTCTCGCCCCTGCGCGGGGGGCCGAGCCTCGCGGTGCTGGGGATGGTGCGCGCCCTGCGCCGGGCGGGATGCGATGCGGAGATCGTTTGCACCGACGACGATGGGCCGGGCCGGCTGGATGTCCCGCCCGATGGGCCAACGGATTGGGAGGGCGTCCCCGTCCGGTTCTTTCCCAGGTTCTCGCCGCGCCTCGCCGCCCTGCGGGAATTCCAATATTCGGCGCCGCTGGGGCGATGGCTGCGCGGGAACCTCGCCAATTATGACCTGGTGCATGTCCACGCGGTATTCTCATACGCGTCGACGTGCGCGATGCATCTGGCGCGGCGGCGTGGCAAGCCGTACGTCGTGCGGCCCATCGGGCAGCTCTCGGCGTGGTCCCTCCGCCAGAAGGCGATGAAGAAAGCTCTCTTCCTGGCGCTCGTGGAAAGGAAAAATCTGCGCGGCGCCGCGGGGATCCATTGCACCTCGGAGGCGGAACGCCGCGACGTGCTGGCTTTTGATGCTGGGTTGCCGGCGTTTGTCTCGCCGATCGGTGTGGATTCGGGGATTCCGCTGGCGAAGGGTTTGATTCCGGTAGCGAAGGGTTTGCACCCTTCGGACGGGGGCCCGAAGCCCGAAGGGGCTTCGCTACGGGAGAGCGGCTTCGCCGCGGGGGAGGGCGCGGGTAGCGAAGGGCCTTCGCCCTTCGGCCGGGGGGAGCCGAAGCCCGAAGGGGCTTCGCTACGGGAGAGCGGCTTCGCCGCGGGGGAGGGCGCGGGTAGCGAAGGGCCTTCGCCCTTCGGCCGGGGGGAGCCGAAGCCCGAAGGGGCTTCGCTACGGGGAGGGGAATCGAAGCCCGAAGGGGCTTCGCTACGGGACGGCGCCCGGGAGGCGGTCCTCCGCCGCTTTGGGCTGCGCGGGGGGGATTTCGTCGTTCTTTATCTGGGCCGCTTGCATCCGAAGAAGGGGCTGGATGTTTTGCTCGATGCGGTCGCGGGCCTGCCCGACGTGGTGCTGGTGATCGCGGGCTCGGGTGACGCGCGATATGAGGAGCGGCTGCGGCAGCGAGCGGCCGCGCCGGGATTCGGTGGCCGCGTGCATTTTGCGGGCTTTGTCTCGGGGGCCGAGAAAGAGCTGCTGCTTCGGGGGGCGGATGTTTTCGCGCTGCCCTCGGCGCACGAGAATTTCGGCATCGCGGTCCTGGAGGCGCTGATGGCGGGCTTGCCGGTGGTGGTGAGTCCGGGGGTGGCGCTGGAGGACTTTGTGCGGCAGATCGGCGCGGGGGTCGTGGTGGAATCGCGGGCCGAGGAACTGGCGGCGGCGCTGCGGTGCCTTGCCGCGGGGGGGCCGGCCACCGCGGAGGAGCGCGAGCGGATACGACGCGAGGCGGCGGGGGCGTACGCCTGGGATGGGATCGCGGGGGGACTGCTGGCGACGTACGGGGAGATTCTCGCGCGGGGGCGCGGGGGGATTGAACCACGAATGAACACGAATGGACACTAATGCCTTCGTGAACTCCGCGGGCTTCGTGGTGGAAAATCCTGCGGGCGAAATTGAACCACGAAGGGCACGGAGGGCGCGGAGGTTTGGAACCAGGGATGAACACGGATGGCTGCGCGCGCTCTCGGTTCGTGCGTCCGCTGATGCGGCCGGACGAACCGAGAGGGTCCCGTCGGCTGAGAT
>CAZYWZ010000125.1:0-18344 GCA_964651705.1 uncultured Verrucomicrobiales bacterium
GCGCCAAGGCGCAGCCTACCATTTTCCGCCCCGGTGGTGCCCCGCGTGCGGGGCATGGGATCTAGCTCGAAGATCCCAGATGTAGCCACGGCCGTGAGACCGTGGACCCGCGCCACCCGGCCCCTCCGTGACCGGAGGGGCTACATTTTCCCCGCGGTGATGCCCCGCACGCGAGGCAGGCATTCCTTGTCTACCTCACGGCGACACCGCTTTGGCGTCCGGCGGAGCCGGAACCGGCGCACCAGGGCGCAGCGCCGCGCCCCGATCGCCCGGGGCAATCCGAGCGCGGATCCAAAGCGGTGTCGCCACCCCTGGCGGGTTCTGCCACCGCAGTCCAAATGGCGACACCTCGGCCCATTCGGAAGTTCCCCCATGAATGACGCGGCGCGTCCTGGAGAACATGGAAGCGCGCTGGGGGCGCGGCTAGCCGAAAACGGAAACCCCCGGCCCGCCTGTTGGCGGGACCGGGGGTCCCAATTTCTAATCCCGGATGAGAACCCGGGAGACTCGTGCGATTAGAACGAGTAGCTGAGGTTCAGCAGGAAGGTGTGCTGCGTGCTCTGGTTGTTCGTGAACACGTTCTGCTCCACGCCATCCTCGTCACCGTTGAAGTCGTCGTCGTCATCCTCGAAGTCCTCGAGGGCGTTGCCGCCGTCCGAGCTGGCGATGTCGAGGCGATACTCCAACCGGCAGAGCATGTTCTCCCACAGGTCGAAGCCGACCGTCGCGGTGAAGCTCCAGAGGTCGGTGCTGTTGACGAAGTACGGGTCGTGGCGGTTGTCGCTCCAGTTCTCGTTGTCGAAGTAGTCGTTGTCGAGGTCCTGGACGCGGGCGGTGCCGTCGTCGTCGTGGAAGTACTCGCCGCGCAGCGCGATGCTCACCACGTCGGTCAGCTGGTACTTCGCGTAGACCGAGGCGCCCCACCAGGTGTCGGTGTTCTCGTCGACGCCGATCCAGTCGCCATTGACCCACTTGTCACCCTGATGGTTGTCGAAGGTCTTGCCGATGCCGGCGTTGAAGGCGAGCAGGAGCTTGTCGTTGAAGGCCAACGGGCGCCACTGGCCCCAGATGTCCCACACGAATATCCCGGCGTTCTCATGATCCTCCGAGTCATCGGTCATGCCGTGCCAGCCCGCGGCGATTTCGTCCCCATTCCAGTCGTGGCTGGGGAGGATCTCGCCCTCGAAGCTATAGATGAAGCTATTGACCAGGTCCGCGTTGCCGCCGGGGGCGTGGATCGCGATCTGGGCGGTGATGGCCTTGGCGAAGTCCGCCGGCCCGTCGTCGCCATTCTCGCCATTGGCCCACTCGTCGAGGAAGTTGCTGTCGCTGTTGTTCCAGCCGTTGACCAGGCCGAGCTTGGCGTCGATCATGTCGTTGAACTTGTAGCTCATCAGGAAGCCGGTGTGGGTCCAGGGCACCCCGAATGTGAACCAGTAGCCGCGGCTCACGTTGAGGTTCGCCGGGGTCTCGATGACCTCGTAGCCCAAGAGGCTGACGAACTTACCGAACTTGAAGTCCAGCCCGTTGCCCACCGGCACGCGGAACTGCACGTAGGCCTGCTCCACGAAAAACTCGTCGGAGCCCATGCCCGCGTCGTTCTCGGCGCCGAACTGGCTCAGATACTTGGCGTCCTCGCCGAACATCAGGTCCACGCGGAAGCCCGCCGCCCAGGTGTTCTCCTCGGGCAGGGCCTTTTCCAACGCCAGCTTGATCTGGTTGACGTTGAAGTCGTTGCTGTCCACGTCGAACATGTGGGTGCGGATGCCGCCGGGCGTGCCGTTCCAGCCATAATCGGTGCCGCCGCCGTTCGCATTATACGAGTAGCTGGCATCCACGTAACCGCTGAGCACGACGCCCTTCTTGGCGGTCTCGACGTAGATCCCCGCGTCCTCGATCATCTTCTCCAGCTCCTTGACCTGCTTCTCGCTCACGACCTCGCCACCCAGGGCGACGCCGCAGCCGAAAACCAGAGCCAGGAGACCGCTGATCGTCTTTTTCATTCTCTATTTTCTCCTTTGACTGCGTTCTCTCTTTTTCCTTGGTCCACCGTTGGCCCCGCGTGTGATCGCAGGACTTCCCGAGGATCGGTTTCCCTAAAGCTATCGCCCACGGCCGCGGCGTCAATGATTTTTTGATATTTTTTGAACCCGGGGGTCCTGGCGGGTAAACGCCACTAACGTATTGATGAGCAATTGATTACGATTCCTTCGTTCGCGTGGATTGGCCGCAGGGCAGTCGGTGGTGGCACAGGACCCGTAAATTCTGCCTTGTGGTGTCGGGAGGGTTGGCAATGGACATACCGGCGGCGGCGGCGCACCATCCGCCATGCAAGCCATCCGGCGGCGGCGCTTCCTGTCCCATCTGCTTCTTTTATCCTCCCTCGTCTGCTTCCACCTCATTTTCGCCGCTTCCTCGCCCCCCGTCGCGGCGGCGGCGACGGGCGGCGCGCTCGATTGGAAGGAGGTCAACGGCGCGCGGGTCCCGGTGCCGCCGCGGGAACACCCGCGGCTCTACCTGCGCGCAAAGGACGTGCCCGACTTGGCGACGCGCCTGAAGCATCCGGCGCTGGGGCCGGTGGTGGAGCGGCTGCAGGAGCGGGCCAGGCGCAACGCCGGCATCGGCATCGAGTGGCGCGCGGTGAACCTGCTGGTCACCCCCGATCCTCCCGCGACGCGGGCGCTGATCGCGGACGGCCTGGCATTTCTCAAGGGGGTGAAGCTGGCGGACAGGAAGGACGCGTGCCGGGAGACGGGGCGGGCGATGGTGACGGGGGCGATCGTGTACGACTGGTTCCACGGGACCCTGACGGCGGCGGACAGGGACGGGTACCGCGCGGAGCTGGTGCGACTGGCCAAGACGCTGGAGTGCGGCTATCCCCCGACGCGGCAGGGATCGGTGACGGGGCACAGCTCCGAGGCGATGATCCTGCGCGACATGCTCTCGGCGGGCATCGCGCTATACGACGAGTTTTCCGAGATGTACGACCACGCGGCGGGGCGCTTCTTCCGCGAGCATCTGCCGGCCCGCAACTGGCTGTATGACGGGGGCGCCTACCACCAGGGGGATTCCTATGGCCCGTATCGCTTTGGCTGGGACACGGTGCCCCTCTGGATTTTCGCCCGTATGGGGGCGGGCAGTGTCTACAACCCGGCGCAGGCGCGGGTGCCTTATTATTACCTGTACGCGACGCGGCCCGACGGGCAACGGCTGCGCGGGGGCGACACCTTCAGCAGCTCGACGCGGCGCGGCGAGCCGTGGCCCATCGGGCATGGGGCGCTCCTGGCCGCCAGCTACTACCGCGATGGCGTGATCCTCGGCCACTTCCTGAAACACGGCGGCCTGCGCGAGGGCGAGGCGCTGTTCGAATTGCTGTGGCGCGATCCCGGGCTCCAGCCCGTCCCACCAGACGGGCTGCCGCATTCGCGCTATTTCCCGGAACCCTTCGGCTGGATGATCGCGCGCACGGGCTGGGGCGATGACGCGGTGGTCGCCGAGATGAAGGTCAACGCATATAACTTCTGCAACCACCAGCACCTCGACGCGGGCGCGTTCCAGATCTACCACCGCGGCGCGCTAGCCATCGATTCGGGCGCCTACTCCGGCTCGTCAGGCCAGTACGGCAGCCCCCATTGCAAAAACTACTATTGGCGCACCATCGCGCACAATGGCCTGCTGATCCACGACCCCGCCGAGAATTTCGGCCGGGATTACGGGAATGACGGCGGGCAGCGCCTGCCCAACGGCCGCAGCGAGCCGAAGAACCTGGACATGCTGCGCGACCCGGCGCGCGGCTATCGGACCGGCGAGGTGCTCGCCCACGGGATGGGGCCCGACCCGCAGCGCCCGGAGTTCACCCTGCTCAAGGGCGACATCACCGCGGCGTATGGGCCCAAGGTGGCGGCGGTGACCCGATCCTTCGTGTTCCTCGACCTCAACGACACGCGGTTGCCCGCGGCGATGGTCGTGTTTGATCGGGTCGTGGCCAAGGAACCGGCATTCCAAAAACTCTGGCTGCTGCACAGCATCGAGGAGCCACGCATCGAAGGGAGCACGGCGATCGTGGACCGGACCGGGCCGGGGGCCGGCGGGAGGCTGCACCTCACCGCCCTGTTGCCCGAGACCGACAATCTCGCGCTGGGCAAGGTCGGCGGGCCGGGGAAGGAGTTCTGGGTGTTTGGGGAAAATTGGCCCAACGATTCGCCGCCGGGTGCCGCGGAGAAGTCCTCGATCGAGCCGGGCGCCTGGCGGGTGGAGATCTCCCCGAAGCGCGCCGCCGCCGAGGACCTGTTCCTCACGGTGATGCAAACCACCTCGACCGAGGCCGGCGCGATCGCGCCGGTGACGCGAGTGGACGCGGGCGACTGGGTCGGCTGCCGCATCGCGGCACCGTCGGGCGACCGCATCGTGCTGTGCCGCCGCGATGGGGCAACCGCCGGCGAACCCGTGCGATTCGAGGTGCCACCGGGAAACGGCGCGCGCGCGCTGGTCGGCGACCTCGCGCCCGGCCCATGGCGCGCCACACGCCATGGCACCCCCGGCGCCAAGACCATCGACGTCGCCGCCCCGACCATGGCCGCGTATTTCGATGCCCCGCCCGGGCGATGGACGCTGACCAGGAACCCCACCCCCGCTGGCGTCTCGCAGAGACGCCCCACAAAATCTGTAGGCCGCCTCTGCCAGGCGGCGGGGGGCTGACTCGAAAATACGACGTGACTCGCTAGTAGCGAGGGGCCTTCGGCCCTTCGGCGGGGGATAGGCCGAAGCCGGAAGCGGCTTCGCTACAAATTCTCATCCCCGGCGGTGCCCCGCGCGCGGGGCATGGGATCTGGTTTCGAAAGTTTAGGATGTAGCCGCGGCCGTAAGGCCGTGGACCCCCGCCGCCCGGCCCCTCCGTGACCGGAGGGGCTACATCTCACCTCCGGTGGTGCCGCGCGACGACGGATCCACTCATGATCTCTGGCCTCGGATTAATGGGCAAGTGGGATGAAGTTCCGCGTCCCCCCAAGCCCGGGGTCCCACGCGCTCGCTCCGCCATCGACACCACCCGGCCAGCGCGGTACCATTCGCCATGCGCGCGACACACGCCCACCCCCTCCTCCTCTTCCTCTTCCATCTCCCGCTCCTCACCTCCCCGCTCCCCGCATCGCCCGACGGCCGATTCGAATCCATCGACGCCCGCGCCATCACCGTCGGCGGCGAGATCGGGCGCAGGATTCAGGTGACGATCCAGACCAATCTGTTCGCGCTGAACATCGACAAGGATTTCCTCGATCCGTTTCGCGCGGCCGAGCGCAAGGGCAAATACATCGGCCTGGGCAAACTGATCGACGCGGGCGCGCGCCTGGCCCACCACACCGGCGATCCCGCGCTGGTCGCGATGAAGCAGAAACTGGTGGCGGCCGCCATCGCCGCCCAGGAACTCGACGGCTACCTCGGCACGATGCCGTCCGAGAAGCGCATCTGGACGCTCTGGGACGTCCACGAGATGTCCTACCTCATCCTCGCGCTGGCGACCGACCACCGGCTCTTCGCGGAGGAACCCTCGCTCGCCGCGGCGAGGAAGTTGGCCGACTACCTATTGCGGCGCTGGGAGGCGGACCCGCCGAAGCAACCGAGCCCGTGGCCCATCACGCTGCACATGGGCGTCACGGGGGTGGAAAATGCCCTGCTCGCGCTGCACGCGGAGACCGGCGACGCGCGATACCTCGATTTCGTGCGCGGGGCGCGCCGCCTTCCGGAATGGGAGGCGCGCATCGCCATCGGTCGCTGGGGGCCGGTGGAGGGCCATGCCTACGCGCACCTGTGCCGCTGCCTCGCGCAGCTGCGCCTCCACCGCCTCGCCCCCGACCCGCGGCTCCTGGACCCGAGCCGCGACGCGCTGCGCTTCATGATCGAGGACGAGGGCATGGCCATCACCGGCGAGATCGGCGACCACGAGTGCTGGCACGACACCCAGGAGGGGACCCTCAACCTAGGCGAGACCTGCGCCACCGCCTACCTCCTGCGCTGGCTGGACGAGATCCTCCGACGCGAGGCCGACCTCCGCCACGGCGACATCATGGAACGGGCGATTTTTAACGGCCTCTTCGCCGCGCAGTCACCCGACGGGCGGCGCATCCGCTACTACACGCCCTTCGATGGGCCGCGGGGCTACTACGAGGGCGACACCTACTGCTGCCCGAATAACTACCGCCGCATCATCGCCGAACTGCCCAGCATGATCTATTACCGGACCACGCGCGGTGTCGCGATCAACCTCTACACGGCCTCGTCAGCCACGGTCCCCCTCGACGACGGAGCCAAGCTCGCCATCCGACAAGAGACCGCCTATCCCGCCAGCGGGACCATCACCCTCCACCTCGATCCGGATCGGCCCGTGCGCCTCTCGCTGGAACTGCGCCTGCCCGCCTGGTGCGCGGCACCAACCTCCACGATCAACGGCGAACCCCTCCTTATCCCAAAAGGGCGCACGTCGCTGACCATCGAGCGCCAATGGAAGTCCGGCGATCGCGTCACATTGGATCTCCCCATGCCGTGGCGCCTCGTCCGCGGCCGCGTCAACCAGGCCGGCAAGGTCGCCATCATGCGCGGTCCCGTCGTGTATTGCCTCGCCCCGAAACGCCACCCGAAACTCGACGACATGGACCTCCGCCTCCTGGTGCTGAAACCCGATTCGGTCACCACCGCGGAAGGGCAACGGGACTTCTCCGGCGCGCCCCTCTGCCGCGCCAACGCCTGGCGCCCCGGCGCGTGGTACCCAGGCGCCAAGGCCGACCTCGAACTCACCCTCGCCCCGTTCCCGGACCCCGACGCCGAGGCAACCTACTTCAAAGTGCCCAATCCCCACGACCCGGCGACCGCCGACGACGAACTCTTCGCCGCACAGCCGCGCTGACCGGAAACTTCACGTTCGAACGAAGGCGAGAATTTTCTCTTACATCTCGTCGGGATGCATGTCGCGCCAGAACCGGCGACGCCGAAGCCCCTGTTTTGGACTGCGTGCGCCGCGGCGCCGCTTTGGCTCCCCCCAGCGGCCCGCACAGGTTCCTCGGACCGCCTAAAGGCGGAGCCCAGACTGCAACGGGACGCGTTCCTTGGAATGCGCAAGTGTGACTTGCGCCTTTCAAGACGTCGCGAGAACAGCGCTGGGCGGCAGACTTTTCCCCTCGGCCGGGACGCTTCGAAGGCGGCAGTCAGACTGCCGCACTCCGAAGGTTCGCGTCCCCGCGCCAGCGGCGGGACTGACTCGAAAATTGGTCGCGATGTAGGCTGCGCCTTGGCGCACGCGGACCGTCGATTCGGCGGCGTGCGCCAAGGCGCAGCCTACCATTTTCCGCCCCGGTGGTGCGCCGCGTGCGGGGCACGGGATCTAGCTCAAAATTCGCCGTGCCTCTCTAGCAGCGAAGGGCCTTCGCCCTTCGGCGGGGGGATACGCAATCGCCTCTGGCGATCGGCTCCGCTATCATTTGTGGCCCCGGTTGCAGCCCCCCGCGCCCAACCGCGAATTAAGACGCCTCATCATCGACCTGGCGATGCTGGCTTTTTTCGCCCTGGTGGGCCTATTCGAAACAGACCTCCTTCGACTGGGCGGCATCCCCACCGATGGGAGCGGCGCCGCGCCAAGACGGGCCAGGCCTTCGGCCGAAATGCGGCAACATCCTGGGCCCATGTCGAGACACGCTGACACTGCCGCGTTTCGCGCGCAGCGCTTTGGAGTGCGGTGCGTCCCCGCACCGCTTTGGGGCAGACCGAGTGGGGCGTCGCGCGATCTTCCGTCCCGGTGATCTGCCTTGTGATCGCCCCTCCCTGGCGATACGTTTCCGCCGAAGGCGGCCCATGAGAATTCTCCCCCTCCTGGCCCTGGGCATCGCGGCACACATCGCGACGGCGGCACCGCAAGATCCCGCGCCACCGACGACCGGGGCAACGGGGGAGACGCCGCAGAAGCCACCCGACATCGGCCCTCCGCCCAACATGGCCGCCGAGGCCAAGGCCGCCCGCACCTTCTTCGACCAGGGACGGTACGAGCAAGCCGCGCGCCAGTATCAGGCGATCATCGCGCGCCACCCGGATAGCGCCTACGCGTTCTCGAACCTCGGCGTGGTCCGCTTCCACCAGGGCCAATACGACGAGGCCGAGCGCGTGTTGCGGCAGGCTCTGGAGCTCGCGCCCGACGATAGCTTCTCCCTGAAGATCTTGGGCATAACGTATTACATGATCACCCGCTTTGACGATGCCGCCAAGACCCTCTCCCGCGCGATCGAACTCGCCCCCGATGATGCCCAGGCGCACGGCTATCTGGGGTTGGTCTTCAGCAGGAAGGGATGGAAAGAGGCCATCGAGCGGGAAATGCGCAAGGCCATCGAGCTCGACCCAAGCTTCCAAGTCTTCCCCCCTCCAACCACCAATTTCGCCAGACCCACCCCCCCAGAAAAGCAACCCCACACACCGCAGGGCAAACACCCATGAACAAACGAACCGAATGGACCCGCCGAGATTTCACCAAGACCGTCGCCATGGCCGGCGCGACGGCCGCGCTGACCCGCGCCCGCGCCCAGGGGGCCAACGGGCGCGTCCGCGTCGGCTTCATCGGCGTCGGCAACCGCGGCACGCAACTGCTCACGCGCTTCATGAAGGAGCCCGACGTCGAGGTGGCGGCGCTCTGCGACGTGTACGAGCCGTACGTCAACCGCGATCTCGCGGCGGTGGACCCGCGCATCGTCGAGAGCCTGAATGACACGATGATCCCCAAGATGGGCGAGGAGTTTCCCAACAAGGTGGACCGCTATCGGGATTTCCGGGAGGTGCTGGAGCGCAAGGACATCGATGCGGTGTGCATCGCCACGCCGGACCACTGGCACGCGATCCAGACGATCCTGGCCTGCGAGTCAGGCAAGGACGTATTCGTGGAGAAACCCCTGACCATCGTCGCGGCCGAGGGCCGCCGCATGATCGACGTGGCCAAGCGCACCAAACGCGTCGTGCAGGTCGGCATCCATCGCCGCGGCTCGGCGATGTACCGCGAGATCGCGGAGAAGATCCGCGGCGGCGCCATCGGCAAGGTGACCGTCGCCCGCAGCTACCACACCAGCTGCATGGCGCCCGTCGGCATCGGCAAGATGAAACCCACCGATCCCCCGGAGGGCCTCGACTGGGACCTCTGGCTCGGGCCCCGGCCCAGCCGGCCATTCCAATTCAACATCACGCCCTACAAATTCCGGTGGCACAAGGAATACTCCTCGCAGATGGGCAACTGGGGCGTCCACTGGCTCGACGTCATCCGCTGGGCGCTGGACGAGGAGGCGCCAATCGCGGTGACCGCCACCGGGGGCAGGTACGCCATCGACGACGACCGCAACATCCCCGACACGATGGATGCCACCTTCGAGTTGGCCTGCGGCGCGATCGCGATCTTCGGCGTCTACGAGGCCAACGGGGCCCCGGCCTTCGGGCCCACCGGCCGCGTGGAATTCCGCGGCACGCTCGGCACGCTCGTCGCCGACGACAAGGGCTATTCCATCACGCCCAACAAACCGGGGCAGTTCCAGAAGGCGCCCGACCCCGCCCCGGAGGGATTCCAATCCGGCCCGGTGAAGGAGGATCCCACCCAGTCGCTGATCCACAACTTCATCGAGAACATCAAGACCCGCGGCGGCTCCCTGCAATGCGACCTGGAGACGGGACATCGCTCCACCTGCTTCTCGCACCTCGCCAACATCGCGCTCGCGACGAAGGCGCGCATCGAGTGGGACGCCAAGGCCGAGCGCGTCACGAACTCCAAAGAGGCCAACAAGCTGCTGGACTATAAATATCGCGCGCCGTGGAAGGCGTGACCCCCGTCTGGGGTAGCCGCCGACGTGAGGGGGTGGGCCCGCGCCCCGATCAAGCGCGCTCCCATCTCTGACGAGATGGGCTACATCGCGATCTCACCGGGCGCACCCGCGGATGATCTCGGCGTAGGCGACGACGGCGCGGCGCAGTTGTTCCAACTCGATAAATTCATCGGCGGTGTGCGCCTGGGCGATATGGCCGGGGCCGAAGACGACGCAGGGGATCCCCGCGGCACCGAAGAAGCCGGCATTGGAGGCCCAGGGGGCCACGGCGAAGGTCGCACGACCCAGCGCGCGCTCGCACGCGGCGGCGACGAGGGCGGCGGCGGGGCCGTCGGGCGCCTCCTCGAATGGGGGATAGCAGCCCAGCGGCTCGCACGAGAAATCGGGCGCGGGGATCGCCGCGCGCAACGGTTCGAGCACGGCGAGCATTTCGGCCAGCGCGCCCTCGCGGCTCTCGCCGGGCAGGAGCCTGCGGTCGACCTCGATCTGGCAGTGCTCGGGCACGATGTTCGCATGGGTTCCCCCGGAGATCGTACCGACGCTCAGGGTGGGCTTTCCCAAAAGCGGGTGGGGCCTAGCGGCGAGGGGACCCTCGGCATAACGCTGCAGCGCGCGCACGATGTCGGCCATCGCGTAGATGGCGTTCGTGCCTCGCTCGGGCGAGGCGCTGTGGGCCGCGCGCCCGCGCGTGGCGATGTTCCATCGCAGGGCGCCCTTGTGCGCGCGCACGATCCCCAATCCCGTGGGCTCGCCCACGACGGCGAGGTCGGGGCGAAAGCCCGATGCCATCAGCGCGGAGGCGCCGATCGCGCCGCACTCCTCGTCGCAGGTGGAGACGAAATGCACGGCGCCCGGCGGGCCGCCCTCATCCAGCACCACCTTCAGCGCGGCGAGCATGGCCGCCATCGGACCCTTGGTGTCGCACGCCCCGCGCCCATGAAGCCGCCCATCGCGGGCCGTCGCCTCAAAAGGGGGAACCGTCATTCCCTCGACGGACACGGTATCGCTGTGTGCCTCCAGCATCACGGATCGCCCATTCCCGCGGCCCGCGAAGGTCGCCACGACGTTGGGGCGCCCGGGGACGACCTCCGTCACGCGGACCTCCCCACCCCAGCCGCGCAACAGGTCGGCCAACATCCCGGCCAACCGCGCCTCGCCAAAAACACCCCCCACCGAGCCGCGCCCCGGGTTGACGCTCGGGCACGCGATGAGTTCCGAGAGCAACCCGATCACGTCGGCGCCATCGCTCATCGCAACCACTCCCCGATGCGCGCCGCGACGAAGGCGTCGTCATTGAGATGCGGGTAGGCGCGATAGACGCGGTCGATCTCCTCGGCCTGGCCCGGGGAGAGCACCTCGCGGGGATTCAGGCACCACGTGCCCGCCAGCAACCCCTGCCGGCGGAGCACCTCGTGGATCCCGGGGATGCAGCCGGCGAAACCGTTGGCGGCATCGAAGAATGCCGCGTTGCAATCGGTGATCTCCGCGCCACGCGCCAAGAGCGCCTCGCCCACCGCGCCGTCGCGGGTCGCCTTGATTTCCCCCAGCAGCACCACCGCGCGCCGCGTCCACACCGCCCAATGACCCAGCAAGCCCCCGGCGAAGCGCATCTCGGCGCGGCCGGATGGCGTTTCAAACACGAAAGGCGTCACCAGGTCGGCCACGATGCTGTCGTCGTTGCCGGTGTAGAGGGCGATGTCGCGGCGACCCGATTCCGCGACCGCGCGCACCACGTCGAGGGTCTGGTATCGGTTGAACGGCGCGACCTTGATCGCCACCACGTTCTCGATCGCCGCGAACCGACGCCAAAACCGATACGGCAGGGCGCGGCCCCCGACGGCGGGCTGGAGATAAAAACCAATCAGGGGAAGGACCCCGGAAACCTCCCTGCAGTGCGCCACCAGCGCGTCTTCCGTGGCGTCGCGCAGGGCGCCAAGGCTAAGCAGAACCGCGTGGTAGCCCAGCTCCCGCGCGAGTTCCGCCTCCGCGACCGCCGCGCGCGTGTCGCCGCAGGCGCCGGCGATCTTGACGAACGGCCGCGGCCCGGCCGACAGCGCCTCGTCGGCCGCGCGCGAGGCCAGCTCCAGCACCGGCCGCAGCAGCGCGTGCCCCGGCTCGCGGATCTCGAACTGCGTCGAGTGCACCCCGACCGCGACGCCGCCCGCCCCAGAGGCGACGTAATACCGCGTCAGCGCCCTCTGCCGCCGCTCGTCCAACTTCCGCCCCGCCGTCAGCGCCAGCGGGTGCGCCGGGATCACCTGGCCCTCGATGAGATGGTCGCGCGGGTTCATGGTGCGTCTCCGACCACTGGGCCGAGTGGCCTTTTGGACTGCGGTGGCAGAACCCCGCCGGGGGTGGCGACACCGCTTTGGAACCGCCGCGGAGCGGCGGCACTGGCCCTGCCGCGCGGGTCCCGGCTCCGCCAGACGCCAAAGCGGTGTCGCCGCTGCGCTCTGCCACCGCAGTCCAAACGATGGGCCGCCTCCTCACCTCGGCGGCTACCGCGGGATTCACAACCAACCAAATGAAGTGTCAGATCAATATCTCCCATCGCGAGCCTCGAAATGCGTCGGCTTTCCCAGCGTGCCTCCCCCCGCCTCGAGCCAGGAGGCCACCCATTCGATCATCTGGTCCACCGAAACCGTCGGCGGGCCCCATAGCGAGACCGAACGCGAGGCGTTCGAGAGCCACGCGGTCGCAGATTCCTCCCCCACGAAACTCGGTTCCCTCCCCAGCCGATGGCCCAGTCGGGCGGCGAGGTCGCGCACCTGCAGGGTCTCCGGGCCGGTGACGTTGATGATCCCCGGTGGGCCATCGGCCAATTCGATGGCCTGGATCGCCCGGGCAACGGCATCGCCCTGCCAGATGATGTTCACGTGCCCCATGGTAACATCCACCGCCTCCGCCGCCAGAATCCTCCGCGCGATGTCCACGAGCACGCCATAGCGGAACTCCACGGCATAGTTCAGCCGAAAGAGGGCCACGCGCGCCCCGTGGCAACGCGCCGCGAATTCAAACATCCGCTCCCGCCCCACGCACGACCAGGCGTACTCGCCAGACGGCGGCCCGATCGCGTCGCCCTCCCGCGAACCGCCGCCCCCCACCGGCACGAAGGGATACACGCAGCCGGTCGAGAACGCCACCACCCGCGAGGCCCGGTATCGCTCCGCCACGATCGCGGGCACCAGCACGTTCATCGCCCACGTCATGTCCGGCGCCCCAGACGTCCCAAATTTCTGCCCCGCCAAATAGAAGACGTCCGCCGCGTCCGGCAGTCGCGCCACGGCGTCGCGATCCGCCAGGTCGCACGCGACCGTCTCCACCCCGCCCGCCTCCAGGCGCTCGCGCGCGCCCGCATCCGAAAAACGCGAGACCCCAACCACGCGGCCCCGCAGGCCGCGCCGCAGCATCATCGCCAGATGCGGACCCATCTTTCCCGCCGCCCCCAGCACGATCGCGTCGCCACCCATCCCCGACATCGTTAGCCGAGCGCCCGCCGTCGGCTCCGACAGGAACCGGTCCACGTCCGCTGGATCGCAGGGCAGGGGCATAGCGCCACCGCCCTTCTTACCCGCGATGCCCCCGCGCCGCCAGCCTATCCGGAGGGCATGCCTCCCCGCATGCCATCACCGCGTTGGCGCGCAAGGATGCGCGCCCTCCGGCCCCCCGAAAAACGAACCGTAAGACGATGCCCTCGACTGATTGGCGCTCGATGACCTGTATAGAACGTTTCGATGGTTCCCCGCGCTCTCGTTAAACGCGGCAGCGGCGTAGCGGGGAGCGTGAGCGACCCGTGCCACGGCCCTGTTACGGAGCGTCCCAGACCCCCCGCCCCACCTTGACGCCGGCCGCGCCTTCCCCATCATTCCCCCGAGGCGCCGCGGCGCCCCACCGATCATCGAGACCCAACCCCCCAACACCCCCACCCATGCCAACCACACCCGAATTCGAGACCGAGGTCGCCGGGGCCGGCAGGCTCCTGGCCCTGGCCCGCGAGGAGATCGCCCGCGCCGTCGTCGGACAACGCGAACTGGTCGACTGCCTATTCATCGGCCTCTTGACCAACTCGCACGTCTTGCTCGAGGGCGTGCCCGGCCTCGCGAAGACCACCACCGTCAAGGCCCTGGCCTCGGTGATCGACGCGAAATTCCACCGCGTCCAATTCACCCCCGACCTCCTGCCCTCCGACGTCGTGGGCACGCTGGTCTACAACCCCCGCACCGCGGAGTACTCGACGCGCTTCGGGCCCATCTTCTGCAACGTCCTGCTCGCCG
Source organism: uncultured Verrucomicrobiales bacterium (assembly GCA_964651705.1). Lineage (GTDB taxonomy): Bacteria > Verrucomicrobiota > Verrucomicrobiia > JADLBR01 > JADLBR01 > JADLBR01. Next base: position 14,111 of record CAZYWZ010000125.1, read on the forward strand.
ACGAGATCAACCGCGCCGCACCCAAGGTCCAGAGCGCGCTGCTCGAGGCGATGCAGGAACAGCAGGTCACCATCGGCGAGAAGTCCTACACGCTGCCCGATCCCTTCCTCGTGCTGGCCACCGAGAACCCCATCGAGCACGAGGGCACCTACCCGCTCCCCGAGGCGCAGATGGATCGCTTCATGCTCAAGGTCAACATCGATTACCCCTCGCCCGGCGAGGAGCGGCAGATCATGGATTACATCGCGGACGAGGAGGCGAAGCCGCGGCTCGATCCGATCCTGACGGTGGAGCAGGCCCTGCGGCTCCGGGAGATCACGAAACGCGTGACCCTCGCCGACGCCTTAAAGGATTACATCGTGCGGCTGGTGACCAGCACGCGCGACGCCGGGGCGGCGGACGCGGCCCTGGCGCCGCTGATCCGCTACGGCGCCTCGCCGCGCGCCAGCATCAACCTCGCGCGCGCCTCGCGGGCCAAGGCCCTGCTCGAGGGACGCGCCTATGTCATCCCCGAGGACATCAAGGCCGTGGCGCCGTCCATCTTGTGCCACCGCATCCTCGTCACCTACGAGGCCGAGGCCGAGGAGGTGACCACCCCGCAGATCGTGGGCCGACTGCTCGAATGCGTCCCGGTGCCATGAATCCGTCCCTCCGTAGCCACGCCGGTGACGGCGTGTGTCCGCGATGAACACCCAACCCATCCCCAAGGAGCTACTGCGCTCGATCCGGCGGCTGGCGATCCGGACCAATCGCCTGGCGACCGATGTGTTCGTGGGGAATTACCGCTCCGCCTTCAAGGGCCAGGGGATGGAATTCGAGGAGTTCCGCGAATACCGGGATGGCGACGACGTGCGCCGCATCGATTGGAACGTCTCCGCGCGCACGCAGCACCCGCTGATCCGGCTCTTCCGCGAGGAGCGCGAGCTCACGGTGCTGCTGGCCGTCGACCGCAGCGGATCCGGGGAATGGGGCTCCGGCGAGCATTCCAAGCGCTATCGGATGGCGGAGGTCGCCGCGCTGCTGGCCTTCAGCGCCGTGCGCAACGGCGACCGCGCGGGGCTGCTCCTCTTCAGCGATCGCATCGAAAAGATCGTCCGACCCGAGAAGGGCCAGCAGCACGCGATGCGGCTGGTCCGCGACATCCTGTATCACCGATGCCGTGGGACCGGCACCGACCTGAACGCGCCGCTGGGGGCGCTCAACCACATCTTCCGGCGCCGCGCCATCGTCTTCCTCCTGACGGATTTCCTCGCCGACGCCTACGAGCGGGCGCTCCGCATCACCGCGGCGCGGCACGACCTCGTGGCGCTCCACGTCGTCGACGAGCGCGAGCGGTCGTTGCCCGACGCGGGCTGGGTGGCCTTCGCCGACGCGGAGACCGGCGAGCGTTTCGAGATCAACACTTCCGATCCCGCCGCGCGCGCCATCTTCGAGCGCGAGGCCATGGAACAGCAGGCCCGCGTGCGGGAGCGCTGCCGCCACGCGCGCGCCGACCTCGTGCCGATCGACTCGGAGCGGCCCTTCGAGAAGGCGCTCCGGCGCTTCTTCGAACTGCGCCGCCTCCATCGCCGTTAACGAAACGATGCCCGCCACCGCACCACCACAGATCATCGAGGACCTGCGCTTCCTCCACCCGCCGTGGGAATGGTGGCGGAGTTGGCCGGCGTGGCTCGCCATTGCCTGCGCCATCGCCCTGCTCGCCCTGGCGATCCGCTGGTGGCTCCGCGCCATCGCAAGGGCCCGCGCGCGCGCCGCTCGCCTCGCCCCATGCCGCGCCGCGCTCCGCGCGCTCCGCTCCCTCCTCGCCCGCTGGGACGAGATGCGCCCCGATCAGTTCGCGATCGAGCTGTCTGCCATCCTGCGCGCCTACCTCGAGGCGATGGGCGCCGGGCCCTGCTCGAAACTGACCGCCGCCGAATTCGCCGCGGTGCTGCCCGGCTTCTCCCTTTTGGAGGAGGGGGACCGCTCCTGGCTCGCCGCGATGGCCGAGCGCTGCGAACCCACCAAATGGGCCGGAAGACCGATGGCGCGCGACGAGGCCGAGCGGCTCGTGAACGAGGGATCAGCCGCGGTCCGCGGGATAACCGATCGCCGCGAGGCGCGGATCGCGGAGGGGCGCGGATGACCCTCGAATTCGCGCAGCCGTGGTGCCTGGCGCTGCTGGCGCTGCTGCCGGCGGTCGCGTGGTGGCGCGGCCGTCCTGGACCGACCGCGGCGGTGCGGTATTCCTCAGGTGCGCTGCTCCGCGCCATCGCGCGCCCCGCGCGCCAGAGCGCCGGGCGCATGCGCCTATTCCTGGAGTTGCTCGGGCTCGCGCTGTTGATCCTCGCGCTGGCGCGCCCGCGGGTCGAGAAAGGGGAGTCGTTCGACGAATCCAAGGGCATCGACATCGTGATGGTGCTGGATTTCTCTGGCTCGATGGACACGCCAGATTTCACCGTCGATGGCCAGAGGGTGACGCGCCTGACGGCGCTGCGGAAGGTCATCAAGGAGTTCGTCGATCGCCGCCCGAAGGACCGGATCGGGATCATCGGATTCGCGGCGAAGCCCTATCTCGTGAGCCCGCTGACATTGGATCACGCCTTCGCTCTGGAGACGCTGGCGGAGGCGCGCACCGCCGGCGGGACCGCGGTCGGCTCGGCGATGCTCGCGGCCGCCCGCATGCTCAAGGAGTCCGATGGGGCATCCAAGGTGCAGATCCTCGTCTCCGATGGGCTGAGCAACACGGGGCTCCCGCCGCTGGACGCGGCGCGGGCCGTGGCGATCGAGGGCATCCGCGTCTACCCGATCGAGATCCTCGAGCGAGACGAGTCGGCCCGCAACATCGAGAAGCACCTGATGCACCAGATCGCCATGATCACGCAGGGGCAGTTCTTCCGCGCGAAGGACATGGACGCGCTCCGCGCGATCTACGGGCGCATCGAGGCGCTGGAGAAGGGATACTTCCGGGAGAAGCGATTCCGCGTATACAACGAGCTCTTTCCGTGGCCCGCGTTCGCGGCGCTGCTGCTCTTCGTCGGCGAGGTCTTCTCGCGACAGACCTTCCTGCTCCGACTGCCATGAACTTCGCCGAACCGTATTGGCTGGTCGCCTTTCCCGCCGCGTTGCTGGTGGCGCTGGTGGCGCGCGTCGCGGGACGCCGCGCGCGAGAGCGCCGCCTCGGGCGCCTGATCGCCTCCCCCGCACTGCGCGCGGAACTCGCCCCGCCGCCGGATCCCGCGCCCGACCGCGCTGGCCTATGGCTCTTTGCCGGAGGATGCCTTTGCCTGGCCGCCGCTCTCGCGCGGCCATACCTCCCCACCGAGAAGACCGAGGTCAAGCGGCTGGGGATCGATGTTTTCATCGCCCTGGATGTCTCGCGCAGCATGGACGCCGAAGACATCCGGCCGCGCCGCCTCGAGGCCGCGAAGGCCGCCATCACCAATTTCGTCGCGCGGCTGGCCGGTGACCGCGTCTCCCTGATCGCTTTCTCGGGCGAGGCTCGCGTGGTGGCCCCGCTCACCTTTGACGGGACCGCGCTCGGCCTCGTGCTGAAACACCTGGAGACACACAGCATCGGTAAGGGCGGCACATCCTTGACCGATGCGATCGAGCTCGCTGCGGAGAAGGCGCGCCAGAAAGAGCTGGAGACCTGCGCCCTGATCCTCGTCACCGACGGAGAAGATCTCGAGGGCGACCCCATCCTCACGGCACGGAGACTGCGCGAGCGACAGGGCCTGCGGGTGTTCACGGTGGGGGTCGGGACCGTCGCCGGCGCCAAGGTGCCCCTGCGCGAACCGAAGGGCCGCGTCCGCGGCCACGCCAAGGATCGGTCGGGCAACGAGGTCATCTCGCGGCTCGACGAAGCCTTCCTGACGAAGCTGGCCGAGGCCGGGGGCGGGCGCTATGTCCGGCTCGGCCCGGATGGCGCCGGCCTCGGCTCGCTGCTCGACACCGACCTCCGCGAGCTCGCGAAAACCTCGCGGGCGACGGCCGTCGCCGAGCGCGTCGAGATCTTCCAGTGGCCGCTGGCGATGGCCCTCGCGCTCTTTGCCGGAGCCGCCATGATGCCATCTCGCCGACCCGCCCCGGCCCGGTCGGCCGCCCCAGAGGCACGGCACGTCCCGCCCTGCACCCACCCAAATCCTCGCGTAAGGATCGCTCCCCGAGTGACGTGCCCTCAACGAACCGTATAGGACACAGGCACGTCACCGTGCCAAGTTTTGTAGGGCGCGGATTCCTATCCGCGCCACGC
>CAZYWZ010000126.1:0-18179 GCA_964651705.1 uncultured Verrucomicrobiales bacterium
TCGCCGTGGAATGGATGATTCCATGCGCGCGATTTTTGCCCCGTCACCCGCGGCGGCGTCACCAATTGGTGACGGCCGCGCCCCGAACCGCCACACCGTCGGCAAAATCGAGTCGCGCCTGCGCCGGGTCAACGACGCGGAGCTGTGGCTGCTGGCGCGGGTGCTGGGCTGCCCGGTGGCCGACCTGCTGCCGAGGAACGCCCGTGCCGTGACCCCGGTGCTGCGCCAGGGCGAGGACTGAGGGGCGCTGCCGCCCCGTCGTGATAGACAAACGGGAGCCGCCGTGCCCACCAGCGGCTCTCATTGAGATCAACGCGCTTTCGCGTGACCGTTATCCATCGAACCCCAACAAATTCTTCATGCCCTTGATCAATAGAGGTGTGTTGATGGCCGCCGATGTGATGGTGTCGTAGCGGACAAGGAATGTCCATAGCCTCTGGAATATTTCGGTATCCCGGCCGCGCTTTAATGCCTCTGCATGCCGCTGGCATTTCTCCATCACGCTAAACAGTTCTTGCCGAAGTCCGTTGGCACCGCGAAGCCGGTACTCGAAAATACCCCGCCTCATCCCTTCCGCCATATCGATGACCACATTCTTGAGTTCGTCGGCAATTTTCGCGTTAGCGGCTTCATTCAGGAGGGATTCGACGTCGGCCTTCAGAGAGTCCAATTCGGCTGGGTCCAGCGTCGTTTCCAAAGTGGCTCTGGAAAGCCGATCGGCGCAAATCGCGAGGGTCCGGAGGACGGCATCAGTGATTCGCTTCTTGGTACCGTCCCATCGTTCGGCAAAATTTACCGGGGACAATATCGCGCGGATTGTGGGGAAATCTTGAAGGTAGATTTCCGCAGTGATGTCAGAGGCAGAACGCAGTTGACGCTCGATCTGATTGACCTCTTCAAGCACCCGTGCCAGATGATAATAAACGCCGGCTAGATTGTCCTTGGGCAAGTCAAAAAGTTCCGCCCAAGCGTCCTTGCAGTGCTCTGAATCAGACCGCTTTCGGGCGGCTTCAAACAGCTGATAAACGCGCCCCGCGGGATTGTTCTCAGGGATGTTCATGATTCCTCTCGTCAGGCTTCGATATGATACCTCAACGTCCACCCACCCAACTCCTACTCCAGATGGAATGTCTCGGCGGCCGTCTTGTCCATCGCAAAACCACCCCTCGCCTGGGGGCCAGCGATCGTTCCGGGTCCGGGATCAGACGCACCAACTTCGGCTCCCTCCGCGCTCGCCATTTCGGCTCCCCCGCCCTTCAATCTCCCCCGTGAACCCGTTCCCACAGCCCCTTCGACCCTCGCCGCCATGCCCAGGCGCGGCGCGCCGGATCCCGATGATGTCCCCGGGGGACGCCCGATGACCGCCACCGCCGCCCTGCCCCGGGAGACGGTGGCCGAGGAGATCGCCAACGGCGTCACCCACGGCGTCGGACTCCTGCTCTCCATCGCGGGGCTGGCCGTGCTGGCGGCCTGCGCGAGGGCGTTCGGGGACGCCTGGCACGTGGTCTCCTGCTCGGTCTACGGCGCCACCGGTGTCCTGATGTACGCGGCCTCCACGCTTTACCACAGCATCCCGGTTCCCCGCGCCCGGGCCGTGCTGCGCGTCCTGGACCACTGCGCCATCTTCCTGCTGATCGCCGGCACCTACACCCCCTTCGCCCTCGTCAACCTCCGCGGGCCGTGGGGCTGGTCGATCCTGGTCGCCGTGTGGGGGCTGGCCGCCCTGGGCATCGCCGCGCGGGCCCGGCGGTCCCGCCGCAGCCGCCTGCTGGCCACCGCGCTCTACATGGGCATGGGCTGGGCGGTCGTCGTGGCGATCCGGCCCCTGCTGCACAGCGTGGCGCCGGGCGGGCTGCTCCTGCTGGCAGGCGGCGGGCTGGCCTACACCGCCGGCACCGTCTTCTATCTCTGGCGCGGCCTGAGGTTCCACCACGCCATATGGCACCTCTTCGTGCTGGCCGGCAGCGGCCTGCACTTCTTCGCGGTCCTGTTCTACGTCATCCCCCTGGCGCGGTAGGTGAGTGGCCAACGCGGGGCGGCTGGCGGCCCGAGGCCCAGATCTGTCGCCACGTGGCGACAGCGCCCCGGTCACCATCTCCCGCACGTGCTCCGGCCTGACGTGGCTGTAGGTCTTGAGGAGCAGGGCGCCGTGGTCCCGGTGACCCAGCCACTCGGCCACGGTGCGGATATCACCGCTGAGATTTTATACGGTCATTTTATACGGTCACTGCGTCTGGAGCGCAGAAAACCACGCAAACCAGCGGAACGGCACGCGAAAGCGATATGGTTGGAAGCCCCTGTCGCCCAGCGCGTTCGCAACACCATGCAAAGCCATGCAACATGTTGCTAAAGAGGGTATTACGATTTTGAGTCGAGCGCGTCTGCCATTCCGCCACTCGGGCCGACGTTAGAACGCTACCCCCCGCCCCCGCTGGATCAAGCGGTTTCACCCGCCGCGGGGCCCTCCCACGCTCGGGTTCGGCTCCGCCGACGCCACCGCGGTTCAACATCCGCTTGGACGGCAACGGTATCCGTGCTTGGCCCTTTCCCGGGATCCTAAGACGCGATCTGAACCATCCCGTGATCCGCGGTTTGAAGTTTCAGGGCATTGACTATTCGACATGGCGCCCGGATGCGGCATGCTTGTTGGCGTGGCCACCCCCAAGAATGAGATCTCCGAGATCCGCTTCATCCTCAGGGATGGCACAACCAAGCTCTGCACATGGCTGGAGGCATACCGGGGCACCAATCGTCCAGCCCAGGGAAAGCTCGTGAAGATCCCCCAGTCCATCCAGGCCGACGCGGCCCTGGCGAAGTTCCGGGGCGTCGCGAGAGTCGCGAGCATCGGCGGCGCCAGGCGCACCCTCTACCCCCAGTACCCGAGGCGGCTGGTCGTCTTCCTCGAAGCCCTGCGGTCGCGGTGAACCCGATCTCTTTGCCCAGTTCCGCCGGCACCAGCACGGCGCCTCCCGACTCTCAATTCTCTCCGGGCGCGGTGCCGGGTGCATCTGTGGCGCGCATGGCCGCGTCCAGAAACGCGCGCACATCCCGGACCACGGCATTCACGACCTTTCCATCGGCCCCCTTGCCCCACCGGTCGTCGCCTCCGCCGAAATAGAACCCGTGCCCGTAGCCCGGGTATTCCCGATACTGTACCCGCACGCCGGCCTCTTGCATGATGGGGAGGAAGAGCGGTTTGTTCAGTTTGCGCAAGTCGTGCTGGTCGCTGTGCAGGATCAGCACCGGCGCCCGCAACGACTTGAGCTTCTCCAGGGTGCGCTGCCGCAATTCCGTGCTGAAGTGCTCCTCGGGATTCGCCATGATCTCAAGGCGGGGCCCATATTCGCCCGTCGTCAGCATGCCGGTGTAGATCAGGGTCGCCGGCTCGCCGGCGACGACCGCCCGCACGGCGGGATCACTGCCCAGTTCGAGCGCGATGCTCCCCCCGCCGCTCCCGCCGAACAGGGCGATGCGCGAGGCGTCCACGCCGCCCAACCGTGCCACCGCGCGCACCACCGCCCGGACGTCCTCGATGGGGCCGCGGGACTGCACGTCATGCTCGTAGCTGCGGAACGTCGCCTGGGCCACCGCATAGCCCGCCTCCAGCATCCGCGTGATGACCGGATTGACGCGCAACTGATCGCGCAGCACCGCCTCGGGGAATTCGCTCAACCCGCCGTGGACAAAGACGATTGCCGGGAATGGCCGTCCGCCGATCGGCCCGCGCCAGAACGCGCGCAGCGGGCGCCCGTCGGATGCCTCTGTCGCGATGACCTCGATCGGGCTGACCAGCTCCGAGATCCGGATGGGCTCCACCTTCGCCCCCATCGGCCCGGCGCCATCGCCCTCCATCCCGGCCGTGCGCCGGGACTCGGCCGTGGGCGGCTGGGCGGGAGACCGTCTGGCATGCGCCATCGCCTCTTCCAGCGTGACCGCCCCATCCCCGTCGGTGTCCGCGGGCTTGAAGAACCCGGCGCCGCCCGCCTCCGCCGCGTCCAGCCGCCCGTCACCGTCGCGATCCAGTCGCTTGAACCTCTCGGCGGTTCCGCCGCCGGCGGCTGCGCCGGGTCCGTCCACCACCTGGGACCCCATCCCCGGCAGCGCGGCCAGCAACAAACCGATCATGAATGGTCTCATGGCACACCTCCAACGTTCGAGGCCCCTTCCGCGCGCGCCCTGCCATAGACCCCCACGTCCAGCAGATCCACGAGGCCCCCGTTGCCGCCACTCCGGCAGCGGATTCGGATCTTGGCCTCCGCCGGCAACCCGGTCGCCCCGCCGTCGATGCGCGCGAATCCGTAGTCCCTCGCCCCGTTTCTGAAGTCCACCCCCTCCGAGAGCCTCAATTTCTCCACCCACCCCGATCCGTCCCCCAACTCCACCACGAGACCCTCGCCCTCTCGCATGCCAGATGCTCGGTACCGGAACGCGACCTTTATCGCCCCGTAGCGACCGAGATCCGCGAGGCCCTCCGGCCATGTCGAGGACGCGGCGCCACGGTCCCCCCTGATCCGGATCGCCCCGGCTTCCGCGTTGTGATCACAGCCGTCGCCCCCGTCCGCGAACCCGTCAAGACCGGTCTCAAAGTCCGCGTACATCAGTCGTGCGAATGCCCTCGGGTCATAGACGTCCGCGAGGAACCCTATCACCTCTCTGGCGACGGCCTCGGGCTTATCCTCCGGCGCGTAATGCGTGACGTCCAGCTGCGGGTGTGGTTGCCCGTGCGCGCCGGGGACCCGGTCGATGAACTCCATCCGGGCGCTCGGCAGGTCGATGGCATCAAACTTTCCGAAAATGGTCATGAGCGGCTTGGGGAATCTCTCCATGTGGCCCCATGCGGCCGTGTTGGCGATCGCCTCCGGCCGATCGGGGCTGTCGGGCACCATCTCCGGGAAGCTGCGGATCGCCATCTTGTAAGAGGCGTCGGGATAGGGGGCGTTCCAGGCTGCGATCTCCACGCCCGTGAGCCGCGGGTCGACTTTGCTCGAGATGACATTGCCGACGGGAACGTCGGGATGGTCGCGGACGAACTGGCGCCAGCGCCTGTGGGTCGGCGAGATGCGCGTGCCGACCGGGAGGCTCGCATTCGCATTGATGAAGGCATCGAAACGCTCCGGATAATGCTCCGCCATGAGGCGGATCCCAAACGGGACACCGTAGTCATGGCCAAAGATCGTGACCTTTCCCAGTCCCGGCGCACGGTCCATCTGCTCGAAGGCCTGTTTGATCCACCCGAGGTGCCGGTCGTAGGTATAGTCGTCGCACTCGGCCGGCTTGTCCGAGCGCCCCATCCCGACGTAGTCCAGCAGGACCGTGCGATAGCCGGCGGCGTTGAGGGGTCTCACCAGCTCGCGGAAGAGGTAGCTCCACGTGGGGTTTCCGTGCAGCATCAGGATGGTGGGCGCGCCCCTCGGGCCCTCGTCCACGTAGTGCATCCGGAGCCGGCCCCCCTCATAATCGTCGACCATGAGGTAATGGGGGGTGAAGTCATAGCCGGGCAGGTTGGCGAAACGCGAGTCGGGCGTGCGCAGGACCTTCATCCCCTTCGCGCCATGGGTTCGCGAAGGGGCTTCTGCGGGGCGGCGCGCCGCCACGGGCCTCCGCGGGTGTTTCCGGAAGAAATCCCACATCATGTCGTTGGCGGATATGTCCTTGGTGGATCTGCCCAGGAAGGCCACCGGCGGGTCCATCCCCGGCCACGTGTGGCCGCCTCCTTCGATCTCGACGAGCACGACCTCCGAATCGTCGCGCCCGCCGCCCCAGGTCTTGCGAGCGACGCGCGTGCCGTCATCCGCACTATCCGGGAGCGCGACGACCTCCGGCTCCGTCCGGCACCCGTTCGCGAGAACCCAGTTTCTTATCGAATGGTCCACCGAATAGAAGTCCGTGACACCCGCGCCGCCAGCCGCCCCGCGGCCGCGGCCACCCTGGAACGGCGCAAGCTCGTCCGCGGTGCCGTGAAAATGCATCACGGAGACGGGTCTGGTGGGCGCGCACGCCGCGGTCCCCATCGGGCCACCCACCGGCGCGATCGCGGCAATCCGGTCGGACAGTTCCGACGCCACCCGATAGGCCATGATGGCCCCGTTGGAGATCCCCGTCGCGAACACCCGATCCCCATCGATGCTCGCCACGGACGCCAGATCGTCCAGCATTGCCCGCGTGAATCCCACGTCATCGGCGTCCTGCCGCATGGCGTGCGCGCAACAGTTCCCGCCGTTGAACGACAGCACGCGATCCGGGAACGGCCCCGTCCCGTACGGATAGGCGACGATGAACCCGGCCTCGTCGGCCTTCTGGTTCAAGCCGCTCAGGCGGATCATCGCGGCGGGGCTCCCGCCGCCCCCGTGGAAGGCGATGACCAGCGGCGCGCGCAGTCCCGGATCACTCGTGACCGGAACGTGCACGCGGTAACGCCTGTCCACGCCGCCCGACCTCACGGTCCGCTCGTGCTCGCCAGGCACCAATCGTTGCCCGACCTCGGCCCCCCGTCCCCGAGTTGCCAGGATCGAGCACGCCATCGCGGCGAGGACCGGCGTGAACACGCTGCACCGAATCATCGGCACACCCCGCAGCCGGCCCCAGGCCCACTCGCCACAAGCATCTCCGCGGCCGCGCCCATGACCACCATAACCCGCGCCCCGATCCGAAGTTGCTCGGATTCCGGTCTCGCCAGATCGGAGATTAGTGGATTGGCATCACTTCAGCCCGATTCAAGGCGCGGGGTCAGCCCTTGACTTGACACCGCGCGGGAAGTGGTCGCCCGATGATTCGAGGTTTGGCGCAGCCGTCAACGGTCAAGGGCGTGAGAACCTATGGAGTGCGGCGGCAGAGGCCCGCGAACCGTATCGCCGAAATCTACTGCCTTGACGGGCCGGCGACGCCGCTTTGGATCCGGGCGGAGCGTGGCGCTGCCGACCGCCCGCGGGTCCCGGGTCCGCCGGAAGCCAAAGCGGTGTCGCCGCTGCGCTCTGCCACCGCACTCCAAAAAGCCTGCCGCCAGCCTGCGCTCCACCGGCATCGCCCATCCGACGACGCGCATGCGGCGCCTTTCCGTGCCGCGCAACGCCGCGTTCTTCGTGCACTTCGATCTCGGCCCGGACCGATGGCGGGCACTCGCCGCGGCTATTCTTCGTCGGACAGGAGGACCGCCCGCACGTTCGGGGGCAGCGCGTCGCGCTGAGACGTCAGGACCTTGTCCAGCGTGGCACGGTCCGGCTTGCCCGAGAAGATGACCACGAAGTGCTTCGAGAACTCGGGATGGCCGGCGATCGCCACGTCGTCACCGCGGTAGAGAGCCAACGCGAAGTTCTCGACCCAGACGTTGGGCCCCTCCTCGTCGGCGCCCTCAAACCGTGCGTCGCCCCGGACGATGACCTCGCCCCGCGCGGCCCCCGGCAGCTTGTAGTTGTACGGCACGTGCGAGAACAAGCTTCCCTTCAAGCGGTCGGTCGCCTTGCTCCCGGGTTCGCGCTGCTTGTCGAACACGAGGGTCCCACCCACCGTCCCCGTGCCGAGATCGATGGACACGAAGGACGAGGACTTCAGCACCTTGCGTCCGTCGGCGAGCGTCTCGTTCGGCGCGTGGATCCGTCCGCCGTCGCAGAACTGCCCGCTGTACCTCAACTCCCGCGTGGTCGGTGCCTTCGGCCGGCGGCGGTGGACGCCTTGGCCGATCAGGACCTCGCCCTCCGGCTTGCCGTCCGGACGGTACCCCGGGAGGTGCTTCACGGTCTCCTGGTGGACCGCCGAGGAGAGGTCGCCCATCCCGGCCGCGAAGCTGGTGACGACGGCGACGAGCAACTCGTCGCCGTCCTCGCCGCGCGGAGGCGCGCTGGGGCCCCGCGCGCGGTCGAACTCCGCCAGCGCCGCAACGAGCGCGCGGCGGGCGTCCGCGCCCAACGGGACTCCCTGCTCCTTCCCGTCGTCGCCGGCGCCGGAAACGGCCCCGCGGGTGAGCGCGGCCTGCACCTGCTCGCGCGAACCAAGGAGGTGCATCACGTGACGGTAGGGAGGGTGATAGATCCCCGGATCGAGGCGCATCCGGACACCGAAGGACGCCTGACGCGACCCGGGCGCCGGCGCCGACGGCGCGCCCGGCCCGCCTTGCGCGAGATAGACCGTGCTCTCGACGAGCGGCGGCATGTTGGGGACCGCGGCCACCTTCGCGGCCGCGACAAAGTCATCGCGGACCTCCCGGACGGGGGCGAGGGATTCGTCCGTGTCGATACTCCAGAGCCACTGCCCGAGGGAGGCCAGGTCGTAGCTGCGCTGGGCCGCCGCGCGCATCGAGGCCGCTCGCTCGGCCCGGTGCTTCGTCTGCGCCGCATGGAACTCCCACAGGTGCCGGCTCCGCTCCAGGTCGGACGTCAGGCGCTCGACGAGCCGGGCCCGGAGTGCGGGAGGGAAGACCGGGCCGGCCCGGAACGGGATCTCCGCGTCGGGGGTTGTCACGCTTTTCGGCGAGGCGCCCGCCGCCCGGAAGTCCGGGATCCCGAGGAGGCGCTCGCGCGCCAGCGCCTCCATCAGCCCCTTCCGCTCGGCGAACCACGCGGCGACGAACGCCTCCGGCTTCGCGAGCAGCCCCGCGACAAGAGCCTCTTTGCCCGACGTGAGCCCTGCGGCAAGGTGAAGGCTATCCCGCCGGATCTGGTGCCGCAACTCGGGCCCGTCGATCGTCGCGTGCCGGAGGTGGATCGCCGCCTGGGGTGCCGTCAGGCGACCGCGGGCCTCGAGCGCCGCGGCGAGCTCGCGGATCCCCTTCGCCCCCTCCGTCTGCTCGATCTCCGCGATCTCGCGGCCCGTCGCCAGGCCCGCCCCGACCACGGCCTCCACGAATCGCGACCGCTGGTCGGCGGCGTCGGCCGCGCCCGCCGCCCGAGCTCGGTAGCGGAGCTGTCGCCGGTACGCCTCGCGCCGGTCGAAGAGCTCGTCGCGACGCCCCTGCTTGGCAAGGAAGTCCGACGTCCGGACCGGCGAACCGCCGGATTCGGCCGCCTTCAACCAGTCCTCGAGGGAAACGAGCTCCTCCTGGTCCGCTCCGGTGAACTGCGCGCGGAAGTCGACGGGCCCCCCGGGTGTGTGGAGCACGAGAAACGGGATCGACTCGAGCAGCGCGTGCTCGAAGGCCTTCTGCTTGGGCTGCGCCCTCGCCCCGATGAAGAACCCCCCCATCCAGGGCGCCGCAACGCGCGCCCTCCCCATGGCCTCCTTTAGATTCTGAAGCTCCTCGACTCGCGCCAGGAGCGAGACCACCCGCTCGTCCGGGGCCGCGACGCCGGGGAGCAGGAGCGGTTTCAGCTCGGCGAGCGCCGCGTCCAGCTCCGCCTGCTGCTCCTGACTCCATGCCGCGTTCATCTCGAACGACTTCAGCTCCGGGCCGAGGAAGCCGCGGTAGACGGCGTCCTCGGCATTCGTGTGGGCGGGCTGCGCGAACTCGACATCGTAGATGGCAACCCCGGACTCGCAGAGCGTCGCGAAAACCATCCCGTATCCGGCGAGTGGCCCGATTTTCGGGACGTACACCAGCGCCATCAGGAAACCCTGTATCGGGCCGCCCGTCGCAAGGGCATAGACCTGGCCGATCACCGGAGGCGTGTAGAGCGCCTGCCGGAGGATCTCCAGGGAGATCCGCTGGGGATCGCCTTCGGATTCGACGTTGACCCGGAGCACCTGGGCCAACGAGGCCACGGTTCCCGGGTGGTAGAACATGTTCCGCAACAGCCGCTTGCGGTTCCATGTCATCTCGTGGGTTTCGAGGAGGCCGTTGACCGTGACCGCGCGCTCGACGTTCTCATAGCCGAGGTCTGCGAGGACGAGGCGCTGGACAAACGCATTGGCCTGGTCGAGCCGGACGAGCCCCCAGTTCGCGGCGCCCTGGACGTAGAGGTTCTTCCAGTCGGTCTCCGGGAACCGGCGCGCGTGCTCGTCGATCATCCGCTTCGTTCCGAGCAGCCCGAGCACCGAAGTGCTGTACTTGAACTCCGCCTCGATCAGCGCGTGGAGGTTTTCGCTGGCCCTCCGGCGCTCCTCGGGGGTCGCCTCCCGCCGCGGCCCGGCGGGATCGGACATGTCCCGCGGCCGCCACATGAGGTGCTCGTAGCCTTCGAACGACAGGAGCTGGCCCCTCCGCCGGGCGTCGAGTGCCCGCGCGACCTCGTCGAAACCCGCGTGGATCGTGGCCAAAACGAACTCGCGCGCAAGGTCGCGGTGCTGCGGCACGAGCCCCTCGTACAGCAGTTTCCGCACGCGCGCCGTCTCGGCGGCGTCGAGGGCCACCGCGGGGTTAGGCCATCGCTCCCCGTAGAGCGCCTTGCCCAGCTCATCGAAAACGTAGCGGTCCCGCCCGAACGGATCCGCAGGCGGGACGGCACCGGGGAACCCGGCCGTGATCCTCGAAATCTCCTCCCCGCCCTTGTGGAGGCGTCTCAGGTTCGCCGAGATCTCGAGCCCGATGTCGTGGAGCATCCGCTTCCGTGCGAAGTCGGCAGATCCCCCCGGGAAGAGACGTTCGAGGACGACCCGGTTGAGGCGCCGGTCGTAGGCCTCGATGTCCTTCCCGCTCGAAATGCCGGCGGCGATCGGGTACGCGGCATCCGTCCAGGGTCGCTCGTGGTACTTGCTCTCAAACTTCTCCGAAATCCGCGGGTCCATGTACTTCTCGAGTTCGATCAAGTTCCCGACGGCGACGCCGAAGAAGTGGCCCGGCAGGAGGTCCGGCGGAATCCCGAACATGACACGGATCGCGCGATCGGGCTCGAACGGGAGACGCGCGGCGTCCGGCGGGGCACCCTCGCGGTGGGCGCGGGGGTCGTATTCCATGAAGGAGCGCCGGTTCCCGGCGAGGATCTCCTTGAGCGCCCGGCGCTGCATCTGCGTGTAGACGGCGCCGTAGGTCGTGTATGCCCCGGGCGTCTGGCGCAGCTTCTTGATCGTGTACTCGTACATCCTGGAGAAGTCCTCCACCGACACGGTCCGCGGATCGGGGAAGCGGTTCTTCCCCTGGATCGACGCCACGTCGACCGCGTGCAGGTGCGGGCGGCGCCCCGCCTCCGCCTCCTTCGCCCAGTCCTCCTCGAAGAGCCGGATCAGTTCGCCGTCGAGCGCCTCGTTCCGGACCCACTCGCCGTCCTTCCGCTCGAACGCGTAGATCGTCTGATCGTGGTCGCTCTTCATGCCGCTGCTGACATTGCCGGAGTCCGAGCGCGCGAACGCCCATGGCTTGCCCCGGCAGACCCGCAGGAGCGACTCCTCGATCCAGATCTCGCGGTGCTGCGCCATCTCGACGCTGCGTCGCTTGGCGACCGTGCCCCCCGCGCGCTCCCCCTCCGGAAGCGAAGCGAGCCGTTCGGCCTGTTCCTTCTCCGCGGCGTCGATGAGGCGCGCGACGTGCTTGAACGCCTTGTGCGGGTCCCCGAGGGCCTTCACTGCCTCGGCGTAGAGGCCCGTCATCTGCTCCCGCGTGACGGGTGCCTCCTGCGTCAGCAGGGCCGCGACCTGCCGCTCCAACCCCGAGGCGTCGACCCCGGCGGGAGTCTCCACCACCTCGCCGAGTCCGGGCGGGCGCACGTAGGCATAGGGCCACTCCCCGCCCGGAGCCTCCTCGCTCTCCCCGTCAGCGCCGGCGGGGGCTGCGATGACCACCAGCGCGCTGAGCAGCACCCAGCCCCATGCCCATCCACGGCGCGCGGTCACCTCAGGGCCCTCATCTCCGATGGGGAAGCAAGCGGAACAAGGAACACAACGCCCACCGCCGCGCGGACGCCCTCACTATAAGAAAGTCTTAAAAAGGCATCAATAACTCAAATAAAGCCGCCACCGCGCATGGTGTCAAGGGCAGAGGATGATCTGCGGCGAACGGGGGACTCACGATCTCACGACCGAAGAAGTAAAGCACCGCGGAGCAACCGCCGACGTTGCCTGGGTTGCATTGGTGCCAGAGGCGCCCGCTTTGGCGCTATTCCGCATGCCTCGGCGGCCGCATGGAGGCCAGTTCCTGCTCGTAGGCCCCGGCGCCCACCGGGCGCAATTCTTCAACGACCCGCATTGGCCTTGGGGCGATCAATGCCTTCGTCACGGTCACACCAGCGCTACCGAGCCGGCCCGTCCCAGTGGCTCTTTGTCCCCCGCCCAGATCGAGGTCGAGCGTCCACGCATCTAGGTCGGCGCCCAAAAAAACAACGGTGCCAGAACAGGGCTTTCCCTCGCCCGATGCGTCATACACCAGCGACTCCCCGCGCCTGACAAGCCGCATCACGCGCACCTCCGGCGCCATCGATGGCGATGGGGCCGGGCGGGTCCACGTCTCCACAATGTGAATCCCGCCCTTCGAGACGGCGCGCTTTAGGATCACGTCGGTCTTGTGATAAGGGATCTTCCCATCCGGGGAAAAAGAGGCGGAGGTGCCCGAATAATAGGCCACATGACCCGCGTCCCCACTTGGCTCTGGTCCGTCGGACCCACTGTCGGCCGCGGCGCAACCCACCATGGAGACCCACAAAGCCGCGCCCACCCAGGTGGGATACATCATCTTCGCTTTGTACATCACCTGCAGTTGATGCAGCGCCCCGTCCCGCTGCACGTGTTGCATTGGCTGGTGTCAGAAAAGCCGAGAAATCTCCCCGTGCCTCCGCATGTGTTGCAGCGCGCCGAACCGCCGCAACTCGGACAAGCCCTCGGGGCGCCAGCCGACGAGGACTGCCCGTAGTACCCATCGCCGCCCTGTCCCCCCGTCGCCGCGCTCGGCACGCAACCCGATAACGCGAACAGCATCAGCGGCAATGCGGCACACGTGATAATGCGCGTTGTTCGGCCACGCCTAGTCGGACCCATGATGTCACCCGCCAAGGGCCCCTTCGAAGTTAACACGGCTTTGATGCTATCCCACCATGAGACACGCCGTCAAGGTACCTCAATCTGGCCGCCGGCGCCCTGCGGTATGCGTCTGGCACCTTGTGGGGAAACCATCCCCGCCCCGCACGGGCGCCTGTTTGCCTAACCGGCGCCCTGCCGTCCGCCATGCGCGAACCCGGTTCGCCGCGCCTTCCCAAACGCATCGGCCGCGACCATGGCATCGAGAACCCGCTCGGCCGTCACCACCCCGGCCTCGTGATGGATCGGCTGATCTGGGGCGCAGGCCTTCTCCGCGGCCATCATCAGTTGCTGCGGGTCGGCTTCGCCGAGACCGATATCCGCCAGCGTGGTGGGCAGGCCGATCGCCTCACAGAATGCGACCACCGTCGCAATCTCGTCGGGCGGGGCGTCCGTGAGATGGAGACCTGCCAGGACGCCAAAGGCCACCTTCTCGCCGTGATAAAACGAGTGCGTCGGCGCCAGGGCGGTGAGACCGTTGTGGATTGAATGGGCCGAGGCAAGCCCCGCGCTCTCGAACCCGATCCCGCTCAGGAGGATGTTCGCCTCCACGATCCGCTCTAGGGCGGGCGTCACGACGTGCCTCTCGCTCGCCAACTTGGCCATCGTACCATGGCTGAGGAGCGTGTCGAAACAGAGTTTGGCGATGGCGGTACCAACCATCGGGCTCCGGCCTCCGCACTCGTTCCCCGAATGTGTCCGCTCACACGATCTGGCCTCGAACCACGTGGATAAGGCATCCCCCATCCCCGCCACGAGGAACCGCGACGGCGCCTCGGCGATGATCCCGGTGTCCACAAGCACCGCGGCGGGGTTCGTCCGCTGATAGTACACGCGCTCGAAGACACCCTCTTCAGAGTAGAGCACCGCGCATCCGCTGCATGGGGCGTCCGTCGAAGCGATGGTCGGGACGATGATCACCGGCAGACCGGCGCGGTCGGCGGCGATCTTGGCCGTGTCGATCGTCTTCCCGCCGCCCATGCCGACGACCACGCGGGTCCCCGCATTTGCAATGATGCCCGCCAGCCGGCCGAGTTCCCTCTCGCAACACTCGCCCCCAAATACCTCGACGGGCGACGGCAAGTCGACACGACACCGCGGGAGCACCCTCGCCCTGACCGAGGGCGAGGCCAACAGCAGTCCCCGCTTGCCCAGCAAATCAATCAATGTCGGCAACTCGGCGATAGCGCCGACACCCTGAATGTACTTCCCTGGAAAAATCGCCTTTCTATACACGAGAACCTCCCATTCCTTTCTCATGGTCATGCTCGGCCGAGATCCGCGCGGCGTCAACGGATAGTATGACCTCGCGACGGAACCCGTGCGGGGCATGTTGCCGGCCACCGACGGTGGCCGGCAACACCCACAGATCCGACGCGTCGCCGCGCGGGCCCCGGTCTCGCGCCGTTATCGGGCGGCGAGTCTCTGCCTCGAGCGCTCGGGGAGGTCGAACCGGTCGAGGTTCATGACCTTGTGCCACGCGGCCACGAAGTCGCCGACGAACCTCTGCTGCGCGTCGGCGCTGCCATACACTTCCGCGATGGCCCGGAGCTGCGAGTTCGAGCCGAAGACGAGGTCGACGGAAGAGGCGGTCCATTTGACCTCGCCGGTCTTGCGGTCGACGCCCTCGTAGAGGTCTTTGCCCTTGGCGGACTTCTTCCATTCGGTGCCCAGATCGAGCAGGTTCACGAAGAAGTCATTGCTCAAGGCCCCGGGTCGTTTGGTGAAGACGCCGAGCGCGGGGTCGCCGACGTTGGTGCCCA
The DNA here is from genome assembly GCA_964651705.1 of uncultured Verrucomicrobiales bacterium. Classification (GTDB taxonomy): domain Bacteria; phylum Verrucomicrobiota; class Verrucomicrobiia; order JADLBR01; family JADLBR01; genus JADLBR01. Next base: position 14,634 of record CAZYWZ010000126.1, read on the forward strand.
GGGCCCGCATGCCGCCGATGAGGACGGTCATCTCGGGGGCCGTGAGGGTCAGCAACTGCGCGCGGTCGACGAGCGCCTCCGGCGCGGGCCGGTCGATCTTGTCTCCGGCGTAGTTGCGGAACCCGTCCGCGGCGGGTTCCAGCACCGCGAATGATGTGGCATCGGTCATCTCCTGCGTCGCGTCGGTGCGGCCCGGCGAAAACGGGACACGGATATCGTGCCCGGCCTTCTTCGCGGCCTCCTCGATGGCGGCGCACCCGCCCAGCACGATCAGGTCCGCGAGCGAGACCTTCCTCTTCCCGGATTGCGCCCCGTTGAAGTCCTGTTGGATCTTCTCAAGCGCCTTGAGGACCTTCGCGAGCTGGGCCGGCTGGTTAACCTCCCAGTCCTTCTGGGGCGCGAGGCGTATGCGCGCGCCGTTGGCGCCGCCGCGGTTGTCGGAGCCGCGGAACGTCGAGGCCGATGCCCAGGCGGTCGAGACGAGCTCCGAGGGGGAAAGGCCCGCGGCGAGGATCTTCTTCTTCAGGTCCGCGACGTCCTGTTCGCCGACGAGTTCGTGGTCAACCGCGGGGACGGGGTCCTGCCACAGCTGCGGCTCTTTCGGGACCAGCGGTCCAAGGTACCGCGAGAGGGGCCCCATGTCCCGGTGGGTGAGCTTGTACCACGCCTTCGCAAAGGCCTCGTCGAATGCCGCGGGGTTCTCCATGAAGTGCTTGGAGATCTTCGCGTAGATCGGGTCCTCCTTCAGCGAGATGTCCGTCGTGAACATCATGGGCGCATGGCGCTTGGTCGGGTCGTGCGCGTCTGGCACCAGACCCTGCGCCGCGCCGCCCTTCGGCACCCACTGGTGGGCGCCAGCCGGGCTCTTCGTCAGCTCCCATTCGAAAGCAAAGAGGTTGGCGAAATATTGGTGCGACCACCGGGTCGGGGTGCTGGTCCATGCGCCCTCAAGGCCGCTGGTGATGGTGTCCTCGGCGTTGCCTTTCCCGTGCTTGTTCTTCCAGCCGAGCCCCTGCTCCTCGATGGGGGCCGCCTCGGGATCGGGTCCGACGTTCGTTGCGCTGGCGGCGCCATGGGCCTTCCCGAAGGTGTGGCCGCCCGCGATGAGGGCGACGGTCTCCTCGTCGTTCATCGCCATGCGGGCGAAGGTCTCCCGGATGTCCTTCGCCGCGGCGAGCGGGTCCGGCTTGCCATTGGGCCCCTCGGGGTTGACATAGATCAGCCCCATCTGGACCGCGGCGAGAGGATTCTCGAGCTGGCGCTCACCGCTGTAGCGCTTGTCCCCCAGCCATTCGCTCTCTGGCCCCCAATACACATCCTCCTGCGGCTCCCAGACGTCCTCCCGGCCCCCGCCGAACCCGAACGTCTTGAACCCCATCGACTCCAGGGCGCAGTTGCCCGTGAAGATCATCAGGTCGGCCCACGAGATCTTCTGGCCGTACTTCTGCTTGATCGGCCACAGCAGGCGGCGCGCCTTGTCGAGGTTGGCGTTATCCGGCCAGCTATTCAGCGGCGCGAAGCGCTGCGTGCCATCGGAGGCGCCGCCGCGGCCGTCCGAGACGCGATACGTGCCCGCGCTGTGCCAGGCCATCCGGATGAAAAGCGGCCCGTAGTGCCCGAAGTCGGCCGGCCACCAGTCCTGCGACGTCGTCATCAGCGCCTCGATGTCCTTCTTCAAGGCACCGAGATCCAGTTTCTTGAACTCCTCGGCGTAATTGAAACCCCCGCCCACCGGACTCACCTTCTCCGAATTCTGGTGAAGGATTTTCAGGTTCAACTGGTTCGGCCACCAGTCCCGGATGGACATGGCCCCGGCGGCCGTGTGCCGATTGGGCCGGGCCTTGCCCGCCATCACCGGGCATTCGCCCCCGCCGCCCGCTCCCTTTTCCGGCGAGGCCTGCGCCGTCACCATGCCGCCATGGGTCACGGCCAGGCAGCCAATGGCTGTGGCAAGCAGCTTGACCGATCCCGCCCCGCGGAATCGTCGCCTCGCGTGTCCCTCAACTGCCCCGTCTGTCACGGGAGCCCCGTTTGCGTTTTCGCGTTCTTTCATGTGCCATCTCCTGTTGTTGGATTTCGGGTCGGTTGGTCTGGTTTGAAAGCTCCGTCCTGTGCCGGGTCAGGCTGCGCCGCGAGAGATTTTGGGAGACAGTCGGGGCAGGTTCCCCAATACACCACTTCCGCCTCATCGACGCGGTAGCCCGAGTGGTCCGAGGGCGCCAAGCAGGGGGCAAAGCCCACGGCGCAGTCGACATCCACCGTCCTCCCGCACATGCGGCAGATCAAATGGTGGTGGTTGTCCCCCACCCGATCCTCGTAGCGGGCCGGCGACCCCGCCGGTTGAATGCGCCGGATGAGGCCCTTCTCGACCAGCATCGCGAGTGCGTCATACACCGCCTGTCGCGAGATGGCCCCGATCTCCGCTCGCACATCCTCCGCGAGGATATCCGCCGTGGCGTGGGGCCGCCGCGACACCGCCCGCATCACGGCGATACGTTGCGCCGTGACCGGAATGCCGTGTCGCCGAAGAAGCGCGGCAGAATCCCTCATGCTGGGCCAACTTACGCGGGTTTGGACTTTGTCAACCTTTGGCGTGAATCTCTCTTTTGCCTATCACAAGCCTGCGCGGCGGGGCACCACCGGATCTGAAAATTTGTAGCGAAGCCGATCGCCAGAGGCGATTGTTCCGACGTTCCGGCTTCGGCCTATCGCCCGCCGAAGGGCGAAGGCCCTTCGCTACCGCCGGCGCTCTCACCCGTAGCGAAGCCCCTTCGGGCTTCGGCGTGGGCCCGGGCCGCCGGCCGAAGGGCGAAGGCCCTTCGCTACCAAAGAGTTACGTCGTATTTTCGAGTCAGCGAAGATCCAGTCGGTGGCCGCGCGGATGTCGGCGACGACCGGGCACGGGATGGCGAGTTCGCCGCGGTGCTTCTCGCCGTGTCCGGTGAGGACGTAGATACCTTGTCCCCCCATCGCGACACCCAGTTCCGCATCGTGAGGGTGGTCCCCCACCGCGTAGGATCGGGACAGATCCAATCCGTATTTCGCGGCGGCAAGCCGCGGGAAGTGCGGCTTGGGCTTGATGCACTCACAACCCTCCTCCCGCCGGTGCGGGCAGACATAGACCTCGCGGATGACGACCCCCGCCCCAAGCAGCATCTCCACGACGTGGCGATTGACCCGGCCGCACTCCTCCATCGTGATCCTTCCCTCGGCAATCCCCCGCTGATTCGTAATGAGGAACAACTCATACCGTTCGCCCAGCCGCCGGAGCGCCCCCGCGGTCTCTGGAAAGAAGACCACCTCCGACGGTTCCTGGAGATGGCCGCGATCCTCGATCAGCGTCCCGTCCCGATCGAGGAAGACCGCCGCCCGCCCGCTCGAATCCCTAGTCGTCACCATGTTGCCACCGGAAAGTCCCGCCGTATTTTCGAGCTAGATCCCATGCCCCGCGCGCGGGGCACCACCGGGGCGGAAAATGGTAGCGAAGCCGCTTCCTGTCACGTCCTGATTTCCGTTTGACACTTTTTTCTCCGTGGACATCGGGTT
>CAZYWZ010000127.1:0-17987 GCA_964651705.1 uncultured Verrucomicrobiales bacterium
CGCGGATGGGAATCCGCGCCCTACAGGCCGATCCCGTGGCCGATTTTCGAGTCAGGCGGTGGGGAGAGGCGGAAGGGTGGGATGCGGGTGAAGAAGCGGTTGCCGGAACGGGTGATGCCGTAGAAGGCGCCCTCGGCCCGGCTTTCGCCATCGACGACATGGAAGCTGTGGTAGCTGAAGCGGCCGCCGGGCGGGATGACCGGCTGTTCGCCGACGACGCCATCGCCATCGAGGACGAGCTTGTCGCCTTTGGCGGCGGTGACGATCCACTTTCGGCCGCAGATGCGGACGGGCTCGTCGCCCTCGTTGTGGATGGAGATGTCGTACCGGAAGGCGAAGGGGCGGTCGGGGGGCGTGTCGGCATCCGGCAAGAGTGCGACCGAGTCGACGGAGACCCGTATGGCGGCATTTTCCGGGATGGGGGGCGTGATGGGGTGATTCATCACCAGGGGTGCTGCCGGAGGGGTTGTGATTGGGGTCAGTCGAGCCCGAGGCGGACGATCTCGTCGCTGCGGCGGGCGTGTCTGAGGGGGCGGGGGGCGGTGAAGCCGGACTCCGGGTATTCGTAGATGTCGCCCTTGAAATTGCGCAGGACGAGGCTGCCGCCGTCGTGGGCGAGGAGGTATTCGGGGTTGATGGGGATCTTGCCGCCGCCGCCCGGGCCATCGACGACGTACTGTGGCACGGCATAGCCGGTGGTGTGGCCGCGCAGTTCGTTGATGATGTCGATGCCTTCGCGGACGGAGGTGCGGAGGTGGGCGGAGCCCCGGATCAGGTCGCACTGATAGAGGTAGTAGGGCCGCACGCGGCAGAGGAGAAGCTTGTGGACGAGTTCGCGCATCGCTTCGGGGGAATCGTTGACGCCGCGCAGGAGGACGGACTGGTTGCCGAGGGGGACGCCGGCGTCGGCGAGGCGGTCCAGGGCGGCGCGGCTCTCGGCGGTCAGTTCCCTGGGGTGGTTCACGTGGATGCTGAGCCATACGGGCCGGTGGCGGCGGAGCACATCGAGCAGGCCCGTCGTGATGCGCTGGGGCAGGAAGATGGGGATGCGGGTGCCGATGCGGAGGAACTCGACGTGGGGGATCGCGCGAAGGCGCGAGAGGAGGGAATCGAGTTTCTCGTCGGTGAAGAGGAGGGGGTCGCCGCCGGAGAGCAGGACGTCGCGGACCCCGGGGTGTTGCGCGATGTAGCGGATGGCGGCGTCGTGGTCGGCGTCGAGGTGGCCATTGGCGCCCGAGACGACACGGCTGCGCGTGCAATACCGGCAGTAGGCGGCGCAGCGGTCGGTGACGAGGAACAGGACGCGGTCGGGGTATCGGTGGACGAGCCCCGGCGCCGCCATGTGCGCGTCCTCGGCGCAGGGGTCCTCCATCTCGTCGGCGCCGAAGGCCATCTCCTCGACCCGGGGAACGATCTGGCGGCGGATCGGGCAGGCGGGGTTGCCGGCATCGATCAGGTTGAAGAAATAGGGTGTGATGGCCATCGCGAGGCGGCTTCCGGAGAGGATGACGCCCGCGCGTTCCTCCGGGGAGAGTTCGAGATGGCGCTCGATGTCCCCGAGGCTGGTGATCCGGTGACGCAATTGCCAGTGCCAGTCGTCCCATTCGGCCTGGGGCACCTCGTTCCACGGGCCCCGGCCGAACGAGGGGAAGCGCCCGCGGGAGTCGGGGGCGGGGCCGTCGTGTGCCGGTGTGGCAGTGTCCATGGACATGGCGAACGGTAGGCAAGGCGGAGGCGAAGTCAACGGGTGGCCGAAGCCCGAAGGGGCTTCGCTACGGGGGAGAGTCCGGTAGCGAAGGGCCTGCGCCCTTCGGGGGTGGGTGGGGCCGAAGCCGGAAGCGGCTTCGCTACGGGCGTTCGTGCAGCCGAGCGAAAAGGCCCAGGAGGGCATCGACGATCTGGGGTTCGGCGTCTGGGATGAGGCGGTTGGTGCCGAGCCAGGTTTCGTAGCCACCGAGCCGATGGTGCTCGGGGGTGGGGAGGTAGCCGAAATAGCCGTGGGCGAGGGAGACGATGAAGGTGGGTTTGAATGGGCTGCGGCGCTTGAGTTCGAGGCCCGTTTCGACGAAGACCTCGCAGGGGATGGTGCCGATGGCGAGGTCGCCGATGCGGAGGGACTGGAGGGCGATGGGGGCGCGTTCCGGGTAGTCGGCCATGCGGGTGATGCGTTCGGCATAGATTTCCTCGAGGGTGGCTTTTTTGTCGTCCGGCTTGCGTCGGGCGAGGATGTCTTTGGCGCGCTGGAGGTCCTGGGGCGTGGGGTGGCGGAATCCGATCTCCGGCTCGACGAATGCGGCGCGCAGTGGGATGGCATCCCGCCATTCGAGGGTCTGGTAGGCCCGGTGGACGGCCGTGGCGACGTCATTGGCGACCTGCCGCATCTTGGCGTAGGGTGGGAGCATCTCGCTGGGCAAGGTGAAATCGATGTTGTTGATGTTGCCGCTGGTGCCGTTGCTGAGCATGGCGACGAAGGGCGGGTCGAGGCGGTCGGCGCCGAGGAGCTGCTGGATGCGGTCGCCGAACATGCCGAAATAGTCGGCCGAGATATGGCCCGGCCCCACGCCGCCGACATAGTGGAGCGAGTAGTTGGCGAGCAGCGCGATGGGGCGCCCCTCGGGCGATCGCGCGGCGAGGAAACAGATTTCGGGGTCGGTGGGCCCGGCGGGTTTCACGAGGTCGGCGCTGCCGCGCGGGGGGTTCATCTTGACCTGGTCTTGGCCGCCGAGGGGGTTTTGCGGGATCGAGCCGGGCCTCATGAACCAGCGGCGGTTGAAGACGTGGCGGGGTTCCTGCGCGGTGCCCCATCCGACCTGCGCGGGGGCGAGGTTGGCGGTGGCGGTGCGGACGCTGTCGGCGATGCGCCGGGCGACGAAGCGCTGGTACTCGTCAAGTTCCTGCCGGTAGGCAAAGCGATTGGCGCCGAGGGCGCTGCAGGCGGAGTGCGTGTGCGTCGCGGCCAGCAGGAGATTTTTGGCGGGCAGGCCGGACTGTTCCTCCACGAGGCGACGCGCCTCCGCGCACAGGGGTTCCGACAGCCCGATCAGGTCGCAGATGACCAGGCCGATGCGTGTCTCGCCGTCGTCCAAGACCAGGGAGCGGGCCCAGAGCTCATCGTGCACCTGTTTGGATGGGAACGGGTGGAAGCCGCCGATGATGTCCCCGCCGATGTGCGGGGTGATGTTGCTCGCGCCGGCGCCCGCGCGCAGTGGGCCGGATGGGGCGGATCCGGCGGGATGTGAGGCGAGGGTAAAGAGGGAAAGCGCGAGAAGCGGGCCGAGGGGTGGCGTTCTCATGGATCATTTGGTCGCGCCGATGGGGCGGGTTGTCAAGGGGGGAGGGCGCCCGGAACGCGACGGGACAGGGCCCGACGCGTCCATCCAAAGCGGCGCTGCCACGCCGCAGTCCAAAATAGGGCGGCCCCCTCCCCTCGCCGGCCACCGTCGAATTCGCAAGTGCCGCAATTATCGATAAGTGTCTGCGGTTTGAAGTTTCGGGTCAGCCCGACGTTGCTATGCGCGGCTGACGTACTTGCCCTCGCGGGTGTCGACGATGATTTTTTCGCCCTCCTTGATGAAGAGGGGGACCTGGAGCTCGATGCCGGTCTCGAGCTTGGCGGGCTTCATGACGTTGTTGGCGGAGTCGCCGCGGATGCCCTCGGCGGATTCGGTGACGGTGAGTGCGACCGTGGGGGGCAGCTCGACGGAGGCCGCGCGCCCCTCGATGAATAGGACGTCGACGGGGGTGTTCTCGACGAGGTAGTTCTTGGCGTCGGCGATGAGCTCGTCGTTGAGGGTGATGGTCTCGTAGGAGTTGGGATCGATGAAGTGGTGGCCAGTCGGGTCGGAGTAGCTGTACTCCAGCTTCTGCCGGTTGAGCATGACCTCCTCGACCTTCTCCGTGCTGCTGAAGCGCTGGACGGAGGACTTGCCGGTGTTGATGCTGCGGAGGGTCATCTGCACGAACGCCCGGAGGTTGCCGGGGGTGCGGTGCTGTGTCTCCAGGACGACGCAGACGTCGTTGTTATACTTGATCGCCATGCCCTTGCGGACGTTGTTTGCAATGATAGCCATGATGCCCTCTTCCTGTTTCTCTAGATCAGCCTGAATCTCGCCAGGTCCTGGGCGTCCACGACGCCGAGGAGCCGTCCCTTTTCGTCGATGACGATGAGATCGTCAATCTGATGTTTTTCGAAGATGCGGACGGCCTCGACGGCGAGGCGGTCGTCCCGGATGGCGATGGGGTTGGCGGTCATGACGTCGCCGACGGGCCGGCGGCCGAGCTGTTCGTCCTTCTGGTAGTGGCGGACGAAATCGCCCTGGGTGAAGATGCCGAGGAGGCGTCGGTGCCCGTCGATGACGACGGCGGCGCCGGAGCGGGCCCGGTTCATGGCGCCGACGGCGTCGAGGACAGTCTGGTCTGGGCGGACGGTGGCGAGGCGGTCTTCGGCGCGCATGACGTCGTGGACGCCGAGGAGGAGGTCGCGGCCGATGGCGCCGCCGGGGTGGAGCTGGGCGAAATCCTCGCGGCGGAAGCCGCGTGCCTGGAGGAGGACCATGGCGAGGGCGTCGCCGAGGGCCATCATGGCGGTGGTCGAGGCGGTGGGGGCGAGGTTGTGGGGGCAGGCCTCGCGCGCGACGTGGACATCGAGGTGGGCGTCGGCATTCTTCGCGAGGGTGGACTCGGGGTGGCCGGTGAGGCCGATGATGTGGACGCCCGGGCGTCGGAGCGCGGGGAGGGTGCGCACGATCTCGTCGGTCTCGCCGCTGTAGCTGAAGATGATGATGGCATCGCCCTCGGAGACGAGGCCGAGGTCGCCGTGGACGGCATTGACGCAATTGAGGAAGACGCAAGGGGCGCCGGTGCTGGTGAAGGTGGCGGCGACTTTTTCTGCGACGTGGCCGGATTTGCCGATGCCGGTGGCGATGATCTTCTTGCCGCGGTCGAGGCTGTCCTTGAGCAGGGCGATGGCGCGGGGGATCTCTGGCCCGAGGCGGGCGCGGAGGGAGTGGATGCCCTCGATCTCGATGTCGAGGACCTCGCGGGCCTTGGCGAGGCAATCGATCGGGGCTGGCGCCTGTGTTCTCATGGTCGGAGTTCGTGGCCGACGAGGCGCAGGGCGGCAAAGCAGAGCAGGGAGACGAATGGCGTGAGGAAGACCGCCCAGAGGAACAGGCGGACCCAGAGCCGTTGCCGGGATGTCGGGTGATCGGTCATCGCGTGGCGCCCGACCGCCTATTGCGGCGGGGCGATTTTCAGCAAAGGGGAAAGCATATCGAAGATCTGGCCGGAGTCCAGCGCGGCGAAGCAGCGGCCCGGGGAGCCCTCGGGGCAGGACCATCGGCCGGACTGGAGGCACGGGCAGGGGATGACGAGGGCCTTGGCGGCTGGGACGAGGGGTCTCCAGTGGGTGGCGTTGGAGGGGCCGAAGTGCGCGAGGAGGGGTTTGCCGAGGGCGGCGGCGGCGTGCATGGGGGCGGTATCGGCACCCCAGTAGGCATCGGCGGCGTCGATGAGCGCGATGAGCCGCGGCCAGGTGAGGCCGGTGGCGATGCGGATGCGGTCGGCTGGCAGGCCGTCGATGCAGGCGCGGGCGTGCTCGGCCTCGATGCCGGGTCCGTGGCTGAGGGTGATGGCGGCGGGTGTGGCGGCCAGGAGTTTGGCGAGGACCTCGCGCGCGAGCTGCGGGGGTATGCTCTTGCGCATGTCGCGGGAGGCGAGGTGGGCATGGAGCCGGGGCGCGGGGGTTGTGCTGGCGCCGAGGAAGGCCTTGGCCCAGAGGGCATCGGCGGCGGGCACATCGAGGTGGATGCCGGTGCCGGCGGGGGCCACGCCGCAGGTCTCGAGCAGCTCGAGGTGCTGGAGGATGATGTGGGGTTTCTGTTTCCTGTGGTGGGGCCGGACGTTGTAGACGCGATTGCGCCAGAAGAACCAGGGTTGTTTCGGGCGGTGGTAGGCGGCGCGGAGCCGGGCGGCGGAGGCGAGGGAGACCAGGGCGCTGCGGTCGTTTCCGGTGAGGTCGATGGCCCAGTCGTAGCGCCGCGCGCGGATCCTGGCGAGCGTGCGCAGTTCCTGCGCGAGACTGCCCCTGGGCCATACGAGGGTGTCTCGGGCGCAGCCGGGCGCGTGGAGGGCGACCTCCGTGCCGGGGTTGACGAGGACGTCGATGGCCGCGTTGGGGAAGGCGCGGCGCAGCGCGCGCAGGGGGGGCTGGAGCAGCAGGACATCGCCGAGGTATCGCATGCGGATGACGAGGATCCGCCGTGGCGCGCGGCTCAGGGGCTCCATGGCGAAGGGTCAGTGGTCGGCGAACCGTCGGCGCGGGTGGCGATCGGTCTGCGCGATCTCGTAGACGGGTTTGCCCTGGCACTCGAAATAGATCCGGGCCAGGAATTCGCTGATCAGGCCGAGCATGAGGAGCTGGATGCCGATGATGACCAGCAGGATGCCGAGCGCCAGCAGGGGGCGGCCGCCGATGTTTTCGCCGAGGACGAGCTTGTGCCAAGAGAGGTAGAGGCACATGCCGAGGCCGGCGCCGCCGAAGAGCATGCCCCAGCCCCCGAAGACGCGCATGGGCTTGGTGGAGTATTCGATGAGGAATTTGACGGTGAGGAGGTCCAGGACGACGCGGGTCGTGCGCCCGATGCCGTATTTGGAGGTGCCCGCGGTGCGCGGCCTGTGGTTAACGGGGATCTCCGCGACCCGGGCGCCGCGCCACGTGCACAGGGCGGGGAGGAAGCGGTGCATCTCCCCGTAGAGGCGGAAACTGCGCAGGACGTTGCGGTCGTAGGCCTTGAGCGAGCAGCCGAAGTCGTGGAGCCTCAGGCCGGTGTTGCGGGAGATGATCCAGTTGGCGATGCGGGAGGGGAGGGTGCGCGAGAGGAAAGCGTCCTTGCGGCGGGCGCGCCACCCGCTGACGACGTCGTAGCCCTCGGCCATCTTGGCCAAGAGTTTCGGGATGTCGGCGGGATCGTTCTGGAGGTCGGCATCGATCGTGACGATGACGTCGCCGCGGGCGGCGTCGATGCCGGCCGAGATGGCGGCGGTCTGGCCGAAGTTGCGCCGGAGGCGGAGGGTGCGGATGGCGGGGTTGGAGGCGGCGGCTCGGGCGAGTTCGGCGGGGGTGGCGTCGGTGCTGCCATCGTCGACGAGGATCAGTTCCCAATCGGAGGGGTAATCGGCGAGGGCGCGTTCGACCTCTTCGGCGAGGCGCGCGACGTTGCCGGCCTCGTTGTAGACGGGGGCGACGAGGCTCAGGCAGGGCGCGAACTCGGCGCTTCCGGGCGAATCTGGCATGGTTATCAAGTTGCGGTTGGCGGGGCGTGGCTTCCAGCCTGATTTTGAGTCAGCCGAGCCTCCAGCGCGGCGAACAGCTCGTGGTGGCCGCGGGCGTGCTCGGCCAGGCCGGAGGCCTGGCAGATGCCGAAGCCGGAACCGTAGGCGCGGCCGTTGAGGACGCAGAGGTCGGTGCGGCAACGGGCGACCTGATCGAGGGCGCGGGCGATGGCGTCGTCGCGGTCGCCATCGAGTTCGTATTTCCAGCCGACCAGGAAGGCGTCCGGGAACCAGGCGCGCAGGCGGGGCAAGATCTTTGGCGCGGGTTGGAGGATGAGGCGGATCTCTTTTGCCGACGAGGGGATCTTCGCGTGGTGGAGGGTCAGGCCGTCGGGATCCTCGATCTGTCGGAGGGTGAAATCGGATACGGCGGCGGCGTGGAAGATGGCGTCGGCGCCGGGTCCGCGGGAGAGGGCCTCGATGGCGGAGGCGAGGGACCCGGCGGTGGAGAACGTCTCGATCCTGGCGGCGCGGATCTCGGTCCGGCACGTGGCGTGGTGGCCGATGAGGCAGGTGACATGGTGGCCGATCGAGGCGAGGTGGTTGGCGAGCCCGATGCCGAGCCGGCCCGTCGAAAAGTTCGTGATGCGGCGGACCTCATCGATCGGTTCGTGCGCGGGGCCGCAGGTGACGAGAATGTTCATGGCGGTCTTGCCAATCTGGCAGGCTGTCGGGCTTTACCAAGTCCGGCAGGCTGCTAATCTAAAGTTTCAATGCCAACACCAGAACAGATAACCGAGGTTCTCAAGACCGTCCAGTATCCAGGTTTCAGCCGCGACATCGTGTCTTTCGGGATGGTGACGGGGGTGAAGGTCGACGGTGGCCATGCCGTGATCCAGGTCTCCATCACCACGGGCGATGACGGGGTGGCCGAAGAATTGCGGGCGCGCTGCGAGCGGGCGATCGCCTCGGTTCCCGGGGTGACGTCGGTGGAGGTTGGGGTGGAGCAGAGGCGGCCCGATGCGCCTGGGGCGGCCTTTGCGAAGAGCGAGTTGCCCGGGGTGAAGCACATCGTGGCGGTGGCGAGCGGGAAGGGCGGCGTGGGAAAGTCGACGGTGGCGGCGAATCTGGCTTGCGCGTTCCGTCTCGAGGGGATGGCGTCTGGCCTGTGCGACTGCGACATTTACGGGCCGAGCATGGGGCTGATGTTTGGGACCACCGAGCGGCCGATGGCCACCGATGACGAGCAGATCATCCCCGTCGAACAATATGGCCTGAAGCTCATGAGCATGGGTTTCCTGACGGATCCGGAGACCCCGGCGATCTTGCGCGGCCCCATGGTGACCCGTTTCACGCAGCAGTTCCTGCGGGGCGTGGTGTGGGGGGATCTGGACGTGCTGGTGCTGGACCTGCCGCCGGGGACCGGCGACATCCAGTTGACCATCGTGCAGACCCTGGCGTTGACCGGGGCGGTGATCGTGACCACGCCCCAGGAGGTCGCGCTGATCGACGCGCGCAAGGCCTGCGCCATGTTCGCGAAGGTCAACGTGCCGATCCTTGGGCTGATCGAGAACATGAGCTATTTCGCGTGCCCCGGTGACGGGAAGAGGTATTTTCTCTTTGGCGAGGGCGGGGGCCGCCGGGAGGCGCAGCGGCTCGAGGTGCCCCTGCTGGGAGAGATCCCCATCGACATCGCGGCGCGCGAGTCAGGGGACGCGGGTAGGCCCATCGTGTTGGCGGATCCGGCGAATCCCGTGAGCCGCGCGTTCCGCGCCGCCGCGCAGGCGATCGCGCGCGGGTTGGGCTGACGGCCGGATCACGCCCGAAGGCCGGTCTCCCGGGGGTAGGCGACGGTGCCGAGTTCCGGGATGTCGATGCCGGCGCGCTCTTCGACGGGATCGGAGCGGTTGCCGAAGAGGACGCCCAGGATGCCGAATAGGGCGAAGGCCATGACCCCCACCGTGAAGAGGCAGGTGCCGGCGCCGATGATCTGGGCGACGAGTTGGCCCGGGTCGCCGAACAGGAGGCCGGTGACCCCGCCGGAAACCCCGGGCTGCACGGCCTCGCCGAGGTAGACCTCGGCGCCGACCGAGTTCCATCCCGCGCCGTACTTGCCGTTGGCGAACAGGCCGACGGCGACGATGCCCCACAGGCCGCAGGTGCCATGCACGGAAACGGCGCCGACGGGATCATCGATGCGGAGGTGTTCCTCGATGAAGACGGCGCTCGCGACGACGAGGATGCCGGCGACGGCCCCGATGAGCACGGCGCTCCAAGCCTCGACGAAGGCGCACGGGGCGGTGATTGCGACCAGGCCGGCGAGGAGACCGTTGCACATGAAACTCGGGTCGGGGCGGCGGAATCTGAACCAGGTGGTGGCCATGGAGGTGACGGCGCCGGCGGCGCCGGCGAGCATGGTGTTGGCGGCGATGATGCCGATCTGGAGATCGGATGCGGCGAGGGTGGAACCCGCGTTGAAACCGAACCAGCCGAACATCAGGATGAAGGTGCCGACGAAGGCCATGGGCAAGTTATGGCCCGGGATGGGGTTGGCGGAGCCGTCCGCATTGAACTTGCCCTGCCGGGGGCCGACCAGGATCGTGCCGACGAGGCCGATGACCGCGCCGCAGAGGTGGACGACCGACGAGCCCGCGAAATCCACATGCCCGTGGCCCAGGCCAAAGTTCTTGCCCAGCGCGGCGAGCCAGCCCCCGCCCCACACCCAGTGGCCGTAGAGGGGGTAGATGATCGCCCCGACGGCGAGCGCGTAGAGGCAGAACGGCAGGAAGCGCCAGCGCTCGGCCATCGTGCCGGTGGGGATCGTCGCGGCGGTATCCATGAACATGGTCTGGAATAGGAATAAGGCGAAGATGCCGGTGGCGAAGGCCTCGCCCGAGAGGAAGTAGCCGGCGTTGCCCGCCAGTCCGAAGTAGGCGTCACCCACGGAAAAACCGATGGAGCGGGACAGGGCCGTGCCGACCTCCGGCCCGAGGGTGCCGACGGTGGAGACGGATTCGGGGGCGCCGGTGCCCCCGAACATGATCGCGAACCCGCAGGCCCAGTAGCCGAGCATGCCGAGGCTGAAGACCATGAAGTTCATCGCCATCGTGTGCGCCGCGTTCTTTTCTCGGGTGAAGCCGGTCTCGACGAAGGCGAAGCCCGCCTGCATCAGCATGACCAGGAAGCCGCAGATCAGGACCCAGACGAGGTTCATGGGGATCTGCCACGAGCCGTCTGGCGCGGCCTGGGGTGGCTTGGCGACCGCGGTGGCCGAGCGGAGGGCCTCGATCTCGGCGCGCATCGAATCGATGCCCTCGCCGAGTTGTCGCTGGTCGCGCTGGAGCAACTCGGCCTGCTCCTTGAACCGCGCGGCATTCTCCCGGACATCCAGTGCCTCGCCCTGGAGCCGGATGATCGAATTCTGGAGCGGCAGGAGGTCGCTGGGGCGGACGGATTCGAGAGCGGCGGCCGGGCCAGGAACGTAGGGCGCGGGGGCCATGGGCGTCGCGGGCACCATTTGAGGGGGCGCATACGGCTGAGCGGGTGGGGCCGGTACGGGATAGCCCGGGGCTTCCGTCGCCGCTTGCGCGAAGGCGCGGTTCCATGTGCCGGGAACAAGCAAGATCAGGCCTAGGCCCGCGGCCACTTTAGCGTGTAGGTTCATGGCCCCTCGGTCTAGCAGCGGGCGTGCCAATCGGCGCCGCGCGCCGCTGGCGGGGCTGACTCGAAAATCGGCCACGGGATCGGCCTGTAGGGCGCGGATTCCCATCCGCGCCACGAGGGCCCTGCCGGTTGCCCGTGGCGCGAAAGGGATTTCGCGCCCTACATTTTCACCCCCGGTGGTGCCCGCAGGTGGGGAATGGGATCTTCATCAACGGACTCTTAGCCGATCCGTCGCCCGCGCCAGAATTGCGGCTGGTCGCCCGGTGGTGGCGGCGGCGGCGGTGGTGGCGGGCCCTGACCCGCGACGTCTTCCAACAATCCAGCGATACGGAATCGGGCGAGCACCCACTGTGCCTCGGCGAGGGGTTTCCCGGCGGTCGCCGCGATGTCGCGCACGGTGCGGCGGCCATCCGCCAGCAACAGCAGTCCCAGCTCCTCGGGTGTCGCGTGCAGGCCCGCGGATGCGCCTCCGCTGATGTACCGGATCACGGAATCCGCCTCGGGCATGGCTTCCAAGTGCGCGCGCTGGTCGGCGATCTCGCGTCTCAGGCCCTCGATGAGCTGGTCGGTCGGGTAGGCGGCCAGCGTTTGACCCGCGCTCGCCGCGCCGACCTGAAACGTGAACTCGCCCTCCAGTGAAGAGGCGATCAGGGCCAGCGCGTCCAACCCGATCGCGTCGCCACTCCGGGCGTCCACCAGCTGACCCAGTTGCAGGCCGACCGCCGAATCCCTATTCCCCTGACGCACCAGAAGAACCCCCGACTGGGCGGAGGCCGAAAGCAGTTGGACGACCTCCGCCAAATCGACTGTATTAAAATTTCCAGCAAACATACGGAAGTGTATCTTTATGGCCTCCGATCGCTCAAAATCATCTTGGAAATCGGCATGGCTGGGGTGTGGTGCAAATTTCGTACCGGGAGGGGGATTTGTTGTGCGAACGGGTGGTAGCGGCATTGGTTTTGCTAGGTGGTCGACGTGCGAGTGGAGCTGGCAGTTTATCCGGAGAAGGCGGCGCGGTGGATTGAGCTGAGTCTTGGTCCGTTGGAGGGTATCGCGGTGGGGCGATTTGCGGCGCGGCGCGAGGGTGCGGCGGGGGCGCTGGATCTGCTGGTGCTGGATGGGGAGCAGCCGGGGCCGGAGTTTCTGCCATTGTATCGGGGGTATGTGGTGGCGGAAGGCGAGTGCCACAAGCTGGTGTTGGGGGGGCCGGATGCACCGGCGATGGGGTCATTCGAATGGTCTCCGGAACTGACGGTTTTCGTGCCGAAGCCCTTTCATCTGGAAGCGGTCCGTGAGGCGGTGGGGCAAGTGGTGCGGCGGCTGGGGGGTGGGGAGACGCGGGGGCGGCAGACGCTCGGCTACCTGTCGACACTGCGGCTGGCGGACCTGCTGCAGATGTTCTGTCTGAATGGCTGGAGCGGGCAGATTGGCGCGGAGCAGTTGGTGACTGGGCGGAAGGGATCGGTGTTCATTGGCTCTGGTGCCATGATCCACGCATCCACGGATCTGGCCCAGGGCGAGGAGGCGTGTTTCGAGATGCTCGGGTGGGAGCGCTGCGAGTTCCAATTTTTCGAGAGGCATGCGCCGGTGGTGCAGACCATCCATGCCCCTTGGCAGCACGTGCTCTTGGAGGCGGCGCGGCGCAGTGACGAGGGCCGGCAGCGGATCGCCTAGGAATCTGTCGGACTTTGTCCGACAGATTCCTCCGGCAAAACCGCCTTCTATCTAACAACAAGGAACTTGCGGAAGAGCATCCCGGTTCCAGATAGTGGCTCAAGAGTGCTGTCCCACCCAGAGCCCCTCCAGTGTAACTACCTAGAAATCAGGCGGTTTTGCGTTCTAGCAGCCTGTCGGACTTGGCAAAGTCCGACAGGCTGCTAGAATCGGCTGAACTCTTGGAACGCCGCGAAGCGTCCATCGACGTGGGATTTTGCGAGGGCCTCGAGGCGCCGGAGGCTGAAGGACTCGGCGTTGAAGGAGGCGATGACGCTGCCGTAGACGACGGCCTGGCGGAGCGCGGTGGCGTCGGTCTTTCCGGTGGCGGCGAGGTGGCCGATCAGGCCGCCAGCGAAGCAGTCGCCGCAGCCCGTGGGATCCTTGACTTCCTCCAGCGGGTATGCGCCGGCGGTGAAGAATTCGCCGTCGCCGAAGAGGAGGCAGCCGTGCTCGCCCTTTTTGATGGCGAGCCACTTGGGCCCGAGGGCCCTGAGGGCTGTGGCCGCGCGCGGCAGGGAGTCGATCCCGGTCAATTGTTTGGCCTCGCCATCGTTGAGGATGAGCATGTCGACGCGCCCGAGGAGGCGGAGGAGGTCGTCGCGTGTCGTATCGATCCAGAGGTCCATGGTGTCGGCCACGACGAACTTCGGGCGCCGCATCTGGTCCAGCACGTGGTGCTGGAGGGCGGGGGCGATGTTCGCCAGCAGGACGAATTCGGTATCGCGCCAGGGCTCGGGGAGGTCGGGGCGGAAGGTCTCGAAGACGTTGAGGGCCACCGACAGCGTGCGCCGGTTGTTCATGTTGGCCTCGTACTCGCCGCTCCAGGCGAAAGTCTTTCCCCTGGCGCGCTGGAGGCCGGCGGTGTCGATGCCCCGGCTCGCAAAAAGGTCGGTGTAGGCCGCGGGGAAATCCTCCCCGACGATGCCGACCATGCGGACCGGGCCGAAGAAGCTCGCCGCGACCGATGCGTACGACGCCGAGCCCCCGAGGAGATTGTCGTGCGCCTCGTTTTGCGTCCGCACGGAATCCAGCGCGACCGAACCGACCACCAGGACACTCATGGTGGGCGACCCTACGTGGCCGGGTGGCCGGGCGCAAGCCCGGGAGGGCCCCCCTGAACACGCCGCAACAGGGCCGTGGCACGGGTCGCTCATCCGCCAGAGGCGGACAGGCAGCTCCCCGCTACGTCGCTGCCGCGTTTCACGAGCGAGTTTCCGGTGTAGCCACGGTCGTCAGACCGTGGATCTTCCCACGCGTGGCCCATCTGTAACCAGATGGGCTACATTCTCCGCCCCGGTGGTGCCCAACCTGCAGGGCATGGGGTCTGGCCCGAAACTTCCCGATGCCCGCCAAAAGCGGCCCGGGGACGGTCCGCACTCTCCAAAGGCCTTCGGCCGAAATGCGGCAACAACTCCTGGCGGTGGCAACATCTTGGGATGGCGCGGCATTTCGCGCGCAGCGCCTTGGAGGCTTTGACCGCGCGGTGCCGGTGCCATAGCCTAAGGGCCATGGATTCTATGCCGCGGCGATGGGTTCTTGCTGTGGGTCTTGCGGCCGTCGGGATGGGGGATTGGGGGTCATGTTTGGCGCGCGGGGCAAAGCCGGTGGGGCTGGTCTTCGAGGCGGAGGATATCGCCATGCCCGCGGACGCGTGGCGGCGGGACGAGCGGTCGGGGAATCGCTGGATGCTGTGGACGCGGGAGACCGACATCGAGAAGAAGCGCTCTCGCGGGGCGGTGCTGGCGTCGCCGCCCGTGGCGATGGATCGCGCGACGGCGGAGGAGGGGGCGCCCCCTTTGCGCTGCGCGGTGACGAATTTGGCGCCGGGGGCGTACAGCGTGTTCATCAGCGCGCCGGGACGGCCCCTGGCGTACTCCTTGGATGGAAAATCCTGGGTGCGCTATCAGGGTGGGGAACTTGCGCTAGGGGCGAGGGATCTGCGGTCGGGGCGATTCGAGTTTTGGGTCGATGACCGATACGCGCATCCGGCCGACAACGCGGGGCCCGGGTATTTCGATTACGTGCGACTCGTGCCGGTGGATCTGGCGGCGCTGGGCGTGGAGCGGGCGGTGCCGTGGCCGGGGATGGATGCCATGGTGGCGGGGGAATTTGCGGGTTGGTTGGTGCCCGCGCGGGCATGTCGCCTCAATGGTTTCGAGCCCGACGGGAGGGACATGGTCAAGGCGGGTGGGCCGCCCGCCACGATCGAATACGAGTTTGACCGATCCGGGCGATTCTATCTGGCCGTGCAGATGGTGGACGACCGGGACGGCATCGAGCACCTCGACGTCCTGGTCAACGGAGAACGGGTTGGCCTCATCGTGGGCGATGGCGAATCGGACACGCGCGCCCTCTTCCGGCTGAGAGAGCCCATCGAGGTCAAGCGAGGCGACGTGCTGGCCCTGGTTCCGAGGACCCGCGTCGGGATGTATCGGGTGGAGCGGCTCGTGGTTGGCGCGAAGCCGCTGGTCCCGCCGCCGCCGCGGTTCGGGGATTTCGCGGCGTGGTGCACTGGTGCGGGCACGGCGCGCCTGTGTTGGACCACCTCGCGCCCGGTCGAGGGGCAGAGGCTGGTCTATTCCTGCGGTGGCGCGGCGGAACGCGAGATCTTGATCGAGGGTGGTCCCGCGCGAAACCATCGGGCGACGCTCGCCGGGCTCGACCCGGCCGAGGAATGCCGGGCGAGGATTCTGGTCGAGTGCGAGGGGAAGAGGCTCGCATCGGAAACGTTCGTGTTTCGGGCCGCGGCCCCGAAACCGCCCCCGACGGTCGCCCAATCCATCGAGCTGGACCTGGTGGAACCGACCGATTTCGCGCGCGCGAAGGCCCCGGCGGTGATCGGGATGCCCTTTGGCCGCGGGAAACTGGCGCGGGCCGAGGATCTGCGATTGTTTGATCCCTCGGGCGATCCGGCGCCGCTGCAGGCGGAGGTGTTCTCGCGATGGCCGGATGGCTCGGTGAAGTTTGCCACCCTGGCCTTCTTTGCGGAGACGCGGGCTGGAGAGCGGCGGGCCTACCGGCTGGAGGCGCGCCCGGATTGGCCCGATGCCGGGATCGGGCCGATGACCGCGCGGGTGGAGGACGGGGATGGCCGATGGCTCGTCCGCGGAAAGGGGCTGCATTTCGACCTTGGCAAGAGAGTCCCCGCGCTTTTTGAGAGCGTGGGCTTCGATCGCGATGGGGATGGGGAAATCTCTGGGGCCGAGCGGATCAGCGCGGCGCCGAGATTGGCAAACCTTCGGCTGGAGGCCGCCGATGGCGCCAACCTCACGTGCGGCGCCCCGGAACGAATCGAGGTCGAGAGCAATGGCCCCGTGCGTGCCGTGCTCCGGTGGTCGGGGCCGCTGGTGGATGATTCGGGCGGGACCGGTTGGGCGTATGTGATCCGCGCGACGCTTTTTGCGGGGTTGCCAGAGATGCGACTCAGCGTGACGGTCATCAACGACAATCCGGAGCCCAAGTATCGCGAGGTGAGGAGCCTCGCGCTCCGCGTGCCGCTGGAGGGGAAGGGGGGGATCACGGGCGCCCTGGCGGGTGAGGGTCCCGCGGTCCCCGGCGGGGACGAGGGCATATGGTTGCTGCAGCAGGACGAGCGTCGGTCCCGGTTCTGGCGCGAGGAGGGGCCAAAGGACCGTCGTGTCGCGGGTGTGGCGGTCGCCGCGGACCAGGGCGCGCACGTCATGGTGGCGATGCGCGATTTTTGGAAGGCCTATCCCTCGGGGTTTGCGGTGAAGCCCGACGGGCTGCACGTGCGGCTATTGCCACCGTTGCCCGGCGACTTCTGCGATGACGCGGACGCGGTGGAGAGGTTGAGGCTTTTTGGCTGGTGCCGCGACGGCCACTACATTTTCAAGGCGGGCCAGCCGGTGCAGAAGGAGATCGTCGTCCGCTTTGGCCCCCCGGATGACGCGGTCGATCCGGTCGCCTTCGCGAGTTGGGCGGATTCTCCCCTGTTGCCCCAGGCGCCGGCCGAGTACCTCTGCCGCAGTGGCCTGCTGTCCAGGGAGATATTCCCGAAGACGGCGGGGGTCTGGGACCAGTACGAGAAATTCTTCGAGGACGGGTTTCAGGCGAGCCTCAAGGACCGCGACAGGCAGCGGACGTGGGGCTGGATGCATTTCGGGGACTGGTTCGGCGAGCGATTGCTCAATTACGGCAACAACGAATACGACATGTCGTGGGCGATGGCGCTGCAGTGGGCCCGGACGGGCGACCGGCGATACCTCGATCGCGGCATCGAGATGGCGCGGCATCACAGCACGATCGATACGGTTCACGGCGCGTTTTCCGACGGATGGAACGGGCTCGTGTACGAGCACAGTTTCAACCACGTGGGCATCGGAATCGCGCGCGACGATCCCCGGATGGCTGAGGGGCTGCTGGCCAAATATGTCGCGGAGTACGGGGGTATGCTGGGGGGTGCCATCGACCGGCAGGGGCACGTTTTCCAGCCCGGCAATTGGATCTGCGCCGCGTTGACCGGCGATGGCTGGTTGAGGGAGGTGGCCGAGCGCGTCTGCGACAACCAGGCGGTGCGCCTGACCCCGGCGTTCGATTTCACCATCGAGCGTGGCGGTGGCTGGCCGATCATCAACATGGCGATGGCCCACCACTTCAGCGGGGATCCTTTCTATCTGAACGCGGCGCGCATCATGGTCGAGCGGGCGCTGCAGCGGCAGGACCCCGAGAGCGGTGGCTGGCTGCACTGGCATGCGGGGAGCGAATCGGGCGGAGAGGAGGGAATGGGGGGCAAGGCCTTTGCGGTGGCCATCCTGGCGCACGGCCTGCTCCGCTATCTGGAGCAGGAACCGCGCCCGCGGCCCGACGTCGAGCGCATGCTGGTGCGGGGGGCGGATTTCCTGCGCGATCACGCGTGGGTGCCGGGCCAGGGATTCCGATACATCAGCCATCTCAGGTATCACGCGGACAGGCCGCGGCGCGGCGCGACCGAGGGCATGAACGCCGAACTGGTGGCGTTCGCCTACGAGAAGACCCGCGACCCGAAATATCTGGAATTTCTCAAAGACATGCTCGCCGGACATTTTGATCGGTCGCCCGGCGGGAATGGCAAGAGCTATAGCCAATACGTGAGGCAGACCATTTTCGGCCTCGACCGGATGCGGGGATTCGGGGTGACGGGGGCGCCGGCGCGGCCGCGCTGACTCGAAAATTGGGTCGCGATGTAGGCTGCGCCTTGGCGCACGCGGACGGTGGATTCGGCAGCGTGCGCCAAGGCGCAGCCTACCACTTTCCGCCCCGGTGGTGCCCCGCGCGCGGGGCATGGGGTCTGACTCGAAAATTCGCCGGGATGTAGCCACGGTCGCCAGGCCGTGGAT